>CAVWHE010000001.1:0-633769 GCA_963754845.1 uncultured bacterium
ACCGCGCGGGAGAGGATCCAACAGGCTGTTGGCGCCCTTGGGTGTCCAGAGGGGGGTTGGGCGTGCAACCCTCCCTTTGGTGCCGCCCGCATAGGGCATTAATTCCGTCGCCCGCATAGGGCGTTCTCCCCATCATAGTGCATTCAGAGAGGACTCTTGCTGTTATTGCCTTTGGGGATCCAAGGGGAGTTGGGCGTGCAACCCTCCCTTTGGTGCCGCCCGCATAGGGCGTTCTCCCTGTCGCAGGGCATTCAAAACAAGCTTTTGGTGTTATTGTGTTGCCGCTGTGGCTAAAGAGCGTGTAACCGTCGGGGACATGCGGGCGTGCCGCTGCCGGGTGTGTACCACGGGCAACGCCGTCGATACCGGTACTGTTGGCGGTGCTCACAACTGCCGGCTCACGAGGCGGTTGGGGAGTACCGGGTACGGCCAATGCTGCCGTCGGGCCGGTGAACATGAAAAAGATGGCGAGCGATGCACGAAAAAAAGATGGTGCCGGTGCGCGATGACGGGCGTTGCAGGTGCGCGATTGCATTGAATAACGGACGAGAAACTTCATGACCCCTCCTGCGTATAAAATCAGACTATCTCACCTGTTCATTTATACCTGCAATCTTACGCCCTCTGGCTGGAACATGTCAATGGCGAAAAGTGTCGTGTAAATGCCGTCGGATTTGAGCCTAGCAGGTACAGGAAGGGCTCGTCGGGGTTGGACCGGAACAATCACGTGCTGTGTTTCCGTTGAAAAATTTTTAAAAAGTTGGTAGATGTTGAATGGTTATCTTTTCAATTTTTTGTCGGGAGGGTTTTCGTGAAAAAGTTAGTGTCAGTCGTCCTTGCCGCTGCATTTCTTGTGTGTCCGGGACTGCGGTGTGACGATAAAAATCCGCCTGAGTCGATCGATCAATCACCCTTTTCTTTGACGCCCGAGCAGCGTGCGCTTCTTATCGAAAAGCTTGCGATTTACCGAGGAATCATGACCGCAAGTAAGCAAGCGCGTGAAAGTAAAGCGTGCAAGGAGAAAATCAAGAACTTCCAAGAAAGTTTTGAGCAACTTGTTGGTGTCTACAGTACTGAATTGGCAGAACGTCTTGACGACAACGGCAAGTCTGTTATGCGCTCTATCATTCTCGATGCCCAGCAGGCCGTTGATCTTGTAAAAGATGAGGCACCGAAGATTTTTGATCCTGCTCTTGATCGTGAAAAACGCGACCAGCTTATCGAGAATCTTGCCGAAAAACTCGATGGCCCGTGCACGAAACTTGCGTGCGATGTTGCGCCTTTCAATGTTTTGTCCCAGGAAAGTCGCCAAGATCCCGAGAAAGCTGCTGCCGACGTTTGCGATTTTATGGCTTCCCTTAATGCCGTACTTAATAAGTTTCTTGCGGCATTTGGCGGTGCCCAGCGGTAGGTACGGTGGGGAGTGTGTGATTCGTGATTATGTGGTTACGTGATTAAGAGGATCATCGTGGAAAGCGAGCGTGCGGAAAGAACCGCGCGCTCGCTCTTTAGACGCGCTGTCGGCGGCGTCCGGGGTAGTGTGCTCTCGTAGGTGCCAGGTGTAAGGAGTCGTGATGGCCAAAAGCGTGAAGACTGTGCGTGGTGTTGGTGATGTGAGTGTTGTTTGTGAACCGTGTCAGGCTCTGCCGTGGTTTATGTATGTTATTCCACCGAGCGTTCTCGCGTGTCTGACGCTTCTCTTTTATTATCCTTCACGCGCCTATGAATTTCAGTTTGACGACATCGCCAACATCAGCAAACTCTACGAAATTCGCACGAGCAATTTCTGGGGGATGTTTTTTTCAGGACCACGCTGGATAGGTCGATGGCTCAATGCTCTTCACTATAGCATCGGGAGATTCGATCCTCTCAATTACCGCCTAGGTAACATTGTTGTGCACATCGCAACGGGTATATGCGTGTTTTTCTTTTGCGTGTATGCCCTGAGAAATCTCAAAAAACGCTCAATCATCCGCGATAACGCCCTTGCGATTGCCACGCTCACTGCCGCGCTCTTTATGCTCCACCCTGTTCAAACTCAAACGGTTTCGTACGTCATTCAGGGCAAACTTGAAGGCGTTGCGGCGCTTTTTATCATGGCCGTGTCACTCTGCTTTGTGTTTGCCTACACCGCGCAAAGCGCTTTTGCTGGCTACGTTCTCAAGATTCTTTTCTTCGCTCTGGCCGCTCTTGCTACCGGCTCGAAGGAGATTTTTATCGTCGCGCCGTTTATCGTCGCGCTTGTCGACTGGTTTTTTGTTGCTCAAGGTTCATGGAATGAGCTCAAGGGTCGCTGGCTTTTTCATCTGTGTGATGGTGTCGTCGTTGCCGGTCTTTATATTTGGTTTTTGCGTGCTGATTTCTTTGTGCGTGCGCTCACGTTGCAGTGGCGGGTCAATAATAACATCGGCAACGTCATCACGCAGAGGCCCCTTGAAGCCATAGAGCCACTCACATACTTCATGTCGGAATTCAAAGTCGTCCTTCACTACCTCTTTATATTCGTGTGGCCCTTTAATATAAGCGTCGAATATGACTGGGTCCTTTCGCGTTCATTTTTTGCTCCCGACTGTTTTTTTCCTTTTTTAGCCCTCCTTGCTTGTGGCTTTTTTATCGGTTATAGACTGAGACGCGATCCCATCGATCTCATTGCCTTCGGCCTTATATGGTTTTTCGTGTGTGTTGTACCACGCTCGTCCATCATTCCTTCATCGGAACTTATCGTCGATTACAAAACGTACGCGGCTTCCATTGGTTGGCTCTTCGTTGTCGCAGCTGCCCTTGTATACGGCGTGAACGTTCTTGCATCGTTCGTGCCAAATGTGCGGCTCCTGAGGAATTCCACGGGTACGTCTATGGTACTCACTGCCGCTCTCGGCATTGTTCTTGGTGCGGCAACAATGAAGCGCAACACTGTGTGGCGATCGGGTCTTGAGTTTTGGGCAAACATGATTAAAAATGCTCCCGGCAAGGCGCGTGTTTACAACAATTACGGCGTCGAGCTCTCTCAAAAATTACAAAAATACAAAGAATCGATATCTTACTACCAGCGCGCCATCGCCATGGACCAGTACTACCCCGATCCGCACAACAACCTTGCCGTTGTGTACGCATATCTGGGCGAGATTGACAACGCCATTATCGAAATGCAGGAAGGCCTCCGCCTCTGCCCCAACTATCCCGAGGGGTACAATAACCTCGCGGCGTTCTATCTTCACAAAAAAGATTATGAAAAGGCCGAGCAGTGCCTTAACGTTGCCATCAAACTGAGACCGAGTTATGGGAAGGCCTATTTCAACCGTGCTCGTTTGTACGCCCAGCAGGACAAAAAGGAACTTGCACTTGCCGATTTCAAAAATGCCTGCACCCGCGCCGATCTTGACAATGAGTTCGGGTTTACCGCTTACGGTCAGTACGCCTTTCAAAATAAATTTTTCAAAGATGCAATTTTAGCTTTCAGCAAACTTGTTGACATTGCACCGGGATCGGCAGTGGCACATGCAAATCTTGGCAATGTTTACCACGCGTTCGGCGACTACACCAAAGCCGTAGCGTCATACGAGTGCGCCTTGGAACACGATCCTCACAACGCACGTGCAACGTTCAATCTCGGTGAAACGTTTCGCAAACTTGGGGAACATGCCAAGGCCATCGCATGTTTCAGGCGTCTCGATGTGCGTATGTCGCCGATGGTGGGCATCAGCATGGCCGACTGTTTTATCGAACTTGGCACTCCAGATGAGGCACGAAAGGTCCTTGAAGCAATGCTCATCATGCCTTGTGCCAAGGATGTCAAGCATACGGTCCAGACCATGCTTGCCGAACTAACGTCTGGCGAGGCCTCAAAGGTGTCGCGCACCAAGGTGCCGCGCACCACTGTCTCGTGCGCAACAACCTAAAGTTTGGCATTGTCGGTGGGCTCGCTGAGCGAAGGTTTTTTGTTTCAAATATAGCAATCTATTGATTTTCGCCCTTCATTTTATTTAAAATATGAATAATGAGTGAGCGGAGTGCATAGACTAAGTTGAAGTGCAACACCTATCCTGTTATATAATTATTTTATATGCAAAAAATCCAACAGGAAAAAGGTGTTGCATGAGAAAGTATACACAAATTTCGCAGGCAGAAAGAGCAAAGATTTTTGAAGTTCACAACAGTGGCCAATCAGCTCGCTTCATAGCTCGAAGTCTGGAAAGAGCGCCATCAACGATCAGTAGGGAGTTGAGAAGAAATAGCAACGAGCGGCGACAGATCACTGGCACTTAAGTCGAGATGAACAAAGGGGAGACCCGTTGCGTAGGTGGGGTAGGTTGTGGTTGGGGTATGTGTGATGGATGGGTAAAGGTGGTGTGGCGCCGGCGGTGCCGTGAACGTGCCGCATGGTGCCGTTGGATCGCTCCTTTGGTGAACGTCGGAGGTTGTCTTTTTCAAATGGAGGTTCTCTTATGAATAAGTTCATAAAAAGGCTGGGTTGTACGAGTTTTATTTTGACTGCAGCGTGTTTCTGCGGTGGTCTCGTGGCGGCTGCAACTACAAAGGCCGGGCGTGGTGTGAAGGGCGGCAGTAAACATCAGCAACCTACGGGTGCTAAGATACCAGTCGAGCGTGGTTGGCATCACCGTTTTGGTCAGCCGCCTCCTCCGCCACCGCCACCGTCGTCGCCCCGGTTTTCCGGCGGCGGGTTGCATCGTGGTCATCAACGTCATCAACCCGAGCCCGGTTTTAGGGCAGGCCATGGCCGCCCTGCTGGTATTCCGGGCGTTTGGCACGAGCATCGTCCTCTGCAGCCGATGAAAAAGTGCGTTGGTCCTCAGTGTCCGCGGCAGGGTGGAGGTCAGCCGTGGCAATGGATACATCATGGCAAACTTACACCGCCACCGCCACCGCCGGGGTTCTTTGGCGAAGGACCTTCTGGCCGTGGCGTGGTGGGGGCATATGGATATCGTGGAGTCCCAGGGGCGCGGTAAGGTTGGGGGGGGTCACCATGATGGTGGTCGAAGGCAATCAGCTAGGGCTCAACAAGGAGGTGATTATTTGTAAATTAATGTGATAGTTGTGTGGAATCACGCCATGGTGCGATGAGTCTGTGGTGCGAATGATGAGTTCTAAAGACCTGAGGTGTTATCGTGAAGAATACCATGAATACAAGGCGTGGATCGGTGAGCGGTGTTTTTGTGTTTTTTGCGGCTCTTGCAATGGGACTTTTTACTGGGCTTGGTGGTGCGCAGCAGGATATAAACGAAGTGGTGCAGAGACAGAACAACGAAGAGGAGAGGAATCAGTTGTTGTTAGAAAGTCAAACACAGTCTTCTGCTCAAGGTCCGGCGGCGAAGGAATCTGGTCCTATCACTACTATTGTAGCCACTTTTTCTGATGATACCGGCCTCATCAGCATACTCATGGAGAAGATGCTGGAAAAAGAAACTTTAAAGCTTGTTGGTGGTGAGTCGTGGAGAAGTCTTTCGGAGGAATTGTCGTTAAAGCCCAGAGAAGTAAGTGGTGTTTTTGACCGTATCATTGCGAGTGTGCCGACACAGGGCGACTCATCAGCATCCAAGCTTTATAAAACTGCTGAGGCGCTTAACAAAGGTCACAGCAAAAAAGTTGTTGCCTCTGATTATTACTGGCTCAGCGAGGAGGATATTACGGCTGCAAAACGAGAGAGTGTGTTCAAGTTTAACGGAGACGAGTAAATACACAATAGACACTGATTCCTACAATCTTCTCAAGTCCATCGTGAGTGACGGGAGTAAATTTGCGAATTTTAAGAGGCTAGTAGCTGGTCCGAAGACTGTTGTAGCTTCCTATAATAAGGTTAATTCTAAAACTTATGTCCTTATGTATAGTCAGGCTATCTTTCCTACGGACCGTTGGACTGTTTTAAGCAAAGGACGCCTGAAGACCTTGCAAGACAAAGAAAAGCTCCCGGAAGACGTCCTTATCAGCCTTGATGCTCCCACCGGGTGTAACAGAAACGCATCTGTGCTCGTGCCAGTAAATTTTGTTAGAGCGGGACTTCTTTATGATTATGCTCATTCCGATGCTGTGGAGAACTCGGAAGAACCCAGCGTGCGTATGCTTCAAGGTGACTATAAGTGGATCGAGCTGGATAAAATAAGTGCTATGGAGAAGTCGGAAGACGAAGTTGAATTTAGGTCTGTCAATAAAGATGACTTTGATTTCTTGAGGTGCTATCGTGATGGGATTGATGTTGCTGCACAACGCGTTGGTGCTGAAAACGTTCCTCTTGTTATAGCTTCTTGGAATTCGGTAAATAACCGTCCTCTTGCTGAAAACGTTCCTCTTGTTATAGCTTCTTGGAATTCGGTAAATAACAGCCTTTCTGTGCTTATGAGTAAACTTTATGTTTTGAATTCGCCGCCATTTTATGGTGAGTGGAAGATTGCCGGTAAAGATAATTTTAGCTCAAGCTGGCGTGAGAAAGGGCTGTTGCAGGAAGGGCAATTCGAAGAGATAAAGTATAACAAGGGTAGCAAGGAGGAATTTTTTTATGTATTTATTCCAACGAAATTTGCTAGAGAATGGGATCTTGACGAGGCCTCAGGAAGAACCACCTATTATAAGTGGGTTAACAAAGGCATTATAAACAAGAAAGAAATAAGTAAAGAAGATAAATTTTATTATATAACAGAACCCGGTCCGATTGAGAAGACGTCGTTAGAACTATTAAGTGATGATGCTGTGTGGAAATGCATTGAAGCGCAAGCCAAGGAGGTTGCAGGAAGTCAGCAAATGACAAAATGATAAGTCATTTTCTCCTGACAAAGTCTGATAATGGTTATTATGTAAAAACAAGAAGCACAAAGCCATAAAGCTAAGGGGCGTCGTCGTAAACGACGAGGAGAGAAAGGAAGAAAGGGGAAGGCTGAAAGGGGAGAGTCGCATAATTTGTTATCCCCTCTTTACGCTCTCCCAGCCCCCCTTCTCAATCCCCCCTAAAACCAATCTCACACGACCTCCAAACAAAAAAAATTATTAAGGAACCAAACAAAACCACCCCCCCCTTCATTTTTCTTCTCTTGTCGGCGACTGTCGTCCTATTATTTTTGAGTAGCTCTACTTGTTGCACCATCGGTTTGCCAAGACCGACAATAGTTCTGAGTCTGAAGCCGCGCGCCACTCCCTCCGTATACGAGAAGCGAGCCAACAAGAATGGGTGGAAAGACGTGTTGCCCAACAATGGCCAGGCAGCGCTGCGCATGCCCCGTCGCACGCTCGTAACTGTACACATTTAGTGTGGAACCAGAAAGACACGATGCATAGTAAAATGAGTCACCGATAAGGCGAGGCACGATGGGCAAAAGAGATTCATAGAGTCCCTGAGCGCTGTGACTAACAAGTGACGACGGAAGAGTGAACTCAAAAAGTTTCTCCGTCTTCCAGACCCCTCCGTTGGAAAACACCTCGTTGAAAGCAAAATCCAGGAATTCGTGATCATTGCCACGAAACCCTCGACTCTCAAGAACCCAGCCACGGCACGGTGAGCTCATGTGAAGTAAAAGTATGTATCTGTGTCCAAAATCGGCGATGATAAATCTCTTTGTTGCTAACTGTCTTTGGCAATCGTAGTTCCATCCCACAATACGATAGTTGAAGGAGTAGTCATCGGACCTCGCACGTTCGATGCAAAAAATGTTGTCACCCACAAGGTAGGGGTAGAAGTAGTCGATGGAGTTTGATGTCTCCACAAGTTTCGCAAGATGTCCTTCAAGATCAAGCCCATAAACCCCCCAGCGACCATCGCACTGCGCATGAAAATAGCAGTTCCTTGCATCCAACCATTCGACACATTCAATGTCGTAGATGGGTTCGTATATGTCGATAGTTTTTACAGACCTGACATTGAAATGCTTTATGCGAATACGGCCGTTGTCGACAAATCCCACACCACTGCCGTCGCTCAAGATACGTACGGCAGCTGGCGTGTACATCGTCGGAATAACTTTGGTCCCGATATTTTTTGCAAGAGACCACTCGTAGAGCTCGAGCCTGTCAAGAGACCATTGGCACACCACGAAGAATGAGTCAGTACCATCGACTGTTGCCACGGGATAAAGGTACTGAGGAACAACTTCGCAAGCTGATGGAACAACACCTGTCGAAAGATAAAAAACAAAAACTGTCACCGTGAGGACAACGTAGTTCTTCATAATGTACAGGGATGCACCGCTTTTGCATGTAAAGTCCACACCAATCTGAAACAAGTGTAAAAAATGCCCATAAAATTGTAAAAAACGACCACGAAGACATCAAAAAATCAGCCGAGCTCGATACAACCAAAACACGGCTATCAGAAATCCGGAAATAACTTCGGAAATAACATTGAAAAATAACAACAGAAGATTATATAATCAAATTGAATTAATTTACAAGAGAGCTCGTCTCTCGAGAGCTTTCCGTACTGGGCACAAAGAAAGCACAAGAGGAAGACGTTATGAACAACCTCGCCCGTATGCTTGTTCAGTGTGCAGTGCTAACGCTGACGTGCCGATGTGTACACGCCAGGATAGCCGATGAAGTAAACCGTGCGTGGGGTCATAAACGCTACAATGAGGTCTGTTTTGCAACGTCGCACAACGGCCAATCTCATAAAAAATCATTCGTGAGCAATCAAGACGTTCCCCTCAAGGAACAGCTAGAGGCTGGCATTCGAGCCGTTAAAATACCAGTGTGGTATGGCATCGATCGCCATGGCAAACGTAGTGCCTACGCCTGCCATGGCATGAGCAAAACCCTGCTGCATCGCGCCTTTCAGGATGAGCTCATCTGCAAAATTCCACGTATTTTACGGCATCGCGTGGCAAAGCTCATAGAAAATTTTGATCCCCTCGTTGAAGCGATCCGCAAAGCCATCGATCTTTCTTACGGTCACTGTGATAACGAGCAGGGCATCATTCAGTTTCCTCACTACCTTTTTGATCCGGCGAGTCGTCCTTTGCAGGACGTGTGCGACGAGATCAAAAGCTTCCTCGATGTACACCTCGAAGCAGTTGTCACCCTCATCCTTGAGGACTTCACCGACAATTTGGCAATCATAAACGAGGCCCTTGAACTCAGTGGCCTCAGATCATATGCACATGTCCAAGATAAGGAGAAGGCATGGCCGACTCTCTCAACAATGATCATAACGGGAAAGAGGCTCGTCACCTTCGTAGCAACCCAGGATGAGCGTTCGTACAGTTTATATCCGTGGCTTCACCCCCTGTGGGACTACGCCTGGGATACGCAGTTTACCTTCAGAAATATTCGCGATTTCAACAACGACCGCGTGCCAAACCGCGGGAAGGAGGCCTACGAAACTCGTAACGTCGATCCACGCAATAAACTTTTTATAGTTTACCACTTCATTACGCCGTGCGTAGGCGGCAGTGTGAGCCAGGCACGCCGTGCAAATCGCGCCCGTATCATCAAACGCCGTCTCACACGTCTTGAAAAAATGACCGGCCACATCCCCAACTTCGTCCAGGTCGATTTTTTTGAGTACCCACACAATGATACACTCAACGTCATAGATTCACTCAACAAGGCTCATGCGGGCTCAAGAGGCATTTGACTTATGCAAACAAAGTGGCTTTATCACGTGGCTAGGAATTTCCTTTCCCGCTAGTTCTGGAGCATCATTGTGCACCTACAAAGCATGCAATCAAACATACGGAGCTCCGATGCCAACGTCCTGTGATGGTGGAATAAACTTTTTCCAGCGTCCTCAGCAAGACCTTGACGCGTGGATCGTGAGCACGATGCTTATGCTGCGATGCCAGGAATGTGCACCATCAACGACGGAAACGTTGCTTGCAGGAGTCATGAAGGCGAAAGCGTATGCATGCAGGCAGAAGGTGTCCATTGCCGACACCCTTCTCAACGATATAAGCCAAGAATGTTGGGCAGGCATCGGGTACCCATCGCAGGGCGCGGGTCGTTCGATCCATTCACAGGACGAACATCTGTGATATAGTTAAACATGATGTTTCCGTCACGTTGGGAAACAAAACTTTTGAACACACTCAAGAAAGTAAAGATCGTATTATGACGAAATTGCCATCGCGCGCCACCCATTTTGCTGACTGGTACCAAGAGGTCATTTATCAAGCAGAGCTTGTCGATCAGGCGCCCGTGCGCGGATGTTTTGTCATCCGCCCTTACGGGTACGCCATCTGGGAGCTCATGCAGCACGAACTTGACCGGCGCATCAAGGCAACGGGCCATGAAAATGCGTCATTTCCGCTCCTCATTCCCGAGTCCTTTCTCAAGAGAGAGGCCGAGCACGTTGAAGGGTTCTCACCCGAACTTGCCGTCGTAACCCATGCCGGCGGCAAAGAGCTCGATGAGCCGCTCGTCGTGCGGCCGACTTCCGAGACTATCATTCACTTCATGTTCGCCCGATGGATAAAATCGTGGCGCGACCTTCCCCTTAAAATTAATCAATGGGCTAACGTTGTCCGCTGGGAGATGCGGCCGAGAGCGTTCCTGCGAACAACGGAGTTTTTTTGGCAGGAGGGTCATACTGCTCACCAAACGCTCGAAGAAGCCGAAGCTGAAGTGCTCATGATGCTCGAGCAGTACCGTCAATTTTCTACGGAATTTCTTGCCCTGCCGGTCGTTGCCGGACAAAAGTCCGCTGGAGAAAAATTTCCCGGTGCTGACAAAACCTACACCATCGAAGCCCTTATGCCCGACGGAAGGGCGGTTCAAAGTGCCACGTCACACCTTATATCCCGCGATTTTGCGCGCGCCTTTGAGATGAAATACCAGGATAGCAACGGCAATGTTGATTATCCTTACTTAACAAGTTGGGGGGCAACAACCCGGCTCATAGGAGCCCTTGTTATGATGCACGGCGACGATCGTGGTCTCATTATACCGCCGCGCGTAGCACCGATTCAGGCCGTTATCATTCCTATCACAAAAGAGGGCGCCGACAATGAAGCCGTTATTGGCGCGGCACGTGCATGTGCTGTGGAACTTGCGCGCAAGCACGTGCGCGTCTTTCTTGATGAAGACACATCCAAAACCCCGGGGTCAAAATTCTATCACTGGGAACTCAAAGGCGTTCCCGTGCGCGTTGAAATAGGGCCACGCGATGTACACAATAGGCAGGCCACCGTCGTCGACCGTCCGACACTCAGCAAACAAACCATTGCTCTGGCCGAACTTCCTGGTGTAATCGTCTCTATGCTTGATGACATACAAAAGATACTTCTTGAAAAGGCCCGCGCAACCATGCTTTCCCTCTGGTACAAGGAAACTAAGTTTGCACATTTTACCCAGAGACTCGAAGAGCGTGGTGGGTTCTTTCAAACGGGCTGGTGCGGAAGTCCTGCCTGTGAAAATAAGATCAAAGAAGGGCACGCGTCAATCCGTTGTCTCCTTGAAAATCGAACGTTTGCATCGTGCCTTATGTGCGATGAGCCAAGTATCGCCGATGTCCTTATCGCAAAATCTTATTGATCCGAAATTACCGCGTCGCACCTGAAGTTTCACGCAAGGTTTATACTCTCATGCGCGGAAAAGAAAAAACTCTTGACTTTGCATGCGCCACTTCAGTATCCTGGGTGTGACGTGCGATTATTTATTCATGTTATAAATTTTTTATTGTTTTTAAATAATATTTTTTAACAATTTCGCAGAAATGGAGGGGCGAGTAAAGTAGCACACGGTTTTAATTTCGGTCTTGAGTTCATTCTCGAGAAAGACGGGACCGGTCGTTCTGTTCAAAATCTAAAAAGAGGTTGTGTCATGGAAACGTTAACAGGGTTGTATAAAGTTGCTCATGCGCGTAGTGTTTACTCTTTTGTTCTTTTGACCGTGATGGGGGTTGCCGTCATAAACGACCTACCCGCTGCGCAAAATAACCTTGCTGAGTGTTTTGTCAAAGACTGTGTCATAAACGATGAAGTTTTGAATGACGCCAAAGCTGCTTATGAATACATAAGAGTGGGTAACGTGTGGACAACTAAAGTTAACCGCTACAAGGCACTCGTTTGGTTGGCAAATAATGTACTCAAATGCGCCGAAAAGTTCGAAAAAAATCCCACGGTTCCATTCAAGATAATGAACATCAACACGGTTGATGATAACTCGGCGGTCGTCAAGCTAGCCCAGTTGAGTCGGCCCGAAGATAAAGGTTATGACGGTACTCATTGGTGGCAGTACTCTATACCTTGGTATATAAAACATGAAGGGGTTTTGGTCACCGAGGAAGTACTTGCGTACGGTGATAAAGCAAAGATGGCCATTATATGGGCTCTTGCTGATATTATTATTAGTGATGTGCTCACTGAACAAGCGAAGAAGAACTTCGGCATCAAGTATACAGAAATCATCACTGCGCTCTGCGATGCATATGACTGGGACAATAACATCGAACAGATCTCAAGTATCTTTCTAAGAAAAGATGTCGAGAATAAGAAAGCAGCTCTTTTGGAGAAGCTTAAAATCCCTGCCAATCTTTCTCTCCAAGTATAAGGAGTTAGTAAATGGAACTTTCGGTACACAATCAACACGTAACAGCGGGCTTCTTCCTAACGTTCCTGGCGTTTTTGTGCGCCTTCAACGTGCGTGAATCGCAAGCCGCCAACGCAATAACGTTCTCCGATGATGAAAAAAAGGCTGAAGGGTGGTGTGAGTATAAAATCTTCACGGGTACACAGAAAGAAAATGACATAAAAAATGCCCTCCTGTGGTTGCAGAAGAATATCGAGAAATTCAGACAAAATCTTGATGAAATGAAGCGCGGGGATTCCATGCTCATCAAGGACATCAACGTATTTCCCAAAGAGGGTCTCTACAAAGATAAAGCCGCCAACACACTTCTGGATATGGTCGGGTCCACTCCCGTCGACGATTTAAAAAGAAAACTTTTGTACGGCAAAGAAGCGATGAAAGCGTTCGCCTTTCTATTTCACAGAGTACTCGATGTATCGCCTATGGGCATGGCCAGGCAGCAGTTTTCTTTTAAAAGCGTGATAGACAAAACAAAAAAAGACGTAGAACATGCATCCAAGGAGATTGGCGAAGCCCTTGAAAAAATCGGTTGGCTGAATGAGGCCAAGAAACTCATCGCAGGCATTTTTTCGTTGGCTCCGTCCGAGGTGAGCCGTGAGCAACCTTCCGATTTTGATAGGACGGTTGCAGGCTGGTGTGACTATTTCTTCCTCACGAATTTCATCAAAAAAGATGATAAGAAGAAGATTCTCGTGTGGTTAGCACACATGACTGCCAACGGTGTCGCAGAAATGACCGGCTTAGGCACACGTGGCGTGGTCTCATATGAGCCTTCTTTTAATCCCGTATCCAAAGATCCTCTCTATCAAACGTACAAAGGACAGATAAAGGGAGCTCTCAAATTTATTTTTTACGAGGCAATTTCTTCATCGGTGGCAAGAACTCTTGCGAGCGTCGTTACCCCCGGCGCAAGGGCCGAAAAAATTAAGGAGAGTTTGAACAAAAGATACGTAGAATTACTTGATGCCATCGAGACAATTGCTAGAGGTGCTGTAAAAGAAAACAACCTCGAGAAAACATTGCAGTGGCCTCAAGAAACTGAAGCGGTCAAAAAAACGTCAGAGAAAGTCCTGAGAGATCAGCAACGCTGGATGAGTCTGTCCATTGTGGGGCCAACCTGGCGACGAAGATAAAACAATGTATGGTGAAGAAAAACCCGGGCACGGTTAACCGTGCCCGGCAATTTTGGTGCGCATTCCAAGAGAATGCGCCAATGTAATAAGACTCTTTAAGTGGCAATTAGCGCCCGATGAGAGAGTTAAAAATGCCATCAACAGCGGCATGTCCGAGCATGAGATCATCCTGCTGCCCACCTGAAGCGAACATAAGCGCCTTCGCGGACGGCATAACTTTGTAGTAGAGCGCTACCAGAGTGTCCTTGAGACGTGTAATTTCGGCAACATCTCCTTCGCGCATACGTGATACATCCCATGAATCGTAGTGGGACCATATGACCTGTGAATTAATGGCATCAGCGACTGCAAACACTGTTGTTTGATCCTCAAAGAGAAAGGGGGTCACGTCTTGATCGTGACGGCCAAAGAGACCTGTGCGAAGAGCATTCACATGAAGTTTGAAAAAATCTGCCGATGGCGCGCTTGCTGACCCGGCCCGTGGAGATGCCGAAAAAGCCACAATGTTTCCTGACGGGTCTTTGCAAAAAAGAAGGGCGTATAAATCAACATCTGTTGCACCTGTTGAGCCCCCCGTACTAATGTCTTCGTTGACACGCTTGCTGCAGTCGTATGCAACGTAAAGTGAACGGGGAACAAGGGGTGTTATCTGACGATGTCCTTCAGCACCTTCTCCTTGAGCACTGGCACGTACTTGTTGGGAAATCGATTCCGGCAGAATACACCGCACATTTTTCAAGAAATACGCAACCCTCCGCGCTGGAAGAAGACCACCGAAGCTTGCAGCCACATCATTGAGGAGCATATGAGGAGCATAAAAGGCTTCAAGGATGTGTTCTGCGTCGCCGTGCATCATCGAGTTGATGCATACAGGTTTATCCCTTCTCGTTTCAAGTGGCACCTCAACGATAGGCGGATACACGAGGATGGCTTTTTTATCATCGATAGCATAACGTCCTTTTTCCATTTTCTTTGCTTGTTGCCATGCGAAGGTAAGTACAAGCGTATCCCGGCCAACATCAGCAACTCTAAAAAAATTCTGATCGCCGGGGTATTTCACCAAGGTTGCATTAACCAGGGCTTCGCCATTCACGGTGCCTATGACATCTTTTAATGTGCTGGCTCCCCTGAAGTACTCGTTAAGTTTGTCGAAAAACGCACCAAGGTCAGTTGGCTTAAGGCCTCTATTTCCCGCTGGGTTTACTGTTCCGGAAGAAGGGAGGTTGCCGATAGATCCGACTGCAATGATAAACGTGAGGGGCAACGCCGTACTGTCAAAAAACTTCTTTGTAAATGAACCACCGAAAATATCCTGCTCTTTTTCAAGGGCGTTCATGACCGTATCACCAGCGTAGCAGCTACGGATAAACAAAAACTGGGTATTAATGGTATGTGCCATGACAAGAAACTTTCGAAAGGCTGAAAGCTCAAGGCCGGCAATTACCCCCTCTTTGTAAACACCGCCACCCTGTGGTTGGCCGTGGCCTGCAAGGAAAATACGTTTTTTTACTGGATGTTCACTATTTTTTTCAAATAAGCTCTCGAGAGGCTGTATGTCAGGAAGCTTATAAAGTGATTCTGAGAGGCTTTCCTCGGAATTATAAAGATTCATAAGAGAGCGTCGCACGTCATACTTTTTTACAGGTACCCATTGAGAATTTGGCACGGCGAGCCCGTAGTCATGTGGTACGTAACCATCGGGTATTAAAAGTACGTAAGGCACATGGCTTGACATCAAAATATCTCTGTATACGTATACGTTATACTCGTGTATAAAATAATCGGTAAAGTTTGCTCTATGAAGTCTTTCTTCGTTAGCGTCAAGGGGTATTGCCAATAGTTCTTTTACATATTTGGCATACTTTTCGGACAAACCACGCGTTGCGTCCTCATCAAAACACCGCTCGGATTTGAAGAACATAAGGTTTTTAACAAAGTGGTCGCTTACGATGACAGCCAGTTTTTTTTCAAGAGCATGTATGAGATGGAGAGTTATAAGGGCGGTATCCTCTGTGCCGTTGTCATTTTTAATTCCAAGTTTTCCTGCACGGCACAGCAAAAAATCCCCCCCTGAGGGAAAATGATCAAGGAGCATGACGATGTCAAGATGATCTCTGGTACCGTAAGCGGTCTGAGACATAAAACCGAGACACAGCACGACGAACAAAAACCTTTTCATGACGATCCTCCCTTTTTTAATTATGTGTAAATAATTCTATAGAATTCATTAAAAAATAACAATAATTTGCAAACATGAATATTGAGGACCTCAAGAGTTAAACCGCTTAAAAGGTCTAAAAAAAACCACCGCATTGACCGAAATCAATGCGATGGAAAAAAGGAGAGTAGTAATGAAGCCTAAGCAAGACTCCCTTTATGGGGAGCAAATTCTTTAAGACAGAATCTATGATACCTCAAATAATACGCATGTCAAGTTCTTTTAAAAAAATCCAGGCATATTTCAAGTATCACACCAATCTTGTTATCAGATAGTGTAGATATATTTTTATGCTTGTCAAGATGAGAAAAACAAAAAAAGGTCCCGTGATGACAACGTAGTTTCAGTATGTCAGTTAACATGGTAGAGATATACGCTGCATCGCTGTGCCCATTATTTCGTTAACAGAGGCGTGGCCACGCCTGGGCGACGTTATTATGAGCTGACAACCGAGTACTGCGAGAGCTTTAAAGCAAGCGTTGGCTCTTTCTTCGTCAAAGTCAGTCATGAAGTCATCGATAAGCATGACGACACGGCCGCGCTGCTGAGCAAGCTTATTGGCCTGCGCCATCTTAACAAGAAGCGCCAAAAGTTTCTGCTGGCCTCGTGAGGCATAAAGGCGTGCGGGGGCACCGTGAAAATTTATGGAAAAATCATCAAGGTGGGCGCCGAATATTGAACGACCGCGAGCAAGCTCGTCACGATAAAGGTTCCGGTGGTGTGAGTACCAATCATCAAAGGTTGGAGCGTCGAGATTGAGTTTAGCATTGTAAGCGAAGCTCAGCTCGCCGTCGCCACCGAAGGTGGTGCGCATGATGGTGTTGGCGTGCTCTGCAATGTGGCTAAGAAAACGAGTACGCTCCTGCGCTATTACGAGGCTCTTGTTCCACAATTGCTCGGTCCACAGGCGATAGACGTCTTCATTGCCGGCCCTTGTTATTATGAGATGCGTACGGTGGCCCATTATTTTTCGATATTCGGTAAGCACTTTGATGAAACCGGGACATGTAAGAACGAGAGCTTGATCAAGAAAAGCGCGTCGTACCTCAGGGGCGCCACTGATGAGGCCGAGATCGTCCTCAGTTGTTGTCACAACGCGATACGCGTCCATGAGCTCTTTATACGAGCACACCGATTTTTCGTTAAGCCGCACGAGGCGGCGCTTTCCGGAAAAGCCCACCTGAATAACATCTTCGGTTGCCACTCCGCCGTCGCTTGTCGACGTAGTGGAGCCTGCGACGGTAACTTTAATGAAAAACGACTCGTCGTTATGTCGTATGAGATGATGGGGGTTGTACGTTCTGAACGAGCGCAGGTAGCAACCGTAGTGAAGAGCCTCAAGGAGTGACGTCTTTCCACATCCGTTGGCACCTTCAATGAGGACACACGGACCTTCAAAAGAAAGAGACGCGTGGCCGAAACAGCGGAAATTTTTGAGTTCTAAGGCGCGTACCTGCACGTCCTCGTTCCCCCTTATTTGTTACGAGGCCGAATGTGGTGCCGAAACGGGCATGACAAGGTACGTGAGGCGCGCGTCATCGCGTGTCTCCTCAAAAATTATGGGATTGAGTTGCCCCTTGAGAAAAAACGAAACACTGTCGCCGGAAAAGGCCTGAAGGCCGTTGAGGAGATACGGCGCATAAAAACGCATGCCCAGAGGGCTCCCCCCAAAGTGTTCCAGGGCCACTTCTTCCTCAAGGGTACCAACCTCCTTGTTGTTCATGGCGACTTTCACGTTGTTTTCCCTAAAGTCAAACTGCGTTGCAACAAACTGGTTTGCCAGAAGACATGCCGATCGACGCAACGCTTTAACAAACGGTGCGCGCTCAACGGAAGCAGAAACGAAATCGTTGTGCGCAAGTATAGCTCGATAGCTCGGAAACGGATCGGCCAAAAGACGTGTGAAAAAATTGAACGTTGAGCCGGAAAAGACGAGCTGATTACCGCATGTGCCAACAAAGATGGTTGGTTCTGGCAAGCTCTCAATGAGTTTCCGTATTTCAAAAACAGCACGCCGAGGCAAGAGCCACGAGCGCTGTTCGTCAAGAACACAACGCGGTGTTGAAACTTGCACGAGGCAGTGGCCATCGGTTGCCGTAAGAACAAGTCCCGTGCTTGAGATTTCAAAAAGGAGACCATTGAGTGCGGGATTTGCATTGCTTTGAGGAATAAGAAATGCAACGTTGTGAAGAAGATCCAAAAAGTAGGCTGCATCGAACTGCATGAGATTTTCTATGCGTTCGGGAAAGGGTGGAAATTCGTCGGCGTCCTTGACATTGAGCGACAAGTTCACACCTCCTGCTCTCATCGTCAATTGTTGACCGTCAAGGCCACATTCAATGGTATCGTCGAGTTCTTTGACGAGTTCAAAAATCCTCTTTCCCGGCACTAAAAACGTGCACGGATCTTGATCGATGCATCCGTCGAATGCGTGACTGAGCTGAAGACTTACTTCAAGGTCAGTCGCTTTAAGAATGAGTTCCCTGTGTCCGACATTGAAGAGGATGCACGACGTCACGTCAAGGACTGTTTTCTTTGAGCATACGGGCTGCATCGACGACAGAATTGCCAGGAGAGACTTTTGATGTACCGCGAACCGATTTTTCATAAAGAACCTTCGCTCAGGAGTATGGTGGTTTCATGGATGAGCTCCATGCATAATTAAAATCGAGCACATACGTAAAAATAGCAAATCACGAAAGACATTTGTAGGCCACATTATGAAAAATTTAAACGTGTGGCCAGCGCCGGGGATGATCGAGGGTTAGGATCGCGGATGTTTCGCATCGTAAACACGGCGCAAATATGCAGTATCGACATGGGTGTATATCTGCACCGTAGCGAGGCTTTCATGGCCCAAGAGGACCTGCAATGATCGTATGTCTGCACCATTTTCAAGAAGGTGTGTGGCAAACGAGTGCCTCAGCACGTGAGGTGAAACATTTTTGGCAATACCTGTTTTTTTCCACACATTTTTTATAATGAGCCAGCATGACTGTCGCGTCATGGGTTTTATCGAGCCATGGTACATAACGGGAAAAAGATAAGGATTGCCGTCCGTAAAAGAAGTAAGACACGTGGCAGTGCGAGCTCCGATGGCACGACGTCTGTCGGTACTGCGCTGAGCTTTTACGTGCTCACTCATGACAGCCACATAATCGGTGAGGAGTTTCATGACCTCGCTGGCGATGGGAACCATGCGCTCCTTGCCGCCCTTGCCGTCGACGACGATAACACCCGCCTCAGGCTTGAGCGACTGGGCACGCAGACCAACAAGTTCGCTGATGCGCATGCCAGAAGCGTACAAAAGGCTGAGCATGACGCGGTTGCGTGCGCCGGCAAACGAGTGATCGGTGGCCGCCGCGTGCAAGAGTTCGCGAACCTCTGCCTCAGAAAGGCATCGCGGCAATTTTTGATCGAGCTTAGGGCTGATGAGAGCTTGTGCAATGTTTTTTATCCCATGGCGAAGTTCAAGATATGAGAAAAAGGCTTTCAGCGAAGCTACCTTACGCGCCATGGTTCGCGATGAGGGGTTTGTTTTTTTGACGTTGGCTAAATATGCCCGTACATCGTCTACCGTAAGATCTTCAACCCGTGAACCTTCAAAAAAGCTTGCACACTGCTCAATGTCGATACAGTAAGATGCAACGGTGTTGTGTGCGGCGCGCCGCTCAGTGACAAGATACGTACGAAAGTTCTCTAAATGGTTCTTCATATATCACCCCATCGTGGAAACATCTGGACGAATGCTCTTCAGGACGAGCATAGCACGTTGGGAATGAATACATGAAGGACGAAAACAGGTGCCACGACCGATTACCACGCGTGTGAGATGTTAGCCGTGGCACATTGATATTTCTCAAAGATTCAAGATTGGGGCGTTCTCTCGTGCTTTCGATGGTGGGGGGCGTGTTCAGTGGTACTTTTAGCGTGTTCGAGAATTTCGAAAATCTTTTTGGCCCAGTTCTTGGCTAGGGCATGGATTTCAGTAGCTCCATTGTAGAATGCTGTTTGATCGCTCACGAAGGCAAAGGCAGCTGCATTGAGTACCTTCTCAATAAATCTTTTTATACTCCTCTCATTGTCAGTGGGAACATCGTGTTCATTGAGCAGCTGGGAAAGCTCCGCAGCATTTTTCTCATTCACCGCCTTTTCTATCGTCGCTTTAGACTTCTGAGCATCTTCGGGTGTCATAGTTTGATTTATTTCATCCCACAGTTTTTTATGTGATGCGTTCCAGGGGGTACGGTAAGCATTGTATGCGCCGCCGCCATAGACACCACTATTACCCGCTCCTCCTTGTATCATCGGTATGTAAAAAAACGCGCAAGATCCCATAAACGCCATCGCCACAGAGCAAAAAGTTCCTGTATTCTTCATAACTTTCCTTTGAAGTGGTCCACGCTTGTACCGCACGGCCCGCCACCACAAAGGCAGCGGGTCCATTCGTATTTTATATAAAATAGCGCAGCCCTTCCATCAAGCTTCGTGGGGCTGACTTTTTCTGGCTATGTTGTGTACATCTTCCCATTGATTTTCGTTCATGAAAAGCAGTTTTCTGCCGTAATAGAAATAACCCTTCTCGGCAAGGCTCTTCGCCGTGTTGACGAAATTCTCACTTACAAAAAGGGCAACAACTTCAGCAACTATCTTTGTCGTCTCTTTGTTAAGTTCTGCTGCTTTCTTTAGAGATTTTTGTTTTACGTTCTCAAAATCGCTTGTTAAGGTATCGCCGCTGCGTTTAAAGTCACGGGCAAAAAGGTCCATCTCTTTACTCATGATGTGAAATATCACATTATCAATTTTTTCGAGCTCCTCCATATTTGAATCGAGCCTCTGGATGTGGTCCACAAAGAAAAGGGCATCTTCAGTGAACTTTTGATACTCTTTGCTCTTTCCTTCATCGAATTCCTTTGCTGATATCAGTTTTTTCGCGTACCCGTCCAATATTCCTTTTCTTTTAGTCGCGTTTTTTAGGTTTATACTATCGATGTCCTCTTTGGCTTTGTTGTTGATTTTTGTTATTTCTAAAAGTTTTTTTTGTAACTCTTTAGTTTTCTTGCTGAGTTTCTTATTGAGATGATCGAGGTTTCCTGTTTTTTTGCCTTGTTTTATATCGTCGATTTTCTGCAAAATATCGTCAGTTTTCTTGCTGAGTTTCTTATTGAGATGATCGAGGTTTCCTGTTTTTTTGCCTTGTTTTATATCGTCGATTTTCTGCAAAATATCGTCCAGTTGCGTTGAGATTTGCTCCTTTTCTTTCATGGGCTCGATCATTTCCTCGATCATTTTATTTTCTATTTTCAATATTTCTTCTCTCTCGTCACTCGCTAGTTTCCTAAATTTCTCATCAACATCTGCATACAACTTGTCTGTTTTTACATCTATGGACAAGGCTTTCTTTCCGATTTCGTTGAGCTTCCCTTGCACCGATTTTATAAGTTCATGAGAATCTTCCAGAAGCCTAGCGCCATTTTCGAGTGCAAACTCAACGGCACGATACAGGTTCATGTCGCGTTCACCCACTGCGCGCCAAAAAGCGTCCTCAGACGAGAAACCTCTGACACTGGGTTTTATGCCAAGTTTTGTGTAAAGACTCGTAGGCAAGGTCGGCAAGAGTTGCTTAGCTAAATAGGCGCCGATTTCTCCTTCGGAAGGAGCTGGGATTACCTGTTCATGACCGACTGCGGGAACTCCCCCGTGGTGCCCTGCCATCGCTGGCAAGGTGTAGCCGGACGCAATCACCGCGGCGGTAATGAAGACGAAAATATACTTCATGATACGAATCTCCTTTTTGTTTGAAACTTTCTCTTCCTATGGCCTGCTGAGTTTTTGATATCGCAGCCTACCGATGGTATTGAAAGAACTAATGGAAATTACAAAACAAAGAAAAGGAGCCATAAAATCTTTTTTCATAAGACCACCGCCAACTTTTTTGCCAAGTATCATTTTCTCAAAACTCATCATCACAGTTTTTCATGGGGTCATTACGATTGTACAAAAAACAATTTATAAAAGTCAATATTTTTAATAAAGATTTTATGCGAACGTAGCAAAATTATCTGTAATGCTCGTTTTCATCAGTATAAAAAATATACGTGCCGACCATGACAAGTGCACACGAAGCAAAAAAATGCCACGAAACAGTTTCGCCAAGTGCGACGAGTCCAAAAAGAGCTGCAAAAAGAGGTGACGAAAGACCGGCAAGAGCCATGAATGTTGGTGAATATTCTTTGAGAAGATGAGCGTAAAAATTATAAAAAATAATATTTGCCACAAGTATTAAAAAGACCACGCACGCGATAAGAATCAAAAAATTTGGCCACGAGGGGCAAGAGAGCGTTTTTGTGAATGTACCCATTGCCTGCCACGAATACGTTTGTTGTAGCACGCACTTAAGAAGGGGTCTTTTTTCGCATATAATAGACGTTACAAGGGCGCCGATTCCCCCGGTGAGCATACTTACGCCGTTGACGTAAAAAGGCGAGTAGTGCTTTTTTACAACGAGCTTAGTGACGATAATCCAGCCGCAGCATGAGGTGATAACAGCTCCCAGAAGGGCGACCTCGGGAACGGAGAAAAAGAGAAATTTACCAGCTTCAACTTCGGCATAGGGAATCCCTGCGACGAGGATCGGCAGTGTTCCGACAAAACCAACGATGAGACCGACGAATTTACGCTTCGTCAAGCGTTCGTGAAGAAAGAGAGCTGCTAGAAGTGCCGTAATGAAGGGAGAGAGGTTGTACATGAACGAGGCCTTTGCCGACGTTACGTACTGGAGTGACCAGAACTCAAGAATAAAGCTTGCATAAACATGAAAAAAGGCGGCGCCCGCAAAGAGCGACCAATCGAACATCGTGATCTTTGGTCGCCTTGTTATTGAACATGCGACGTAGCCAAGAAGGAGTGACCCGCCGAGAATCATACGCACCCCTATGAGAAATATCGGTTGTGCATAGGCGAGGGCAAACTTGCCGACGGTGTATGTGCTCGCTATGAGGGCATAGAGGATGAGGACGCGTATCATAAATTAGGCATTTTTTGGTTTGCTGTGCTCGGTGCGAAGTTCTTCTTGGTAAAAAAGGTAAATGCCGGCTGTTACGCAGACCATGGAAACAAAGAATGATGTCCCTGTGCGCTCACCGAGAAAGTACCAACCGAAAATAGCGGCAAACACGGGGCTTGAAAGACCTACAGCCGTGAGGAATGTTGCCGTATAACTTCGCAAAAGACGGCCGTAGAGGTTGTAGGCCATGATGTACGAAACTGTTGTTATGATGGCTACACACGCGAGGGCATGTTTCCAATCGCGTACGGGGAAGGGGTTCCATGATTCGCATGCACACGATGTTGCCATGATAAGGAGGGACCCGATGAGCATGCTTATGCCGTTGGCAGCGATGGAACAATAGCCACGTAGCACAAGTTTGCGCATACCGATCCATCCGACGACCGTTGCTAGCGCCGCCGTTACAAGCGCTAGTTCGGCCCAAGAAAAGACAAGGAGTCCGCCGGTTGCTCTTTCAGTCGCCGACTTTTCGATGAAAAAGGGGATAAATCCAGCAAAAGCTACAAGAAAGCCGAGCCATTTTTTTCGCGTCATGCGTTCGGAAAGGAGAATGTAGGAAAAAAGTGCTGAAAAGAGTGGGCATAAATTGTACATGAAGCATGTTTTGACGGCACTCATGCGCTGAAGGCCCCACCGCTCGCACACACTCGTTATGTAGATGTTAAAGAACACGAGGATGAGGAGCGGCACAAGGTGCTGCCTGCCAACACGGAGTTTGCTTTTGTCTGTCAAAAATCGATAAACAATAAGTACGATGCCGGCGCACAAAAGACAGAGCCCTGTGAAAAAAAACGGTTCTATGTAATTGTCAAAGGCTATCTTGCACACGGGGAAAACGAGAGCAAAGAGGGCGTAAAGGAGGAGCGGTTGTATCATGAATTACCACCCCCCGAGGGTATCGCAGTCATCACTTGTTGGCGCCGCTGGTCCTTCACGCGTGATAAAAATTCTTTTTATCGAAAGGGCCATTCCGCTTGAAATGTCGGCCCTGACGACGACCGCCCCCATGCAGTAGGGGGGGGCAAGTTCGACAGAAAACTTGACGGGCATCTGAGTAAGGAAGCGTTGGATAATGGGCTGAGCTTGCATGCCGAGAAGCGAATTTTGCGCCCCGGCCATACCGACATCGGTTATGTATGCCGTTCCGCTGGGCAAGATGCGCTCGTCGGCTGTCTGCACGTGGGTATGGGTTCCTACGACGGCCGTTACCTTGCCGTCGAAATAGGTCGCAAACGCCTGTTTTTCCGACGTTGCTTCGGCATGAAAGTCGACAAACACGAGTTTTGTTTTGTCACGAAGAAATGTCAAAAGTGTTTCAAGTGTTCTGAAGGGACAATCGAGCGTTTCGCGCATAAAAACCCTACCTTCAACATTCACAACAGCCGCGGCAAATCGTGCCTTTCGTATAATGGTGATGCCGGTACCCGGTACTCCCGATGGATAGTTTGCCGGCCTGAGAAGATCGGTGTGCGTTGTTATGTAGGGCACAATGTCCCTCTTGTGCCATATATGATTTCCTGATGTTAT
Organism: uncultured bacterium; assembly: GCA_963754845.1. Classification (GTDB taxonomy): domain Bacteria; phylum Babelota; class Babeliae; order Babelales; family Vermiphilaceae; genus JAKASV01. The sequence continues at coordinate 24,473 of CAVWHE010000001.1, forward strand.
GACGTCGGCGCCAAGGTTTTTGAGGAATTCGACTATTGATGGTGTTATTCCCGAACCGTGAGCACTGTTTTCGCCGTTAATGATGACAATATCGGCGGCATGTTCCTTCTTGAGTGTCTCGATGGTGCTTTGTAAAATAATGCGTCCGGCGACGCCTACAACGTCGCCGACCATGAGAAATGTACATGTGGTATCAGTCATATTATCGAGCATATTCTATTGAACGTTTTTCGCGAATCACATTGACCTTTATCTGTCCTGGGAAGGAGAGGATTTCCTCGATTCTGCGCGCTACACCGCGGGCAAGAGCGAGGGATTTTTCGTCATCGAGTCTGTCCTCTTCGACAATGATGCGGATCTCGCGCCCCGCTTGTAGGGCGTAAGCCTTTTTGACACCATCGAAACCGTTGGCAATGTCTTCAAGAGCCTCAAGGCGCTTCAAGTATGCAGTGAGCGTTTCTCGTCGGGCTCCGGGGCGCGACGCCGAAATAGTGTCGGCGATAACAACAATGGGCGCATAGAGCGACGTGAATGAAACTTCTTCATGGTGGGCGGCTATAGCATTAACAATAATGGCGTCCTCACCGCAACGTTTTGCAACCTCGCTGCCAAGGATCGCATGAGGTCCCTCGAGTTCGGCTGAGACTGCTTTTCCGATGTCATGAAAAAGGCCGGCGCGTTGTGCTATGGTACCGTCAAGTTTGAGTTCTTCGGCGATCATACGCGAAAAGAGGCCAACTTCCTTGCTGTGTTCAAGGACGTTTTGAGAGAAACTTGTTCTAAAATGGAGTTTGCCAAGGAGTGACACGATTTCTTCATGAACGCCACGCATGTTGGCGGCCATGATAGCCTTTCTGCCGTGCTCGCGAATAACTTCGTCGAGTTCTTTTTCACACTGGCCGACTATTTCTTCGATACGCGTCGGATTGATTCTGCCGTCGGCGATTAATTTTTCAAGAGAGCGTCGTGCAATTTCGCGACGTACGGGATTGAAGCCAGAAATTGTTATAAGTTCAGGTGTTTCGCCGATAATGAACTCCATGCCCGTCGCCATTTCAAGGGCTTTGATATTGCGTCCCTCCTTGCCAATGATACGACCTTTCATCTCATCATTGGGAAGATTGACAATACTTGACGAGTGGGGGGCCACTTGTTCGGCAGCATATCGTTGCATAGCAGTGACAAGATGGCAGAGCGCACGTTCTTTTGCTTCCTGTCGTGCCTCGTCTTCTACTTTCTGGACCCATCTTTGACTTGAAAGACGGACTTCCGCTTCAAGTGACTCTAGAAGCATGTGCTTTGCATCGTCACGTGTGATATTACTAGCACGTTCGAGTTTGCTGATAAGATCGGCGGATTTTGCCTTTATACGTGCTTCATCGGCGCGAAGGGCGTCTTCCATGCGTGAGAGCCGACGTTCCTTTTGTTGAAGTTCGTTGCGCAGACTGTCGATGGCTGTTTCGCGCTTTTCTATATTTTCGTATTTTTCGTTGAGCTTAGTGTGAAGGCGGTCAAGATCGGTGTGTCCCTTTTTGACCTCTTGTTCAAAGTCTGATCTTTTTCTATTGATCTCGTCTTTGACCTTAAGGAGGGCTTCACGTCTTTCTATCTCTATATCGCACTGGGCATTCTTAAGTCTCTCCTGCGCCTGCACAAGAATTTTTTGAGCCTGCTCAAGGCGACGCCGCACATGGAGCATGGCAAAAACCCACAGCGAAGTTGCTGCGAGGGCAACGGTAAGTGTTCCTAACGCTACAATCATTCTGTTCCTAACATTGATCCTGAACCCTTAACATGAAGTACTCCTTCCGTGCCTATGCCCGGATGTTTAGAGTATACCATGATTTGGGCCTGGCGGCCTCAAAATGGTTCACCGTGGGGACTTGTGAGGAGAGTTGGGTTCCTGTCGTACGACCAGGGAAAGAAGGGGTCTGATTAGCAGTACTTGACGAGACATCCACAACGCTTTGTTATGGCTGCCTCGTCAAAATCAAGATCAAAGCTCGAATGGTGCCATACCAAGCCGTGTCAGCTCGTCGTCGATAAAGACAGCGAGCTCGCGACAGCTCTCAACGTGCACACGTGATTCATTGGCCTGACACGCGATGCGAAGGGCGGCAAGAACCGCTATGCTTTTGACATCGCGCGTTGAACTCCGTGCTACCTCCTTCATAGTCTCATCGACGAGGGAGACGGCATCAAGGAGACGCTCGCTGGACTCGTCTGAGCGCAGAGTGTACGACTCACCGAAAATCGCTACCGTGTACTCCGCCATGAGTGTGCTCCGCTACACGCTTCCCTTGCCGTCGACAACTTCCTCGATACTCTTGATGAGGTCATCAACAACCATCGTAGTAAGAAGTTTTTCTTGATCTATCTCCTGAAAACGCTGGGCATCGCGCTGCACGGCATCCTCGGCGAGCGCGAGTCGCGAAGTCAGACGCATATTTTCTTCGGCCAGATGGCCGTTCTCAGTCTTAAGCTTCTGGATGGTCTCTACAAGGAGAGCCACCTTCTTTTCTAAGACACTCAAAGGCTCCATGAGATTACCTTTTTTTGGCCTCGAACCACCGGGGACCGTGAGGCTCATTGTGTAAAAAGAAACTTTCCAGCAATGTCAAAAATCACTGACGAGCGAGACTTACAAGGTGCGTAAAAACCGCTGGGTCCAAAATTGCAACCTGGCTGAGCATCTTCCTGTTGAGCTCGATGTGAGCTTCCTTGAGGCCGTGCATGAAAGTATTGTAGGCCATGCCATTCTCGGCAGCTGCTGCATTGATGCGTGTTATGAAAAGCGCCCGCATGTCGCGTTTTCTGAGCTTGCGCCCCTTTGTCGCGAATGCCATGGCTCTCGTGAGCGTCTCTTTTGCTCTCTTGAAGACATTCTTACGCTGTCCCCAAAATCCCTTTGTTTTTTTAAGTAGTCGGCTGTGACGTTTCCTCGTCATCATACCGCGTTTAACACGTGTCATGGTGAACGTCCCCGCGAATTTTTACTAGATCTTTGATGCTCTCTTAGCGATGAGCTAGCAGTTGTATTATCTTGCGCCCATCGGTTGTGTTGACATACGTTCCCTGGCGCAACTTACGCTTCACCTTGGTGGTTTTTTTGGTAAGCATGTGACGCCTGTATGCGTGGGCACGCTTGACGAGTCCTGAGCTCAGGCGTCGGAAGCGCTTTTTTACCGTTGATCGAGCTTTCATTTTTGGCATGGTTCTTTGTCTTCCTTCATGTGTCCACTATACGCCGCTTGCTTTTGCTGCATCCTTAAGGTAGTACACGCGCGACCAAATTTGTCCGACGTTGATATCGCGTTCCTGAACGAGGGACGAGAGGATTTCGTTTTCTTCGAAAGTTTTATTAATTCTTTCAAAGAGCATCGAACCACGCTCCTGCTTTGACATGTTTTCGCGGCCGCGGAAGAATACCGTTATCTTGACGTGCTTACCCTCTTTGAGGAAGGTGATAACCTGACCAAGTTTCGTCTGGTAGTCATGCTCAGCTATGATGGGGCGTATCTTTACTTCCTTGACTTGGATGATCTTTTGCTTTTTTTTGGCCTCGGCTTGCTTTTTTTTCTTTTCGTAGAGCACCTTACCGAAGTCCATGATCTTGACGACAGGGATGGCTCCTGGTCCGGCTTGCGAAAGAAGGACGAGATCGAGATCGGCCGCCTCAGCCATGTTCATGGCTTCATTGCGGCTTACGATACCCACATTCTCACCAAGACTGTTGATGAGCTGCACGCGCGGAGCGTGTATCTGCTCGTTGATAAGCGGCGCCGTGTCCTTTTTTTCTTTCAATGGATTAGAACCTCTTTCGATAAAATGTGACTCTAGCAGCTACCACGACTTTCGGTTGCAAGTAAGGCATAAACACTTGCAGCGATGGAGTCGGCGAGAGCTTTGTCCGACCTCAGACACTGGAGGGCTTGATCGCGCCCCTGGGCAAAGTTTACATCGTTATACGAAAACCACGCCCCATTTTGCCTGACAACGCTGTAATGGAGGGAGGCATCGAGAAGATCGAGCTCTCTACTAATTCCTTCACTGAAGAGCAAGTCGAGCTCGACACTCTTGAATGGTGGCGCAACTTTGTTTTTGACGACCCTAATCGAGAGCCTATTACCAATATGAGCGTCGTTCTTCTTGAGGCTTGCTATTTTGCGCACATCGAGTCGCAGCGAAGCATAAAACTTGAGTGCGTTGCCACCCGTCGTTACCTCTTTATTGGCATACGGCATTGCGCTGATGTTATGTCTGATCTGATTGATGAAAATGAGAATCGCCTTCGACTTGTGCACAACAGGCGTGAGCTTCCTGAGAGCCTGCGACATGAGGCGCGCCTGAAGGCCTACGTGCGTGTCGCCCATGTCACCTTCGAGCTCAGCCTTGGGAACGAGTGCTGCCACGGAGTCTATGACGACAATGTCGACAGCGCCTGAGCGTACGAGCATTTCCGTAATATCGAGTGCCTGTTCGCCGTAATCAGGTTGTGAGATGATGAGTTCGTCGACCTTGACGCCAATATTGCTGGCATACACGGGATCGAGAGCGTGCTCTGCGTCGATGAAGGCGCAGATACCGCCGTTGATCTGTGATTGCGCTATGGCGTGGAGCGCGAGCGTCGTCTTGCCCGAGGCTTCTGGGCCATAAATTTCGACTATTCTCCCGATGGGAAACCCGCCGACGCCTATCGCCTGATCAATAAGTATCGACCCGCTTGATATCGCGTCGACTTTCTTGATACCCACCTGCCCGAGTCTCATGACAGCGCCGTTGCCGTACTGCTTGTCAATCTGTGAGAGCGTTGCCTCAAGCACCTTAAGTTTGCCTGGTTGGGCACCAGCTTCACCTAGCACCTTTTTGTTCTGATCCTTGCCGGATTCAGCGCCGTCCTTTTGTTTCATACATCCCGCTTATAGAAATAAATTTTTATTCGTAGTCATCAGTCCCTTCGTAATCCCCCTCGGGCTCGCTTTCAAGTTCAGGCGCACCCATTTTTATTGTAGCATTTCTGTAGAGTGACGCAACAAAGCCTTCGATCATGCCTTCAAAGTATTCGGCATCAAGACGCCGCGCTATTTCATCCTTTTCCTTTTCGAAGGAATTTTGATCAAATGCCTCGATGGCGTCAACGCGAACGACATATCCTGTCGTTGTCCCGTTGTATACGCCAACACTACCGACTCTACTGAGCGCAAGAAAGACCTCTGCAGGTATACCTTTTTTCTCTAGCTCCAAAAAATCTTTGTCGCCGGGCCTGTTGACAAACTGTGTCTTTTGAATCGTCGCACCCTCCAAGCCCTTGGCTATGTCTTCAAGCGTCGATGAAGTCGCCTTTGCTGCTGCGTCTTTAAGCAGTTGTGCAAATTCCCTTGCAGCACGATCTTGATGGTAATCGTCAGCAACCCGTTTCTTCACTGCTTCAAATGGCTCTTCCACGCTACCTCGTATCCCGGTGAGCACGACGACCGTGGCGGTGCTGCCATCGGGGGAAAAGACATAATGGGGAGTTCCTGGACCGCGAAGGGAGAAAATTGCCTTGGCGAGTTTTGTTTCTTCAGTGGCATTCACGGTCGTTGTGCCCGCGACACCCTTGTGCTCGGAAGAAAAGGCAGCGAGCTTGGGCTCGAAAGAAACTCCCTCCTCCTCGGGTACGGCAAGAAGTTCGTGAAGCGCCTCTGAACACTGGTCCTTAAATTTCTGCTTGCGAATTGTTTCTTCTACCTCTCCCTTGACGACTTCAAGCGGCTTGTTCTCGGCCGGCTTTCTGGCAACGCGTTCTATGATTTCAATGCCACGGTCAGTAACAACGGGCTCAGAAATGTCGCCATCATTTTTGAGAAGAAAGGCTGCCTGCTCAAATGCTTTGTTTTTTGTCCCCCATGAGAAAAATGGCATGAGGCCGCCCTCCTTGCCCGATTCTTTGTCGATGGAAAGTTCTTTGGCCTTCTGCGCGAAAATCTCGGGCTTGGCGACAAGCTCGGCACGAAGCTTATCGGCGGCGACTCTGGCTGCCTCAGCATTACCGTCGTTCTTGAGCACAATGGTGCGCACCTGGAGACTCACAGGTTTTGTCATAAACTTCTTGTCGCGGTGCTCCTCATAATAAGCCTCGAGCTCTTCGTTGCCGACAACGATCCCATAGTTTTTGGCATCGAAGGTAATCGTCCGCGCCATGCGTTCTTCGGGCTTCCAATACCTTCTCGATTCTCTATTGTGAGTTTTAAAGAAGCTCTTAAGCGTCTCGTCGCTGACGGGTTTTTCTTTTTCCTTGGCGAGAACGGAATCGAAATTGAGCGTAAGCACAGAATATTGCTTCTTGCTTTCGCTCTTTTGGAACCGCTCCCTCATTGCGTACGCCGGAACGTACGACGCTACGCCAATAAGATCAAGGCAGAGATCGCGTCCCAACGACACGCCAATGAGTTCGTTGAGCTCGTCGTGCGATATGTTGGTACGTTGAAGATAGCGATTGAGACCTCCTGAGGAGTCCATAATATCAGCTGGGATAATTCGTGAGAGCTGGCGGCGCACAACGTCGGGGTGCTCAAGCCTTGCCGCAATGCATTCTGGCGTGAGCTTTATGCCCATCGTTGCGGCTGCTTGGTCGACGAGCTTGTCGCGAACAAGTGTTTGTATGGCCATAACTTTGGGATCGGTGGCCATGCCCGAAGCGCGCATGAGAAGCTCGGCGTACTGACCATACTGGAGTCTCACGCGATGTATGAAGTCTTGCTGTACCTGAAGGGCACGCATATATTGGTCATGTTCGATTTCTTGTCCATTGACTGTCGCCGCAGCGGGACCCTCGTGTCCTCCTCGGCCGCCAAACCCACGCCTCGTCGCTTGGCGAAAGAGACTTGGTCCGCCCCAAAAGAAAATAACCGACATGAGCGCTACCCAGAGTACGACTTTAAACGCTGGTCCCTGTATGTATTTCCGTATGGCAATGATCACGACACGTGTCCTTCTACTCGTTGTGCGACGCGTCAGCGAAGACCACACCGGACTCCACGCTGCCTCGGCACTCCCCAACGCCGCTAACATTCGACAATGCGCACATCGCGCAGCCGTTCCTCTTCTTTAATTATAGCAATTGCTGAATTTAGTGCACGCCGATCTTTGTATGCACCCGTAACGACCTGGTACCAAACAGCGCGTTTTCCCGATGCTGTAATGCTCGTACGATCTCTTATGGCGACAGGCACTTTGCGTAACGTAACACGTGCAGCAAGCGCCTCGGCACTCGTGCGTTTCGAAAAACCGGCGAGCTGGGCGAGTACGGGCCGAGTACGTGGCAGGTTCCGCACCACTCCACCGTCTCCACCGCCGACTCCTTCCTGATCTCCCCCATCGTCCTCGAATTCGTCGGGATCTGATGAATCAGACGTTTCGGTTTCGGATTCGGATTCTGATTCCGCCGATTCCGCTGACCCAACGGCTGACTCGGTCGCAGTTTCTTTTTCGCCTTCACCACCATCCTCACCTTCCTCGGTATCAGCGATCGTTAGGAGAAGACTGTTGTAAATTTGGTCAGCAAAGGCTTCGCGACTAATACCGGCCGACCACTGAATAGCGCTTGACCCCTTGCCCCAAAAGTAGCCTGCGACAAAACACGTGGCGCCGATAGTGATGGCAGCCACGACAAGCCAACTCGCTAGCCGGAGACGCTCGTCGTGCTCCTGGTTCTTTGTGAGCCTGTCTTTAAGAGTATCACGAAGTTTGGTAATAATTCGTACAATCACACCTGCCTCGCACGTTCCGGAGCGGCAACCGGGGGAGTCAAGGGAACGCTTCCTGCCCCAAGCTCCTTAAAAAGATTGACGACACGCTCGCCCGCGTCGCTGACAGTTAGGTTAACCTCGCTGGTGCCGATATTCACATCGTGCCTTGCAAGGGCGGCGAGCTCGCGCGAAAGTTTTCTCCAGAATGTTCTCTGCCTCTTTGAGTACGCATATGTTTCCTGCCGGATGGCATCCCTTGCACTCGCCAGGTCGAGCGCGCCGGCAATAACGTCGAAGACCTGGCGGTAGCCGATGAGGCCCTTGCTTCGAAGGTATGTTTCCCAGGTCCCACCGGATAGTTTGCGGCACTCTTCAATCCAGCCCGACTCGAGCATCTGCGTGACACGTGCGTCTATACGGTCTCTGAGATCGCGGGTGTCGCGGTCGACCCAGAGAAGCGAGATTGATGTGTCGAACATCGGCTCATAGACGTCCTTGAAAAGGGAAGGCCTTGTGCCGGTTTGTCGCCACAGGGAGAGTGCGCGTTCAACGCGATATGTGTCGTTGGGATGAAGGACAGCAGCGCGTTCGGGGTCGATTTCGTCGAGCATGCGCCACGTGGCGAGATTTTTTTCCGCCACGTTTTTCCTGATGCTTTCGCGCGCGGCCTTGGAGACAATGTTTGGTTCGAGATCTGGGAGCACCCTCGGAGACAGAGGAGCCAGGGGTAATATTCCGGGAGCTTTGGCAACAAAAAAGAGCGATCTGATATAAAATCCCGATCCGCCGACAATGAGCGCGAGCTTTCCACGATCAGTTACTTTTTTGATAGTAGCTAGAAGAAGCCTGCGGTACGCGATGACCGTAAGGTCGCGCGGCTCGTCGATGATGTCAAAAAGGTGGTGCCTCACCGTGTCTTCGCGCCATGGAGGCTTCGCCGTTCCTATGCTTACGCAGCTGTAACACTGCCCAACATCGGCGTTGATTATCTCTGACGGAACAAGCCGCGCAAGGGTGTCGGCGAGCGCACTCTTGCCAACACCAGTGGGACCGTATATGATAAGCACCCTTCTATTGCACACCGCGCGTGCCACTTCGTTGCGTGTTTCTTGCTGATTCATGGTTACATCGTTACATTGATACGTGGCGGACTGCCGATCGAAGACGCGTCCTGACTTTCTCTGCTGACGCTTGTGTCGCAACTGCTATTTCCTCGACAAGCAGATTCTCAGTCTTGTGAAGAAGTGTTTTTTCGCCAAATGAGAGCTCCTTCTGATCAGCCGTGCATATAAGTTCGCTGTAGATTTTGCACACAGCATCCAGGGCACCAGTTCTTATCGCACATTGGTACGCTTTGTTCTTTTTGCTCCAGTTGGCCATCCCTCCAGTGCCTTCGTATCTTTTCGGGCTGCTTGTCTCGAGTGTCCTGAACATGTCTTCGATGCTTTGTGTGCTGCTAAGATTTCGTATGCCTGTCTGTGAGAGACTTTCGACGGGGACAAGAACCGTCATGCGTGTGCTGACCATGGTGAGCTCGTAGTACCTCGTGCTGCACCCACCGACATTTCTTTCAACGATGCGGCTTATCTGGGCCACGCCGTGGCCGGGGTAGACTACTTTTTCGTCAAGAGAAAACACGTGCCACCCTTTCCTCGTGATAGAAAGAACCCACCGGGAGAGAAAGCTCCATAGCGGACGTTTCCTAGTCTACCAGAAAACACCTAGATCGTGAATACCAGAAACACAAAAAAACCATAAATTACCAGAAACACACCGAGAGCCGTAAAGTCGATTAAAACTCGTCACTCGTTGGCGGATCGTACTGGGACGCTTTTCCATGTGTCGCTGAGATATCCTTTGCAGTCATCGTCAGAGCAGTACTTCCTCCACTTTTTCTGTTCGCAGAGGACTTTGACGACATCCATGAAGCTGCGGTCTCGCGCGTAGTTGACGGCCGTCTTCTTGTCGATGGGGTTGACCACGGGGTTGATTTTTTCTCCGTACTCTTTGAAAATATGAGGGTACCAGCCAGGGTCGACCAGGAGTGTGTCGATAGTGAGATGAATCGGCGTGTCTCCCTCCACGTCAACGACGTTCCAATCAGCACCGGCTTTCATGAGAAGAGCGAGTATTCTATTTCTAATGTCAACATTGGTAATAAAGCTGATATAGTGGAGCGGCGTGCGGCCGAGTCTGTCGCGAGCATTCACTTTGGCCCCGGCCTCGATAAGGGCCTTGACGATCTTGACGGACGCGTCATCTGCTGCGACCCTGCGAATTGCAACGTGGAGAGGAGTGCCCCCGAGAACGCTGAAGGAGTCAGGCGTCATGACGTTGGGGTCATTTCCGGCGGCAAGAAGAGCCGTGACCCCCCTGAGATCATTGTCCCGTGCCGCAGCAAACAGGGGCGTATTAACGCCAAGGTCAGCCGTGTTACCGCTCTGGGGGCCAGGAAAAAGGGTAACATACGTGCCAAAACCGCCGATGGGTGGACGCAGGCTATCCTCCTGGCACAAAACCTCGAATAGGGCCGCTGTCGTGATTGCGAGTGTCGCACCGAGCACTAAAGCTTTTTTTCGCATGCAGGTGCGTTCAGCACAGAGAGCGATTATACCCTTTCTCGTGCACTTTGTTCCCGCTTTTTTCACGCCTGTTGCTTCCATCATTTCTCCTCCTTCTCCTTGCGTGACGTCACGCGACGTCACGATTTCTTGGGAAAGACGCCGTTTTATTCGTCCTCTTATCTTAAGGGTAGCATTTTTATCATCTAATTGCAATTGTTGACTTTTGATGTTGACTTTTGAAAACTCGGCTTTGTTTATTGAAAATCAGATTGCAAATCGGCTTTGTCTCTGATCCATTATCCCTTGCCAGGTTAACGTTGAGTGGTTCGTTTCCGCTCAATGTTTTTGTGACGTACGTTTGGTTGAACGACTGGTGATAACGGAACGGCTGGTCGTTGCGTAAAAGCCAGGGGCTGAAGCGGCGAAGAAAGAAGATTGGGCGGGCCTGGCCCTGAACCCCCCATAATCATGGCAAGGAAAAGGGGGAGGGGCGGGGAAGAAGGGGGGTGAGGGGTAAAGGCTCTAACTAACTCAACACTACATCACATACCACAGCACACAAGAAAGAGAGGGAAAGATCCTAATTTAAAGATGATGAAGGGGCGCTGAAAATTATGCGACAAAGAAATTCCTTCGCGCAAGACCACCTCGTCAAGCCCATTCAATCATCCAAATATCGCGATATGCCTTAGTCAAGGGGACTAAGACTTTTTTAGTCGTTCAATGATAAAAAACTTGAGTGTGAAATATGAGTATGATATAGTAAGGGCAACACGGTAAAAGAAGGGCAAAAGCTGGGAACTTAGAGGGAAAAAACATGAAAAAAATAATAGGTATCGACCTAGGAACAACAAACTCGGTCGTCGCAGTCTTAGAAGGCGGGTCAGCGAAGGTCATTCCTAACAAAGAAGGCTCAAACCTGACACCGTCAGTCGTGGCATTCACCAAAGATGGAAAAAGGCTTGTCGGGATACTTGCCAAGAGACAGGCGGTGACAAATCCGGAAAACACCATATACTCGGTCAAGCGCTTTATCGGCCACAAGTACGAAGAAGTTCAGGATGAACTCAAAAATATCCCCTACAAAGTAGTACGACGCAGCAACGGCGACGTTAACATAGAAGCTCAAGGCAAAGAATACAGCCCACAGGAAATTTCAGCCGCAATCCTCGGTCAACTCAAACAAACAGCCGAGGATTATCTGGGAACGGCGGTCACCGAAGCGGTAATAACCGTACCAGCCTACTTCAACGATTCACAGAGACAGGCAACCAAGGACGCTGGAAAGATAGCCGGACTCGAGGTAAAACGAATCATAAATGAGCCCACCGCCGCGGCGCTGGCGTACGGCTTTGACAAAAAAAAGAGCGGGACCATCGCCGTCTTTGACTTCGGCGGCGGTACGTTCGACATTTCAATCCTCGATGTCAACAACGGCGTCATAGAAGTGAAATCAACCAACGGCGACACCCATCTGGGTGGCGATGACATTGACACTATCATCGTCGACTATATCGTCAATGAATTCAGAAAAAGCAACGGCGTCAATCTGCGTAACGATGTCATGGCCCTCCAACGACTCAAGGAATCAGCAGAAAAGGCTAAGCAAGAACTGTCGACCATGCATGAGACTGAAATTAATCTACCTTACATAACAGCAGACGCATCGGGACCAAAGCACCTCATCATGAAGTTCTCGCGAGCCAAGCTCGAGGCGCTCTGCGAAGATATCTTCAAACGCCTCCTTGAGCCATGCAAACGCGCGATGGCAGATGCCAAAGTTGACAAGAGCGCCATTGACGAAGTTGTTTTAGTCGGCGGGTCGACACGCATCCCCAAAGTTCAGGTCCTCGTCAAAGAATTCTTCGGCAAAGAACCGAGCAAATCAGTTAACGCCGACGAAGTTGTGGCCTTGGGAGCGGCTATTCAAGGAGGCGTCTTGGCAGGAACCGTCACTGATGTACTCCTGCTTGACGTAACACCATTGTCACTGGGCATTGAAACACTGGGCGGCGTCTTTACCAAACTCATTGAGCGTAACACCACGATACCAACAAAGAAGTCCCAAGTTTTTTCAACAGCCGAAAACAATCAGAACGCCGTTGACATTTGCGTCTACCAGGGAGAGCGCGAATTCGTCAGGGACAACAAATTCTTGGGACAATTTAGGCTCGACGGCATCCCGTCAGCACCACGCGGCGTACCGCAAATAGAAGTAATCTTCAACATAGATGCCAACGGCATCGTCAACGTCTCCGCCAAAGATAAAGCAACCGGCAAAGAACAAAAAATCACCATAACAAGCAGCAGCGGCCTCTCGGAAGAAGAGATCAAACACATGGTCAATGAGGCCAAGGAACACGAAGCCGAAGACAAAAAGAGTCGGGAAGCTGTAGAAAAACGCAACAGACTCGATTCAATAATTATGGAAACAGAAAAAACAATACGAGAAAATAAAGAAAAAATAGAAGCCTCTGACATCAAGAAAGCAGAAGAGGCCATCGAAAAGGCACGCGCGACGCTTGGGAAAAATGATGCAACGGGCGAGGAAATTCAAGGAGCAACAGACGAACTCCTCAATTCAGCGCATAAAATAGCCGAATTTCTCTACAAACAAAAAAGCGAGCAAGGACCATCGGAACCTCACGAGCACGGCGAAAAAGACCAAAGAAACGATGAAGGCTCAGCAGATCGCGAAGAAGGCCCCATCGATGTCGACATAAGCTGATGAAGACAAGAAACAGCAAACAAAACTACAGAAAACCGGACGATAACGTCCGGTTTTCTGTAATAGTTAACGTTCCCATAACAAAGTTAGACAGCGCCCTCACGCTCACGCGTGCGTGAAGAAGGCCACAAGCGAGGCACTCTCGCATAAGCAAAACGAGCGGCAGAACGCGCCGCACCCCAAGAAGCCCCAGCAACAGACCAGATTCTCCCCGGCAAAGACGGGGCATGCTCAGCCGCCGTGGAAACACGGGGAGAAACTCGCCCAACCTCGTCACGTTGTTCATCATCGCGAGCACCAGAAACAGCAAGGACCACCGGCGAATCGCCAAGAACGCCGACGCGAGCATCGGAGGAATGTCCGACGGACGATATCATGAGCGGACCACGAACAATTGTTATACGATGATCGCCTCCGCAGGATGGATCGACGCCGGCACTGTCCATGGCACCAGCATCATCGCACACAAAACGCGTCGCCGAACGACCTCCACCGTGAGAAACGCCATCGGCGATAAAAGAAGGACGAACTTCTGGCACAACACGTACACTGCCGAGCGTTGGCACAAAAAGGAGCGGAAAAGTACCCGGAGCATGAGACAAAGAACACAAATTTGAGTCCACCCCACTCCCTGCTCCATCACCATTTAAACAACGCTGACGGGGACAATCAACGGGGACGGTAATGACACCAGGAATAGAAAAGTGACGGTCACAATACAGGCCTGAAACAACAAAAGGAACGCGCACAAAGCGCGACGGCATACCCAAAGGAACATCACCACGAATGCTCCGGTTAGCTGAAATATCACCACAGCAGGCAGCAGTACGTGCTATGCGAGCATTCACAGGAACGGAAACTTCAGTCATCATCTTGGAAACATCTGATGCAACGATGCGCCTTTCTGACGACTCCCTGGAGGAATCAGCAGAACCGCACAAGGAACGCGCCACTCGATGGTTACGCACGAGGGGAACATCATCATCGTCACGAGGCTGAGCAGATAGCTGAGAAACATCACGGACGGAGGCTGTCCTAAAAACCCAAGAAACTGGAGCACGAGCACTAAAAAATGACACAACGGGGTCGACGAAGGAGCGCACAACAGGCGCAAGGCGCCGAACACCAACAAACGCTCGAACCGGCAACGCCGACAATCGCCATGAGCCGGAAGATGCAACAACAGGCAGCGCTGGAAAGACCACTGCGCCTGAAGGAACAACCGCTCCATCACCGAAAGGCGAGCCAATCACGCCGGCATCAGGACACGTAACACAGGGCCCAACAACTGAAACGCCCATCACAGGTTGGAGCTCGAGGCACGGCTCAACAACGTCCATGCAGTGCGTTGGTTGCTCACTATCGCGCGGTGCATCGGTAACGTTGCTACGTTGGGCAACGGGAGGGTGCTCTACGCCGAGATCGCGCGAATCATTACAATCGACACAATCGACAGCAGGACACGTAACACAGGGCCCAACAACTGAAACACCCATCACAGGTTGGAGCTCGAGGCACGGCTCAACAACGTCCATGCAGTGCGTTGGTTGCTCACTATCGCGCGGTGCATCGGTAACGTTGCTACGTTGGGCAACGGGAGGGTACTCTACGATGACATCGCGCGAATCATTACAACCGACAGGGGAAATTTGGTCAACACCGTCACCCGGCGCGATGGAACCCATCGGTGCATCGGTAACGTTGCTACGTTGGGCAACGGGAGGGTGCTCTACGCCGAGATCGCGCGAATCATTACAATCGACACAATCGACAGGTGGAATTCGGCAAATACCGTCGCCCGGCGCGATGGAACTCACCGGCACCACCTGGGAACACACCACCGACGGAACAGCAAGGGAAGCGTCAGCAACACGAGGTTCGCACAAAGCTTTACCACGACGCGCCCCACAACGCTGGCCACCGGCGGCAATCTGATAACGCTGACTGCGCTGAAGGCGCGACCTCAGACAAGCAAGATTGCGCGCGAGCCCACGAAGGTTGTTCTGAATTTGTTCATGAAGAAAAGAAAACCGAGCGCTATTTTCAACGCTTGAGACACGGCGAAATTCGCGAGAAACATCAACGCACGTAGAAGAATGCATATCTTTACCGTCGGACCGCTCTCCAAGAACACTATCCACGGCTACATCTGAAACGCGGGGCTCACTTTCAACATGCGAGACAGTCGCAGGGCTGTCCGTAAAACCACCTTCGTCACGCACAACAGCCACGGATTGCTCAGTACCTGACGGAGACGGAGACGGAGAGACACGCCGTGACACACAAGGAACGGGATCAGCAGAAACCGACGGCTGATCCACGGAAGAACCCATGGCACGAGGATCAACATGCTGGGTCGCAAACGAGCCAGAGGGACAAGAAAGAGCACGCCGACGCACCCGTGGAACCTCTTGTGGTACCACCGGAGCAACAGGAGACACCGAAGGACCAGGACGAGAAGGACGCCCACGATAAGCACCACCAACGTCACCCGCTCCCCACAAGCGCCTCAAAACATAAAGGCCCGCAAGAACGGTTGCAGTGGCTGCGGCGGTGCGGCCGGGAAACTTCCTTGCATACGAACATGACGTCCGCGTACATCCGCTCACAAAAGAGGCTGCACCACGGCAAGCGCCGCATGCCTTATCAAAAATGCCAGCGAAACTGGCACACGCAGACGAACATAAAAAAAGAGCAACCACAAAAGTTGCGGACCACAATCTTACACGGTGTATCATAGAAAATCCTCGCACCATACAATGCATCACACAACAAGCACAACGAAGGAGCGACTCATAGACCGCCATACTACCGTCACACTGCAGACGCACACAACGCGCCTACTACAGTGATGCAATGGTAGGCGAAACAACGCTTGCTGTCAAAAGGGGAAAAATAAGATGATGATAGTGAATAAAAAAAGAAAATTGAAAATGTGCTGCCACGATGTACACAAACGCCACTCATCAACACCGAGAACACATGACGAAAAACTCGATATTTCCAGAACCGCCGGCAAGGGGGGACTGCGTTACGCCGTGCACCATAAAGCCACAGGAAACCAAACCAGAACACACACGCCCAATAACAGCTTTATGAACTGTCGGGTCTCTCACAATACCGCCACGACCAACTTCATGGCGCTGTGCTTCAAACTGCGGCTTGATGAGTGCGACGAGAAAACCATCCTGTCGGAGAACTGAGCAAACGGCATCCATTACCTTAAGGAGCGAGATAAAGGAAAGATCGAGCGTCACGAGATCAACGCTTTCTCCAATGTCGGCATCACGAACGTAACGCAAATTCGTACGCTCACGAACCACAACACGCTCGTCACGGAGAACTTTTTCGTGAACCTGTGCATAACCAACATCGATGCCATAGACCCTTCGGGCGCCTGCCTGCAACAAACAATCGGTGAATCCACCCGTCGAAATGCCAGCATCGAGCGCAATAAGTCCACGGACATCGAGCGCAAAGTACTGCAGAGCATGCTCGAGTTTGAACCCGGCACGACTCACGTAGCGTGGGCTACTGTCAACAACTTCAAGACAAACGTCGTGACCAATAAACGTCCCAGCCTTATTCACAACTACCCCATTAACCCTTACGGAGCCGCACATAATCCAACTTTGAATCTGCTCACGCGAATGCGAAGGAAACCGCTCACGCACAAGAAGATCCAAGCGAATTTTTTTGGGCACAACAAAACCCATCCTTTCAATAAACAACAACAACAGCCGTGTAATGACGACAGACAAGGACCCTTGCCAACACAACAGTCACGTGAGCGAGCGTGTCAGCGACTAAACCTTGCTCGCTCACGTGCAGAAAACCAGATTAAATAATCGCCAAAAAAACTCTAGGCCCTGTTGACAGGCCCTCGTCACCCATCACATCGTAAACCACGACACAGTTTACTGAAAGACCCCCATACGAACAATGGGTGGATTACCGCCACTCAACCAGTGATGTATACTATACATTGACATGCTCTTTTCATTGGGCGTATAAAGTGTGGCGCCAGCATTAAAGTTGCACATACTGTGCTGGCAAAACATGTGTTTTTGGCGAAGAAGACGCACAGCGATTGCGGGCCCCTTCAGATTAGGACGTTGGCGCTTATTAGCCATCGCATCATTGATTTTGGCAAGAACGGCAGGATCGTATTCAACAATGGCAAGATCGGCATAATCGTCACCGTTAAAAACGGGCGCCGCTTCCGCGGTATTTTGAGTACCAACCATAAACAGAATTCCGTCGTCGGAAGTAACAAAGTTGATATTTTGGTAGCCTCTACTCAAATTGTAAGCAACGGCACTCGCATCAGATGCCTTACTCACAACCGCTGTTGGTTCACTAAAAAAGCCATCCTCGAGCCTAATAGTCTTTGAGTAGTGAAAAAAAAGCTCACCGCCAGAGCGTATGCCACAAAGAAGATAATGACCGTCAGCAAGGCGAGCCAAAGCACACGCCATACACGACCAAGAAGAACTCTTAAACGAAGCTTTTTCAAGCAAACTTGGATTTTTTGGATCGGATATATCGTAGAAATCTATATGAGCTTTTTCATTTTCGGTGGGAATAACAAGATATTTTCCGCAAATATCCATGCCACCCGGATGCATGAATTGCTTTGAATGCTCATAGAGTTTAATTTTTCTTATGACTTTGTCATTACCATCAAAGGCAGGAGTACGGTTCCCCCAGGGACCGCACGGAGCTCGAGACCCCATTTCGATTATGAAAAGGTAGGCACTACGAGTATCTTTATCATTGCCCGTCACATACACATAGCGACCAACATCGCCGCCAAGATATTCCGGAAGCCTTTTTAATGACTGAAAATGAGATTTGCCAACCTCCGTTTTTCCAAATTCCAACACATAAGCTCCAATCAAACTCGTGTCCGACTGCACAAAGAGCGCGGGAACCAAGCGATCCTGATCGTAAGCCCCCAGCTCCACAATTTTGTCGCCAGCCATCCTTTCAAAGGCTCCAACGACATCATGAACCCAAGGGTTACTGAAAGGTGACCCTTGCTTTTTTGCTAGCTTAATCTTTTAGGCCACGTTTCATCAGAAATCTGAACAATGTTTGGCCTATCGGCGTGCAGCGACGTACCATCACTACTAGATAGCCACGCTGATCGCCAAACAACACCGCTCGAATAAACAGCAACGGGCTTTTGTTCGAGGGTAAACTTAACAACAGAAAACCTCTTGTCCTCCGAGAGCACCCAGGTAATATCGCCAACACGCGCCACGCCCCAAATATCAGACGGCCCCACTAGAGACTTCCCGCCCGAAAATCCGATAGTTTCAATTTTTATACCCTTCATCGTCCACCCCGTTGTGTACACCTCGGTTTTATGGGGTCCTATTAAGGTTGATTTCGATTCTTTCGTCTGGAAAAGAAGATTAAGGTACAAAAATCGTACGGCGATTTCATGATCGGTTTCATTTATGATTTTCATAGAATTTGTACACCACGCAGGCGTAGTCATCAGCATAAACACAAAAACAGCCACCAGAGAGGACGAAGCAAAAATTCTCATAGCACAACCCCATGAGCAAACTGACCACATTCCACAGACACCCTACTCCAACTCAGAAAACTTCACGAGCAACAAGATTCCATGAAAATAATACAAATAATCAATCAGAAAGTTCAATATAATTATAAAATATGCAAAAATTGTCGTGCGCCAGCCATCAATAATATTCGTAACTATGGCTGTACAGAACAGAAGTACACGAAGCAAAGGCAACCTATTTGTTTTTGCAACTACCACGTAGTATCATAAGAGGACATAAGGGTGGCGTATCGCCTCAGCAACGTCACACGAGAATGGAGATATTGGCATTGTAACCCGCTCAGAGGTCATCATGATAAGGGGTCGCCATGGAAGGGATTGTTATTGCTAAAGCAGCCGCGTGCGTCGGCGCCGCTGTAACTATGGGTTTGGGTGCGGTCGGACCGGCCATTGGGCAGGGTCTCATCGCTATGAAGGCGTGCGAAAACATTGGTAGATACCCAGAAAGTGCGAGTCAGATACGAACAACCATGCTCATAGCTATGGGTCTCGTCGAGGCAGCGGCAATTTATGCCTTTCTCGTTTCCATCGCACTTGTTTGGCTCGCCGGCTGGATTTTCGCTTAAGGCAACACGGTGGTGCAACGATGGTTACGTCGATTAATCTGACACTTCTTGTACAGGTCTTCAATTTCCTCGTTGCATACCTTATTGTGCGCCACCTTCTCGTGAGCCCGTCAATCGGTGCCCTCGAGCGCGAGGATGCGCATCGTGCGGAGCAGCGCGATCTTGTAAAACGGTACACGGAGGACAATCGCGTGCGACAGGAAGCTCTCAAGAAAGCGTGGCTCACCTACGAAGAGGCATGCGCCAGCCGCGTTCCCACCGTAGCACCCGTCGAAGAACCTATGCCGACAAGGTCGGTCGAACTCAGCACTACCACCGAGCCTGAGCACAAGGCCGGAGGGGGGGGCGCAACGGCAGAAGAAGTTGCGCGACTCATAGTGAGAAGGATGGGCCATGTTCGATGAAACAATTGTCAGCATATTTTTCAGGATTATCAACCTCGCTGCGCTCCTCGCACTCTCTGGCTACATTTTCAAAAAATACTTCCTTGCCGATGTGCACGCCGATATCATCAGCGAACGCGAGCGTGAAGTTATTCTTGAAGAAAACATCAGAGATCTTGAACAGCGCGGCAAAAAACTTGAGCATGACGCTGTCGCACAAGAACAACTCTGTCAGAAACTCCTAAGCAAGGCAGCATCGTGGCATGCAGTATTCGATCGCGATCGCGAAAGGCGCCGCAACGAAGAGCATCTCGTGTACACCATCGCCGAAGAACGCGCGCAACGCCAAGCACGGGCGCTTGAACGAGAGAAGGCCTTTAAAACCATAGTACCCCATGCACTTGAACTCGCGCAGAAACGCCTCGAAAAGACGTACAGTGGGCAGGAACGCGGCGGAGCATTCATTGAGGATATCGTTGCCCATATGAGGCAAGGATAGCCATGGATGTTAAACACACGGCGCTGGCACGCACCTACGCACAAGCCTTCCTCAATGTTTTTCCCGATGCAATCTCCTTGAGCAACTACAAAAGCCTTGTAGACCTCGAGGGCGTCCTCGGCGAACGCCGCTACTCTATGGTTTTTTTTAGCCTTCCCCACGTTTCCATGGAACGCAAAATGAAAGCCCTCGAGGAACTAACGACCGCATTCGGCGTACACGAAGCATTCAAAAAACTTTTTAAGCTTCTTGTCGAGCACAACAGGGCGTGGCTAGCACATGAGATCACGCGGCAACTCTGTTTTGTATATCGGCAACGTAACAACATCGCACATTTTCGCGTAGAAAGTCCCCACGAGCTTAGCAGTGAGACCATGAAAACAATCACGGCATTTTTGGTGCGTGCCACGCAAGCAACCGTCATTACCGAACCGCGCCGCACGGAGAACCTGATAGCCGGTATTCGCCTTGAGAGCGACACACTCGCGTGGGAATATTCAGTGGCAAAACACCTCAGGAACCTCAGGCGCACGTTTAATGCCGGGCATATGGTGGAGGTATAAGGGACCGAGGGGAAGAGGATCACGAGGATCACATGGATATCAAAAGCACGGATCTTGTTTGGCTTCTTGAAAAATCGCTCAGGGACATCGGTCAAGAAAAGCTCGAGGAAATTGGCATCGTCGTTCAGATCGGTGACTACATTTGCAAGGTCCACGGGCTTCGCAACGCCGTCTTCGGTGAGCTCATAGAATTTGACGGCGGCAACAGCGGCGTTGTCCTCAATCTCGGGCAGGACTTTGTCGATATTTTTCTCCTCTACGCATCAGTTGCCGTCGCCGAACTCGAGGTCGCCCGCCGCACAGGCGGCGTTTACAAAACCGTTGTAGGGATGGACCTCATAGGACGCGTCATCAATGCACGCGGCCAACCCCTCGACGGTCTCGGTCCTCTTAAGACGGTCGAGCGGCTGCCCATAGAGGCACCCATCGCCTCCATCATTGAACGAAGCCCTGTCAATAAATCTCTTGAAACCGGCATCATGGTCATTGACGCCCTCGTACCCATAGGGCGCGGACAGCGCGAGCTCATAATAGGAAACCGCAATACCGGAAAAACGACGATAGCTCTTGATGCCATCACACACCAACGCGGCAAAAATGTCCTTTGCATCTACGTATCCATCGGCCAACGCCAGGCAAATTTGGCACGTATCGTCAATCATCTCCAGAACAGCGGAGCCATGGAATACACCGTTGTCGTGAGCGCCGATGCCGGTGAGACCGTCCTCAACCGGTACCTCGTCCCTTACGTGGGATGTACCATCGGCGAACATTTCCGCGGCAGCGGCCACGACGCCCTCGTCGTATACGACGATCTCAGCAATCACGCTGTTGCATTTCGCGAAATGTCGCTTCTTTTACGGCGTGCTCCCGGTCGCGAGGCTTACCCCGGTGACATCTTTTATCTTCACTCGCGGCTTCTTGAACGTGCCGGCAAACTAGCGCGTGGCGGTTCCCTCACGGCACTACCCATCGTCAACATCCAAGGAGACGACATCACCGCATACGTACCAACCAACCTCATCTCGATTACCGATGGACAAATTTTCCTTGATACGCGCCTCTTCAATCAAGGCATTCGACCAGCAGTCAACATAGAACTTTCTGTATCGCGTGTCGGCAACGCGGCACAAACGGCGGCGATAAAAAAGATGACAAAAGCCTTGCGCCTTGAACTTGCGCAATACCACGATCTTCTCAGCTTTGCCCAATTTGGCACCGAGCTTGATGAAGTTTCTCAAAAAAGCCTCGCGCGGGGAGCAATTGTCGTCGAAATCCTCAAACAACCGCAGACCGCGACGTACTCCTTCGCCGACCAAGCCCTTATGCTCTTTCTTGTTGCCGAAAATTTCCTCGAGGAAGTTTCCCTTGGCCACATTCGCGACTTTGCAACGCAATTTGTAAGCTACGTGAAATCAGTCTATCAGGACATGTATAGTACGCTCGTCAAGACGGCCGATATCACCGACGAAGATCGCATCAAGATACGTGAGGTTGCCCGTGAATTCAGCTTGCTCTTTGTTAACAAACGCTAAAGAGTGCACTGCGAGCCAATGAAGTATAATTGCCGCGTGTGTTGCGTCTCTGCTATACTGGTTGTGGAAGCCGGAATCGCGGAGTACCTACCTCGCCAGGCTGCCATATCGTGCCCGTAGCTCAGTTGGATAGAGCGACGGACTTCTAATCCGTAGGTCGCAGGTTCAAATCCTGCCGGGCACACCACTCTCCCTTCAGCCAAATTAGTGGTCGGAGACGTCTCGGCGCCGCGGTGTCACGCGCGCGAGTCTTTCGTCAACGTCGGCAAAGCGTGCCTGCATCCGTGCCTCGAGAGTACTGAGTCTGTCGACAAGACTGTTAAGTTCAGCAACATTACGGCCGCAAGCAGAACGCCTCTGATGAACAGCTCCTTCACAAGAAGCGGACCCTTCATCACGTTCATCGTGGTGTTCAAGAAGAAGTCCCATGAGACGATCGTAATTGTCGGCAAGAGCATCGACGCGCCTCCGCAAGGCATCTACGGCAGTGTCGTGAGTGAAGGTATGCCCGGAATGCACATCACGATGCTCATCATTCGTCACGTTGCTATCACTATCACTCTGCGCCGATGAGCCAAAAGAACCAGATGACCGCCTGCTGCACGATGCGAGCGCCGCATTCTCAGAAACCGCAAGTTCCTGGGGCCTTGAAACAGGCTCAACAACCGGAGGAGGTGCAGGGATTGGCTGAGGCTGAACTTCGCGGACAAACATAAACTCCCCCATAAAACGCTGCTGCGCAAACCACTCTTTCAACGCTCGCGGCATGAAAATATTGGCAAGAACGACGGTGGCAGCACTCGCCTGAGCAACATTCCAGAGCGTGCGCGTAGTCCTGTTTACCAAACAACGCCGTGCCCCTCGAACAAACGTTCCAGCAAACCTGCCGGCCAGGGCCCTAAAATTCAGCGCCTCGACCGTCGTCACAGCATGAATACAGAGAATAGAAAAAATAGCACCAAAAAAAACGCCTTTGCTCTTCATAAAAAACCCCTGAGAAAAATTCTGGCGAAGAAAAAGCTCATTGAAGTGGAATCATGACAAACCATCTCATCCCGGGAAATCATATCACAAGGAGACAAACATTAAAAAAGCCCCCACGACAGGTGTGAGTGTGTGACAGCTCTGTCTATGTCTTCCCGAGGACCCTGTGCTTGAGCTCGCTCTTGTCGTGTATATTCTCTTCAAGCTGGAGCGCATACGCATCTTTGAGAAGTCTCCCCATGGCCTGACCGGGCTCAATGACGTCGATGAGATCACGTCCCAGGAGAACAGGCGGCTCTGGCTCCCTGGCAACATTGAGCTCATGAGCCTTTGCAAGAAACGTGTCAACAACGTTTTCATAGGTCCCATCGGTGCTGCATTGTGGGTCGGGGGAGCTTGTGCGCCCACCTATGTCGGCACGGGCAAGGAGGGCAAGAAGTTCAAGAGTCGCATTGGGCGCAAGTTTTCGAGCAAGCCACTTGTACGCCGACGGTCCCGCGCCATCGGCAGCAAAAAGAAGAACACTCATGTGATAGCGAACAAGCGCACTCACGATGGGCTCAAGATCCCTTTTGACTGTCACACGTTTGAGAAGTTTTCGTGCAAGAGGTACACCGGCTTTGGCATGACCAAAACTTCGCCAACGTCCATCGACAAACTCTGTCGTCACCGCCTTGCCAAGATCGTGGCACAGGGTTGCAAGCATAATGATGATTTTTTGGCGCGTATTTTCATACTCAAGCTGTGCTGCGTAATCAAGTGCCACCATCGTGTGTTCTAAGGCGTCGCCTTCCGGATGCCAGCACTCATCCTGATGGACGCCATCAAGGGCTGCAAGTTCCGGCACAAGTTCTTCGAGCCTATCGATGACCTTGAGCCAGAGGAATCCTCGCGACGGATTATCCGATCTGAGCAGAAGTTTTTCATATTCATCGCTTATGCGCTCACGCGAAACACCCTCAAGAGACATGGTAGCGCACACCGTGTTGAGCGTTTCATCGGGATTCATGGCAAAGCGACCGATAAAATGCATAACGCGATAAAAGCGCAAGGGATCTTCGACAAAAAGACGCACATCAGGAGTGCGCAGTACACCGCGTGCCATGTCGACGCGCCCACCAAAAGGATCAATGAATTCGTGTGATACGAGGTTGATCGCCATGGCGTTCATGGTAAGATCGCGCCGGCGCAACGCACTCGTTATATCCATCGTTGGGTCAATGACGACAACTGGTTTGCGACCGGCACTATCACTGCGTGGCAAGGACCAATCAACATCAAGGGAAGAAAGGCGCATAACACCAAAGGAGACACCAACGGTGTTAACGGCACCAAAAGCACCCAGTTCACGCGCAAGGGTGTTGGCATCAAGCCCATGCACCTCTACGTCAAGGTCTTTGATGGGGCCCCCGAGTACAAGGTCCCGTACGGCGCCACCAACTAAAAAAATTGAAGCTCCAGCTTTATCAAGAGCCCTGATAATACCGATGATCGGAGGCCGGCGGACAAGGGCATCTTCAAGAGAATTTTGAATGTTAATGTCAATTTTTGTAGACTCCATGTAGGTACCGTCGGGTTGAGATGGTCACGTCAAAAACAATAAGGAGACTTCATGAAGTACCCCGTCGTTGCTATCCTACCATGGGTCTTTGGCATGATGCTAACTTCGCGAATTATGGCGTTCTCAGTTGACAGCATTTTCCGACAAACGCGAGAAAAATTAACATCTCTTTTTGCACCGGCCGTGCACACCGAAATCATCGAAAGAAACATCGCATGTTCCACGCACAAGAAGCTTGTCATTGATAATCCCCACGGTTCAATAAAAATAAAGGCCGACTGGGAACAAGCTGCAATTTCCCTGAGAGCGGTGAAAAAGGCGACAGCGGCCAATCTTGCAAAAATACACGTCGACGTTGATGCAACCGATCCGGACGTGGTACGCATGAAAACCGTTTTTCGCGACACGGCGGTAAAGGGCTCAGTTGATTATGCCCTTATCGTACCCAAACGCATGGCGGTTCGCCTCAAAAATGGTAACGGAGCAGTCAAGGTCAAACGCTTCGATGGCCAGGTTTGGGCTCACACGGAACGTGGATCCATCGAAATTTCGTGCGTGACCGATGCCATAGAAGCATCCATTGGCGAGAGTGGCTCCATCACAATCGCCGATTCATCAGGATCTATCATGGCATCAACCAACCGCGGCGACGTACACATCGGTGGCGCACGAAACTCGGTTGTTGCACATGCCCCTCGCGGGTCAGTCATCGTCGAGGCACTCAACGTACCACCGACAAGCTCACTCTGCCTCAGCGCCGCCGGATCCCTTGAGCTTATTCTTCCAACGACAACCGACGCCTATGTCAAGGCAAAAACGGACCATGGAAGGATAATCTCTGAACGTCCTATAACATTGGCAAGCAAGACGATCACGCTTGACGGCGAATCATGGCAACGCTTTGAACGTAACATCGAAGGAACCATAGGAAAGGGCCTGGCAGAAATTTCGCTGGCAAGCACACACGGAACGGTGAAGATTCGCTCCTCAGCAACGGCCTAACACAGCCCCGTCATCCCGGCACAAAGTACTTGCTAGAAAATTGGTGGAGCTGACCGGATTCGAACCGGTGGCCTCATGAATGCGACCCATGCGCTCTACCAACTGAGCTACAGCCCCACGTCCCATTTTCAGCAACACGCAAGGACCCGATACAAAATATGGTGGAGATGAGCGGGATCGAACCGCCGACCTCATGAATGCCATTCATGCGCTCTACCAACTGAGCTACATCCCCGCATAGGTCTCGCGTATCACCACAATAAATTAAAAGATCAATGTTCCATACATCGGAAACTTTAGCTATATTACCTTAAAAGATTTGGCAGCGGATGGCAAGTATTTGTGTGTTACCTGTTTTCTTCGCCTCGTACATGTACACGTTGAAAGGAAAGGTTATCATGCTCATGGCACAATCGAAAATACTCGTATCTCTCTGGGGGTGGTTATGTGCCTTCATGATCTTCGGTGGCGCCGAGCCTGCACGCACGCCGAAACTGACAGGTACATGTGTTGACGATACCACCGTTTCACTTGAGATCACGATTCCCGCAGATCCTGATCACTACGTCTATGCCGATACTATCCAAATTTCGACGGACAGTCCCGCCATTAAACTATCGGCGTGGCGCAGCACCGTTGATCCCATAACGCGCTATGACACAGTATTCAAAGAAAATCGGCGCGTTTTCCAAGAATCGCCAGTTCTGCGTCTGACGGCAACAAGAGGTGGCGGAAAAACAACGGCAGGGGAGACGGCAAAGGCTTTTGTTCACCTCACGTATTACACCAACAAGGATCGCGCGGCACATGAAGAACTTTTCCCTCTCGATTACGGAGCTGGGCTCCGGGGCGCGCAGGCTCCACACACGGCGTCGAAAAATGAGCCTAGCGAGTCTCAGCCAGTCGGTGCTTCGTCCGCACAGGTCAACGAACATACCACTACAAGAGCCGATGCGGCCAGTGCAACTGAGGCACGTACATCGTTGCTCGAATACATGAAGCACGCTGCACAAGCAAGTTCACTTCTCTGGATACGCGTTCTTATTGCCTTTGCTCTCGGGCTTCTTATGAGCCTCACGCCGTGCATCTATCCCATGATTCCCATTACCGTGGGCATTCTCCAGGCGCAGCAAACGAAGGGTACACCGTCGTTCATACGCAACTTTGGCCTCGCCTGTTCATATACGCTCGGTATTTCAGCGACGTTTGCCCTCATGGGCCTTGCGGCTTCGTGGGCTGGTCAGGCTTTTGGTAGTTTCATGACGCACCCCTTGACGATACTTCTTATCGTTGCCCTCATGATCTACAGCGCCTTTTCTCTTTTTGGCTTTTACGAAATTTATGTCCCGAAGTTTCTTTCATCACACGGTGGTGGCAAAGGAGGAAGCATTGTTTCTGCCTTTGTTTTTGGCACCATAAGCGGAACGGTCGCATCTCCGTGCCTTTCGCCGGGCCTTGTTTTTATGCTTACGCTCGTTGCAACGCTCAAGAGCGCCGTCGCTGGCTTTGTACTTCTTTTTGCCTTTGCCATCGGCCTCAGTCTTCCGCTTCTTATCATCGGAACTTTTTCCGGATCACTTGCCATGGCTCCCCGCGCTGGATCGTGGATGGTCGAGGTAAAACAGTTTCTTGGCTTTGTGCTCCTTGGCATGTGTTTTTATTTTATAGCACCCCTCGTAGGTCCTGCGGCACTGTACGCGTTGCTGGCTATTTTTTTGTTTGGCGTGGGCCTTTTTTATGCATACCATGCACGCTCGTACGTCGTCGGCCCTGCCATGCACATACTCAGTGGCCTGGGAGCACTTTTCATCATAGGCGCAACTCTTGCTGCCGGCAAAGCTTTTCGACTTTATGTGGCACAACAAACTCACGGTGGTGGTGCGCATGAAGTACTTGCATGGAACACCGATTATCGCCAAGCCCTGACAAGCGCGCGCCAACGCGGCACTAAACTTTTTGTCCTCGTTCACGCTCCGCGCTGTCTTGCATGCCAAGAACTTTCCCGCATGCTTGAGGCAAGCCCACGAGCCCAGAACGCCCTCAAAAATATCGTTGCCCTCGCGTGCGATATATCAAAGCGCGGAAACGCGAGCACACGCGTCATTGAAGAAAAATTCAGCGTCATGGGTGCTCCGACGTGCCTTCTCATAGATGAGCGCAGCGAAAAGGTTCTCCACCGCTGGGACGGTGAATTTGATGAGGAGGAATTCGAAAAACTCGTTGCTACGCTCGAGGACAACCGCCAGTAAGGACGGCGCCCACCGGCGATGATGACAATGCCGTGCGCGAGCGTGTTTTAACGCTGTTTTTTGAATTCCTCATGGCGACCGACCACTTTGCGATCGTCGATTTTGAGCTTGTCCTTTTTTTCATGAAGTTCTCGATAGGCAACGTCAATGACACGATCGAGCGTGTCGTAAAAATCGGGCCCCTCGTAACTTGAAAAAACTTCATAGTGGGGGGTCTTGATACGCAGCTCAACGAGGTTGTGGGCGTGGATTTTAGAGGGAGCAAAAACGAGATCGATATAAATGGGTGACCGCTCACCCTTGAGAAACTCTTCGACTTTCGCCAACTGATCGTTGGCGTGGTTCTCCATGACACCCGAATGAGGTATATCGCGAAACGTTATCCTTTTATTCATGGGATTTTCCTTCAGTCATATCTTTAATTACGTCTTCAATTACAATAAACATCATTCCTAGATTCGAACTATAAGGTCACATGCCCCCCCTTACCCTTCAAGAACTCAATTAGTTGTGTGTTTGTCGTCGGACAGACAGCGAGCGGTGTTTTTCCGTTGTTATCTTTGGCATTAACGTCAGCTTTGACGCCGATGAGTGCTTGAACGGCATCGAGTTTACCCGCACGTGCTGCCCAGTAGAGTGGTGTCTCGCCAAGTGCATTCTTTGCGTTGACATTACTTTCTTTGCCCACCAAGAGTTTAAGAGCCTCGTCAAGCTTGTCCTTGGCGCTGTTTGCTATCGCCACAAGGTGAAGAAGTGTGTTGCCCGGCGTTGTCAACATACTCGAGGTAGCAAAAGCAAGCATTTTTTCTAGGTTGCCGCCATCGATGGCATACGCAAAAGGACCTTTGTTACTTGCATCAAATACCGCGATATCGGCGTTGTGTGCAACAAGAAGCGTGATGACCTCTTTGGTTCCCGTGCGAGCAGCGTAGTGAAGAGGCGTGCACTTGTTTTTGTCAATGTCTGTGACCGAAAAACCTTTGCCGAGGAAAAAGGTGACAACCTCGCTCGCCTTGGCACTCGTCCAACCTGCTGCGACGTGCAAAAGTGTCGCGCCATCACCATTTTTGAGATTTTTATTCGAAAACATCTCAGTAACCGCCGCGTTGCTACTTTTGATAGCCATCTCAAGGGGAGCCACCCCTGCGTTATCCTGGAGCGTTATATCGGCTCCTTTGGCAAGAAGTGACATAATTGAGTCTCTATTGCCAACCTTAATGGCGTAGTGAAGCGGTGTTTTACCAACGTTGTCCTTGGCATTGACTTCAAAGCCTTTGCTAAGAAGCGTGGTGATGGCTCCAGGTGCGCCTGCATGGACAATTGCCGCTACACCATGAAGAACCGTTTTGCCCGAAGTAGCCGCTTTGGCATTTTTGTTTCTAAAGGCGGCCATGAGTTTGATATAGCCGCGCTCTATGGCATAATCGACTGCATTTTTGCCTTCAGTACTCTGCAAATTTTCATCCGCATTGTGATCCACAAGAACTGTTACAGTAGCAAGGTTGTCAGTTTGAATTGCAATTGCATAATGAAGCGGTGTTTTACCAACGTTATCCTTGGCATTGATGTCGGCCCCACTAGAAAGAAGGACCGGAATCGCTGCAGCATTGTTAGCTTGAGCTGCATAATGAAGCGGTGTAAGACCAGCGTTGTCCTTGGCGTTGATGTCGGCCCCGCTAGAAAGAAGGACCGGAATCGCTGCAGCATTGTTAGCTTGAGCTGCATAATGAAGCGGTGTAAGACCAGCGTTGTCCTTGGCATTGATGTCGGCCCCGCTAGAAAGAAGGGCCGGAATCGCTGCAGCATCGTTAGCTTTGGCGGCACGATGGAGAGCTGTTTGGCCATTACTATCCTTGGCGTTGATTTCGACGGTTTTGACGTCGGAGCCATGAGAAACAAGGACAGAAATAGCTGCACTATTGCCAGCTTGAATCGCATAGTAAAGCGGTGTTTTACCAACGTTATCCTTGGCATTGACTTCAAAGCCTTTGCTAAGAAGCGTGGTGATGGCTCCAGGTGCGTCTGCATGGACAATTGCCGCTACACCATGAAGAACCGTTTTGCCCGAAGTAGCCGCTTTGGCATTTTTGTTTCTAAAGGCGGCCATGAGTTTGATATAGCCGCGCTCTATGGCATAATCGACTGCATTTTTGCCTTCAGTACTCTGCAAATTTTCATCCGCATTGTGATCCACAAGAACTGTTACAGTAGCAAGGTTGTCAGTTTGAATTGCAATTGCATAATGAAGCGGTGTTTTACCAACGTTATCCTTGGCGTTGATGTCGGCCCCGCTAGAAAGAAGGACCGGAATCGCTGCAGCATTGTTAGCTTGAGCTGCATAATGAAGCGGTGTAAGACCAGCGTTGTCCTTGGCATTGATGTCGGCCCCGCTAGAAAGAAGGGCCGGAATCGCTGCAGCATCGTTAGCTTTGGCGGCACGATGGAGAGCTGTTTGGCCATTACTATCCTTGGCGTTGATTTCGACGGTTTTGACGTCGGAGCCATGAGAAACAAGGACAGAAATAGCTGCACTATTGCCAGCTTGAATCGCATAGTAAAGCGGTGTTTTACCAACGTTATCCTTGGCATTGACTTCAAAGCCTTTGCTAAGAAGCGTGGTGATGGCTCCAGGTGCGTCTGCATGGACAATTGCCGCTACACCATGAAGAACCGTTTTGCCCGAAGTAGCCGCTTTGGCATTTTTGTTTCTAAAGGCGGCCATGAGTTTGATATAGCCGCGCTCTATGGCATAATCGACTGCATTTTTGCCTTCAGTACTCTGCAAATTTTCATCCGCATTGTGATCCACAAGAACTGTTACAGTAGCAAGGTTGTCAGTTTGAATTGCAATTGCATAATGAAGCGGTGTTTTACCAACGTTGTCCTTGGCGTTGATGTCGACCCCGCTAGAAAGAAGGACCGGAATCGCTGCAGCATTGTTAGCTTGAGCTGCATAATGAAGCGGTGTAAGACCAGCGTTGTCCTTGGCGTTGATGTCGGCCCCGATAAAAAGAAGGACAGAAATAGCTGCACTATTGCCAGCTTGAATCGCATAATGAAGCGGTGTTTTACCAACGTTGTCCTTGGCATTGATGTCGGCCCCGCTAAAAAGAAGGATCGGAATCGCTGCAGCATCGTTAGCTTTGGCGGCACGATGGAGAGCTGTTCGGCCATTACTATCCTTGGCGTTGATGTCGACGGTTTTGACATCCGCATTGGAGTAGCGTCCGCTAAATCCCAACGATATCAAAGCTATGAGTTTTATGAATTTTATACCAAAACTTTTGACGAGCTTCATCCCACGCCTCCAGTATTTTCTAGCCAAAATTGAGTTAACGGCAACGTTTCTAAATGTCCTTCGTTCTTCTTAAAACAATAGAACCATTGATCTACACGTAAAAACCTCGACGACCACAATTGAAGCCATTATGGTAAAGAGGAGCGAACATTTTCACTGTGTTATCACGAGGGCATTATCACTGTGCTACTACCCACATTCCTCCACCTCCCGCACCACCACCGCGCTGTCGTGCATGTGCCCGCGACGTTGCGCACTTCACGAGCGCGCCGTTTTTAGGCACGTCGCTTCTAGGATCAACAATAACATAGGGCCTTGGTATGCGGTAGTGTTTGCACACGGGGCATTGACCGCGATTCAAAAGACAACGGTACTGGGCACAGTGGCGCGTACAAGGGCACGGACACGGACCACCGTCAGGACCAACGACGATGTGGTACGTTTTGGGATCATCAAGAAATTTCGTGTGGAAACTTCGCTCCATACACCCGTATTCCGGCACCATTCGAACCGCAGTCAGTCCAAGAGCGAAAGCAATCGTCGACCTATTCAGCTTCATATGCACCTTCCGCTTCGATTCTACTATCATCACGAACAACGTCAGGTCCGACGAGCACGCCGGCAATTTCCTCCTCACTGGCCACAGCGCACCATTCGTAACATTCCTTGGTGAAAAATGGCGCGCTATCACCATCGACACGTCCTACGCACGTGGGACACCCAGCGAGAATGCCGGCATAAAGAATCACTCCCACAAGCGGCACCTTGCTCGAAATTCGTACGCTCACGTTACCACCCCCAACTGCTTCCTGGGACGTCAACGCCTTACTGTTTCCTAAGACTATCGTATCAATTCATTGTCTTATTAGGCAATATCTTTAATTAATAACCTTTATTTATTTCTTATTTATAAATTCTCGGCATAACGCGTGCTCAGAGACTTATCATCGTTGCCCAACGTGCCGCACCCTGGCGCCGCACGATTATGTCATTTTGTCCATCGTAGCTTGAAAAATCTTAGCTAAGGGTTAAAGAAGGCACAACGAAAAATCTATTTAACTTCCGATCCCAATTGCTTATACTTACTCAGGTTGGATAGTTACTGAGTGTGTTTGACTGCATTACTTGCCTTCATCAGCAGAGGAGTTTACGCCATGACAGGACGACTTCTTAGTTCACGTAGGTTTATTTTGAGTATGACGCTTGCTGGTTGCCTGGCCGGTATGGTTACGCCAACGAGAGCCGTCCTTGAAGTGAACACAAAGAGGAAGATGCGCATTGCTGCCGTGGTCCTCATGGTGCCCGCATTTCTCATTTATTCCAAGTCACTCCGCCTCGCGGCCCATCGTGGCTATAGAGCCGTGGCCCCCGCCGTCCTGCGGGCTGCATCGAAGATGCCGATACCAAAGGCACAGAAAGACAAACTTGTCCAACTTGCCGAAGATGTTGGAACGCCAAGGAAAGTTAGGTGTGTTGAACTCTACGGGAGGCCGGTTGAACTTGATGAAATAGCCGAAGCGTTCATTAAGGCGACAAAATGTGTTGGCACAATCTTTAAATGGTTTGTCCTTTTTGCTGACGCTGATAAAGACTCTTCGAGTCTTGGCTAACCGTCGCACTGCGAATATTAAAGAAAAGATCTGCGGCGTCGGTAACTTCCGACGCCGCAGATACTATGTAACGTCAATTCTGAAGAAGAGTTGCAAGAAAATCTTCGAGCCTCATCGTCCCCTCGATCATCCTGTGAACACCGCAGAGAACCGGAGCTTCGATAGCATAGCGCTCCACGAGCTCAAAGGCGGCACGTGCGGTATTAACACCCTCCGGCACAGTCCCGAGTTCGCGTACAACGTCTTCAAGCGATGTACCACAGGCAAAGCAGCGGCCGAGGTACACATTACGACTCAAGCTGCCCATGGCGGTCAAAACGAGATCACCAAAACCAGCTGGGCCATATATGGCTTCCTTTGTACCACCCAAGGCTTGCGAGCATCGAGCAATTTCTGCCAATCCCTGGGAGAGGACAAAAGCTTTGGTATTATCGGCACAATGGTTTCCATCAAGAATTCCCATGCCGAGGGCTATGACATTCTTAAGGGCGCCGGCGCATTGTACACCGATGGGATCGTCAGAGCAAACGGCGTGGCAGTAAGGAGTTTTGATAATGCTGGCAAGTTCCCGGGCCCACGCATGATCGGTACTTGCAACAACGAGAACGGTCGCGCGTTTGAGCGCAACTTCCTTGGCAAAGCTCGGACCTGAGACAACAGCGCCAGCCGCAGCTGATCCAACAACGTCGTTAATGACATCAAGGGGCAAAAAAAGAGTTCCACGTTCGATTCCCTTGCTTGCCACAACAAAATGATGGTCGGGGCGAACAAAGGAGCGGAGCGACGACATGACTGCGCGCATGTGGGGCACAGGAACAGCTTCAAAAATAACTGATGCGTTCATACACACATCGGCAACATCGGTCGTCGGTAGCACGAGGGGTCCCACATGTATGCCGGGAAGATAACGTTTGTTGATGCCGTGACGTGCAATATCGTCAAAAACATCCTGCTCATGGCACCAGAGGTGCACGGTATGACCATTATGTGTCAAAAGCGTTGCAAGAGCAGTTCCCCACGCTCCACTACCAAGTACTCCAAGAGTGTTCACGTGCCAAAATTCCTTTTACAAGTATTAAAATGATCGAGCGCCGCCTCAAAGTGGGGACCGTCCATATCCGGCCACAGACATTGCGGAAAATAAAGCTCACTATAGGCAGCCTGATAAAGAAGAAAATTGCTGATCCTTGATGCAAACCCGGTACGTATAACAAGGTCGGGA
Organism: uncultured bacterium; assembly: GCA_963754845.1. Taxonomy (GTDB): domain Bacteria; phylum Babelota; class Babeliae; order Babelales; family Vermiphilaceae; genus JAKASV01. The sequence continues at coordinate 58,563 of CAVWHE010000001.1, forward strand.
TCGGGGACGTCGCCGGCCCATAAAGCCTTTCTAAAAAGCCCCTCATCTACTTCATGCGCGGTCAGCTCTCCTGCGGCGAATTGCGCGAGAATTTTCTTTGTTGCGGCGACGATTTCCTGACGGCCGCCATAACAGAAAAGTAACTGAAGAGAAAGCTTGGTTTCAAGGGGCCTTATACACGCGATACCATCGCAAACGTCACGCACTTCCCGGGGAAAAAGAAGGCGATCGCCAATGAGTCTAACGCGAACACCCTTGGAGGCCATTTTTTGCGCACATGCACGGCCATGCTCGACCATAACGGCAAAATAGCATGCGCGCTCGAAAGCCGACCGCTGCAAATTCTCTATCGAAAAGGCGAAAAGAGAAAGATAAGGGATGCGTTGCTGCAAACAAAAATCGACAGCCGTTTCTATGCGCGCAAGGCCCTCAAGTACCCCATCGGCGAGAGCAACTCCCCTGTGCGCTGCCCACCGGCGGTTGCCATCCATGATGCACGCGATGTGTTGAATCATCAAGTTAACCCTCAGGCTCACAATTATCAACGCTCTCACACGCTCTGATATGACATATCTAAGGTAACATAGGTTCACCCCGTAGGCTAGAACCGATTTTGTGTTTTGATCTGGCCCATCCCAATAATTGTCTTCGAGGTTTTTCCACAAAAGAACGTTGGCATACAGCAGCGCTCCAAGAGTGGCCATGATCGCTCACAGATCACAGGAAACACAACGCGAGATATACACAGCAAAACCATCGCTTTTTCAAAAGTCTTGACTAGACCGGGTTGCTCTCATGGTAGACTATAATTGGTAGTGTGTACCCCCATGCCGGGGGAAGGAACGTGTTTTGCTCCTTTTATCAGGGAGAGCATGCGTGAAGATCGTTGCGCCTACGGTTGTACCGTTTCTGTGTCTTATGTGTTCACAAGCATTTTTCGCCTCCTGCAAACCCTTCGGTTGCCCTTCGACGACGAAGGTTGGCTGGGAAAACCTCGGAGGACCCGCAACCGTACTTTCTGTCAACACGAATCATAACTCCTTGTGGCCTTCTATTGCTTTTGATCCCTACGGCAACGCTCTCGGCGTGTGGGTTGCCGGTGGTCAAAACTACGGCTACCTTTCCGTTTTTGCACCCCGTCTCAATGCCCATGGGTGCGTTGAAGACGTTTACGTCGACATAACAAACAATCCACGAACGCCAGGTACCGTGGCAGGACTTCCGCGGATCGCCGTCGACAGATGCTCGAATGCACTGGCTGTGTGGCAAGAACAGCTCAACAGTTCTTCTCCCAGCATTGTCTATGCTCGCCGTTATTGGACACCGAAGCCACGGTTAACGACAGCACCTCTTGAGCCAAACAAACTCGTGCGTGTTGACGAAAGTATCATTGGCGCACCCATCAAGAGCATTGCGTGGTTGTGTGACGAGTGCACAGGAGGCTGCCCCTTCAACAATAAACTTGCAGCCGTTGCCGGAGTATGCGTCGACGGTGCCGACATTCGTCTCTATGAACGCAATGGCGACAAACTTATGTGCGTGGCCTCAGTGACGCGCGGCACAACTTCGTTGTCGGTTTCCTGGTGTTGCATTGCTGGTATACCGTATCTTGCAGTTGGCGGTGTCTCCGACGACAAAGCTCACGAGGTCACGGTCTTTAAGCTCACCCCGAAACCATTGTGTATCGCGTGCGCCTCATGCCCCGGCAGCTGGTGCCTTGAACCGGTGGCAACGTACCAGCACGGTGCCGACGTCCGTTCCATCGCGTGGCTTTCAAATGGGTGCCACGATCAAGGCTCGAAGCGCGTCCTTGCCATCGGAGGTGATATGTCTCCTTACGATGGGTTCCAGGCACGTCTTCTTTCTTTTGACGCTGTTGAAAAAAATATCAGCACGATCACAAACTTTATGTACCCGGCAGCTGTTAACACGCTTTCCTGGTGTACACCAACCACGTGCGCCAAACCACTCCTTGCCGTTGCCGGCGACGAGGCGGCTCCAGGGTTGGGAAGTGTCATTGACATTCTCATCTGTGATCGAACAACGCTTGAACTCGTTCCTTTGTGCTCGCTGACGACATCATGCGCCTCACTGTACCAGCTATGCTGGTGTTGTACGTGCGACCCCGTTCTTTTTGCCGTTCCCTCCTGCCCGACCGGCTTGTCTGCCGCCTCGTCTCCAGCATTCATGTCATACCGACTTAAACCTTCGACCGGCACCCTCGTGCCACACACCTATCCAGAGCGACTTAGATGCTACGACGGCCACCAGGTGGCACTTGCATGCGTCCCGACACACAACACCTGTTGTGCACTGATGACCGTTGGCACTTCTATCGCAGAGGAAAGTCAGTTTGGCCAATGTCAGCCAAATATTTTCGTGGTCGGTCCGGACAATCCTTTAATGACGTGCTTCTTTACAAGAACGGTAGCGACGGCACACTTTGACCGTGCTGCCACAGCTCTTTCATGGTGCTGTACGGATGAAGAAGGCGGATGTTCCTATCTGCTCGTCGGATCCGACAGGGCCAATCAAGATGGCCGCGAGCCCGCGTGTGATAAACCAGAACTAGCACTCTACAAAGCGCTCTTTGACGGTAGAGGCCTCATACCGTGTTCCTAGGCTGCCTCGTGTGAAAATTTCTTCATAGTTTTCACATTCATCCGTGTTCATGGTGTACCACAAAGCCGTGGCTCTTTCCGGGCCACGGCTTTTTAAAATTGATTGAGGATTGACAATGATGAGAGAATTACGAGAGTCACGAAACACGAAAATTGCTGGCGTTGGATTGGCTTTGTGTGCGTGTCAGCTGAGTGCAAGCCAGGACGCAGTCACAGGTTCGCGAAAGATTGCGCAGATACCAGTACGCAACGAAAGCAGTCATGGCATCGTTGTATCTATTGTGGGGCATGCTGGACGCTACCGCCTGTCGCCGGCATCAGTACATACCTTTTCATATGAAAAGAGCCAACCAGACACCATGTCTGTAACAAGTGCACACAGTGCCTGGGGTTTTTCAGTGTGGCCTCTTGTATACACGTTCAGCATCAGTCAAAAGATACAGGAGTTTAACAAAAGAATTTCTGGCCAAGCGGCAGTCAATAATCCGCTTTATTTTCTGCTCGGCGACGGTGGTGACTATGTTTTGCGTGTTTCCATCGCGCACCGGCAGTGGGTCTGCACGGCCGATTTCTTCTATGACGAACAACCTGGACCCTCGTGTCCGCCGGGGTCAACGCTTGCCGCCGAAAACTTCGCACACGAAATAGCCGAAGCTGGTTATGTACCCACTCCCGGCGTAGATCTCCACAGTTTCTTGAGGGCAACAGATGCGGCTAGCAAGGAGCTTAGATATCGCCTGGCACGTTACATACTTAAATTAGCAAACAGCTGCAGCGCACAAGAAGCCGAACAGCACTGCCAAGAGCTGGCGGAACCACACAGAACAGGGCGTATCGGCGACAGTCGTTCGATAACCGAAACTATTTTTGAAGCCTCCTATGCGGTGATACTGGGACAGCTCGATCAATCGCGATCACCCCAAGTATAACGGTGTGAAGGGCGGGCAAGAGGGAATTTTACGGATAATCAGGCAACTTTTGAAGGCGTGTCCCACGAGTGTACGAATGCATTTCCCTGACTGTCGCCGGGTTGGCAAGGAGTGACCCGAAGCATATGATCATATCTTCTTCTGGGATCTCTGGAACGGTCTTTTGGGCAGGTAATTTTACGATGTCACCGTCACAAAGTTCCTCGAGGCAACGACCCAGCCGCTGGACAACGGTACTTACGACGACACCTCCTGAGACTCTGCTTTCAATAAGATCGCCGCCACCAACATACATAAGGACATGGTGAACGCGTCGAGGTTGTGCCGTTGGTCGGATGAAAAAAATGCAGTCACCGGGCTTCAGGGCGCGTGCGTGAGCGATGCGCGTGCTCGAGAGAAACATAGAATGGGCATTGCGTGGCGTTTCAAGGCCACACGTGCGATAGATAAGGTTAACAAGACCCGAACAATCGCAGCTCGATGCATCAGAACTATCTTCGGGCATGAACGGCGACCTCCCTCCCCAGCAATAGGGGTAGCCAATCATATTTTTCGCTGTCGCAACCAGTTCCCGGCGGAGTTCATCGTCGTCGAGGTTATCAGTTGCGGCAATAAGGGTAACTTCGCGTGCTTCAACCTCGCCAGGACGGCCATCTGGCAAAAGAACCCTGTATGCGAAAGGAAGTTGATGCGCTCCTGGGACAGGAGCGCCAAGGCGAAGCTTAGCGCCCATGGGAACAGTAATTTTCGATTTATCGCTGCACGCGACGATCGCAGATGGTGCCCGTACGACGAGATCGGCGCCGGCTACAAGCATCGAATCGGCGAGGGCATCGCGCCTCATGAAGCCAGTGATGGCGTGCCAACCTCTGTCACCATGTCCCTCGACGTATTGTTCGCATGCTGCCACGTTGAGCCAGGTGTCCGACAGAGCCTGCAAACACACGACACGCTCACCATAAAGGGCCTGACTGACCTGAAACGGGTCGCGCTGCCACGGCCGCAGGTTGTCGACAAAACGTTGATAAGAACGTCCAAAGACCGCACGGCCAAGAACTTCATCAGCTTCACGACCAGGCATATACGGCGTCGGCGACGACCGTATACTCGCAATCGCCCGCGTAACAACCATAAGAGGAAGGGCTTCCACGTTGAAACCTCTACAGTAAGCTGCCGAAAGATGGGGAACGAAAAATAGGGCGGAAATAAAGAAGCAGGAGCGGATCCTATCAAATATTACTGTGTCCACACTTTCTCCTTGCCGAAAGCACAGCAAAGCAACCGCTTCATGGTGTACACGACAACAAAACAACTGTATCATGAAATTTAATGGGTTAGCAAACTTTGTCGGAGCCAGAAGAGCTATGAAGATTTCACGTATGGCCTTAATTGTATCTGCATCCGTTCTGGCATCCATCGGCATCGTTACGGCGTCTGAACACGCTCACGAAATAGCAGCATTCGATATTCGTTCTACGGCGTCGATAGAGGGTGATGATGGCAACAATCTTGATGACATTCTTGAAGCGATGGCCCGCGATGGAACTATTACGATCAAACCGCCATCGCGCCCCGTCATTTTCATGCGCACAGTCGCAAGCAAGGTTTTTATGGCGTACCTTGGTTGCAAGAAGAGAATTTGTTCCTTGTGGTCGCGGTTGAGATGCCGTAGCCGCAATGTTCCATCGGACGTGCAAGGTTTGGCAAGAAGAGGAAGCGATGCGGCAGTGCTTGTGTGAAAGCTGTCATGTCTTTGCTTTTTTTTATGAGGGAACGAGTAAGTACGTCCTCAGTTCTGGTTCCGACGGTATCCTGGCCCTTGACGATGCTGGCATCTTTCATCGCGTCGTTCACGTCGTCCGCCTACAGCCGGGAGCATGCTTTGTCATCTTCGATCATGGAAACAACGTCCTTTGCCGACTGCGCGCGGTAGGACGTTCACACCTTGAAGTTCACGTGGAAGCATGCGAATGCAACCAGGTGTACGCGCCGTCCATAACTTTCCTCATCCCCCTCCTTAAACGTGAGGCATTTGACGATGCACTGTACTCCCTTACCGAACTTGGCGTCACGACGATTGTGCCCGTGATAACAGCAAAAAGCCGGCGAACATGGAGCAAACAGGGAGACAATGCGCGGGCGCTACGCACGATACACGCAGCTGCCGAGCAGTCAAAAAATTTTTCCGGCGCGTACTTTAAGGAGCCCGTTGAATTTCAAGCATATATCAGAACCATCGATGCCCAAGCGACAAAAGTTTTTTTTGATCCTCAAGGATGTCTCATGGGCAACCTTGTAACATCGATAAAGACGGCGCGATCGAGCGAACTCGTACTTACCGTGGGACCTGAGGGTGACCTTACCGGCGACGAAAAACGCCTCCTTGACGCGTGCGGCTTCGTTTTTTGCGCTCTGACACCAACAGTTCTGCGATCCGAGCAGGCAGCAGCTCTTTCCGTCGGCCTCCTTCGATCGTACCTCCGTTCGTAACGTTACGTCACCATGCGCGATGTGAAAAAGGTTTAGGCAAGAGGTTTTTTGATGTAGAGCGGCTCAAGGGGATGTCCTTTGAGAACGCACCTGCCCGCCATCCATTCATCGTGACCAACCTGTGCGATGTGACCCAACGACGCTCCGTGAACGTCGTGTCCGACAACAGAGGGGCGAAGACCTCCGGCTGCCCTAATGTTTGCTTCGTAGAGACGTGCACCGCTGCCAAAAAACATGACCTCTTTATCCTGATAATCACGCGCGAGATCTACAAGGAGCGCAGGGAGGTTGGCACATCCGACAAGTCTTTTACGCGTTGTCTTGTCATCGATGCAATAGTAGACGGCGTCGTTAAATGCGTCTAGCAGGGCAACAAAGTGGTGTGCTGATTCCGCGTATTCATCGGCAAGTGCCTCGAGGGCATTGATGCCAACGAGTGGGATGCCACGTGCGAAACTGATACCGTTGGCCGTCGCAATGACCGTCCTTAACGTTGTAAAGGGCGCCGGCCCTCTCGTGACAACAAGGTGGGCAACGTCGGCAATGCAACAGCCGTTCTCCTCAAGAATCGCGGCGATTGCAGTGACAAGGTGGGCGCTCGCCTGCGCCCTGCCTACCTTCGATGTTGCCAAGACACAACCGCAACGCGCGAGGGCAAGGGCAATGCCATCGTGCGTTGTGTGGAGGCACAGGGAGTGATCCATACGTCCTATTTGCGCATCCTATTTTTTTGTTGTTGATAAAACACGGTGAAAGCGTCGTTTTCTATGTGCTTTTCCTTGCGTAGTGCTACACGACCGCAGTTGAGACACTTCCAACCGTCAAAGTTAAGAAAATGATCAAAAAACGACTGCAAGACCATGAGACCGCCACATTTTCTACACTTCATCTACGGCTCCCCTCCTCAGATGCCCCCATCAACCCCAGTCATAGAGGAAAGTAATATACTTCCTCAGCTTTTGTCAATGGTAGGAAGGACGACAGCGGTGTTTGTGCGATATTCAAGGTACAAGGTAAGTATGAAGGCTGCCGCACGCGCATGAACCATCAATTTTTCATCCTTGGTACGCAACGGTGATGTCCTTGGACAAGAACTGGCACGTTTGCTACTCAAGCGCTCATCCCACAAAAACCAAGAAATGGCGCTGAACGTTGCTTTCAAGCGTTCAAACATAGCGCGTGTCTTGTGTGTTTGTTCGCTGTGCGCACCGCGCATGGTCACGGGATTTCCCACAACAACCGTCTCGATTTTTTCTTCTGTCAGAATTGTGCCAAGGCACGATTCAAGTTCGCGCGTCATGACAGTTTTGTAGGGCCGTGCAAAACGTCCTGAGACGTCAGAAATCGCTATGCCTGTCCACACGTCGCCTATGTCGAGTGCCAGAATTTTCATATACACTACGCTTACTTAAAAATTCCACGCGCCTTCGCAACGGCCGTCATGAGCAGCCGGTCAAAGACCCGTTTTCATTGTCTTTTACCGTAAACCAAATATACTAAAAATCTCTTGGCGGGGAAGAGAATTTTGTAGGTCATTTTTTGAAAGGGTTTGTTTGTGAACGTCCAAGGTCTTATAGCGACCGTCATGGGCTGGCCGCTTATCGTTGTTGCCGTTGGTGTGAGCGTCCTATGCACTGTTGTGCTCGGCTTTGTACAAATACGATCATTCGGTGCCGCTTGGCGTTACTTTTTTTCACCCGGGGAACATGAAAAGACTGCCGGATCGACGATGACACCGGCCCAGGCGCTCATCAACGCCCTCAACTCAAACCTTGGTAACGGCACGATCGCTGGTGTCGCCGTTTCTTTGGCTGCAGGAGGTCCCGGTGCGGCATTCTGGCTTTTAGTCATGGGTTTTATGCTCATGGCCGTGAGGTTTGCCGAGGTCTTTCTGAGCGTGTACTTTGGAGCACGTGCACCGGCAGGAACAAAAGTTGGTGGGCCCATGATCTACCTGGCTCACGTTGCCGGCAAATCCTTCCTTCCCTACGCATATGCCCTCCTGTGTTTTTGCTATGGCCTCGTTGTTGCCAATGGCATGCAGGTCAACTCGATAGGTGTATGCGTTGATGCCACATGGGGTATCAGTCCATACATCGTTGCCTTCGTCCTCTTTGCCTTCGTTGTTTATGTTATGGTGGGCGGCGCCGAGCGTATTTTGAGTGCATCCGAAAAAATTGTGCCCCTCAAGGTCGGTCTTTTTGTCATAGCCTCATTAATCGTCCTCGTGTACCACTGGCGTGCCATCGTGCCCTCGCTGAGCCTCATGGCAACGAGCGCTTTCAGCCCGCTGGCTATCACGGGTGGTCTCATAGGTTTTACTGTTCAGCAGGCCATGCGCGAGGGGATACTCCGTGTTGTCATGGCAACGGAAGCGGGTTTGGGTACGGCAGCCATTATCTTCGGGGCAACTAAAAGCGCCAATCCTGTTAAAGATGCCATTATGTCGATGCTGAGCACCTTTATTACAACCGTTATAGCTTTTACCATGGCGCTCTGCATCGTGGCAAGCGGTGCGTGGAACTCGGGTCTCACGAGTACGGCGCTTACGATGGCATCATTTCAAACGGTTTTTGGTTCGTTTGGTGGACTCATCGTTATGTTCCTCGCCGTGACCTTTGGTCTTGGTGCCGTCGTTGCCTACGCCTTTGTGGCACGTCAGATGTGGATCTTTCTCACGGGCGGTGCGTTTCTATCAGTTTTTGCAGCTCTTTACTGTGCCGTTACTTTCCTTGGATGCATCGTCCCCGTTAGTCTCGTGTGGGCCGTTGCCGATACACTTAACGGCATTGTTCTTGCCATCAACCTCTACGGCATCGTGAGTCTTCTGCCAACGATTGCACGGGGACTTGCAGAGTATCGTGCCCGCAGGGAGTAATTTTTCTCGTGAGGAAAGAGCGCCTTGCTGCCTGATATCTTTCCCGTTTCGTGTAATTCAAAACGCATCGGTCCTGGGTCGGTTTTTGTTGCCATTCGCGGGACGAAAGAAGACGGTGTAGCCTACATTCCTGAGGCGATTGAGCGCGGTGCATGCCAGATCGTTATTGCGCGTAACGCCGTCATATCGCCGGCAACGATGGTCCTTGTGGAGCGCGCGCACGTTTGTGTTACACGCGTTGACGATACTCGTGTAGCCCTCGCGGAGTACAGTGCTCGGGCTGTCGGTTTTCCCGCACGCAAACTTTCGATCATCGGCGTCACGGGAACAAAGGGCAAAACAACGACCGCGTACGTCCTTGCGCATATTTTAGCGCACGCTGGCTACGCAACGGCACTTTCAACAACCGTTGTGAGTCGTATTTGCGAGAGTGAAGTTCGCTCTCCTTTGACGACGCCGCAGTCCGATTATTTACACGTTTTTTTGAAGGCCTGCGTCGACGCCGGCGTTCACGTCGTTGTTATGGAAGTGTCTGCCCAGGCGCTCACCATGCATCGCGTCCACGGCATTGCTTACGATGGCGTTATTTTTACCAATTTTTCCCTTGAACATTCAGAATTTTATCCGACGATGGACACCTATTTTGCCGCAAAGTGCGCGCTCTTTGATCTTCGCGCGCCTGGCGCACGCGCTCTTGTTAATGACGATGATGCACGCGTCAAGACCTGTATCCACAACTATAACAACGTCGTGGGATTTGGCTTTGAAAGTGTCGATGTGTCATTGCATGCCCGTCTTTTGACAGATCAACGTACCGGTGTCAATTTCCTCGTGCAAACTCACGAGGGTCCGTTGACCTGCACGTGCCCGGCGCTTATAGGTTCGTTCAATGCGTACAACTGTCTTGCGGCGGCACTTCAGGCGCTTGATTACGGAGTTGCCCCCAACATCGTTACTGAGGCACTGAGGACGTTTTCCCGCGTGCCCGGACGCCTTGAGCGTTATGTGCTGCCCAACGGAGCGCGTGCCATCATTGATTATGCCCACAATCCATCATCATACGAAGCGGTTCTTTCGCTTCTAGCTCAGTGCACCGATCATCTCATCATTGTTTTTGGCGCCGGTGGTGATCGTGACAAGACCAAACGGCCGCAGCTGGGCGAACGTGCCGCGCGTTATGGTGCCATTCTCGTGTTGACATCCGACAACCCACGTTCGGAAAATCCTGAGGTCATCGCCAACGAGGTTTTTGCAGGTATCCCGGTGCACGACCGAACCAAAGTCATCCGCGAACTTGATCGCGAACAAGCGATCCGCACGGCGTATGCTCACTCACGACCAACAAGTATCATCGCACTCCTTGGCAAGGGCCCCGACGAATACCAAATCGTAGGCTCCGTTACTACGCCTTTTAGCGAGGCAGCAATTCTACGTTCGCTCATATAAACGTATAAACATCCGTGTTTACAGATGTCATGTACCGTCCTCCGCAGCGCAACAGCTGCGCTTCAGGCTCTTTGTGCCAGGTCAATCGCATCAAAAAACTTTTCGGATCCGTTGGTGCATCAACAGGAGTTATTGAGCAGTTACCAGAGCTCGTGAATAATTATTATTAATCAGAAATTATTCGTATGCTCACGATTCATCGAATACTTAATTTTTAGTGCAATCGCCCTGTCTTTGTGTGACTTTGGGGGTGCGCCTATTATTGCCCGGCCGGGACCTGTGCTTGCGCAGCGCGCGCTCTGTCGACGACGAGGTGGTTGCGGTTGCGTTCAACATAAGCGTGACATTTTTGCTGTGCCCACGAGCGAAGTTTATCGAGCGCTCTGCGAGCAACACCGGCAAAGGCGAGTGAGCACGGTATATCGCTGAGAAAGAGCTCACCTTGGCGCTCTACGTGCGCCAACTCGTCAAGCTTTCGTCGCGCCCATACCGGATCATACGCGAGCATAGCCTCATAACGCGGACGCTCGTGTCGAGCCAAGGCGTTGACATAACCGCTGCCGCCAACCATGCAACCGAGAAGTTCAAAAATGAGGAGGTAGGAACTAAAGTACCGCGAGGAGACCGATGCGACCTCAGCAACAGACAGATGGGGAAGAGGAAAATCGTGCCTATGCGACTTTAAAATTCTCCCGGCATGGCAGATATTGTAAATAAACGAAAAACCGTTGACACCAGGTTTAAGCAAGCGTGCCGCACGCGAAGACGGATCGGGGAAAAATCGTCGCGCAAACCAAATGTAAGCCGCCATAAGAGCAGCAGTTTCGACGGTCTTCGTAATGATGCTTGGTTGTTGTGAAAGGTTCCTGTCAAAAAAGCGCACGCATTTGTACCACAAACCCGCTTTTTCAAGACGACCCCGTATCCCCGCCTCTATCCCATCCGCACCACCGCCAGAAATATCGACGGTGAGACCACGCTGACCAATGGTAACGTCAGGGCCGGCGTTTACGAAGGGATTGTGAGAAAGATCAACGTTCGTACACGAGCGCGGAAGGTCGCGAAGAAGGTGTCCAGGAAATTCTCTCAAGCGATTGTGTGATGCGTTGAGAGCACGCAGGCGACTACAGCGAGCAACGGCAGCGCGTGGCATCGTAAGGTCGGAAAGAACATTGTGGCTCAGATCGATACTTGCTATACGATCGGCATCGCGGGCCGGAATGACACCTCGCGGATTTGCAATGTGTTGCCACGAGACGTCAAGAAAGCCAGCTTCAAGTCGAGGACATTCCGCGGACCACGCGGTTACGTGAATCATCGCCAAACACACAGCGAACATGCACACGTACTGCCCATGAAAAACCTTTCCACGAAAAAACATGACGCGATCCCCCCGGCTCTCCTAAAGCCCATTTTTGAATCTCTGTTTCGCAAAATTTTCACACTTTTATAGCAGGAGAAAGTATGAACAACGTGGCATAATCTGTCAAAGGCTCGGAAAAAAACTTTCCATGCTTGCTTCTTGTACAGTGTCTGATACGCTCACTTCTGTAATCTCGATGTCGGTACTCAAAGGGGGCCGCCATGGTCTAGATGCAATTTCCCGCGTTATGTATGGTATGTAGGAACAGCCATGTGCCAACCTTTTATTGAGGGGGCTTCGGTTATGAGGCGTTGTCTTTCTTTCGCTTTCGTTCTGTGGGCTATTTTTTTCGGAACACTCGCAGTATCATCACCATCGTCACAAACAAAAAAGACGTGCCAGCAACGCATGCGCGGCATCTGGCACGATCTCGATGCCGCTGCCTGCAATGTCTCAGGATCTCACGGCGGCAACGCTCTTCAAGAGGCATTCGATCCCCAGGTTTCCTCTAATCACGGCGGCAACGCCCTTGCCGTATGGCGTCAGAGCGTTACACCTGATAACACAGTCTTTAATGTTTTTGGCGCCTACTACGATGCCTGCACAGGGCAGTGGTCAGGACGTACCAATCTTTCGCGTATGACACCAGGCCATGAAGGATCCACGTCAGGAAGTGCCACCGTCGTTCTTGGTGATTGTTGCCGCGGAGCTGCCGTGTGGAAGCAGGCTGTCGGCGTTGATCCCACAACAGAAACGATTATCTACAACATTTTTACTTCGGTGTACGATGTGTCGTCGTCAACGTGGATGCCTCCGATCAACATTACACTCGATCCGTCATCGGGAGCCGACGCACCAACGATTGCCCTGGGTTCCGATTGCAACGCTTTTGTTGCGTACGATAAACAATCTATCATCGACACTCCCGTCACGGCTAATGTTCACATATCTGGCACCGCAACTGTCTCCGTCACCCTTGATGGCAGTGCCGTCGTTGAGTGCGACAGTGTGCCTGTTAGTGCACATGGCACAGCAACGGTAACTTTTGATGGTAATGTCGTTGTCAATAACGAGCTGGTGAAGCACTTTTCTATCGTCGGCACAAAGGATATAGACCCTTTGGGTGACGGCCTTGAAGCTTACTACGGATGCACAAGCATAAGCAGTTTTTTCGACGTCTTTTTTGATATTTCCTTAACGCAGAGTATAGCGGTCGATGATAGAGTACCCTTCGTTGTTGTCTCTTTTGACGTGACGGGAACACTTGCAGCTGTTGTTACAGATGTGAACACAACGGCATCAGTCTCGTGTACACAGCCGCTTACTGGTGTTGTCGACGTGGGAGCAACGTACGGCGGTTCCGGGTTCTTTGAAATATCAGGCCAAGGAAATTATGCTACCGATATTGTTATGGGACCTCCAGATCCATGCCCTAATCACGTTTCGCTCACAGCTTCGGTTGTCATCCCACCCATGCCAACTTTCATGTGTTCTCCTGTTGCCGGGCCTTATAACATGTGTACGACGCCACCAACTGTCGGACCGCTCATGCCCCTTGATATCAGAACCTTGCCGTGCACCGCAGATACAGCTCCTCAGGTTGCCGTTGATGCCTGCGGCAACGGCGTAGTCACGTGGGTTGGCCATTGTGATGCACTTGCTGGCAGTACAACGTCATCACAGCCACGAGAAAAAAGACGTTTAGACGCTACATCAGACACTTTTTCTTGTATTTTAGCTCGTGCCTATAATGCGAACGCGGGTATCTGGCTTGATACAACCAATCTGACGAACGGCATGTCCTTTTCAGGTGCCAATCCTCAGATCGCCCTTTCCTTGTGCGGACAGGGAGCAATTGCGTGGCAGCAAACGACAAGCGGTGGCTACCACGACATCTATGCCTCAGCATGTTCGACAAATCCTTTTGGGTACGGATTTCCAGTTCTTGTTTCCGACGGCGTTTCTGATGCGATTAATCCACGTGTCGCGGCAACCTGTAACGGTAGTGTGATCATTGCGTGGCACGAGCTCGTCGGCAGTATCTCTACCATCCGTGCCCGTACGCTCTCGGCAGATGGGCAAACCCTTGGTCCGATTATGGACGTTTCGCACTGCCCGACGGCCAACGATACGCTCGTACGCATCGTCACTCTTGATGCCAAAGACAATGCTCTTGCCGTATGGAACCGTGAAGGTGCCGGTGGCGTCGGATCTTCATCGGCAATTTTTGCAAGCTCGTATGACACTGCGTGTGCCTTATGGACAGCGCCACTCAATATATCACGAGCAACGCTTGCCTCGCAGGGGCCGAATGCCGGCAATCCGTCGCTTTCATCCGATTGTCGCGGTGATGCCATTGCTGTCTGGCAGGCACTCAACGAACAGAATATCAGCAACATCTTCAGCCGTTATTACAAGGGAATTGTCGTCCCATCATCGCCACTGCAAGCCAACACGTTCTTCCTCCTTGATCGTCATGAGCGTTATGGTTGCATCAATGCTGTCGCATGGTTTAACCAAGAATGCGGTTGTTCATGCGCACCCCTTGCTGCTGTGGGGGGCGATTGTACGTGCGGCGACGATATCGTCGTGTACAAGCTCGAAGGTGAAAGACTCGTTCCGCTCACGTCGATCCACCGTGGCAACTCGACAACGTCACTTTCCTGGTGCACGGTGAGTGGCATACCATACTTGGCAGCAAGTGGTACGCCTGATGAAAACGGTAACGAAATTACGGTATTTAAACTCGAAAATACTACCGGAACCTTCAAGCTTGTACCCGTTGCCACGTGGAAGCATGGAGCAGCCGTCAACTGCCTTTCGTGGCTGTGTTCATGCGCTCCCTGCGCCGGGTCATCACGTATTCTGGCCTTTGGTGGTGCAGCGGAACGGCGTGGCGGACAAGCGGAAGTGTGCGTTCTCTTCTTCGATCCCTGCGTCACGCTCATGCCATTGACACTCGGTGCTCAGTTTGTCAACGGAGCGCCCGTTCGTACGATCGACTGGTGCGGCGGCCGACCATGCAGCAACGATCCTCTGCTTCTTGCCATCGGCGGTGATCCTATCACCCACGGCAGTGACAAAGGGCTTAACATTCGCATCGTTATGTTTAACGACTCGGGAATAGCGGCACTCACGGGGGTACACGATGAAAGCAACCGTGTCAACGCGGTACGTTGGTGTTGTGCCGGCCAAGAATCGTCGCCACGCCTGCTTGCAGTCGGCGGTTCCTCCGCGCCTGGTACGTCAAGCACGCGTGTATATCAATTTATTCCGCGTACAAACCGCCTCAGCCTTGTTGCCCGCCCCCACAGCAGTCCTCAGAATTTTACGGTTTTGAGCATCGACGTTGCATCTGGAACCGAAGCTCTTTGCGACCAGTCATGTCTCACGGCGTGCGCCTTTATCACTACCGGAGGTGGCTTTGCACCCGAGGAACATACGCGTTTATGCAAGCCAAATCTCTTTGTCTACCATCGTCAGAAAGAGCACGAGGGCAAAAAGCGCCTGTTTGATTTGACAAGAATTGCAAAGGAGAGCGTGGCGCAGACGATCAGATCGCTTGCCTGGTGTACTCCTGTTGGTGAATCATACGGATACCTCCTTGTTGCCAGCACACTACAACACGATGATGAGACTGATGAGCCACACGGGCGTGCATGCATAACGCTTTACAAGGCTAACATGAGCGCTGAGTGCCACGACAACGTACCTCCATGCCGCAAAACAACCCGTAAAAAACCTGCCCATCGTCGCCGTTCATAGTCCAACGTCGTAACTCGTCAACCTCCTGGACCATCCCAGGAGGTTGACGTACGTGGCGCGGAGAACTACGGAAACATGATGAAGGAGGAGTAAAGAAGTGTTAATCCAGAGTTCCCTTTACGTCTCGACAACAATACTAAGAAATCGTAGGATAGTGCTGGGTTTCCAGTTTCGTCGACCTTATACCAGCCAACAGCGGCTGGAACGGGAGGGTTTTGGGTGGCACGCGACGGTGTGATATCGCTTCCAGCAGCGGTTCTTATCAATCTCAACATTATGCTCGGGGCGGGAATTTTTATCAATACCGTTGAACTGTCGCGACGTGCTGGGGCACTCGGATTTCTTGTCTATGTTCTCATAGCGCTTCTCATGCTGCCGCTCATTTACTCTATCGCTAAACTCGTAAATCTCTATCCTGACGCGGGATTTTATGGTTACGGGGCATATGCCCTTCATCCCTTTGTTGGTTTTATAAGCGCATGGAGCTATTTCGTCGGCAAACTTGCTTCAGCGATGCTCATGATCCACGTTGCCCTCTCGCTTGTTCAACAAACCGTGGGTATTCTTGAAGCGATCCCCGTCATCCTCCTTGACTGCATTGTTTTGGCAACCTTTGTACTTATGAACATGCTCAACGTGAGAACAGGAAGCGTTATCCAAATTTGGTTTTTTGCCCTCAAGAGCATCCCGATTTTCTTTTCCATTTTTGCCGGGCTCTTTCTCTTGTGCCCACGTAATTACGCACTCGTCAATGCTCACAGCGATGGTGTTATTTCATCGCTGCCCTTTGTTTTGTACGCAATATCAGGCTTTGAGGCAGCGTGTTCACTGAGTTGCAAAATAAAAAATGCCAAGCGTAACGCTCCGCGAGCGATTTTTATATCGTGTGCCATTTGGACATGCATAGCGTCGCTTTATCAACTTGCCTTTTATGGAGCCGTTGGAGCCCAACTACCGGCGCTCGAGGGATATAAGGGCATATTTCCCCTTCTTCTTTCTGTCCTCATGCCCACGTACGTTACAGCATCTGCCCAGCTTCAGGCTCTTCTTTATCTGGCCATAGCATCGTCGGCGCTGGGATCGGCGTACGGAATACTTTTCAGCAATCTTTGGAACCTTCACACGCTTGCTCATCGCGGGCACACGTTTTTTAGAAATACTCTCACACGCCTCAATCGCTTCGGACTCCCAGTCTGGTGCATCGTAGCCGAAGGTTGTCTCTGTGCTCTGTATTTAGCTGTGACACACGGCAAGCAGATTCCGCTCCAACAAACGAGTGCCCTTGCCTGTTCGATAGCCTACACGCTCAGCGTCATTTCTCTCATCGCCGTTATATTTGGCAACGCACAACGTCGTGCCACACTCGATTCAAAAAGCACGGTAAGTACGTGGATCCCTCTGCTAGCACTTGCAAATTGTCTGCTTTTGGTTGGTTCATGTGTGCGCAATTTCTTGACCTCGGGTGTATACCCTCTTGCGGTTTTTCTTTTTCTGCTCGTGATCGGTGGCGTTATGTTTGTGTGTACGTATAGAAGAACGCCTGTTGAGACGGAGGCGTAACGTAACGGCGCGCGCGTACACGCGCGATATAAGGAGAAGTTTTCATGAAGACTCAGTTCTACCACCATAGTCGTGGGGTTGTCCTGGCGACGATCGGTTCTCTCGTCGGGTGTGCGTACGTATCTGCCGATGATGACGCCGTTCACGTTGTCGATGACAACATCCTTCTTGTGGTAAATTATCAGCACGCCGAGTGGTACGGAACCATGGGATTGCTTGAAAAACTTTATCGTCCGTACTTTCCCTCCATGATCTTTTTTGGACGCCAACCACATGAGAACACGTTAACGTATGAGCATCATCGTGGCTGGCAGTTTGAGTACACGTCAATCGCCCACGCCATGAAAACGTCCCCGCACTACAAGGGTTATTTGTGGATCAACGACGATCTCATCATCAATCCCTGGAACTTTTATCGCTTTGACAAACAAAAATTGTGGATGTCAAAACCATCAAATATGCATGTTGACCTATCCTTAGGCACGAGCGCAGTTAGAGGATGGATGTGGTGGCCCATGAAACTCGGTTACGAGGCGTTCAGGCACGTCTACGAAGAACTTGATGTGCGTTACGTAGAAACACTCAAAAATAACTGCGGCCCTCACCACGGTATTTATGGATACTCCGATATCGTCTACATTCCCGCCCGCTATCGTGACGATTTCATTGCTCTTTCGGCACTCTGCGATAAACATGGGCTTTTTTTGGAAATAGCGTTGCCGTTTATCTGTTCATGCATAGCACCATTTGACGAGTGGGAAGTCTTCAACGGACGTGACCTATGGTCAGGGAGCGACCGTTCGCGTGCCCTCCAGATTTACGACGGCACCATGGATTTCATCCATCCCATCAAGATTTCAAAGCCCGAATGCCAGGACGTCGTGAAAACCCAATTTCGGTCGGCTACACAATGTGAAGCCCGTGGATAAATCTGTAGGAAGCAAAACCCTGCGTTGCGCGGATGTTGATGGGAATACTTAGAATGACGCGTTGCTTTTTAAAGTGCTTCGGAATCGGAGGGAAAAGGCCAACGCGTCTGATGATTGTCTCAAGGGCTCGCGCTATGTCTTTTTCGGCGATCGGCGGCTCGAAAGAAACATCAACAATTTTTCCGCTCTGCTCAATAGTTATTTCGATGATCGTTTCCATGGTGCAGTCTTTACATGCATAGACTTTGTTGGCATACGCCTGTGACGATTGATCGAGGAGCTCGAATAACTTTGCCGCGTACACCTGCTCGGCCAAATCGATACCAGGGTCGGCCGGACATGCTGCCCCGTGCCGCATCATACAGTAACCACCGCTTGCTCGTGTGCTGTACGCACAGCGACCTGTTTCAGCCCGCTCTTGTCGTACACGTTCGACATAACCACGTGCAATGTCGGCAAGCTTAGGATACCGGCGCACACCGCCAGTCGCACCCGTCGCACCGCCCTGACTTAGTGTCGCCGTTCCTGCGCCACTGCATGCGTTGCCGCCAGAACTCCCCGCGCCTGAACCACACGATTCGCCCGATCGATTGCCGTCATTGTAGACCCGCGACGGCAAACCTACGGAGCTACTTCCGAAGCCATTACTTATATTATCATGTGCAACGCCACTCGCCGAGTCACGTTCATGTGCGTCAGTAATATCGTCGAAGGCACCACGGGAGCGTTCGTTGCTAACGCCGAGACCACCGACACTGCTATCGTTATTCTCGACGGTACTGTCAACGCCAGCGCGATGCTCTCCATCTGCTGTAGCACGTACCGCATTTCCGAGCCCAGCGCCACCTTCACCACCGACACCGATGGCGCTCGCCGATCTGTAACCATCGCCCCCGGTTTCTAACACCCTAGATTCAAGAATGGGAGAAGGATTTTGAGATTCGTGAGACTCGTCGGCAGCACGCTCTTGGTCGACACTCGGCACATCACCATCATACGGAACAGTTGGTGTGCCGACTTCGGAGGCCTTTTCAGACTCGGCTTCGTTTTCGTACGGTGGCTCACTTTTTTCGGCATCGTCGTAATCTGAGGACGCCAAAAGCTTCGATGGGGACGGCTCGACATCGGGAACACGTGCCGATGGCACCGTGACGATGTCTCCGCACGTTTGCTCACCATAGGAAACAGGACTTTTTACCGCGTAGCGCTCGACCCCCTCATCGTCGGCTGGCGCTGATTCTTCAGCCGGTTGTGCCGCCGTCACTAATGCACTGGCATTTTTCTTTTCGTCTTCGTCATTGCTGGTACTTTGCTGCGCAGCAGATGGTAGTGGCAATGATGATAATGGGGCTTGTGCGGCAACCGTCGATGCGCTGACGTTGACGGGACGCCCCAAGGCGACGTTCCTCATGACGTACTCGACAAATTCTGGTTTGAGAGCAAGACGATACGGTTCTTGAGATTCCGGTGCAGTCATAGAAAAAAGGATAAAGAGCACAAGAACGTGCCACACAAGCGCAAGCACGACCGTAGCGACTTTGACACGGCGCTCACCTGTGCTATCCACGTACCCCTCCCCTCGCTCGACGGCGCACAACACCCCCCCACCCGGCCACTTTCAGGATAGCGCGACGCGAACGCCGAGCCAAGAGTTCTAGAGACGGACGATCTCTGTGCTCAGGATCCCGCTTTAACGCGATGGCTCTCTACACGTTCCTCGACACGTGCTGCACGACCGACGCGCGAACGCATGTAGTAGAGCTTCGCTCGCCGTACCTTGCCTCTGCGAACAAGACGGATGGCGCCGATGACGGGGGAATGAAAGGGGTAGATACGTTCGACAGACACAGCATTGGCACCGATTTTGCGAACAACGAACGTACTCGAAATGCCTCGGCTCCTCATGGCAATGACGTCGCCTTCAAAAACCTGGATACGCTCCTTGCCAGCTTCTTTAACGCGCTGCGAGACAGCTATGGTGTCACCTACTGAAAAAACGGGAAATCCACGATCCGCCGCCCCTATGCTGCGAATGGTCTCACGCGTATACGCCTTTGCCTTCATGACGATGTTCCTCATACTCCCGGGCGTCAGCCCTTGCCTGAAATCCCACAGCATACGTGCTACAAAAGAACCTAACGACATGTGCAAGTATATCAAAAAAATAACTTTTTTCTAAAAATGGCTCCCGAATCTTACTCCCGAACCGGGGTGTAGCAGCAAAGTGATAATGCCCTCTTTCAGGTTTTGATGCTCACTTTTTATCATCTCAGTACCAAAAAACGGTAGGGGACATTATCACTTTGCTATCACATGAGGACATTATCATAGTGCTGCTACATCAGCCAAAGATGTGATTGACATTTCCGTGCGGAAAAATTAGAAGTAAGTCAAAGTCAAGCCTGTCGTATAACGTATCAACGAAGGCTGTGTCGCTACGGTGCTCCGTGTGGTTGAGCAAGGGACGGCGGTGATGAGGAGAATGCCCGTGGACGGTTCGTCCGTTTGCTGGTTGACGCGCTTAAGGGGTTTGGTGGTAGAGGGTACGTTGAAAAAGGAGGGGTTTATGCAAAAAAATATCTACGCAAACATCCTCGCTATCGGTGTAGCTGCGGTTGTGTTTGGTGCACGAATTGCGTGTGCCGATGGTTGCGGAAGCAGCATTGTAATGCCAGCTGTGTGGGAGGGCCCTCTGACACCGTCTGTCGTCGATGAGGACCTCTTTATAAAGAGTTCCCTTGGCGATGTCATTCTCAGCGGATCGGTTTCAATCAAAGCCGTCAACAAAGATGTCACCATTTTTCTATGTGGTGACGCTCGCATCGATGGTGGCTCAAACAACCCGCGACTTTATCTTGAAGCGGGGAACGGTCGCACCATAACATTCAAAGTCAGTCACGATCTCGATTTTGCCTCGACACAGGAGGCATTCTCGATCTTTGCGCGCAGTGGCAACGCAGGAACGCCAGGAGGCAATGTCGTTTTCCAGTTCACAGGTGGATCATGCCTCAGTTTTGGCGGCGTCCATGGTTCGGCGAGTGCCCCGGTACAATTCTATAAGATAATGGATGGGACCCACGTTAGCTTTGTACGTTCTCCCGACGAAAGTGAGCAGGATAGAGCTCAAGATGTTTTTGTTGAAATTGGCCACAACGCTTTTGTAGGATACGCGAGTCCGTGGGACGCTGGTGTAGGTGCCCACGACAGGTCGTATCTTTTCGATCCGAGCAACCCCGGCCCGGGGAGATTCGGTCTTAAAATAGGCAACAAGGGTGCATTCGTTGTGAGCGGTCGTTTCATTGGCGATCCCTATTCTTGCGACACAACGGGCGCAGATGTTAACAGAGGCAAACTCGCGGGGGGCAGCGCTCTCCTTGAAATTGTCAGTACGCGGTCTGGCGCCTGTGCAGGTTTCACAGTCATTAATGGCAACGCTACATTTTCTGATTTCACCCAGTGGAATAACAACGCCGATGGCGTCCAGTATGGCTGGATCTTGGGAGCCAACGGTGTGCTTCGCGTAGGCTCCGGTGCATACTGTGATTATATCGCTCTGTGCCTCGATGAAAGCCCCACGTTCAATGTATCGCCGTCGAGTGAATCGTCGCTTGCCGATTCCTGCTGCCAAAATCTTTCCGGATCCACAGGATCGTACATTCCCCTCAGCGATTTGCCGATTAGGTCGATCATGAAAAAGCGCAATGCATCGGCCTTCGTTGTTGATGGTTTCTGTAATTGTGTTGGTGCTCTGCCAGCACGTGTTGAGCTTGCTGATCGTTCGGCACTTTTTTTCAGGTCCGGAGGTGATAAGGACGGTTGCCGCGAAAGCGATGAGGACGTGTGCTATCCTTGGACCATCGATCCTAGCAAGCGAGCGAGGGGACTCGGCAATATGGTGCTTGATGTTGAGGGGCTTTTTGTCATCGTTGGTTCTGGCACGGATCGCCTCAACAATCCAACCAAGGTCGAAATACTTTCTCTTTATGTTGAACCCACAGGTGGCTCGGTACTCATTGGTGGCACGCAGACAGAATTTCCTCGCCGCACCTTCGCGCGCGACAGCAAAGGGAGGCTGCGCTCATATGCCCCGGCGTATGCCCTCATCAACAACGAAATGACTCTCTGTAACACATGGCTTGTCCACACCGACCAAAATCACGCGATATACGAAAAGGACGATGTGGCCTCAGAGCCGACATACATTGGCGGTGATGCCATTAAATTGTCCCTCAGCCCTGAAAGACCTCGCATAGTTTTTTCCAATGCGACATTTATGGTACACACGAACGTTGCCTTCACGGGCGTCGACCTTGCCATTCCCGAGGGTGTGGTATGCGACGGCGACGCCTTGACATCATACCCGGACTTCTGCTCAACGGGAACAGCTCATGCGTTCTTGGCACCCGAAAGACACTGTGACAACGAGAGTAATTTTATATTTTTCTTCAATGGCTACGACATTGATAACGGGACGGGGCGGCAGATGGTTTTGGGCACGCACGTCGGCTCAAATGCGGCTGGCAAAATTATCAGCCGAGACTCTTTCCTTGATATTTTTCCTCGTTCCGTTGTAACCAATTTTCCTCTCCGCAGCACACCGCTTGTTGAAAAACTCAGACTCACCACAGAAGCAAACGACAGCACGATTATTGAAGACGCCCCCATCGATCCCGTGGCCATAGAGGGTGAAAACTCTGTTCATACAGTATTTTTGGGGCACGCAAGCAATATTTCTATCGGCCTTCAGGGCCTGAAAGCTCCTCCTGACGTTGTGTCAAATCCTACGCTCTCTATCGATGGTGATACTTTCTCTTTTGTGGCACGTGGTGGTGTCATGAACTCACCCGAAGCAAGTTGCGTGACCGGCCAAGGAGGTATCTTCGTTGATTACGGCGGTAAAATCGAGGTTGGCCCGCGGGTGTGCAGTGTTAACATGGGTGTCGCTGTGACAAAAAGTTCTTCCACCGGCATCGTCTCTTTGCCCGGTCCCATCGTGCGCTTTGCCCCCCGCGTCGGGGTTGCCGATTGGAAGCTTAATCTTAATGAGAACAACGTCATTATCAACCCCGGGAGCAAACTCTCTGACTACACGTTCAACTGGCTGACGGCGATCAAGGCAACAGGCTTCGTACCTTACGTGCCACACAATTGCGATGCGTGCCACGCTCTGCCTGCTCTGGCCGCGAATCTTATTGGACTGCCGACGATCAGCAGCGCCATAGATCAGCTCAACATAGCTGGCTCGCGCATCGGTGATCCTGCCCATATTTTGGTTGGCAAAGGAGGATTCGTCCGTGAACTTGTCTTCCTTAACGGTTATAATTCGGCCGACGCTGCAACTGCTGTTGTTGTGCTGGAGGCGGGTGGAACTTTTGGCCTCGGATCGATTCACACAAGCATTGATTCGCTGTGCTCCCCGGTCGCCCTCGGTCTTCACGGTATCACCATCGTCGCCAATGGCGATGGGCGCGTGCTCCTCAATGAGGACGCTGTTATCAATAACGTGTGTCACCTTGTTCCCGGTCCAGGTTTTGCCGATGGCGGCCGCCTTCTCATAACATCGGCAAGTTGCAGAACCATTCGCGTCAAAAGCTCCGGCGTGCTTGATTTGAGTGCATTTTCAGGACTTCACGCGGCAGATCAAATTATTGAACTTGGCGGATCGGTGCGACTCGTTCTTGAGCCGGGCGCCAAAATTGTTATGGGAGGGTGTACGTTAAGATTTTCAGATGCGGCAGGCCTTGTGTGCGAACCAGCTTCACCGATAGCTGTCCTGAGCAGCCAGAGCGGTTATGACGATCTTCGTGTACAATGCATGGGTCGCGGCACCCTTGAGTTCACCGATTGCTCATTCATGAGCGTTCCCCTTAATGCATTTGTCGGCATAGAAGCCCAGCGCGATTGTGTTGAAGCAACCAACCTTGCCTTTGTTCTCGAAGGCAACGCCCGCGTTTCAATCGGTGGACCATGCGGTCCGGGTGGCGCATTTCAAATTGGCAATACGTTTTCCGGCGGCGATGTTTCATTTTCCCTGACTATCAACGGTAGCGGCGCCGAATTTATCATAGGCGAGCAGGGATTTGTTGGGCTCGGCGCTGGTATACGTACCAAGGGGGCAAGCGATACCGAAACTCTCAATGGGAATTGGTACGTCTCCACAACGAGCGACGTCAAGGATATAAGCATCACCGTGGGAAAAGGAACTTTCACCCACAATTGTATCTTTAGTGGCTCAAGCACACGGGCATCGGTTCTCGCTCTTGGCACCGGAGTCGGAAATTTTGCGGTCGTCCTTGGCGGAGGTACTAACAGTTCGACGGCCAACACCGGCCCTGCCGGACTTCGTGGTGGCGGCAATCTCGTACGTGTGAGTTCTTCGACACCCGCCAAACTTTCAATCACCGATACGGCAACCAATAGCGTTGCCATGGTGGCGTCACTCGCTCTTTACAAAAATATCGTCTCGTCAACCGGTGCAGCATCCGCTATCTTTAATTTTCTCAAGATGGACGATGTCGCCGGTTCGGATATCAAGTACAATTCCCGCGGGGTAGTTGGCCCCTTCGAAAATCACTCGGTTGTTGTAGGGTACGTTGATGGTAATTTTTTACAGCGTGTACCGTGGATCACTATAGCGGGAGGAGGTGGAATTACGACCGCACAAACGCACTCTCTCGATGTCGGGGCCGCTGCTTTAACCCTCCTTAAGGACGCCACAAAACCGCGCGGTCTTAAGTCGGTAAGTGTTATTGGTTGAGGTGATACTATGTTTGTGAGTTGGCCGTTATATGATCAATAGCCAACTGCAAATGCATGAGTTCCTAGGTGTGTAAGACTCCAAAATCGGGGGAGTTTTTTATGAATAGAGGATTGAGGGTATCGTTAATAGGTCTTGCGTATGTTACTGCCTTCGGTGGCCATACCATGCTTTTGGCGGTGACGTCGGAACTACGAACGCCATTGAGTATCCACCGCGGCCAGATACACTATCCACTCAAAGGAATTGAACGCGATGATCTGTGGACACTTGATGCGTGGGCAGTTGGCTACGTACGCAAGGCGTGCTCGGCATATTTCTGCGGCGATTGTAGCAACAACCGAGGGGTAACAAAAACAACGGCTCCTCTTTCAAGTATCTTCTTTGGCGCGTCTGACTTTGCCGGCCAGCAGGCCTTTGCTGGTGGAACCCTCACGAAGCCCGTGGGCAACCCCGGGCTCGTTTTTTCAAAGCTGTCGCCCCGCTTTGATTACAACGAACACGGTGTGTACCTTGGCTTTCATGCTCAGCGCGACATTTGTGACAGCAACTGGCATGTTGGCTGGCGCGCAAGCTTGCCTATCAAAAGAATAAGCGTTGAACAGCGTCGCAGCGGCGGCACCGAGCAGCCAGCACCTGATATCGGCGAAGTTATCGTCAGGCGCCAAGAGTTCACCAATGCCGGCGCTGGCGGTCTTGGTAAAAAAATGAACAACGTCAACAGCTACCGGCTTGATTTTCTGAGCACACTGCTCTACATAGATGGAACGCCTCTTGTCCACTATGGCACGGGTGGCGAAGACGATACAACAATTGCCGGTGTTGCCATCACGCCCTTTGATGAGCGTAACGAAGTTTCTACAGGAAATGCTCGGGCTCCTATGTGTGTTATGCAAGCTTCGAATGGATCACTTGCGCGTGTCATTAAAATAAATAGCCCCAATGAGGTCGACAATCTGGCACGTGATGTTGAAGAAGCGACGCTGAACGCCAATGGTTCGCAAGGTTATCCTGCAAGTAATGATTCAGGTCGTCTTGTTTTTGTACGCGAGAATGATTACGCTGACCAACTCGGCAAAGATCCTAAGACACAGCGGACGCTCTTTTTAGTCCCCAATGCCGAAGGTAACGGTAGCGACGTCATTTACCCGGACGCCAACGCCGTGCAGAACGCCATTGAGTACGTTCTCAACAGCGGTTTTGATACCTCGGCAACGGCGTACTTCAGAAAGCACGGTGTCGATCTTAATATTTCCGATTGCGTTGCTGGTCCTGGCGATCTTTATACTGAATGGTACGGCGGATACCACAAGAAATGTTGGTACCTCGATGCACTCGTCGGATCGTTCATTCCTACGGGCAGAAAAATAGATGACGTTCGCCGTATTTACCGACAGCCGACGGGAAATAATGGACATTTTGAATTCCGCGGTGGTCTTGAGGGTGGGGTGCAGAGAAGCTGGTTCGCCCTTCGCGGTCTTGCGACGTACAACCGCGCATTCGACCATACACAGCTACGCGCCCCGGCATTTAGAAGGGCAACGATTAAAAATATCCCCGTCGGGGATGCTGTTCCCGCGCGCGTTGATTGGGGCTACTTCTGGGGCAATCTTGACGTTACTATTTTTAATCCTTGGTGCTGTGAGTGTGGTCTCGTCCTCGGTTATGAGCTTTACGCCAAGCAAAAAGACAAGATTTGTTTCTGTCTCTCTCGAGCCACCGACTTTTTAGGCGATCTTAATGAACTCGACGGCAGCGTTGCCGAAAAATACTCCGACGTACGAACACACAAAATCCGGGCAGAAGTTTTCCACCGCGTCAGCTGTTGTGAGCTTTTCCTCGGGGCATCGTATATTGTTGCCGGCCGTCACTCCATGAAGGAAACAGAGGCGCATCTGGGTATTTCATTCGCCTTTTAGGAGAACCATCGCTCAACGGCAATGAAACGTCATTGCTCGTGATTTTTACGGGCACGTTATGGTGCCATCAAGGAGTGCGTATATGGCGAAGTTCGTGCATTTGATAACCAGCATCGCGTGTGGTGTTCCTTTGGTACTCTTTTCACAAAGCAGTGTTGCCGATGCGGGAGAGGTTGGAGGTACTCCGTGCAATGTGAAGGAGGAATTTGAGGCGGTCCATGCCCTTGAGGCAACCGATGCAGAATTTTCTGTGTCAATTAAGCGTCTTAAGGAACTTGTCGACATTCTCGAACATCGTGGGCCCCGCGGCGGCATAGACCGTGAGTGCTGTCAGCAAGCACAAGAGTGCTACGATGGCTGTCATCAAGAATGCTATGACGACGGTGGATGCGGAGGTATTCTCAAAGAGATCGAGCGCCTCATCCATGAACTCAACAGGTTGGCCGGCGTCGAGGAGGAGGCCGTTAAAGAAATTCACTGTCTCGGCCGTTCTCTCAATAAGCTTGCGTGTACTCAGACGGAGGCCCTCAAAGAAATACGGGGCCTCGCTCGCCTTCTTGACAAGCTCGCATGCCGCCTCCTCCATAACGAACAGCGTACTTCAACGGCCGCGGGAAATGACTGAAAAGTGCCTTTGCACGCGCTGTTCGCGCTCTAGTTCTGACAATATGTTTCGATCTTTTAATCCCCCCTACCCAGGGGGTTTTTTGATAATGAAATTCCAAAACTAAGGGGTTTGCCATGAGACTTTTCAAGGGCCTGCACAGCGCCGGGTACGTTGTGTGCACGCTCATCATATTCTTATCTACCCTTGCCCACTGCGGCGCCACATCTGGCGGCAATTTTTCTCGCAGCGGTACGTGTCCTCAGGCAGCATCCACCATTGTTCCGGGTACATGCCAACCGATTCACAATGTCTCTGGTTCAAGCAGCGGCAATCCGCATGAAGGTGCAATCAATCCATCGGTTGCAAGCACGCGGCGCGGCGATGGCATCGCCGTCTGGCAGGAACTTGTCGCCGGAACTCTTGAAAACGGAACGTTCAATATTTTTGCCTCAACGTATGACGTGCGTAGTGATTCCTGGAGCACGCCGTACAATCTTTCGGCGATCGTAACCGGTTCTGAGGGTACCGACGCCCGCGATCCTCAGGCTGCCATCGATGACTGCGGCCACGCACTCGTTGCATGGAGACAGTCGGTAAGCTACGATGACATCAACCACGAAGCAATCTATAACGTTTTCATAAATTCATACGACACGTGCGCACAAAAGTGGTCGCAGCCAGTAGACATCTCAGAAGATACCGCCGCCAATGCCAGTGGACTGAGTGTAACGCTCAATGAATGCTGCAAGGGCGCGATCACGTGGCAGGAGACGACACCGGCACACATCACGTCCGTAACGACGCAGCGCGGCGAAGTTACCATCGACGCCGTGCCCTTGTATTATCAAGACACGCTCACCATGGCCACAGGCCCAACCCGCACTCCCAACGCAGTCACCGGGTCCCTTGAAGTTGACGTCATCGGACAAGTCAACGGCAACCTTGCCATCAACCCCAACGCCAACAATCTTGTCGTCAAGGTTTCACCAGCACATGACGTCTCCTATGAAGGATATGTGGACGGCAATCTCACCATCGGCCCTTGCGACGGCAACGTCGACGTGACGCTCTATGGCGGCGGCATACAAAGAACCGTTGCCCGTGGTTATGAGGCGTGCATTGGAAACTTCGGAATGCCCTTTGTTTTAGGATCGTCGCCGTCCTCCGGCGCTTCAACAACCCATGTCGCTCTCGACGATGAGGGACACGGTGTTGTTGTGTGGCGGAGCCAGATAGCAACGGCGCGTACAGCATTTACGGAGCCTCATACGATGCCGGCATGCTCTCCTTCGGCGTCGCAAAGCCTATTGCCGGCCCTGCTCTTGGCCAACCGGAGGCGCGTGATCCTTACGTTTCACTCGGTGGTTGCGGCACGGGGCTCGTCTCGTGGTCTCAATCAAACTCAGCTGGATTTTTTGACGTTTATACGTGCTCGTATGATCCCGTCAACGACGTTTATGGACCGGCGATGCGCGCTTCTGATGGTACGGGCAACGCACGCGCGCCACAGACAACCGTTTCGTGTGATGGCCGTGGCCTTGTTGCCTGGGAGCAGGTTGTGACGACGACAGCGGAACTTCTTGTTTCATGCTCGCTCACGGACACACGATACACTATTTTTGCAAGCGCGTGCCGACTAACCCAGGACGATTGTGGCATGCCGTGCAACGTTTCAGGCAATGTGCTTAGTGGGTCAGATGCACACGACCCTCAGGTTGTTAAACTCGACAATCGCGGCAACGTTCTTGTCTCATGGCGCCAAACGGTGACGTGTGACGAGCACAATTTTGCCATCGACAACGTTTTTGCGCGCGCATACAGCGATTGCAAAGGTCTCTGGGGACACGCCGTCGATATTTCGTCAAGCACGGATGACGACGGTCTTGAAAGCATCGACACAACTCACGATGCTCGCGGGCAGAGCGTTGATTCCAATGAGCGTGGCGCATCGCTTGAAGCCTGGCAGGCGACCAATGACGACGGTGTTTACAACATCTTCGCACGCCGCTGCGTCCTGCGCGTTATGCCATCCATCGCGGCTATTCTTGAACATCATCGAAGCGAACACCACGCAAGGGTAGCTGGCGCTCAGTAAACGTTGGCAAACTTCGTGCGTGACGCGCACATAAACATCGGATGTGCTACATCCACATGCGGGGCCGCCGGCGCACAGGCGGCCCCGACGCGTTAAACGCTACGCGTGGTTGTAACAAACATGCCCAGAAATAAAGGTACACACGTAACCATGAACATACGGCCATGAATAGACACTGCGGATCTTCGCTTATCGAAATGATGCTCGTGGTCGCACTCGTGGCGTTTGCGTGTTCTCTCGTTGTCATCCATGGTTCGTATATGCGGCGCTTTCTTGTACGCCAAGAGATAGAAAAACTTGCGCTCCTGTGTCGCAGCATGAGCGCAGCGGCCATGATGGAAAACACGAAAAAAACTCTCACATTTGACCGCTCGGGCCGATCGTACTCGCACGATGGAATCCGCGAAAAGTTCCCTTTGTCGGTTGATTTTGGCGTTGTCCCGGGCGCCAAAGGACCTCCTTCAGACCTCACACACGAAATAACATCGGCTATCACTTTTGCCGGCAACGCCATTGTTTTCCACCCCGATGGCGTTATCCAACCGGGTGCTGTATATTTGGTGAGCAATGACAGGGAAATTATGTACGCACTGAGCTGCGCCGTCGCCAAGGTTTCGTATCTCCGACTCTACCGCTACGATGGTTCCTGGCACTGCCTCACGTAACGTTTTTGACCGAGCCGTTTGATACTTGCAAGCTGTGGCACATGTGGGTGTTTCATGCTCGTCATCATTCGTGTCTTTTTGGCACTCATGTGCGGACTGGCGATAAACCTCATCCTCATTGAACGTGACGAAGCGTTTAAGAGAGCGGTCTGCAAGCAGTGCATCGAGCTCTGTCAAAGCGCCATGAATTGTCGTATGAAATGCCGTAGCGCAACGATGAGCGTCATGAGTCTCTCGGTAACGTTTGATGACGTTGAAGTTTCAGGTGCCGACGAAAGTGACAGCGGGTGGCACTGGGGATGCGCTCGTTATACCATAAAAATAGCGCCGTGGGCGCTCATCACACGCGGCATCATCGGCCTCGTTATTGATCTTAAAAATGTTAACGTGTATTCAAACGTCGCCGCCGACGGCTCATGCGCCATAGCGCCCCACCTTGCCGGTCTTGCGTGCCTTTCGGCTCCTGACTCGTTCAGGCTATGCTCACTTAATCTTCACCCCGTCCACATAAACCTTGCAGGAGCCGCCTCGCCCGTTGACATCGATCTTGACTGCACGCTGAGCGCCCGCGAACGCGGCCCTTCGTGGCACCTGACCTTTGAGTGTTCCAACGCTCGCTGCTCATACACAAAAAACACGCTTTTTGACAATTTTTCGGCAAACCTTCAAGCACGTGTGACGTACAGCGGATCAGCAGCGTCGTGCTCCTCGCCAACCGTGTCACTGTCCATGAGCGGCAAAGGCGTCGTGCCCGGCCTTGCTGATGGCAACAGCGTTCGTGCCAACAATGCCGACCCCGGCCCCGCCAATCTCGGCGCTCCATGTCAAGGCAACGCCGCTGAACAATGCTCATGTACCCTTTCGTATGAAGATGGTGTAGCACAAGCACGCGTGTGGCATGAGGGTGGCAAGGCCGACATTAAGGACCTCGAAATACGTACAACGCCAGCTGGCGTTCTCATTAAAGGAACAGCGCGCGTGCCTGTGGCGTACCTTCTCAGGGTGTTACGCTCACCATCGACGGTTGTGAATGGTGAGGGAACATGCACAGCAAGCGGCCGCTTTCTCATCAATAACGGCATACACGAGGGAGCCGGATCACTCGTCGTCGACAATCTCGGCTCTGCCGGTGTTGAATATGCTCACCGTGGAACTGCAACATTCGTTAAGGATGGTACGATGTGGCGCGGCCGTGTGAAAGCAACACGCGGCGGCGTTCGTGCTCGCGGCCTGTGGCGGTGGGATACCGAGCGCAGCAGGGGCCTCTGCGTTGTATTCAATGATACTGCCGTTGCCATCGACACACTCTCTGCCGTGGTCAACCACGCCGTAGTACAACGCGGTTGCGTGCGCTGTACCTGTGCCTTCAACGAACGCGGCGCCCTGAGAAGCTCATACCGAGCGAAGCTCGACTACAACGACGCCGCCGGCACACCTCGATGCCACACCTTGCGCGGCATCTGCCGCGCCGCCGCCAATGCTTTCGTCGCCTGCGGACACGCCGGGCTCGTGACATATTCATGCGCCGGTC
Source organism: uncultured bacterium (assembly GCA_963754845.1). Lineage (GTDB taxonomy): Bacteria > Babelota > Babeliae > Babelales > Vermiphilaceae > JAKASV01. The sequence continues at coordinate 90,118 of CAVWHE010000001.1, forward strand.
TTGTCGAGCCCCACCTGCGCGTCACCCGTGCCGACGTTGGTCTGCGCAAAGAAAGTATCGGTGAAGACAAAGAACGCGTCAGCCAAGAAAGCACCGTCAGCATCAAAAAAGTTATGAGCATGCGCGCCAAAGACCCTTTATGTTTACGCTGGAAAGCAACGGTTGATGGAGGCGCACTCGCACCCTTCATAAGCTGCCTCACCGGTCTGCCCGTTGAAGGGCACGGCATATTTGATGTATACGGTTGTATGCGCAACGGAAAGCATCACATCAAAACGGTGCTCAAAGACGGCGCCCTGCGCCTTGGCGCCACGTATGCCTGCATCACGGGCCTTGACGCTCTGGGAACTTTTGATCCTCAAGGACGGAACGTGGTCGTCGACGATGCCCACATAAACTTTTATGAAGGAAAGCTTTCGTGCCGCCATGCGAGCGCCTTCTTTGACGATACATGGCGGCCCACGTTCGTCACCATTCCCGTAGTCGCCGATGGATTTCTTGTGAACGTCAAGAGAGACATTTTTGCAACCGTAGCGGGCAACGTGCGCTTGAGCATGGATACCACCCGCGTGCCCCATCTTGCCGGACTTATTATGCTTGATCATGCGCAGCTTTCGGATAATGTTTTTTCCGGCGCCCTCTACGAGGCGATTGCTCGACAAGCAGGACCCGGAACTGGTACAAACGGTTTCGACGCCACCTACGATATGACTTTCGTCACACGCAAACCCATCCACATCAAAACTGATTTTTTAAGCGGTGAAGCGCGCGCCCACATCACTCTCAAGGGCACCGTGAAAGATCCGCACCTTTCAGGTTCCGTTACCCTGAGCTCTGGCGCGCTCATGTTTCCCTACAAACCGCTCATGATAACCAAAGCCAACGTTGATCTTGACCCGACACATCTAGAAGATCCGCGCATCGAAATCGTTGCCAAAAATAGAATCAAAAAGTATGCAATCACACTCCACGTTGTAGGAACGCTTCACAACCATCATATCGTGCTTTCCTCAGCGCCATCGTTGAACAGTGAAAACATCATGAGCCTCCTTCTTGTCGGATCGCACGAACAATCACTTGCAAGCGTTGTTCCGGCCCTTGCCATGGGCACGATCAAGGAACTCATTTTTGACAGGCACCATACGCACGTGTGGGAAAAATATTGCCAGAATCTTCTGCCGTCGCTCAAAAATGTTCATTTTGTGCCGAGCTTCAGCGATCAGACTGGTCGCGGTGGTCTCAGGGCAACACTTGAAGTTGACATTAACGACCGTTGGCACGCCGCCGTTCAAAAAAACTTCGGTCTTTCGGAAGACACGCGCTTTGAGGTAGAATACATGATGTCGGACGATATCTCGCTCAAAGCATGTCGCGATGAGCATCGTGATATCAGCGGCGAAGTCGGACTACGGTGGAGATTCTAGCACGCGCTCGTGGTCACAGGAGCCAACAACGCGCTGGCAGGGAGACACATGTTCAAGATAGAAAAGATCGGCGTGCTCGTGCTCTGTTTTCTCGTTCTTGCCGGACACAGCCGTCAAGTACGACGCGCACCCATTACGACAAACGCCAAAAATTCATCGGGGGAAGAAAAAACCGGTAAAAAACACGGGCAGAGCACTATTCCCGCTACGTTTGGCACAACGCACTTTGTCGTTGGCATGCTGCCATCAGATGTTGCCAAGCTCAAGCATGAACGCACCGCCGAGCGTCCGAGCGCGTTTCCACTGGCAGCCGTGGGCGACGCACCGTTACGACGTGCGTTTTTTTCGCCCGACGATGGCATAGCCAAGATCCTCATCGAACTCATCGACAGCGAACAAAAAAGCATGCGCATAGCGGTCTACCAGTTCACCGACATTGACGTTGCACGTGCACTCAATCGTGCCAAAGAACGCGGCGTCGCCATAGAAATAGTCACCGACCCGGCATGCCTCCTTGACCGTTTCAACAAAATCACGTGGCTCCAGGACATGGGTTTTACCCTCTATATTTACAACCCCGACGCCAGCAAGGCTTCACTTTCAAACAAAATGCATCACAAGTTCGTTGTTTTTGGAAAGAATGTCGGCGGCAAGCGGTTGGTCTGGCTCGGATCGTATAACTTCACCAAATCGGCAAACACTGCCAACCAAGAAAGCGTCGTTCTCTTGGAAGACGAAGCACTCATAGTCCAGTTCGAGCAGCAATTTACACGACTTAAGGAACGGTCGCGCACGTTCACCGATTTTGCCAAACATAACATCGTCCTGAGAACAAACACCGTCGCCAAGAAATCCCGCACCTCACGGCATCAACGCCACGATGGACACCGCAGCGCCAGCCGCACAGCCCTTTCGTAGCGTACCTAGTCTTTGCGAAGACACAGTTCGCGCGCAGTTCGTTCGAGATTTTCCTCCTCGTGCGACGCTAAACCACACGAGCGTGCCACGTGAGCAAGGCGTGTAATATCGCGACAAAGCACGAGACCACCGCGGATGAGACATCGTTTTTGATCGAGTGACAGCGAAGGAATAACGGTGATAGGATACAACGCGTAGTGACGTATGAGCGTCGAAAGATTGGTGTCAACCGGATAGGACCAGCTGAGAAGTTCTATGCCGACGCACGAAGCGTATCTCAAAGCCTCGGTCGTAAAGCGCGTGTTGGTGACGACAAAAACTTTGTGAAAAATGCTCACGTCACGCGCACGCGACGATTCCCACGCACTTTTCATATCATCGAAGATCGCCTTGCAGGCAAGAATGCTTTTGACGTCAGTCTTGATCTTTTGGCTATTGTGAAACTTGCATTCGATCATAATTTTCGTTGAATCCTGCACGGCAACGATATCAAGCTCATGCTCAACACACTGCCCTTCAGCGTGGTGGTCGAGGATGACGCTATAGCCCCGGCAGCGGAAAAGTTCAGCGATGAAATGCTCAAAGGAAAAGCCCGCTGGCCCCAATTCAAGGAGGGCGCGTTTGACGTTGTAGCGCGCCGCAACGGCGGGACTTTCTTTTTGAAGCTCATTGAGTGCGTAGGCATATATTTCTTTGGTGCTTCGTATCGTCGGCAACGCCAGAACGGCCTTGTGAATGCGGTCGACGGTATCCACGCCAGCCCCTGCTTTTGCCAGCGACGCACGGAACTTTTCGATATCAAAGAGTTCAAGATCCCCCGATGCCTTGCGAACATACAACGCCACGATGCATTCCCCCCTTTGCAGAAATCGTGTACCAGCCTCGTGAATACCACAACCATCGCACGACGTCGCCACCGCGACATCAACACCCTCAGTCCCCTCAGCGTGCGCTGTCGGGCACGTGAATGTCAAGATTTTTGAGCATCGCGTTTTTTGAACATCAGCTTTGTGCGCTGTTGCGGGACATACTTCACGTGCTCGTTCCCTTATCACACCATCTTTTGCGCACTTTGAACGTTATTGTTTACTTGCGCGGAGCTTTTTTCATAGCCTTAGGGACGAATGGCTGTGATGGAGTCATCGTGTGTTTTTAACGTGCCGGAGGCAGAAAAGATCATGAAGTTTCATGTGAAAAATATCACGAAGAAATGCGTCGCACACACGCACACACCATCTTTTTTTCGTGCATCGCTCGCCATCTTTTTCATGTTCACCGGCCCGACGGCAACATTGGCCGTACCCGGTACTCCCCAACCGCCTCGTGAGCCGGCAGTTGTGAGCACCGCCAACAGTACCGGTATCGACGGCGTTGCCCGTGGTACACACCCGGCAGCGGCACGCCCGCATGTCCCCGACGGTTACACGCTCTTTAGCCACAGCGGCAACACTCTTGTGCTGAGCAGGCCGACGGGGCCGAAGGCGGCATCGCCCGTCCTCTGCCCGCCCAACGCGTGTTTGCCGGCCCTCAAAGTTTCAGGTGACGGGGCGATTGCGGTCAACCCCGCGCTAGCACGAACGCGGCGTGGCAATGGATTGTGTGCGTGGCAACAGCTTACAAGTGGCACACTTGCCGCCGGCACGTATGCGCTCTACTGCGCATCATACGACACGTTCAACAACCGCTGGCGCGCGCCAAAAAATCTCTCTGAGGGCGCACCGGTCAGCGGCAGCGATGCGCTTGAACCCCAGGTCGCCGTGGACAAATGCGGTCACGGCATGACCGTCTGGAAGCAGGCAAACGGCTATGATGAAACATCGAGCACAACGGTTTATAACATCGTCGGGCGACCCTACACGCTCAACTGGAAGCGCGGTGAAAAGCTGCTTGAACCGGCAAACATTTCCCTCGATCAATCGGCCAACGCCGATCTTCCCAACTTAAAAATCTCCGCGTGCTGCCAAGGTCTTGTTGCGTGGCAGGAGACGGTCGGCACCGCCACGGTTATTTGGGTGTCCGGAAAGACATCGTCGTTTGCTCAACAGCACGTTGAATCGACAGAAACGCTTTCTGCCGGCGACGCCACGAATCAGGTATCCGCGCTACGCTCCTCTGGCGGCGGCTCGATATCGCTCTCCTCAGCCCCCGGCACCGTCTTTATCTACGTCGTGGGCGATATTGACGGCGACCTTGATATCAACCTCGAAGCACCATCAGCGTTTGCCGTCGCAGCACCAACCAAAAGCATCGGTGATCCTTCGATCCCCTCGATAACGCTCACGGTCAACGAGGGAAAAAAGATCAGCGGGCATTGCGCGATAAATATTAAACCTGGATCAACGGTTGGTGATTGCTCGTTAAATATTGACAAAGCTGCAGTTATCGAAGATTATTGTACTGTTACAGTGGGGGAGAATAGAAGAAGCCTGCTCACTCGTCATAAACGGAACAGTTGAATGCACAACGGGCGGCTACAACGTGGGCGCCGGTGTATACGTGAGTGGCGGCCATATCGGAGGTGACTGTTCAATCGTCATCGAGAGCGGCACGGTCACAGGCAAAGGATCAAGCTTATCCCAAGAAACTTCAGTTGCAGGCATTGGCATAGCTGTGGATTACAGCGGCAGTATCAGTGGTGACTGCTCAATTGCAATTGATAACAGCGAGGCAACAGGCGATGGCAGTGGTGGTGGTTATGCCAATGACGCCAATTCAATTGCAGGCATTGGCATAGCTGTGGATTACAGCGGCAGTATCAGTGGTGACTGCTCAATTGCAATTGATAACAGCGAGGCAAAAGGCGATGGCAGTGGTGGTGGTGGTGGTGACAATGACCACAATTCAATTGCAGGCATTGGCATAGCTGTGGATCACAACGGCAGTATCAGTGGTGACTGCTCAATTGCAATTGATAACAGCGAGGCAACAGGCGATGGCAGTGGTGGTGATTATGCCAATGACGCCAATTCAGTTGCAGGCATTGGCATAGCTGTGGATTACAGCGGCAGTATCAGTGGTGACTGCTCAATTGCAATTGATAACAGCAAGGCAACAGGCGATGGCAGTGGTGGTGGTGGTGATGGTGCCAATTACTACAATTCAATTGCAGGCATTGGCATAGCTGTGGATCACAACGGCAGTATCAGTGGTGACTGCTCAATTGCAATTGATAACAGCGAGGCAACAGGCGATGGCAGTGGTGGTGGTGGTGATAACAATGACTACAATTCAATTGCAGGCATTGGCATAGCTGTGGATTACAGCGGCAGTATCAGTGGTGACTGCTCAATTGCAATTGATAACAGCGAGGCAACAGGCGATGGCAGTGGTGGTGGTGGTGACAATGACTACAATTCAATTGCAGGCATTGGCATAGCTGTGGATAACAGCGGCAGTATCAGTGGTGACTGCTCAATTGCAATTGATAACAGCACAGCAACAGGCGATGGCAGTGGTGGTGGTGGTGGTGGTGACAATGACTACAATTCAATTGCAGGCATTGGCATAGCTGTGGATAGCAGCGGCAGTATCGGTGGTGTCTGCTCAATTGCAATTGATAGCAAAGGTGTTGCGACGGTCAATGCTCAAGGCTCTGATAGCTCCAATTCAGTAGCGTCCTTCGGAGCTGCCCTCAACAATGACGGTAAAATCAATGCCAATCTGTCCATCGCCATCGATGGTAGTACCGTGTGCGGCGACGTGGCGGTTGCCGCCACGAATGATAGCGCGATTACAGGCACCATCACCGCCAGCGGCAGCGGGTGTGTGAGTGGGTCTGTGACGTTGCCGACGGGGAGTGGACGGGGTGACCTCATGGATCGGCGGCAATCAGGCGTGCACGGCGTGTTCAGCCCCTTCACTATCAACTTCAGTCGTCAAACCCGCCAATCCGGAGATGGCCGCGACCGTTGCAGGAACAACAGAATCTGAGGCAGCCGCGCCAAAAGCAGCTCTTCAACAACCGCCAGACGCGGGTGGCACGCGCAGCGCGCGCATCAATCGCACTCACCAACAATCAAAGCCAACCCAGCAACCAACGGTCACACTGCGTTCTGGAGCCATCAAGCAGGCGGCCGTTTTGAAAGCAGCTTTCGACGTCGTTTCAAGCGCCACGTGTCCGCCCTTGTTTATCAAGGTCGACAATCTTGACGTCTCGTGTCCGCCGGTCATTGTGAACGCCGTCACCGCGTGCGGATACGATGCGTGCACAGGAACGTTCAATGCACCGCAGGCCCTGGAGCCGGCCCCGCTAGCATTTTTAGCTCCGTTTGTACTTCCCACCCTCCCCCGCGTTGCTCTTGATGATAACGGCCACGGCATCGTCGTCTGGCAGAGACAAGACGAAATGCTTGTTTCGCACGCGTACGCATGTCCGTACGATTACGATGTGGCAACGGGTGACTTTGGGTTGACCTTCACGCTTGCAAACGGTTCTCAAGCCTTCACCCCCGACGCCGATCTGGGCGGCTGCGGGTGCGGCATCATCGCGTGGGCGCAAACGAGCACGGCCGACGATAAACGCGCTGATATTTGGGCGTGCACGTACAATCCGGTCACTAAAGAACTCGGCACGGCGCTACTTATTTCTGACGGCACGACGAATGCCGTTGAACCTCGTGTTGCGTGCGACTGTCGCCATCGCGCATGCGTCGTCTGGCGCCAGGCGAACGCTGACGGCACGACGTATTCAGTCTGGGCCAACGTATACAACATAACGGGAGCACGGGAGTTCGGCGGGCCGACAAATATTTCTTTGGCAGGACCGGCCGAATTGGGCGACGCTCACAATCTTTCCCTCGTCAAACTTGATAACCGCGGCAGGTATCGCGCGATCTGGCAGCAGGTCGTTGGTGTCGACAGTTTCGGAAAGCCGATCACGAACGTCTTTGCGCGGGCATATGCAGCGTGTTACGGCCGCTGGGGCTCCGTCGTCAACATGTCGAGCCCGTGCGACACCGGTGGCACGATCGATGGAAGCAACGACGCATGCAGCGGTAAAATGGCGTCAAACATGCGCGGTGGAACGCTTGTGGCCTGGCAGACGACGCCGACAGGGACTGACGATTATGCAATCTGGGCGTGTCGGTGTGCGACGTTCGGGTGTCAGACTGCGACGACGGCGTGTAAAGAGACGGCTCCATAAGATTTCTTGTGATGGGGAGAACGCCCTATGCGGGCGGCACCAACAGCCTGTTGGATCCTATTTTAAGAAAACCTCTGTGGGAGTGAATGCCCTATGACGGGGGGAAGGCCCTGCGACGGGCGGCGGAATTAATGCCCTACGCGGGCATGCGCCAAAGGGAGGGTTGCACGCCCAACCTCCCTCTGGACTCCCAAGGGCGCCAACAGCCTGTTGGATCCTCTCCCGCGCGGTTATCCACGACACGACTTAATGGCTTGCCTTGCAGGGCAAGACAAACCATACGTCGGTCATGGGACGCGCTACCGGAAGCGCGAGGCGCGCACAGACCAAGGGGTGGTCAACTCCCCTTGGAGACCCCAGGCAATAACACCAAAAGCTTGTTTTGAATGCCCTGCGACAGGGAGAACGCCCTATGCGGGCGACGGAATTAATGCCCTATGCGGGCGGCACCAAAGGGAGGGTTGCACGCCCAACCCCCCTTGGATCCCCAAAGGCAATAACAGCAAGAGTCCTCTCTGAAGAACGCCCTGCGCGGGCATGCGCCAAAGGGAGGGTTGCACGCCCAACCCCCCTCTGGACACCCAAGGGCGCCAACAGCCTGTTGGATCCTCTCCCGCGCGGTTATCCACGACACGACTTAATGGCTTGCCTTGCAGGGCAAGACAAACCATACGTCGGTCATGGGACGCGCTACCGGAAGCGCGAGGCGCGCACAGACCAAGGGGTGGTCAACTCCCCTTGGAGACCCCAGGCAATAACACCAAAAGCTTGTTTTGAATGCCCTGCGACAGGGAGAACGCCCTATGCGGGCGGCGGAATTAATGCCCTATGCGGGCGGCACCAAAGGGAGGGTTGCACGCCCAACCCCCCTTGGATCCCCAAAGGCAATAACAGCAAGAGTCCTCTCTGAAGAACGCCCTGCGCGGGCATGCGCCAAAGGGAGGGTTGCACGCCCAACCTCCCTCTGGACTCCCAAGGGCGCCAACAGCCTGTTGGATCCTCTCCCGCGCGGTTATCCACGACACGACTTAATGGCTTGCCTTGCAGGGCAAGACAAACCATACGTCGGTCATGGGACGCGCTACCGGAAGCGCGAGGCGCGCACAGACCAAGGGGTGGTCAACTCCCCTTGGAGACCCCAGGCAATAACACCAAAAGCTTGTTTTGAATGCCCTGCGACAGGGAGAACGCCCTATGCGGGCGGCGGAATTAATGCCCTATGCGGGCGGCACCAAAGGGAGGGTTGCACGCCCAACCCCCCTCTGGACACCCAAGGGCGCCAACAGCCTGTTGGATCCTCTCCCGCGCGGTTATCCACGACACGACTTAATGGCTTGCCTTGCAGGGCAAGACAAACCATACGTCGGTCATGGGACGCGCTACCGGAAGCGCGAGGCGCGCACAGACCAATCCCGCGCGTATATCCATGACACGACTTAATGGCTTGCCTTGCAAGGCAAGACAAACCATACGCCGGCCATGGGACGCGCTACCGGAATGATACCAAGGCACATTCATAGAAGGCAGACCTCTTGCATAAAAGCGGCTAACACCGATGCAGAACATCAGCGATTGCCGGAAAATATTTTTCCACGATCTGGTTGCTTTGGATTATTTTCGCGTGAATTTTCATAGAATTGCTGGCAACCTGCGCGCGCTCACCGCGCGCCATTCAGGTATACCTCCGGTAGCGCGTCCCATGGCCGACGTATGGTTTGTCTTGCCTTGCAAGGCAAGCCATTAAGTCGTGTCATGGATATACGCGCGGGATTGGTCTGTGCGCGCCTCGCGCTTCCGGTAGCGCGTCCCATGACCGACGTATGGTTTGTCTTGCCCTGCAAGGCAAGCCATTAAGTCGTGTCGTGGATAACCGCGCGGGAGAGGATCCAACAGGCTGTTGGCGCCCTTGGGTGTCCAGAGGGGGGTTGGGCGTGCAACCCTCCCTTTGGCGCATGCCCGCGCATAGGGCGTTCTCCCCATCATAGTGATTCAGAGAGGACTCTTGCTGTTATTGCCTTTGGGGATCCAAGGGGAGTTGGACAATCCACGTGGTGCTCCCCATCATAGGACACTACTGTTGATTCAATCGCCCTCCCTGCCACTACCCGAAGATCAAGGACCTACTGAAAGCCGCCGAACGTTCCTATGTTTCTTTAGCGCATATGGTATACTTAAGCACGTGGAAAGCACGTGTTGTACGCGCGTTTTAATCATCGAGGGCTTGTCATGGACCATCAGTCAGGACCTAAGGGAGGTGAGTACAAGGCAGAATCTATCCGCGTGATAGAGGGACTTGAGGCGGTACGTAAACGCCCGGCCATGTACATCGGTACAACTGGCATTCAAGGCCTCCATCATTTGGTTTATGAAATCGTCGACAATTCCGTCGACGAGGCCCTTGCCGGGTACTGCGATACGATAAAAGTTATTCTCCATGACGATGGCTCGTGCTCGGTAGAAGACAACGGCCGCGGCATTCCCACGGATATTCACCCCACCGAAAAAGTTTCGGCAACCGAGGTCGTGTTTACCAAACTTCATGCCGGTGGTAAATTCGACAAAGATTCATACAAATTTTCAGGCGGTCTTCATGGCGTCGGAGCTTCCGTTGTCAATGCACTATCGACAAAGCTCGAGGTGACAATCTGCAAAAACGGCTCCGTGTTTCTTCAGAGCTTCAGACGTGGCCATCCTGAGGGGCACCTCATTGTCACGGGCACGACCGAAAAACGCGGAACGATGGTGCGTTTCTGGCCCGATGGAGAGATTTTCAAGGAAACGCTTGAATTTAATTTTGAGACGCTTTCAGCGCGCCTACGCGAACTTGCTTTTTTGAACAAGGCGGTACGGATTTCTATCACCGACGAGCGAACAAGCAAGAGTCATGAATTTTTCTTTGAAGGCGGCATCAAATCCTTCGTCGAGTACGTTAATACAAAAAAGACGGTACTTTTTAACGACATTCTCTACTTTCAACAGAGTGACGAAGACAACGTCCTTGAAGTTGCACTCCAGTACAATGACGGCTACGGTGAGCAGCTCTTTTCCTTCGTTAATAACATCAACACAAGTGAGGGCGGCACCCACGTTTCTGGATTCAAATCGGCGCTAACGAAAGTGTGCAACAAGAGGGCGCGGGAAACCAACATCATCAAAGAGGGCGACGCATTTTCAAGCGAGGATATTCGCGAAGGCCTCGTTGCTATCATCAATCTCAAAATTCCCGAACCACAATTTGAAGGTCAAACAAAAGCGAAGCTCGGCAACAGCGACATCAAGGGCCTCGTGGATTCGTGGACCTTCGCGTTCCTCGACAAGTTCTTTGAAGAAAATCCATCGACGGCCAAAAAAATTCTTCAAAAGGCCGAAATAGCAAAAAGTGCACGTGAGGCCGCACGTAAGGCGCGTGATCTGACGCGTCGTAAAACAGCACTGGAATCTTCAGTTTTGCCCGGAAAGTTGGCCGATTGTTCTAACGAAAATCCTTCAGAAACTGAACTTTTTATTGTCGAGGGCGACTCGGCTGGCGGATCGGCAAAGCAAGGCCGTGATCGCGGCAGCCAGGCGATTCTTCCTTTGCGCGGAAAAATACTCAATGTCGAGAAGGCCCGCATTGACAAAATACTCGGCAATGAAGAAATTCGGGCGCTCGTTGCCGCCGTCGGCTGCGGTATCGGCGAGGACTTTGAAGTCGCCAAGGCGCGGTATCACAAAATCATCCTCATGACCGACGCCGACGTTGATGGATCGCACATACGGACGCTTTTGTTGACGTTCTTTTTCCGCTACATGAAGCCTCTTATTGAAAGCGGATTTCTCTACATCGCCCAACCACCTCTTTATAAAGTTAAAATAGGGAAAAAAGAGCAGTACCTCAAGGATGATAAATCTTTCAAAAAGTTTCTCTTTGAGTGGGCTCAGGAGCAGACGCTTCTTACACTTGAAAACACGGTCATCGAGCAGGGCCAATGGCTCGCTCTTCTTGAACAGATACGTGATTACGACGATCATCTTGCAAAGACAAGCGCGAGCATTCCTCTCGATTACTCGCGCACGCACGAACTCGTGCAGTTTCTGCTCTCAAGCGGTTGGACAAAAAATCATGGCCACGATGCACTCATCGCCCAGCTGCGTGCGTACTTTAAGGACTTTGCGGTTGCCTACAAAGAGGCGCGTACGGCCGATGTCCCTGACGCGACCGTCGACTATCCTCGTTTTATAGTTTTTTCAAGTGCATCGCATGTGTGGCGTGTCCCTGCGGCGTTTTTCGAGTCAGGAGAGGCAAGTGTCCTCATGGATATGGTGCGAAAAATTATTGCATTTGAAAATAATCCATGGAGTCTTTCGATCATAGGGCGCGAAAAGATCATAGAGGGCCTCGGCATCATGCCGCTCATCGAGGCACTTTCTGAAATAAGCAAACCCTTCATGCACGTCCAACGCTACAAAGGTCTTGGCGAAATGAATCCCGAGCAGCTCTGGGAGACGTCTATGGATGTCAAGCAGCGTGCACTTTTACGGGTCGACATCGAGGATGCAATTGCCGCCGATGCGTGGTTTAACACGCTCATGGGCGAGGATGTTGCCGGCAGAAAGCAATTTATCGAAGAGTACGGGCACTTTGCGAGAAATATCGACGTATGACAAGATCCGTGAGCGATCTTTTTTTGTCGATTGATGCGTACTGTGAGCACTTTGGTCTTCTCACGCCGGGGTCACATGTCGTTCTCGGTCTTTCCGGTGGCCCCGATTCGATGTTTCTCCTTTATTATTTAGTCGAAAAGCACCATGCCGGGCTCATCCACCTGCGTGCCGCTCACCTTGACCACGAGTGGCGATCCGACTCGGGCGAGGATGCTCACTTTTGTCTGCGTGAAACGGCAAAGCTCGGTATAGAGCTTACGACGGGCAGAGCCTCCCAGCTCGGCGTTGTTCGCCCCTTCAACGGATCCAAGGAAGAGGTGGGGCGTCACCTCAGGCGCAGCTTCTTGGAGAACATTTGCTTGCGCGAAAAAGCTCACTGCATCGCTTTAGCACACCAGCTTCAGGACCAGCAAGAAACGTTCCTCATGAGGCTCATCCGCGGATGCTCGCTTACCGGTCTCGCCGCCATGAGACCGCGCCAAGGCAGTTTCATCCGTCCACTTCTTACGACGAAGCGTGATGACATTATTGCCTATCTTCATGCTCACGCCATTGCCTACCTCAATGATCCAACAAATGACGATGAGGCGTTTTTGCGCAACAGGCTTCGCGCGCGCGTCATACCCGCGCTCCGTGCTGCCGATGAGCGTTTTGATAGCAATTTTGTACGTTCTCTTGAACAGGTACGGCGCGCCGACGATCTTATAACATCCGTGGCTGCCAGCGTTATGGATCGCATCTGCGTGCCGCATGATACAAGCACGACGGCGAACGCACTCCGCATTGCAGAACTTCTTGTCCTTGATGATGTTCTCCAGAAGAGAATTCTCATGAGGTGGCTCTGCCAAGCCGGTTTGCCCTTTGCGCCCAGCACGGGTTTTTTGAGTGAGATCCTGGGATTTCTACGTCAGCCTCATGGAACACTTCATACACTTGGCACGTCGTGGGCTGTGGCAAAACATAAAGGCACGGCGTGGATCGTAAAGAAAGACGCCCAATAAAAGACGGCACATGATGAAGCAAAAGGCGATTGACCACCGAGGCCATTGACGCGGCTCGCCTAAAATAGTTTAATGATTGTGGTAATTAAAGAAGACGCCATGGTCCTTGGAGAGATGACAAGGAGAGTATGAAACTGCAAGTTTCGTTTGATCTCATAAGCCTAGAAAAGGCCGTTGAAGTTGCGTCCTCCATTGTCGACCACGCCGATATCTTCGAGGTGGGGACCATGCTTGTGTACACCCACGGCGTCAAAGCTATCGAGCGATTCAGGGAAAGTTTCCCTCATAAAAAACTACTCGCCGATACTAAGATCGTTGACCGCGGCAAGGAAGCCGTCACGCTCTTTGCACATGCTGGCGCTGACTGGGTTACGGTCATGGCAGGCACAGGAAAAAATGTCATCCATATGGCATGTACCACTGCCCATAATGCCGGCAGGAAAGTTATGCTTGACCTTCTTGATGCCAGTTCTCTTGGCCAATCTGCCCTTGAGGCAAAAAATCTCGGCGTTGACGCGCTGCTTTTTCATGAAGCCTATGACGAAAAAGAGTCAATGTCGATTCTCGAAAAGTGGGATATGGTCAAGGGCAACACTGATCTTGAGGTTTTCATCGCGGCAAAAATTGGTCGCGAATCGGTTGGTGAGTTTATTCAACTCCAACCCGACGGAATCATCATAGGCAGAAGTATAACGGAGGCGGCTCAGCCAGCTGACGAAGCTCTTTATTTTTCTAAGCTTATTCGTCATCCCTCATGATCGACGTAGCACGAATATTTTCGTTAGCTTCGGCCCCTCTGCGATCTCGCCTTAATTCATTTTGAATATTTTTATTGATTTTGTATCGCGTATTAATCTAGTCTTAACTAGAAGGGGGCGTCGGAGGCCATAAAGATCGCCGACGTTGGTTGTCACCCTGTGCGTATTTCAGGTTCGCTGCGATGGGGAGGTTCTCATGATTAACGAAAAAATTCCGGGACTCGTGCTTCTTATGGCCGCAGTCATCATAACCAGCTCGTGCTTGCTTTTATCGGCCGCCGCAAGAAATGAGGGTGCCGGTAACGGTAAAAGTGAGCTGGAAAAAGAATTTGTGGTCGTAGAGAACCCCACCAAGCAACCTGAAGTTTCCCGTGCCGCAGGCGCCCCCGAAGGTGGCGTTGCTCACTTCATCATCGTGGCGCCCACGATAAAGTGGAGCGTGCTGAGAACTTTTGTTACAACGCCAAGTTTGGCAAAAAGTCTCGGTTTGTCGAGTGACCCGAGCAGTCCACGTATAACGTACATCCTGCCGAACACACCCGTCAAAGAGCTGCTTGAAAATATTAATAAGGGTATTGCTGGACAAAAGGTCGTCATAGCAACGGGATCTTCGGGTCCTCTCATCGCGGCGGCAACGCAGGATATAATAACCCGCAAGCTCGGCCATCTCCACACGGTTATACTATTCGATCCCGATACATACGTGGGAACCGTATCGGCTGCCCCCATCACGATACACTACAGTGCCATTGACAATCGCGTGTACAATTTCTATTCGGAGGCAGCAAGTGCCTTACATGGTTTTAGAAAAATTCAGCCCGGAATGGTAACCACCCCCCCTACCCCATCTGTCTACTTCAGACGACACAACGGCAATCCCCCCTTCCTCAAGGGTGTTAACATCAAGTGTTATGTGGCCGAGGGCAAGGCAACAACGGCACAAATTTTGGCACAAAACTTTCCCTTTTTTTCGTACGCGCCGCTCTACCTGGGCTTTAGTGAAACCGGCATGAGCGATGATTTTGCCGGAGCCGGTAAATCTATAGCGAAAGCAATTGCTACGATTAACGAAAATTTTCTTATCAATACCGACCTTACGTGCATTCTCTCGACCAAGGGCCAATGGCCAGAGTCGTGTGCCCCGCTTGAGGTACCCCTTGTTTTTGTGAATCGTTTTGCTGGGATCAGTCACGAAGGGAAGTTAACACACGTAGTAGCTACCTCTGCGGTACCCAACAAGGCACTGGTTGTGTCCCCTGACGTGGTGTGGGAATCCGAATCGATCTACCAAAGACACGACGATGCCATCGGCATGCAATTAAAAGCCGAGGCTCGGCACAATGCCAATGCCCTTGCTGCGTGCACCTATCCGCACATTGCAAGTTCCATCGCCCAGGGATTTGACATCACATGGCCGGTGAAAAAACCACGATTAAATGTTAATCTTCATGGAAAAGGAGTTGCTGAGGTCAGGTTAACACCGGAGTTGACCGTGGAGGAACGCACCTTCGCAGAACTTCGAGCAAGCCATGTCGCCAAAGCCGTTTTCAACAAATTCCCGGATCTTCGTGACCGCACGCATCGGCTGCCAAAGATCGCTGTAGTAACAAGTGGAGGTGGCGCACGAGCGATGCTGGCAACCTTCGGATTCCTTAAGGGCCTCGCGCGGTCGGGCCTCCTTGATACCGTGACGTACATATCGGCCCTCTCGGGATCAACGTGGGCATTAGGAGCGTCAGTTTTTGCGCACAAGGATGACCAGCCGTTTATTGATACATTGAAGGCTGCAAGTAGCACAATTGCGAATAACCTCTCAGCCATGAGTCAAGCTGGCATGGCAAAACTTGCCCCCGAATTTGTCAAAGAAGCTTTCGGGAAACATTGGTCAGATACTGCGCCGTGTGAATTTCAAATTAAGAAATTTTTTGGGCAACATGTTTCGCTCACCGATTTTTATGCATACATTCTTTCCGGCCCACTTATGAATGACGACCCCAAAGCTTGTGAAAGTTTTCCACATTATCTCTCTGACCAGCGTCCTCAATTTACAAAAGGGGCGGCCGACATTCCTTTTCCAATCTATACCGCAATCACCGACGACCCAGTTAACTACGATAGGTCGGGAGCATTACCCCTTGAAAAATACAGCCATACCGAGTTTACGCCGTTTGAGGTAGGGGGAGTGAGAGCCGGACAACCAACCTTCATCCCAGCGTGGGCGTTTGGAAGAAAGTTCATGTATGGTATCTCGCAGGACCTGAGGCCTGAGCCGGCATTTGCCACACTCATGGCGACGTTTGGCTCTGCCGAAGCGTTCTCTGCAAGAGATCTTGCGGCCACTAGCACGATTAAGACTTACTTCGGCGAATTCCAGGTGCCTTCTAGCATTCTGAAGGCCAGGCTTACCTACCCGGAATTTTGTAATCCGGCACACGCGCTCCTTGAAGTGCAAGACCGCAAAGAAAATCTACCACTCGTTGACGCTGGACTGGCCTTCAACCTCCCTTATCAACCCGTCAGTGGTTTGAGGCCGGATCGCAAAGCCGATATCGTCATATTCTTCGACGCGTCACAAGACTTCATCGGAAATCCTGATCTTCCGCTCCACGACGGCGTACAAACCCTTGCCAGCGGAGGCGAGCTTGAAAAGGTCATGAAATGGGCACAATCCAAGGGAATAAATTTTCCAGAGGTAAGCGCGAACATTTCAAGTATAACCCTCTCTGGCAAGTCATCATCGGTGCCGCTTGGAAGCAAGCTATTCAACGTCTTTGCCAACAAAAATGATCCAAAGTGCCCCGTCGTCATTTACATGCCTCTTGCTGTTGATACAACACTTTTGAAGAACACTACAACACTTTTGAAGAACACTACAATCTTGGGAGATCAATTGGACTGGGCACTCGAGGATAATCCAATATCTCTCCAGAAGAACGTTGAAGCACAAGATCTGTCCAAGCTTAATCTGGGGGCCTACGGAACCTTTAAATTTGACTATACCCCCGAGCAAGCAAATGCTCTCATGGCCCTTGCGGAATTTAACCTCCTTGCCAATGAGAAAGCTATTTGGGACACAATTGGAAATTGGTGCGGGAAACAGACCTCCGTTGGAGAGCTGGGTGCCGTCGGAGGGCAGCCATCGGTTGGTCCAACAACGGAGACCCCAACAGCATCCGTTCCTCCTGCAGGACCGACTGTGTTGCCGGCACCCGTGGAGCAAGGGGAGGAGGAGACTGCATTGGTACGGCGACGCAATCTTCCTCCTTCTGGAGACTATGTCGCTGTATTTGTTTCCAATCTCACTGCGATGACTCCGGCGGAAATTGTTTCCAATCTCACTGCGATGACTCCGGCGGAAAGACAAAAGCTTCTTAATGCACTCCATGACGATTCCCTTGACCTTATCACTGGTAAGCTGAGGATAGCAGTGGCTGGACCAGCGACCGGCCCTTCACGTGAAGCTAAGATCAATGGCATCCTCGATTACATCGAAACAAGCGGGCATAAGAGGAAATAATGCAGTGTATCTTGCCTTCTCACGCTCATTGAGTCGTTGCAATAACGCGGCTGAAACGCGGCACACATGAAGAAACAGAAAAGAGGGACGTGGTTCTTCCACGCCCCTCTTAACTTTGTGCACCCGAATTTAAGATTCAGGGTAGTTGTTCTTGAGTGACCTATGCAATAACCTAATCAGAGGAACTGTCACCGCTTCTTGCCGAAACGTACTCACCGCTGCTGCCGTTGCTTGAAGGCTCTTCGTCGGAAATCGCCGGCGTTAGAACACGACGCACTACTTTACGAACGCTGCCACCCATGATCTCTCCGCGCGAGAGATAACGTCCACGAGGGCTTGTATCCGGCGAGAGATTTGCAGAACTCGCCCTGAAAATTGAGTCGACCGTTGCGCAGTCTTCCAGTTTTCGCATGAAGGTATTGGTTCCTACAGTATCACAATGAAGGTTCTCCTGTGCGTCGCTCTTGCAATCCCCGAGGAGAAAATCGCCTGATGGTCTCTTTTCGCCGCTCGAGGAGCTTTTTGTTCTCTTGCCCCATTTCCTCGATCCTTCTTCGCCGCTCAAGATCTTTTTCGACCGCCTTCCTCTGACTTGCGGCGAGGGCCACCTGCCACAACTCTTTATTCCCGTACCGATCAGTTTGCTGTCCTCTTCTACGGACAATGGCGTTCCTATCCCCACCGCCGAAGTTGCTGCCTGCGATCCATCGGTCGGTGAGCAGAGGCGCATCGGTGGGACAGAATATTCTCCTGCGGTCTGGTATTGTTCCGCCATTTCTCTCATTCCTCTTGGCGATGGCTCTGCTGTTGCGTAATTGCTTTCGAAGGATAGAGCTCCCAAGACTTCTTGGGCGGGCCATTTCAGCGAGTCTTTCTTTAGACATGGCGCGACGGCTTGCCAGGGTTCTGGACTCATTACTGGGAGGCATGGCGTGCGGTGGCGTCCCAGGACGTACTGCCCCACCACGTGCCGCAACAGACCGTACTTTTGTAGCAGACGTTGTTGTTTGCTTGCTCGGCAGTGCTGCCCCCACCGCCAAGAAAGGTGTGCGGGGGGTCGCCGCCTGTGGAACAACCGCCGTCTGCACATTATGATAGGCAGCCATCCTCCTTACACTGTTCTGCCGGCGCAACACCTGTGCCCGCGTCTCGTGCTGCTCTACCTTAGGCTCTTGCAATGAGCTCACGGACCAAATACGTTTGGACTTATTTTGAAGCCACAACAACTGGACTTCCCCCCGCGACTCTCGCCGCCGAAGCTGCCCTGACTGCCTTTGTTGAGTTGATGAATTTGCCAACGCACTTCCATGGACACCGACGGCCTTTGGCTTTCCATCACTTAAAATTGGCCTATCAGGCAAAGGTACCGCGAATCGTACGGTAGGCGGTGTTGCTGTGCGACGCCCGACGCCATCACCGTCTCTAGGCGACACTGCGGGTGTAGCAACGTCTTCCACCGGAGTCTCTTCCACCGGAGTCTCTTCCACCGGAGTCTCTTCCACCGGAGTCTCTTCCACCGGAGTCTCTTCCACCGGAGTCTCTTCCACCGGAGTCTCTTCCACCGGAGTCTCTTTCACCAGAGTCTCTTCCACCGGAGTCTCTTCCACCGGAGTCTCTTCCACCGGAGTCTCTTCCACCGGAGTCTCTTCCACCGGAGTCTCTTTCACCAGAGTCTCTTTCACCAGAGTCTCTTCCACCGGAGTCTCTTCCACCGGAGTCTCTTCCACCGGAGTCTCTTCCACCGGAGTCTCTTTCACCAGAGTCTCTTCCACCGGAGTAGTCTCTTCTTTTACAGTTCTCCCGTCGAGGCTGTTCGCATTAGCCCCTTCAACACCTGGAATTACATCACCGTGTGCACGCTGACTTTCGTCACGGCTCACTAGTACGACGTCATCGTTGGCACCGGCAGGTTGAATAGCACTCGCTGCTCGTGGTGTTTCATGGACGCCGCCGCTGGGCAACGCAGATTGCGTATCAACTAGTTGACTGGTGCTATCGAGCACGGGGACTGGATGGGATGAAAGACCAGTCGCGGAATCAGAATTATCGCCAGCCCGGCTCGTGGCGTCTGCTCCGGACAAATTTTCACCATCGCCACCGGAGCCTGATCCAGACGCATCTTCATCATCACCGTTGCTACGGCGGTCATCATCCGTATCACTTGAGCTCTCCTCTGCCTCAGAATTGCCGGACGCTAAAGCAGGAGCCGTGTTGCTGGCCGCAGAACTTTCTGTTGCGCTAACGACCGCTGCTGGGAGAGATGTTACTTGTGAAACATTAGAAATCCCGGGAAACGTCGACCCCGCACTCGCATCTTCAGAAGCAGGAGAGGCAGACGTTGGGGTTGTTCTTGCCGCTCCTCCATCGACGGCAATCTCGCCTACAGGAACCGCCACGGTTGTTCCCGCTACGTCCTCCGCCGACATGTGCGGCGCAGTCGAGAACTCAGGATTATGTATGGCATTGACGTCGGCCGCAGGGTGAGCAGCAATGCCCGAAGGCATAGTTGGCTCAGTACGTGCGGTGCTGGTAACGGTTGAAGGAACTTTGACGACTGCAAGGCCGGGGGTGAGAGTGTTTACGGTAGCTTCGAAGACCTCCTGGGGAGCTATTGGAGTGTCCGACGTGTTTCGGACCCCAGAAGCTCCGACAGCAGCAGCCCCGGCGGACGACTCGGCTACCCTTAACGCATCTCCTACTAACGGCAGAGAATCACCATCTTCTGTCGCCTCAGTTTCATTATCCTCCTTATTGTCGCCATCATTCAGCTGTCCATCGGCGCCATTACCTTCAGCGAGGCGCAACTTACTAGTTTCTGGTGTCTCGCTGCCGGAAACAGGGCAACTTGTAAAGAAGTCTGCTAACCCGCCATCCAACCCTGAATTGGCGCTAGCATCTGGAATCACTACATCCTCTTGCTCATATTGGTCTTCGCAATCATTGTCGCTCGTGTCCTCTTGGCCCGGGAAAGGAGAGGGAGTCACATCTTCCTGGCTGTCGACCGCTGTTGGGATAGAGGTTTCTTGTAGAACATCTAGGAAAACTTGCTGTTCCGAAGAAACCTCGGGACGCATCGACCCCTCACTCGCATCTTCACGGGCAGGCGCTGAGGTTGTTTTTGTCGCTTCATTGTACGAAGCATCGGCGGCTACCGCACGGTGAGCTGTTGGAGCTGGAGCAGCTATAGTTAGTTCAGTAGGCGTAGCACTGACGACGGTTGACGGTTCTACGATGCGGCGTTCTTGATTAACTGCGGGTACGCCTGCTGGGAGGACTGAAAGAGGAAGAACCTCTGCTGCAACCGCCGTTAACGTTTCTGTAGAGCTGCCATCGCCAACGACCTCACTCGCTGGTCTCCTCGCGTCTTCTTCAATCGTGGAGTTTATAATTTCTGCAGAAGGCGAAGGAAAACGGACGTGATCACGTAGAGCTTCGTGAGGGAAGCCGTTGGCACGGTTGTCATCAACAGGAACGTCTTGATCGCTTGCACTCGAAACTGAAGCATTATCCGATAGGGATTGCGCACGCCGGCGAGCAGGTTTTCGGCGTCGTGCGGAAATGAGCAATGGAGCTGAAAGTTCTGCAAACTGTCTGCGGAGTTCAGTAAGCTCCGTATTGATAGATCCATACTGTCGCTCCACAAGAGCCGCAAAATCATCGCGTGCGTGCATTAACTGATCGCGGCCATCTCGAATCTCTTCAATTTCACGCTGTCTTTCTTGCTCGCGATGCCCCACCAAAGCCGAGATTCCTTGCTGCGCCTGCTCAAGTTCGCGGATACGTCCGCTGAGTTCGTCGATCCTCTGGGGGATTTCACGTGAACGCGGACTTACCGAACCCAGCTCACCGTCAGCGGAGACACCACCACCGATGCCAGCTGGTCCCACGCTCACTGACGACGAAGCACCACTGAGCCCGCTTGTGTCAGTGGCGACCGAGCCCCCCCCCCTCCGATCGTTACTAGAAGCTTCAGTTGCCATGGTTTGGCGCAAATGGTCAACGCGGCTGCCGGCACCGTCATGACCATCTGCAAGCGCGTTGAAGGCACGCTCAAGATCCGTAACACGCGCGCCATGAGCTAGGGTCGCTAGACGCACATGTTCAAGACGATCGCCTAAGCGGGCAATTTCATTCCTTTGGCCGCCGAGCACATGACGGTGCCAAGCAAATCCGCCAATACCCGCTGCTGTTGCAACAAAACCGAAGGGATGGTTACGCACATAGCTCAGTGCACCCCCGCCGATCTGCAAAATTACCGCGGGATTTGATAATACGCGGGAGCAGACCTGCGTACCATGGCGAAAGAAACTCGTTGCCGTGGCGCGCAGCGCAGGAAGTATGCGCTGCATAGCATGCGACTGTTCGTGCATAAGCAGGAGACAGCTGGTGATGAGGACTATACGTCTCAGGTTCATAGGGACACCTCATTGTGGAGTGTAAGATTTATACTGTTAGACACTCTGATATCGAAAATCAACGCTCCCCCATGTAAGCTGTAAATCAAGGATTCATACATTCTGATAGCTACGGATCTCAATGATGATAGCAAAGATCGTCTCAATGTAAAACGGTTCACCGATCTTGGAAGGCATCAACACACCCAACCCACCGAAGGACTTTACAGAAGTATCCCAATTCATTAGTTTGTACCTTGCATGGATCTGTTGTATTTCTTTTGAAAAAATCGTTTATGCGGGGACACCACATGATGGCCGATAGTACGGCAGCCCCTAACGTAGGATATGTACTCCAGGTTAGTGGCACGATAGTCGACGCGCAGTTTCATTGTGAGTCTACGCCCGGCATTCTCAATGAGCTTATTGTTACCATCGACGAAGATGAGGGACGGACAACTAAAGCAAGTCTCGAGGTTGCCCAACAGCTTGGTGATGGTGTTGTACGTTGCATTGTGCTTGAGACTATCCAGGGAATACGACGTGGCCTGCCCGTCGTCGATCAGGGCCAGCCCATCAAGGTCCCCGTCGGCTCGGGAGTTCTCGGTCGCATTTTTAACACCCTCGGCAGGCCCATAGATCACGAGGGGCCCGTCAAGAGTGATGTGAGCTGGAGTATCTATCGCGATGCACCGACCTTCATTGAGCAAAAAGTCACGCGCGAGGTCCAAGAAACAGGCATTAAGGGCATCGACGTCATGTGTCCCTACGCGAAGGGCTTCAAAATTGGACTCTTTGGTGGTGCTGGCGTTGGCAAAACCATCCTCGTGCAGGAACTTATTCGCAACATAGCAACTGAACATGGAGGCGTTTCAGTCTTCACCGGCATCGGCGAGCGAACCCGTGAAGGCAACGAGTTGTGGCTCGAAATGAAACGTTCGGGTGTACTTGAAAAAACGGCGCTTGTTTTCGGCCAAATGGGAGAAATGCCGGGAGCGCGCCTTCGCGTCGGTCTCACAGGTCTGACGATGGCCGAATATTTTCGCGACGAAGAAAAGCGGGACGTGCTTCTTTTTATTGATAATATCTTCAGATTTGTGCAGGCGGGCTCGGAAGTTTCGACACTTCTTGGGAGATTGCCGTCGGCCGTTGGTTACCAGCCAACACTTGCAACTGAAATGGGCGCCCTTCAGGAGCGGATCACGAGCACCGTTAACGGCTCAATCACCTCGGTTCAAGCTGTTTATGTCCCCGCCGACGATATCACCGATCCAGCCCCAGCGACTACGTTCTTGCACCTTGATGCAAGCACCGTCCTTTCGCGCAAGCTCGTCGAGCTTGGAATTTACCCGGCAATCGATCCTCTTGAATCAACATCCAAGGCTCTCACGCCCGATGTTATAGGTAAAAAGCACTATGAAGTTGCCAGAAATATTCAAGAGGTTCTTCAGCGATACAAGGAACTTCAGGATATCATCGCCATCCTCGGTATGGACGAGTTGGCTGAAGAAGATAAGGTAATAGTATACAGGGCTAAAAAAGTTCAGAGGTTTCTGACGCAGCCTATGTTTTGTGCCGAATTTGCAAGTGGCATCCCCGGTCGTTACGTGCCGCGTGAGCAGGCCGTCGATGATTTTAGGCGCATTCTCGACGGTACGTACGATGCGCTTCCGGAACAGGCATTTTACATGGTTGGAACGTTGGCTGAAGCCGTGGAGAAGGCAAAAAGGATCCAAGAGGGGACGTAGGTATGGAACTCATCATAGCAAGTCCGGATGAAACGCGAGCTTTCAGAGTTGCATGGTTTGAAATTGAAACACCAGCGGGCAACTTTGTTATTCAGGCAGGCCACGCTCCAACCATCCTCACCCTTGTCCGTAATCGTCCCATTATTGTGCGCCTCAAAAATGGTAAACAGGAATCACTCGACATGGCCGGCGGCGTTGTTCATGTAACGCGCACGAGGGCAACGGTGCTTGTTGGCTCATGATTCATGAGCACCGCTGCACCACGAGGAAGATGATTGGACGCGTCATAGCTGGATCACTCACCGATGGCCTCGTTGTCCGCATCGATCCTTCGACAAACCTTGCAGACGTAAAGGCCGGCAAGTTCGTTTCCGTTAAAAGCGGCACGTCGACCTTCTTATCTCTTATCACCGACGTTAAACTGGAAGTTTCAAATCCCGAGATTATACGCATACCACCCGGTCCTCACGAGGTACTTTTGGCAGACGTTCTTGGCTACAATGATATGTATGCCACGGCGATGGTACGTGCGATGGTTGTGCTCGAAGGCGGCAAGCAGGAACCCGTCAAAAGTATTCCGCCGCATTTTTCTCCTGTGTATGAAGCCGATGCTAACGAAATGGAGATCATTTTTGGCAACGAACGGGACACAACGAGAAAGTATTACACCATTGGCCACCCCCTCGACATGGACGTTCCTGTCTGCATCGATCTGGAAAAATTCGTTGAGCGTAGCAACGGCGTATTCGGAAAAACGGGAACCGGCAAGACTTTTTTGACACGACTTCTCCTTGCCGGTCTCATCAATAACGACAAAGCTGTTACCCTCATCTTTGATATGCACGGCGAGTATGGCCTTCAAGCACGTCAGGAAGGAGCCAATCCAACGTTCGTCAAGGGACTCAAAACACTTTTTCCTGAAAAGATGGCTATTTTTTCTCTCGATCCACGTTCGACGCGTCTTCGCGGCGTGTCTGCAGATGCCGAGATCATTATTCCTTACCAAGCCATCCATGTCGATGACATCATTTCACTCGAGCACGAGCTTAACCTTCATCCGACTGCCCTTGAAGCCGCGTATCTTGTCAGAGCGCAGTACAAACATAACTGGCTCGCCGTGCTTCTGCGCCAAAGTCAATCAATCAGAGATTTCGCTCAATCGATTGGCGCGCACCCGGAGTCGCTTGCGGCGCTTTCAAGAAAGCTCAAACGCATAGAAGATCTGCCATTTTTTGTCGATGATCCCGATACCAAATTCCATGGTGCCGATACTACCATTGGGCGCATGCTCGAATTTATTGAGAGAGGAACGAGTATAATTATCGAGTTTGGCAACTTCACGTCGACGTTTTGCTATCTGCTCATCGCGAACATCATCACACGCCGTCTCCATGCCGAGTATATTAAGAAGACCGAAAAATTTCTCGGGAGCCATCGCGTTGCCCATGAGCCCAAGAAACTCGTCATAACAATCGAGGAAGCTCACAAGTTTCTCAATGTCAGCGCCGCACGCCAAACAATTTTCGGTACCATAGCTCGTGAAATGCGTAAGTACTACGTCTCTCTCCTCATTATTGATCAGCGGCCATCGTGCATCGATCCTGAAATTCTTTCGCAAATCGGCACAAAGATCATTGCTCAGCTCAGCGATGAGCGTGATGTGCAGGCCGTTCTTGCCGGGGCACCGAATGTGTACAACCTGCGAACGATCCTTGCATCACTTGATACCAAGAGACAGGCACTTTTTATGGGCCATGCCCTTGCCATGCCCGTTGTTGTACGGACGCGTGATTACGATGAGGCGTTCTACAGATCAATGAACTCATCCGCCATGGTTAACGCCGGCACCGTCGGTGCTCGGGAACTCATTGAAGAACTTTTTTAACGCGAACTCGATAAATCTTGGCATCAAATTATATTCGTGATGTGCTTGTTTTTTTCTTTAAAATAACGCTGGCTTGTTTTTAATGTTTTTTTACAAAGAAATGTTTTTTGTACAAAGGCTTGGTCCTTTCGTATAATGAGTGCGCGGGGATGGGGATCGTCGTGAGGCGTGTGACGCTCATTTTTGTGTCGGCAGTAGTGTAGTAATGATGACTTATTGCCGAAGGGGTCTATGGTCGGAATCGCCAGCGACATGAGGGCGAGGGTAGGTGAGGAGCAACGCACAGTAACGTGGTTAACGACGGGTCTTCTTTTTCAAGAAGGCCCGCATTGTTAAGATGATGGCAGCTGTTAGATGTATATAACGGGTACGTTGTTCGACTGAAAGGTGTGCAGATGAACATGGTAAAGCGGTTATTTAACTCTGTGCTGGCCGTTGAGCCTCAGGAGCGCATGAAGCTCTTGTTTCTTTCGATGTGTTACTTTTGCATCATCGTTGCTTACACAGTCACGCGCGACATGCGTGAGATCATCTTCACAGCCGTCGTTGGCAAAGATTATATTCCGCTTGCTGGAATGCTTGGCATGGTGGTTTTCATCGCGCCACTATTTCTTTACTCGAAAATGGTCGACCGCATGAGACGATACCAGCTTCTCTGCGCGGTAAGTTTGTTTTACGGCATCGTTGGTCTCATTTTTGCTTTTTTTCTTGCCGATCCGGCTATCGGTATGGCCAACACGAACCAAAGCGTTTATCGCATCTACGGGTGGCTCTTTTACTTTTTCATCGAAGGTTACGCACCCTTTGTCGTGAGCGTTTTTTGGGCATTCGCTAACTCAATAACCAATCAAGAAGCGGCAAAGAAGAATTATGGCCTTATGGTTGGTGCCTCCAAAATAGGTGGCCTTGTCGCTTCAGCATTCGCCATCATCGTGCTTAACTGGACATCGCATGTGGCCTTGTCACGAGCAAGCGACGTTGTTAACCATCAAATAATTCTTGTTACAGCCTCACTCATGTCGCTCGTGGTACCTGTCGTAGTCATTATGCTTATGCGCACCGTTCCTGGGCGCTACATGCACGGCTACGAAGCGGCATACAAAATAGAAAAGGAGCGCCACAAACGAGGAAGCAGCGAGACGGGTGTATGGTCAGGAATTTCGATGCTCGTCAAATCGCCCTACGTTTTTGGCATGTTCAGTATCATCTTTTTTTACGAGGTCATCAACAAGGTCCTCAGTTACCAAAGAATTTGTGCTGCATCCAACCAGGCATCGTGCGTGTCTGACATGAGTACGTACCTCTACGCAACAACGTTTATCATGCATCTGCTTGGCCTTCTTATTTCAGTCTTTGGCACGCGCTTTCTTCTTGAAACTTTTGGCGAAAAAGTGTGCCTCATGCTTATCCCTGCCATCGACTTCGTTCTCCTTATTTACTGCGTCATAAACTACCAGCCTTTTGCTCTCGTTGTTATGGGAACAATAAGTAAGGCCGTTCACTACGCACTGAGCTTCCCGATCAAGGAAAGCCTCTACATACCAACGATCAAAGAAATCAAGTTCAAGTCCAAGTCGTGGATAGATACCTTTGGCTCAAAGTTTGCACGGGCTACGGGGTCGACATTTAATAGCCTCGTGTGTTGGCTGAGCCCGGCGGTATTCTTTCCTGTCAATCTTTTGTTTTTGGCGACGGTCACGGGAATGTGGATGACCGTCGCCTTCTTTTTGGGTAAGCGTTATGAGCGAGCAATTTCCAATAACGAGGTTATTGGTGCCGATATTATCGAAGACCTCGGCGAAACTGTCGAGGGAGCATCACGGTAACGATGCGCCAAATCATTTTTAGGCAGCCTCTTGTGATGCGTCGTGAAAGGTACAAAGATCGTCAACGATAGCAAAGATTCCGTTGTCGACAAAAAGCTTGGATGCCTGCGCGAAGACCTCCTCGTTTCTTGCCGGCGATAGTAGCACAGATGCTGCTGTGGCGTACGTGCGACAAAGCTCCTGCGCCTCGCCGTTTTCGATCCTTTGCTGGCGACGATGGTGTCGGGCGCTGAAGATATCGACGAGACGGCTTGCCGAAAATGCCGCCGCACGGCTGCTATCGCGCAGTCCAAGGACGGCATTGACGCGGTGTGATGCCCCGAGGGCCTTGACGATTTTGAGGAAGGCCTTCGCATCGCCCTCAAAACACGTTACGCTGTCGCAGAGCGAGGTAACTATGTCGGTGCTGGCCGCGCAGTCGGGTGTTGCCGATCGTACTGGCACGCGAACTCGGCGTTGCTCCGATGGCGAATAGTCAGCGCGACCCTCATGATTTTTGTACAGAACGAGGAAGTGGCGTACATAAGGGCTCATGCACCAGCCAATAGTATCGAGGTCATTCATGCGCCTGCCATCAACGATGGCGACGACGTTCCTAGATCGCTCTGGACGTTCATCAAGGACCCCGTTGATGAGTCCCTCAGCGCCTGGCTCATCTACATCAGCACCTCGCCCTGTGCACTCGTACGCAACGACGTGGTCATCGATGACGCACTCGGAAAAAAAACTCCTGCCAAACATCGCTCCCATGCGTCCGAAGGCTTCATAATCGCCGGCAACATGCACGATGCTGGCACTCGGACATCCTATGCGTGCACGAAGAATGTCTTTGAAATGGTGGTAGTTGACATCATCGACCTCGTCAACCGATATACCGTAATATGTGTACGATGAGTCCTGTTCGTTTGCCTCAATGGTGCGCACAGGTCCGGCGAGTTCGTCGATGCGATACTTGGTGCTTCTACCGGCAAAACAATCAACAATGTCCTTGAGGCGCGGTATGGCCGAAATTTCGGTACCTGCGAGTGTTGCAATTCCCAGAGCGATCATGAGACCACTCCGGCGTACGCCTAATTTTGTCATGAGCCCTACTCCTTCCGCGGACGTATGATCCGCACATTCTATCGACGTGGCACGAGATATATTTCGTGAGCCAGGTCCGAGCGCCACGATTGTCTGCGTACCGGCTAGTTTAAGTATAAGGCTCTGGAAAGTGCTTGCCAAAGTTTTGCATGACGTACACCTGTAGGGTACACATGCCAGCGATACAACTGACCAACGACAGTTGCCATTTGTCATTAATAATTTCTTTATTAAAAAATTATTGACATTCTTAAATTTATTATGGTTAAATGAAAGCACTAAAGTCAATGCGGCGTGTAAATGATGGTCTGCCGCATTGTCGGCCATCCGGCGTATTGCCGCGTCGTGTTTTTGTGCTGTTGCGGTTGATGGGGTGGGGCAACATATCGCCTTGGACGTGGAGGTTTTTTGTTCAGGACGTACGCGTACCAACCAAAGTTTCGCCAAAGAATGAGGGGGACAAAAATGGAAAGAGTTGATACAGGCCTGTGTTCGTGGAGCTTCGCGATGTTGTGCGTGCTAACACTTGGTTCTTATTATGCTCTAAATGCCGGTGGGAGTGTGCCACCTACGGGTGGTAGTTCCAGTGAAGGGCAGAGGGAACCGGCGGCGGGTTCTACCTCTGCAATTGGAGGGCACAAGGCGATC
This sequence comes from uncultured bacterium, assembly GCA_963754845.1. Lineage (GTDB taxonomy): Bacteria > Babelota > Babeliae > Babelales > Vermiphilaceae > JAKASV01. Next base: position 119,107 of record CAVWHE010000001.1, read on the forward strand.
GATTGGAATTATGATGAAAAGAACGAGTCGTTCATTAAAAATGTTACAAAGGCATTTGAAGACAAAAAAATAACTGAAGGTGTGAAGGAAGAACTCATACTTGCTTTCAAAGAGATGAGCGAAAGATACACAGGGGCTATCAAAGCAACGAAGGACTACTATGGGAGTGTTGTAGAATTGCAGGCAGTCATTGTGCAAAAAAAACAACTACTGAAGATTGACAAATCTAATACTGAAATAGTGTGGAACAAAAATAAAGACGCTGTTCTTATGGTTTCTGTAATACCGGACCACATAGTCCAAAAATTATATGCAAGCAAAAAAGCAGAGGAGAATATAAATAGATGGTTTAAGACACCCAGGCTGATAACCACTTCTTCGGGAGAAAAAAAGAATCTCCCGACTATGTGCTGGGTTACTGCCGTTCCTCAGCTCAAAAAATTTATGCAAGGAAAGGTTGCAGATAAAGGATGGTTTAAAAAGCCAGGAAGAGAATTTGTTGACAAAGTTAAGCTTGTCGACAGAACGAGGGCATTCCTTGGGCTTCCTCCCTCAATCCTTGATCATGATGCGAAATTTGTTGAAATGTGGGTAAGACCTGAGGACCTCTTCCGGCCCTGCAGATGTCCTTACGTAAATTTAGCTACGTGTTATTCGTATGATGATTGCCCGCCTAGTACGAGTGATAATGATAATACAATTCGGGAGAATCATAAATTTTTTCTAGACAAGCAAGCCAAAGGTGCCTTTGAAACTACAGGTTTCCCTTGGACCTGTGAAGGGTTTGCATACGACTGGCTGCGCGATCCTTCCGAGGAAATCGGTGCTACCGAATTCGTCATACGGTGGGGGTCAAATGTTGTACTTCGTGATGCAAATGGGTTCAGTGCCCAAGACTATATCAATCAACCAACGCCAGCGTCCGGTACTGCGGAAGTCAAGATGCCTCCTCTTGCTAAGGATGCCGAGGCCGAGCGCAAAGAACCAGAGGCACAAAAGACTGTTGGCGGCATTATTGTCGTAGGCACAGAAAGTTTTGTGCCGCCCCTGGGAGAAGTTGTGGGATACAGCACTCCAACCCAAACAACACGATAGCGGCCCGCGGTAGGTGCGCTGGGTGGAAGGTTGAGGCATAGACTCCGTTTAAGTGCAAGACCTATCCTGCCACGGTTCGTGAAACAGTGTCACGGTGCGACGAGTTGCCGTCATCATCAAAAAGCTTGAGAAGTTCGTAGACGTGCGAAAATCGCCGCACCGAACACGTGACCTTTTCAATTTTTTGATTTTTTGAAACAAGGAGCGATTCAATGCCGAATTTTTCGGCCTCCTTTATGAGCACGTTGATCTGGTTAACAGGCTGAACTTGGCCCGTCAGATTGAGCTCGGCAAGTGCTATGGATTTTCGCGGCAATGGCTGCTGAAAGTAACTTGAAAGGAGGGCCAATGCAATGCCCAAGTCGGTCGCGCTATCGCGTATTTTGAAGCTGCCGCTGACCTTGAAAAAAATATCCTGGCTTGAAAGTCTTACGTGAAGATACTTTTCAAGGATGGCTGCTATGAGAACGACCTGCTTTTGGTCAACGCCCGAAACAACACGTTGGGGGATGCCGAACTTTGAGTCGATAGTCAGTGCCTGAAGCTCAAGGAGAAGCGGCCGCGAGCCTTCAACGAAGCTGATGAGAACGGAGCCTGGTTCATTGCTGAGTTCATGAATGAGGTATTCGTTGATGTTGCTTACCTCTTCGAGCCCCGTCGAACGCATTTCAAAAAAACCAAGCTCGTTGATAGTGCCAAAGCGATTTTTTACCGATCGCAGCATGCGCGCCTGCCAACGGTCCTCGCCCTGAAGGTAAAATACCCCGTCGACCATATGCTCAAGGGTCTTGGGCCCGGCGATGAGGCCGTCCTTGGTGATATGACCGCTCAGAATAACGCTTATGGTGCACTCTTTGGCAAGACGCATGAATTGAAACGTTGCTTCTCGCAGCTGATTAATACTTCCCTGCGTGTATTTGACACCAGAACTGAAGCAATTTTGAATGGAATCGACGATGAGAATGTTGGGCTTTGTCGCGCGCGCGTGACGTAGGATTGCTTCAAGATCGGCGTCATCAGAAAAAAGCACGCGGCACGACTGGCCGGCTATACGGCGTGCGCGGAGTGCAACCTGCTGAATCGATTCCTCCGTTGAAAAATAGTGCACAACGTTGTTTTCAGCGAGCTTGTGAGCAACTTGAAGGAGAAGCGTCGACTTGCCAATGCCAGGGTCGCCGGTCACAATAAGAAGTGAGCCCGGCATGATGCCACCGCCCATGACCCTATCCCATTCGTCGATGCCGGACTTGAGGCGGTCGGTCGGTGGAGCGGAAACTTCGCACAGCTCAACAAGTTCGATTGATCTGGCCGATGCGGCCGACGAGGCACCGCGCGGTCTACCCCCGACACCCGGTGCCATTGGTGCGGGTCGCGAGAAACTGTCCCACGCACCGCACTGGGGGCAGCGGCCAATCCATTTAATGCTCTTATATGAGCACTCCGCGCAGGTAAATGGCGCCTCGTGACTCATGATTTTAAAGACCGCTCTGATTCAAGATGAGATTCGCATGAGGGCCCAATCACGTAGCATGCACGGCACCGCGCCTGGTAACTTTCGTTACTGCCGATGAGAATCGTTGGGTCTGTCACCTTGGCCGGCAGGCCGTCGATGAGCCGCTGGGAATGAAGGGCATCTTTTTGGCAGAGAGCGCACACGGCTTTGAGTTTAATGACATCATCAGCAAGCGCCATGATGACGGGCATCGGGCCAAAGGGAACGCCGCGAAAATCAAGGTCAAGCCCGGCGACTATAACGCGCTTGCCACTTGCTACAAGTACGCTTATGATGGCGACAATGTCTGCTGAAAAAAATTGTGTTTCATCGATGCCAACGACATCGATGGCGCCGCGTCGTACGTACTCGAGGATATATTCAGACTTTTCAAGAGCATGGGCATCGATTCTTCCGCCGGCATGTGAAGCAACGCAATCAAGGGTAAACCTTTTATCAAGGGTATGCTTAAAGGTTGCGACACGTTGATGTGCTATGAGAGCCCGGCGGAGGCGTCGGATGAGTTCTTCAGTTTTGCCGGAAAACATGGGGCCACAGATGACCTCAAGATGGCCGGCGTGATCCCTTGACGTGGACATAAAAACAACTCCTTCAGAGATTGCGCGATATCTGTCATGATAACTAAGCATAAATGCTGGGAAAAATTTTTGAAGGCACATCCCACGATGGCACCGGTACAGCACTATCCATGAAATTAAATGCTTTTATTGCACACTCGGGAGTATGTTCGCGGCGTAAGGCCGTTGATCTCATCCAAGGAGGCAGAGTAACCATCAATGGGACGTGCGTACGCACCCCGGCACACGAGGTCGAACCCTCGGACGTTGTCAAGGTTGGGTCAAGACATGTGACGATGCGTACGTTCGTGTACATCGCCCTCAACAAACCGCGCGCGTGCGTGACAACAGTCTGTGACGAACGAGGGCGGCATACCGTGCTTGACCTTCTTGGCGCGAATATCAAAGAGCGCGTTTATCCCATCGGGCGCCTCGATCGTGAAACGACGGGCCTCGTGCTTCTCACCAATGATGGCGAACTCGCGTACAGACTTTCGCACCCGCGTTACAACGTCTCAAAAGTATATCACGTCACCCTTGAAAACGGTCTTGTTGAGGACGACGTGACGCGCATCACCCGCGGCGTCCGCCTTGCCGACGGCCTTGTCGCCGTTGACGAAGTGAGCTTTCTTTCATCGGACAACCGTTTGCGTGTTCGCCTCGTTCTTCACAGCGGCAAAAAAAGGGTCATTCGGCGTCTCTTTGAGGCACTCGGCAACCGCGTTCGCTCTCTTGAGCGCACCGTATACGCCGGCATCCCCCTCGGTCACCTCAAAGCCGGTTCGTGGCGCTATCTGAGCGTTGCCGAACTTAGTAGCATTCGTCGCCTTGCCGGTCTTTGATAAAATTGCGCTTGTATCAATATGCCAAAAATTCTCAATTCTAGTTCTTTGATTCTTTTAAAAATATTGACTATCTTTAATTAAATTTGCTTAAATAAGGTGATATGGTCTTTGTGCGGCTGGCCGATGCTTCGTGTCGCGTTGAGGTGGTTCATAGGTGCTGAGGTAGAATTTTTTGGATTTTTTCATAATGAATACACCGCCGCCTTATGTGTTGGCGTTGTGCTCTAAGACAGAGTGGCGACGGAGACAAGGGTGCGGTGTGGAAGGGAGGTTTGTGTATGAACGCTCAAGGATGGAAAGCGATTCGTGTGCCGCTTGTTTTTTTTGTGGTTCAGCTTGCAACTGTTTGTTTAATGGGCGCGTACTCAATAAACTTTTATAATCGCACCGGCTGCACGGCAACCGTCATGCTCGGGCGCGGTGGTGGTAATTCGACGGACCTTCGCATTGGCCCAGGTGGGCATAAGGTTTATAGCCATGGTTTGGGTATTATTAGTTACGACGTTGAGATAAAAAAGATGGAGCTTGACAAAGAAATTGACAAAGGTCTTGTTTATGGAACATGCACTGATTATAGTGGAACGGGCTTCATCGGCAAAAAGAGGATCGATGGAAATTATGCTGGCAACATAGGCAGAGCTCTCTCTGTCCACGCATTTGATGACAAATTGACGGACGACAAGAAAGAAAAATCGAGCTTCATCTACCGCGTTGCTGACCTGGGAGGGGCTGGTGAAATCAAGTCAGAGTCGGGCTGGGCATGGGGAAGCAACTACGGAGCCTTCGAATGTGTCTCTGTCGCGCGCAAAAAGTAAAAGTGACGGCCAGTGAAAAGGAAAGTGACAAGGAGGGTGTACTCGTGAAGAATCTCGTTATTTTTATATTAAGTTTTTCTTTTATTATGCCTACGGCGCGTGTATCAGCCCTGATCTTTGAAAATGGATCAAAAGATGCTATCAATGGTATGCTTGTTTCTGCCGAGTTTGACTACCGCGCAGCCTACGGATTTTATGTCAAAGTGCCAGAAAAACCCTTCGCATTGGGCGTCGACAAAGATATAGATATATGGGGACCAGTTTTGGAGAATGTCGATGCGGAGCTTTGGATAAATTCTTGGATTAAAGCTACTCCCGGCGACAAGCTTAATGGATCCTACCTAGTTAAGCCGGTAGCTGCGAGGTGCGCCTGCCGGGAGGGAACTGACGGAGATCCTTGCTACCTCACGGTGGTGCTTGCCAAGAAGGATGGCACATGGAAAAGGAGGCTCGGCAACGATAATGCGCGTTTTGAAGAACTCAAGATTAGATTTTTTATCGATGAAATTACCCGACAACTCGAGGTCGAGTGGGTACCTATTGTTACTACAAGCTTACAACAGAACTGCTCAAATGCGTACGTGTTATATGAAGAAACCACCGAGCCGTCTGGAGAATCCTAAGAAGCCTTTGTGCTTGCTACCACCGCAGCACCGGCAGCAAAGCAAAAACCTCCAAGTGAGCTAACTTTCTCGGAAGCGTGTGCCGCGTGATGCGGCACCAACGACATTCGTATGGCCTTTTAGCTTACGCGCTCAACGTCCGGAACACGTTGAGCGCGATTATTTTTAACAAAATAACCTTGACTCTACTTACCGCGGCTGTGCACGAGGGCCCAAAGTTGACCGCTCAGCTCATCGACGGTCGCCAGCAGATTTCTAGCTGTTTTTATCATATAGGCTTCCCCATAGATGCCAGAGCCAGAAATCCCTTCCAAGACGCCTCGTGAAAGCTCGCGTATGTCGGCAAGAAGACTTTCGAGGGTCTTAAGATTGCCGGCATTCCTTAGCTTTGTGAGTACCTCGACCTTCTCGGGCTTACCAAGTTCTGCAAAGTTCTCGCTGATGGGTCCCCGGAGAAATTTATCAACATTTTCAAGTGACATTACAATCATGTTCCCGCGATTGTTCGGGTTCAGTCGTTCTTTTAAGATTGCCAAGTCTCCTTTGAACACGCTGTATGAAGGTATTATGCTTCCTGACGTAGACGTCGAAGATGTTTTCCTGAGATTCCAAGGGAGATTTCCAAGCCGGGCGAAGATGGCGAGTACGCTGTCAGCTACATCGCTCAAAGCCTTGTCCCACAATGCTTCCTGCGCCGGTTGAACCTGCGGTACTACGGTCGGTGCAACGAGGCCACCGACGATAGCCGGCGTCTGTGTGACACCGCGAGACGCCAGAGATGGCATTAGTTCCGCCTGAGCCGCCTGTGATCGTGCTTGCAGTGCGCTGTCATCTTCTCTCTCATAGGGCGCATTTGCCGTACCGGCGGCGGTTCCTCCTCTTCGTGCGCTCTCCTCCGTCCGCCGCCCATGCGCTATAGCGCTTATGCTCCTGACCTTGGTTATGAGGTCCTGCTCGACAAATTCCGCCTCCTCGATTACCCCATCAAGTTTCTCGATGTATCCTTCAAGGATGTTTTTGATTCTTTGAGCTTCCTGCGCGACTCCGCGCATCTGCCTTGCCGCTGCATCGAGTCTTTCGGCAGGTACGTGGGCCGTGACTTCTACCAATGCTGAAGCCCTATTGAGTTCGTCTGCGTATTGACCCGTCAATCTCCTGATTATTCCCCTAAGCCCCTCGATATCCCTCTCACGCTGTGTCGTCAGCTCACGCTGTGACATCGTGTGTGCTGCCGCCTGCAGATTCTCTTGTGACAAACAAAGAAAAAGAACGCTACCAAGGGCGCCCAAGACATATCTGTGTGTAAAAACCTTCATGGTCAACCTCCGAATAAAAAGTACTCATGCAACTTTTTAGAAAAACGCGGCTCTTTTTCGTGCCGCCGACATCCATGCAACCTCCTCCAGGGCTGCCGTGGTTTGAAAAAACTTCAACTACCTCAGCTTTTTTGCGCTCCAACCCGCCACGCTGGTCTGCGACGTCGTCCGTATGCGGTGATCGTATGCGCCCTTTGTTATTCCAGTGTTATTCCAGCGCGCAAGAACGTACGATGTTCTTACACGCTAGCCCACCACCGCCGCCCGGCCTGCGTGTCGCTTGTTCGGCGGGGCAGGCCCACAGCGCGCGGTGGGCGCGTATTCTTTAATTCAATACTTGCTTACTATGCCTGTTGTGGCAGAAAATCCTCAATGCTCATAATCAAAGCAAGCAATCCATCGGCCAGCGAAGCTTCCTGCGCTCTTGCAAAGAGCAGCGACTCGTGCTTCTGCACCCCTTCAAAGAGTCTGTGGCTACTGGCCACCAGCTCTTTCAGCTGCACCAAACCGAAACCAAAGTCTGATTGTTGTGGTCGTGGCAACAATTCTTTCTCAAGGCACTCGAATACAACATTGAGAGCATTATGTGCTCGCGCTACCGCAGCCTCTGCTGTCTCTTGGCAACACGGCCTAACATTGTGCCCGCCAGACTGTTGCGATGGAGAATTTGCTAAACTCCTCTGCCGCCTCAGAATTTCAGCCACTTTCCCCTCATTGCCCCCGGTGGCTGCTACACTGCTGCATGCAGCAATTCTTAGTAATGTTTCGGCGTTCATGCATACCGACCGTGCAAGCTCTACCACGCTAGCTTGTTCTTCTGACGCATTCGTTCTTACATCCCCGCTCGCATTATCGCTGTTGGCACGCCATCCATATGCCAATTCAGCGGAAGGTGCTCGAGGCGTTACACTCGATTCTTGGTCTGGACTCGCCGCCGGACACGAGGAAATTGCACCCATGGCACCACGCTCGCCCTGACGATCGCTCGTCTGCTTAAATTGTTGCACCCTTTCTGCACGGCGACCCACTGCCGTCGGAACTGGTGGCATCTCTTTCAGGCGGCGGTGGGCACTACCACCGAATGCAGTTCTTGGCACAACACTAACTTCTGTGCGTTTCATCACGGGACTGCATCCATTGACTTGATTTGTCTCCGTTGCTGAAGGCGTCACGCCCGGCTTAGCAAAATAATGATGCCTGCCGCCAGAACGAATTTCTGCTATGGTACGTTTGAGATTTGCGAACGCCTCGGCAACATTCACCTTCCAGGTGACGCCATAAGCGTCTTTCACTCTAACCATTGTATCGGCAGCGGTGAGCATGCCGTCCGTAAGTATGCGATTGGCGCCTGGGTCTGGGCTGATGAGTCCAAGGTTCGCGCTCACAGTGACAAGGACTCCACAAACCTCCGCTACCTTCTGCGAAATTTCCCCCGCACCAAAAGAAGAAGAATCTTCGCCCGAAGAATCTTCGCCCGGCCGTTGGAGGAGGATTGCGTGGGCTTTGACAGCTGATGCGAAGCTTTTTTTCATACGTTCAAAATTTTGCGCACCAGGATGATCACCTTCGCTAGCTGGGCTTTTTTTCGTCAGTTCACCACGTAGTTGTTCAAGCGCAACGAAGAATTGATCGGCTCCTTCGGCCACTGCTCGTGCCTCACGCGCGTCAGGGTTGCGCCCCTGCGGCACCACGGAAGACACGTCATCGGCGGTTCCACGTGTGCCATCGTCGTTCCCAACAAGGGCCCCTGCAGCGGCGGCAGCGGCAGCTGCTGCTGCGCATGTTATGACTGGTTTATTCTGACGGCGAAGGGTTGGTTTTACTGGCTGTCCCCCCCCACAAACTTTGGGACCTTGTGGTTGTTGTGGTCGCAGCGTTTGGGCAAGGGAATCGTCGGTGGGAAAGGACACTCGCCTTCCTCCAATTTTCTGCGCAGCGCCCTGAGTGCGTGAACTAAGGACGCAACCTTGAGTCGCTCCTCTGCCCGTGTTGCGCGGCACGTCGGCGGTTTCGATAGCACTTTCTCCAGAGCAATCCACGTCCTCGTCAACATAGGCGCCGTTGTCATCAACGTCACCAGCGTCCGGCACCTCTCCGCGGCTTCGGGCAGGACGTTCTTTCGCATCACGCTGCAGAGCTTTCTCAAGCGACTCTATTGCCTTGTTGAGCTGTGAAAGGGCAGCGGGCAACTTCGGTTTCCCTTGAGTATCAGGAGTTTCTTGCTCCGGTTGTGCAGCACGCGCAAACACTTTGGCGTTCTTTAAAATTGCTTGCACTCCGCCCTGGTAACGCGCAAGTAACTCTTGACTGATCTTTCCGATCGGCGCAACAAGCACCACGAGTGCCCTGGCACCCTCGCGCAGCGCTGGAGATGGATCGATTACAACGCGGCTTTCAGCAGTCTCGTGCTGGCGGGAATTTTTGAAATGCGTAGTAAAGTTTCCAAGGGCAGCCACTACGATCTTGTCTTTGTTTGTGTCTTCTTTGAGACCTTTAAGAACTCTTTCTACATCCATTCGCATACCGTTAACGAATCGAGCTATGTAGCATGCTGATAACGAGGTGCAGGTGATGGTCTTTTCGTCGGAACTTGCCGTTGTTGCTATCGTGGTTGCCGTCGCTGCCGCCGCTGCTGGTACCGTTGTGACTGGCGCTGCTGCAGTTGCCGAACTCGACGCGACTGATGACGAAGAAATTGTCGCTACCGCTGGTACTGCTGCCGCCGCTGGTGTACGTAACGACGTTGCTGATGGAGAAACTGCCCCTGCTGTTGAAGCTGGCGCAGCTGCATGTGATGCCATTGCTGTTGCTGTTACACTTGACACAGCCGTTGACGCAGCTTTTGCCGGTAGCACTGTTATTCTAGGCGTTGTTTCTTTGGCACGCGTCGCTCGAGCACGAAGACCTTGAACAACAGGCTTTACTACTGCTCTGGGCGTCGTCGCGCGCGGACTTGTTGTCGGTGTCGCGCGCGGCGCTGCAGGGGGAGTCACACGGTTTGCAGGCCCTGCCGGTTGACGCTGAGTTCTTTTTTCTGCCGAAGCTTCTGATGCCACTGCACGTGGGGGCTGAATTGTTAGTTGTCCCAAGCTCTCTTTGCAAGTCCTACCCAGTTCGGCTATCTTTTCATTGATTGCTTGACTAAGCAAAAACGCATCGTGTCGCCCGCTCTTTGCTTTGCTGCGAGCGTTTTCTAGCGCGTTTTTCACAGCCATCGTCGCCGCCTTTTTTTTAACTCTATCGTCATTACCAGCGCGAGCTGAGCGCTGAGCCAAAAGACGTTTAGCTCCAACGAAGCACTGTGCTTCACGATCGGGGCCACTTTCTTTATGGGTTATTGGAGTATAAAGCTTTATAAGATCATCAAGGATAGTCTGGGCACATTTTACTGCACGGTCACCACCCGATTTTTGTGTCGTGGTTCGTGGGCTCTTGGGACTCACTGGGCGCGGTGTTTCCTGTCGCGGCGACGTTGGGGCTGAACTTCGACCTGACGGCGAGTTTGATCCGCTTGACACACGGCCACTGCACGCGTCAGCTTGGTTGGATGCTGCAACCGCACGCGGTTTTGGTCGCAGCGACTGTGATCGTGGCATTGGCGACAGCGATTGTGTTCGTGGTGTTAAAGGCGAAGCAACAACGCCTGCCAATGTATCACTGCATCCGGCTGCTCCGACGCCCACCGGTTTGGTTGGCAAATCTAGCACTTTTTCAACACTCTCAAGAAAGGTGCGCGAATCAGCGATGCCCGTCCCACCACTTTTATCCCAGGATTGTGCAAAGTTTTGTTTTAATTCTTTAAGCACAGCCAGTTGGTTCTCCAACACTGGAATTTTTTCTTCGATAAGTACCAGTGCCTTTTTGCTGTTACTTCCTGGCTTACCACCTCCGAGGTGATCCATCGCCACCATCGACGATTGAGCTACGAGCCCTATGAGGCCAACAACGATAACGATTTTGATATGTTTCATATAAGACGTCTCCGTAATAGTTCTTCAAGTGTCTGATTTAAGAAAATTTCGAGTTTAAAATCCAAGTCTCTGTTATTAGCATTATACAAAATATAAATTCAATCTGCAATCACTTGTTATGGCGGGGCACAACGTACACCATGGACGCAAAAAATGTTTAAAAAAAAGAGGGCCTGCGATACCTCGTCACATGAGCGTACCGCGAGCCCTAAAAGCTTCGTCGCCTTCGGCATGAAATGCTTCATACGGACAACCGCTGCAATGTCGAAAAAACCTCAAGCACTCACTGCAAGCGATTCTGTCACATGCGACTATCCGACAATCACGTACTCATCTTCTTGTACTTCCAGTTGATCATTCCTTTCTATAGCAACCTGACTAGGAATTGCCGTGTCGGCCTCAAGTTGCGCGAGGTTTCTTTTTGTCATTTTTTCGTAAATAACGAGTGACGAATCAGCTTTGCCATCAGAGAGAGTCTTCCATGAAATCTTATCTTCAGGTAATTTTTCTGTCGCTGCGTCAGCTTTCTTAACGAAGGGGTACAGCTGCCTGACGCAATCGGTCAGCGAGGTTCCGCCGTGGTACTCGAACCTCGCAGCGCGGTTGACGATTCCCGTGACGCTCGGCGTGAAGCCGTTTACGTATTTGTCCCCCAGGCGTGTTTTGGCAAAGGCACCGCTTATGATTCCGCTGATTCCGCCGCTGCGGGCAACCGGCTTTTTTGTATAGATAATGAAAAAGTGTCCATGTTCGCTTATATCGTCCCACCGCCACTCAACCTTGGACTTAGATGTAAGCTCAATCTGCTTTTTGACACACTCTTCGTCCAGATCATGAAGTTGAATTGTGATATTATTATTCCTCTGCTCACGCAGTTGCTCGCTTTTCTTTGCCAGTTCGTTCTTAGGCACATTCTCCATCATTGAATACTTTATGCCGATTTCCCTCTCTACCCTTTTTGTCTCCGACACGGCATTTCCACATTTCATGCTAATAATGCTACTGTATTTTTGAGCTATTTCGTTTTTCTCGGAAGTCGACTGTGCCTTTGCCATTAGACTGTCACGCTTGCTGCGTGCGTTTGTGCACGGTTTTTGAGCTTCTTTGACAGCTTTATCCAGTTCATTCTTCTTGGCAGCTGAAATCTCAGCCATCTTTTTTGTGTACTCTTCTCGTGCTTTGTCGATAAGCATAGCGAATTCATCAGCTATTTTCTGACGCGCATCGTCCTTTTCTTGGTTGTAATCACCCCGAAGGTCATCAATAGCCTGCTTGACGCCCACCTCAGGTATGATGTTATCATATTCCTTGACTAGGCGCTGGGCCTTGATTGAAGCTTCAGTCGTTCGCGTTGCAGCTACCCCGAGGAGGCCAAAAAAGAACGTCGTGTCGGTCGTGGTTTCCACCTTCACCGTCCAGGCAATGTCTTCACGAAACTTGATGGCATCGTACTCAGTCTTGAAAAGAAGCACGCTCACCTTATCGTCGGGGTTGCTGCTAACGTTGGTAATGACGTAGGCTTGCACACGCTCGTGGTGCACCGCCACAGCGGCGATGCACAGCAAGCATGCAAGAAACCTCTTGAAAAAATCGTTCACGGCCAACCCCCCTACAAAGGTACACCGGAGAATCTATCATTGTCAGACGACCTCCTATCCACTAGCTCATCGCCTGGTGTCGAAGACTCCACGGCAGGAGTCCCTGCCAACGAGCTCCCTCCAGCACTCGTGTCGCTGCCAGATGTTGTGGGGGTCGCCGTTGGTTGCGAGGGCTGGGCGGCAGCTTCGGCGGCTACATTCGCAGCGCTCTCAGTGGCGGCCTTCTCTACGGCTTTTTTTGCAGCCCTTGTCGCCCTTAGTTTTTCCATCGCCTCTTGAATAGCAGCTTCCTCTGCTAAACTTGCTTCTTCAGCTTGAAACCTCTCTTCCGCTATTTCTTCGGGCGTTTTCTTTTTGGGCTCACTTTTCTCTTCCTCGGCTTTTCGCTGAGCTTCCTCGACTGCTCTCTTTTCGTCCTCTAACCTGTCGATTAGTGCTTGTTGTTTTTTTAATAAATCATCTTCCACCTGCCTCATGACCTCTTCGCCCGCTGCTGGTGGGTAGTATACCTTCTTGGCCCGATCTACCTTGCCAGTTTCGCAGTCAATATGTTCAAACATGGCTACGCCGCTTTGTGGCCCGTAGACGACGGAGTTGTACTTCGAGAAGTCAAAAGAGCTTTGAAAGAGAATTTGTTTATAGTCAGCAATACCGTACTGTCCCTTGCTACCAAGTATGACAAGCACAACATTCTTTGGGCATAATATACCTACACACGGGGGATTTAGGCACGTTGAAGATACCTTTGTCGTCGTCGTAAACTTACACAACTTCGACCGATCGTCCCCGCTTACTCTGACGTATCTTTTTTCGGAATGGCGAGAATACATGAGCTTAAAAATATCACTGTCACCCTCATGCACAGCACTTGCTATAGCAGGTCCAAATCTATCAGCTAGTTTGCCGAGGCTTCGAGTAGTTTCATTGAAGAGGGTTATAACATTTCTGACGTCCGTTATTGTGACTGGTTTCTTAACAGTGGGTGCTTGCGCAGCGGCAACAGTGCCTTGACCAGAGGGCGGCTTAGCAGAAGTGCCTGATTGGGATGTCGATGTGGTCGATGTGCCAGCAGATTGCGCTGGAGGCGTTGTAGTAGTTGAAGGTGTAGTAGTTGAAGGTGTAGTAGTTGAAGGTGTTGTAGTTGAAGGTGTTGTAGTTGAAGGTGTTGTAGTTGGCAAGGTGTTGTAGTTGAAGGTGTTAGTAGTTGAAGGTGTTGTAGTTGAAGGTGTTGTAGGCCCGGCAATCAACGTCGAAGGAGGGATGGCAGGCAGGGATGGTGTACCAGGAGATTTTGGCACAGTAGTTAACGAAAAAAAGGTTGGCAGCATTTCTTCTACCTTAGTTGAAATCTCGAGTAATGCTCCGACAGCCTGTTCTGTCCAACCGAGACCTTCCATTTGCACAACAAATGCCTCCTTTTTCATAAAGAACGCGTGGATAGGAATCTCAGAAGAGCTCTTATTTGCAAATTTAATTGCCAAAACGTCGGGTTGATATGCGACCAAACTCATCTGATAACTAACGACGAGCAAAAATGCGCATACAAAAATAGCCACTCTCTTGACGTATTTTACGTACTTCATTAAACACCTCCGTTATAAAAGATCACGTCGTGCTCTCTTTACTATTTTTTCGCCGCTTCCTGCGCCTCGATCCCAGCATACCGTGCTGCCTCCCCACCTTCGTCGGTTAAAGTAACGACGCCATTCTCGTTGCTCACAGGGAAAAATCCTGTTTTTTCTTTGATTTTTCCGATCTTTCCGTCTTTAGGATTTATATAGTAGAACAACACCCTTCCTGGCACAATTTCACCGCTTAACGGGTCGCGGTAGCCGTACTGCACGGCATTGTATTTATTCCCACCGAGTTTAAATCTGCCGGCATACTCGATTTTTGATAAATCGGGCAACCCGCTTGCATCGGCGAAGATAACTACATAAAGCTCTCTGGGCGCCGCGGACTGACCGGAAACGGTGAACTTTGACTCAAAGGATGCTGCGTAGCGTATTTCATTACGCGCATTTTCAACGGCATTCGTGTTGGGACGGTACGAATAACGTACGCACAAGGGGAAAACCTGCCTGAAATAATCCTTTTCTTTTATTTCCGAAATTGCCGATGCCCCGCCAACACTCCCCGGAAGATTGCCTATTGCGCTTTGAAGTATTGTAGAACTGAGTGATCCGATAGCCTGGCCCACTCCTGATGGTACCCCCTGTGATGTGGCGACCATTCCCATGACTGTCGGGGCATAGGCCTTATAGACATCCAGGAGAGCGTCAAAAGCCTCCTGCGTCCAACCCGCAGCCTCAAGAATCTTCACAAAATCGGGACGACGACAACAAAAAACAGCATGGACTATGCGATCGGAAAGGTTGGAAAACTTAATAACCATGCCATCGCCAATCGTACTACCGGTTGCGCTCAAGGGGGCGCCTCCTAATGCTGGACGCGAGTACACAAGCATCAAGAACACAAAGACAGCGCCACACATCATGCCACGGCTCCTTGACCATCGCTTCATCATAACGAACCCCCCGCAATAACCACCATCACCCCAGAAAACCTTGCCACAACTTCCCCGCGGCCCGGTTTTGAGCCGCCCCCCCCTTCACAGCATTTTGTACCGTGCCCCGGGATTTCGTGTATCCACTTCATCCGTGGAGTTAAAATTAACACCAACACCATCCTATCAAAAAAATATTTATGATTGCAATAATTTTTTACCAATAAAAATTATAAAACATATTTATTTTGTATTTCATTGTGCTCTTTTATGAATGTAATAAACGACGGAACGACCATCGACAGTTCTTGAAAAAGGCGATAATCTGAAGGTGGGTTAGGCTTGACAGCGTCGGTACTATGGTTGACGTGTTTCATCAAGGAGAACTATGTCCGGTCACTCGAAATGGTCGACGATAAAGCATAAAAAAGCTGCCCTTGACACCAAGCGCGGCAAGGCTTTCACGAAGCTCATCAAGGAAATAACAATCGCCGCGCGACTTGGTGGCGGTGACCCGAACGGCAATCCGCGCCTGCGCCTTCTCCTTGAAAAGGCCAAGGAGATCAACATGCCCGTCGAGAATTCCACGCGGGCCGTCAGGCGCGGTACCGGAGAGCTGCCGGGGATGAGTTATGAGGAGCTTACCTACGAAGGATACGGTCCCGGAGGCATCGCTGTTATTGTCGACACCCTCACGGACAACAAAAATCGCACGGTTTCTGAGCTTCGCCATATTTTTTCATCCAAGGGTGGCAACCTTGCCGAAGGCGGCTCCGTGAATTGGATGTTTGAGAAAATGGGCGTCGTGCGGGCATCGAGTTCAGCCATGAATGAGGAAAAACTCATGGAGGCCCTCATCGATTACGACATCAACGACATAAAAAGCGACGGGACTCTTTTTTACGTCTACTGCAACCCGCGAGGACTTGAGCCCATTAAGCACAAAGTCGAAGAACTCGGCATGAAGGTCGAAGAGGCAGACGTGGAGTGGGTTGCTAAAAATACCATGACGCTTTCCGAAGGAAGCGACGAAAAAGCGTACGATTTTCTCAGCGCCGTCCAAGACCACGATGATGTGAGAGGGGTTTATACCAACCTTGCCTAACGAGGCTCGAGGTGCCACGTGCTCCAGAGTATGACGGGTTTTTCTGCCACAACACTGGTTCTTTTTCCCCCATCGGGAGAACCTGTTAACGTTGCCGTAAGCCTCAAAGCCCTTAATTCGCGCTTTTTTGAGGTAACAGCAAAGCTTCCGGGCGCTGTGGCAAATTTTGAGACCGACTTCCTTAAGCTCTTCAAAAAACGCTTTCATCGCGGCCACATCTTTTTTACCGTCCACGCAAGCAGCCAGTACTTCGTTGAATGCCGTGTGAAGCCCAATATCGAGATTATCAGAGGCTACGTGGCCGCACTCGAACATGTTAAAGAACATTGCACGTTGTCAGGCTCCCTTTCGATACACGACGTCATAGCCCTCCCTGACGCATTTATTGTCGAGGAACATTCCATCGATGATGCTTCGCGTAATCTTATCTTTGCCACCGTCGAGCGCCTCATAGACGAAGTCATCGAGGCGCGTAAAAAGGAAGGCCTCTGTCTCAGAAGCGATCTTGAGCAACGTGCGGTGGCCATCGAGCACGACGTCGATGCGATCGAGCACACGTTTAACACGTTTATGGATGAGCAAAAGGCACTTGTCGGCGAGGAACTGGAAAACCTCGAAGCGGTAACCGAGAGCGTTGCCGAAGCGCGTCGACAAAGTCTTTACCTTATGCTTGACAAGATTGATATCCACGAAGAAATTGTACGCCTGCGAAGTCACTTGGGAAGTTTCGTTGCGCAGCTTGGTTCTCCTGGTACCGAAAAGGGAAAACGGCTTGATTTTACCCTGCAAGAACTTTCGCGCGAAATCAATACCGTGGCGGCAAAGTGTTCCGATGGATCCATCGGTGGTTTGGCAATCAACGTTAAGGTCGAACTTGAAAAGGCTCGCGAGCAAGTTCAAAACATAGTGTGAACCTATCTCCCAAGGATTACCCAGGAATGTGTGTATCAACCTCCAACCTTGAGGGGTGTCTTCATGAAAATACACCGGGGTATGAAAGTGTTGCTGTGCTCGGCACTTCTTATCGGCTGCTTTTCAATTCGGTGCTGCTTCTTTAGACCTGGGTCAGGAAGTCCTGCCGAAAAGACCATCGTCGCAGGCCTTGTTAAAATCGTCCGCAGTGGATCACTCGACGGGCTTTGCAAATACTTTCAGTCATTCCCCCACGCGGCTCCCGCCTTTGTCAACGAGCCAGATAGCGATGGTGAGCCTCCACTTCACTGGGCATGCATGATAGGCAGAGCCGATATAGTTAGATTTTTGCTTGAGCACGGTGCTGATGCTAACTGCCGCGACAACGATAATGACACGCCACTTCACAGCGCTGCCATCAACGGATCGGCTGAGGTTGTCAACGTACTTTTTGAATACGGTGCTCTCTCGACGATCAACGCGGTCGACAACCACGGATACACTGCGCTTCATAGCGCCGCCTTCCATGACAACGCTGATGTTATCCAACAAATCCTTGATGCAGGCGGCCACGAAAGCCTTTCGTGCGTGGCCAAAAACGGCCTTACGCCTCTAGGAGCCGCGCTTTACAATGGTCACGAGGCAGGAGCGGGTGCACTTTTAAGAGCGTACGGAGCAAAAGTATAGCCAACCAACCCCCTACCAAAGTACGCCGACTTTGTTCTTTCTAAGCCAGACGAGAGCAGAAAGTTTCTTGTATCAAAGCGTTGCAACGACTTTTGCACACCGTGCGCAAAGGCCGTCCTCGTTTACCACTTCGTCCCACTGCCAGCATCGTGGGCACTTGAGGCCATGTGCCCGTCCCACGTCGACATAAAGGCCTTCAAGCGATGTCGCTGTCAGTCGCTCGGGACTCTCGGCAAGAGAAACCTGGGAAACAATGAGAAATTCGCGTACAAAATTCACCGGCGTCTGCTCGCCAAGATCGGCAAGGAGATCTCTGAAAAGTCTCGGCACATCGCATTGAGGGTCACAGAAGATGGTAAGGCGCGCTTCAAGCGAGTGCTTTATGAGACCTGTTTCGCGTTTGCCTTCTATCGCTTTAAGAAGTGCCGATCGAACTTCGTGAGCGGCAGCCCACCGCAATTCTTGCTCATGGGCATAGGAAGTCACGGCAATATTCTCAAAAGCAATGGGATGAGGAAGAAGCCCTGCGGCCACAAGGCCCTCATCGGCATGTACGTGCGCTCTTCGTTCACTCATACTTTCCCACGGACGCACGGGGCTGACAAAAGATTGCATATGAATAGATTTTTTCTCGCGCCGTTCGTAGTGGTCGTGGAGCTGCTCGGCCGTTATGGACATAATGGGCGCCATGGCGCGCGTGAGTGTATCGAGAATGTGCCAGCACGCCGTTTGTGCTGCGCGCCGCTCTCTGCTTGCCGGGGCTTCGACGTAGAGGCGATCCTTAATAATATCGAGGTAAAAGGAGCTGAGTTTTGACGAACAGTACGCGGCAAGCTCATGAAAAACCGCGGTGTAATCGTGTTCCCTGTAGGAGCTCATAATTGCGCTGTTGCACGCACATAGTTGCTCAAGTGCGTAACGATCTATCGGATTCATGAGTTCGACGTCGATTTCGTCCCGTGTGCTGTCAAAATCATAAAGATTTGAAAGTAAAAAGCGCGCGGTGTTGCGGATTTTCCTCAAGACCTCCTGGGCGTTGCTTATCGATGATGACGAAACAACGATATCGCCCGAACAATCGATGCTCGCGACCCAGAGGCGCAATCCGTCAATCCCAAGCTTTTCGGTCATCTCCTGAGGTGACACGACATTGCCTTGAGATTTTGACATCTTGTGACCCTTTTCATCCACGGTAAATCCATGGGTGAAGATCGTTCGCATGCACGGCACCTTTTCGAGAGCCATGCTTGTCAGGAGCGAGCTCTGAAACCAACCGCGGTACTGGTCTTGGGCTTCGATATAGATGTCAGCGGGAAATGAAAGGTGTTCGTCTTTTTCAAGAACGGCATAGTGGCTAACACCCGCGTCGAACCAAACGTCGAGCGTGTCCTGTTCTTTCCTCCATGAGCTTCCACCACACTGAGGACAGGCAAAATCCTTCGAGCAAAGTTCATCGATGTTCACGTCATCCCAACATTCTATGCCCGCTTTGGCGACCTTGTTGGCGACAATTTCAACAAGCTCCGACGTACAATGGGCGTAATCACACTCCTGGCATATGAGTGCGGGCAGCGGAACACCCCATACACGCTGCCGCGAAAGACACCATTCAAGGCGCCCTTCGACCGTTGCATAGAGACGATTACGCGACCCCTTGGGAACCATGTGAATCATGTCAAGTGCCTGGAGAACACGGTTTCTAAGATCATGCCGCGAAAGGTCGCAAAACCACTGTTTTGTTGCTCTAAAAATGAGGCCCTTGTGACAACGCCAGCAATGGGGGTACGAATGGTACACGTGCGACCTGTGTGAGAGCGCCCCCAGGCGCTCGAGGGTTGCGAGTACCCACTCCTGGCCATCGGCAACGCTCATACCCTCAAGTTCAGAGGGAACAATGCCGCGCGTGTAGCGTCCATCCGGACCTACGGGAGAGAAGATTTCAAGATTGTTGCGCACGCCAATGTCATAATCGAGTGGCCCGCATCCGGGTGCGCAGTGAACAAAGGCGCTTCCTTCGTCGAGAGCCACAGAAGGATCAACGATGATAGGCACTGTGAGGCCCGCTATAAAAGGATGGACAACGCGCAGTTTCGAAACCGCCAGCGCATCCGAGATGACCTCGGCCACACAGCGCTTTGCAATGCCAAGCTTTGAACAAACATCATCAGCAACACATTTTCCCGTGACTATGTAACACGAGCCTCCATCGATGACGACGTACGATGTTGCCGGGCGAGCAAGCACCGCGCGGTTGAGCGGAAGCGTCCAGGGAGTCGTTGTCCAAATGAGTACGTTGATGGGTTTGTCCGTGAGCGCGGGGAAAAGATTTTTTGCCCCCGAGGGCTCAAGGGCAAAGGTAACGTACACTGAAGGGTCTTTACGATCCTCGTATTCAATCTCAGCGGCGGCTAGTACGGTTTGGCAGTTGCTACACCAAGGAACTGTCTTGTTCTTTCGTTCTATGTAGCCCTGTTCAACAAGCCGGGCAAGGGCACTCACCGTGGCAGACTCGTACTCGTGCGACATGGTCAGGTAAGGACGCTCCCACTCCATGAGGACTGCCAGGTCCCTGAACTGTTTTTTCTGTACGTCAACCCACGATGCCGCATAAGCCCGGCAGGCTTTCCTGAGCTCGCGAGCCGATGCGCCCGGCATGCTTTGACTTACCTTAAATTCTATGGGCAATCCATGGCAATCCCACCCTGGCCGCACCGGCACGTGCTTGCCCATCATGCGTTGTGATTTTGCCGTAATGTCCTTGAGAATCTTGTTGAAGGCGTGGCCGAGGTGGATGGGACCGTTAGCATAGGGCGGGCCATCGTGAAGAATAAACTTCTGGGCACCCTCGTTGCAACGTGCAGCATGACCGGCCAGATCTTCACGCTGCCAGCGCTCGAGCATAAGAGGGTCATCTACAGCGGCATTGGCACGGAGAGGAAAATCTGTTGTTGGAAGATTAAGGGTCTCCTTGAAGCTCTTTGCCGCCTGTTTTTCGTTTTTCGTGTCCTTGGCCATGAACTTTCCCTAGTTTTTCGCTAAGATATACTATGGTTAGTGTATATTTTTTGGCGCCTTTTTCTAGTTTGCAAAAACTTTAATAAGGACGACGTGGGATACATGGGCGACGCACAAGAAAAGATTGGTATTTGGGGCTTCGGCACCGTAGGCAAGGCTGCGGCGCGTTACTTTTCCCATCGTGCACGTTGCGTGGAAATACTTGACGCCAGGGTTCTGCGCAATGACGAGAACGAGCTTGTGCGTTCATGGGGAGCTACTGCGTATGTCGACGGTGGCGACACAACCGCTATAGAGGCATTTCTTGCTCGCAACGACCGTGTTCTCGTGAGCCCAGGAATTGATATACGGAGCTTTGACGCCTATCGTGACAAATTTATAGGTGAGATTGATGTTTTCCAACGCACCTATGATAAACCCATTATAGCAGTCACCGGGAGCGTTGGCAAAACGACGGTAACAACCCTTCTTGCCCATATTTTGAACGCGTGTGGACGGCGCTGGTGGGTCGGTGGCAACATAGGAACGTGCATGCTCGACGCCCTCGATCCATCCAATGACAGCGATGGAGCAGTTCTTGAGATTTCAAGTTACCAGCTTGAGGTGTGTCGCACGTGGTCACCCGACTGTGCCATCATAACTAACGTGCATCCCAACCATCTTGATAGACATGAAAATTTTCAAAAATACCGAGCCATAAAAACGAAGATTTTTGCTCAACAACGCCCGGGAGCCGTTGCCGTACTGCCTCTTGAACTCAGAAACTCAATCGAGGGACTCGGTGAGCGTTCACCAGCATCGCCCGTCTACTTTTTTTGTGCGAATACACAAACCAAAAGCCTCGTCGAAAGTCCCGACGGCGACGATCTCATCTTCTTTATTGCCGACGGCCACGTCATTGTTCGCAACGCGCGAGAGGACCGTAAGCTTGCCCCTCTTTCTGCTATCCCGTGCACATCATTTGTTGCCAACTGGCTTGTCGTATATGCAGCGCTCTTTGCTGTGGGCGTTCAGCCTCGCGCTGTCAAAGAGCACGGTCCATCAGCGATCGTGCCAGCACATCGGCTTGAAAAAATTGCAACGCTGTCGGGAGTTGAGATTTACAATGATTCGAAGGCAACGACGGCAGCAGCAACGCGCGCTGCCGTTGAAAAGCTTGCCGTCCACCCTCTTATTCTTATGGTGGGCGGCCTCAGCAAGGGCGTCGATCGTGGAAGTGAACTCGTCGCGACGTTAAAAGGTCGCGTCAAACTCGTTGTGTGTTTTGGCGCCGAACACGCCTGCCTGGCACACGCATGCCACGCTTTCAATGTACCGTGCAAAGATACGCTATCGCTCGACGAAGCCTTTGCTCTGGCCATAGCCTCTGCGTGCCCCGGCGATGTCATAGCCCTTTCACCGGCAGGTTCAAGCTTTGACCAATTCAAGGATTACGAAGCGCGCGGCACCTATTTCAAAAGACTCGTGCACAACGCTGCCTGTGCTGCATCTGGAGCTGCCGAATGGCCTGAGAGCTCCGTGAAACCACTGTTGCACACATAGCTAGCGTTTTGGAGGGTAGTCATGATGAAATCGAAAAATCGTGTGCTCGGCGGTACGCGAATCCTTGCATCCTTCGCGCTCCTTTTAAGCCTCGTCGGCCTCGTTTTTATCTACTCAGCAAGTTCAGTCTTTGCTCTCGAAAAATACGGTAGCGCGCACTATTTTGTCCTTCGCCAATTCATGGGGCTGTGTCTGGGAATCGTGGGCGCCGTTGTTCTTCAAGTATTCCCGGCGGAATTCATAAAAAAGGCAAGCCCCTACGCATTTCTTGCGAGCCTCATGCTCACGATTCTGACATTGACGCACGCATTCTCGCGCCACGTCCACGGCTCAAGCCGTTGGGTACGTTTTGGCAGCTTTGCATTTCAGCCAGGTGAGGTACTCAAAGTCTCGCTTCTTGTGTATTTGGCCTACATCTTGTCCAAAAAAGACTGGGCGCACGCTTTTTTACTGACCGACTACATGCCACTTCTTGCCATCATAGCGCTTCCCTGTCTCGTGGCACTCGCACAACCCGACTTCGGCCTTGCCGCAACCCTCGTGCTCACGACATGCATCATGCTTTTCTTGGCATCGGTGAGGGTGAAGCACCTTGCCATTGGCCTTGCCGCACTCATTCCCCTCGGCGTATGCGCCATGATTGCCAAGCCTTACCGCCTCAAAAGAATTCTTGTCTTTTTGAACCCGTGGGCGGATCCGGTCGGATCGGGGTTTCAAATAATTCAATCGCTCATCGCCATTGGTTCAGGAGGTTTCTGGGGCGTTGGGATTGGTAATTCTCGTCAAAAGTTCTTCTACCTGCCCATGCAACACACCGATTTTGTCTTCTCAGTCATTGCCGAGGAAACGGGATTTATCGGCGCAACGGCACTCGTCAGCATGTACCTGGTATTTCTTTACCTAGGTATGCGCGTCGCACGTGATATCGACGACCCATGCGCATCGCTCGTCGTTGCTGGCTTCAGCTGCCTCACGGGGCTTCAAGCCTTCATCAACATCGCCGTCACCACCGGTCTCGTACCAACAAAGGGCCTCGGCCTACCCTTTGTAAGCTACGGCAGCACGGCACTTGTGTGCAACATATGCATGGTCGGCGTTATCCTCAATTTTGCACGCGAACATGCATAACAAACTCATTTTTGAGGTTTGACAAACTTTGCAACATGCGCAGTCCCATGGATGCCTTCAACGCTTGTCGTAATTTTATTACTTGAGACATCGAGAGAAAATCTCAATCGTACCCCGCCGTTGTGCTGACGTTCTACGGCGTTGAGCGATTCGGCTAATACCGCCATGTCGACAGTTGGAACGCTTCTCAGAAATTTGCGCCACGGCCTAACGACGGAGACGTTACTGATACGCGTCGCTTTTATGTCGCCAAGCTCGGCCTTGCCGTGCTCTTTGAGGGTGACGGCTCTCTTGTGAGCACTTCCATGGTGCCCACCCCACGTTTTGTAATATACTTTGAGACTCAGCGGCACGTCATTTTCAACAATGAGTGTCTGGGCGCCAAGCAGCCACGTACTGCCAAGCATAAAAAGCGCTGCTACACTCCGTACCTTCATCATGACTCAACCTCCGTTTTTAAACCGCCTAACCCCAGATACCAGCACTCCTCATTCTTGCATACTAATTGTCGTTTTTGCAAGAAAATTTTTGAAGGTATGTGTCAAAAAAGGATGTATGAGGCACATCGTCAATCAAGCTCAGCATGAGGCCCTTTAATGGGACGTAGTATGTTTTTAAAATTTTTTAACTGGGTTTTTTATATCTGCAAGCGCAATACTTATTTGAAGTTCATAAATTTTGTGTTAGGATTGATCAGTCGCAGGTAAGAGTCGTGAGCCTGTCGATCAACTCGGTCGCGTCCGTAAATGGTGCTTGGCAACGTCGTACTATTGATAGTGCGGACGGTGCTGGGTTGTTGCTCACGATGTTTTTTGTCATAAAAATACTTAATTTTTTGTGAGTACGGGGAGGTGCTCGTTATGGTCGTACATGATATTTTCAAAAAATGTGCCGCTGGCGCATTCTTATTCGTTATTGTTCTCATGACAGGAGTTACCGCGCGACTCGGTGCAGCAGCGCCAGCGCGGACGGCTGGGGTCCCGGTGGCCCGCGGACCACAAGCAACAGATTCAGTCTTTCCCCCTGCTTCCGCTGTACGTACGCCGCCTGCTTCCGGTGCTCCCGATAACCGCTTCCGCTTGGTGAGACGCAACCTTCCACCAGCAGTATCTCCGACAACGCCAGCAGCATGGGACGCTGAGCCTCTTCTTTGCCGTGGCGCTGGTGCCCGGCCATCGGCTGGCGCCCGGCCATCGGCTGGTGCCCCGTCTTCACGTGCACAGCAGCCTTATGATGATCAGCTCCTTTCCCGCAGTACTAGCCTGCCGCAAGGTGGCATGACAGCTGACTGTATGCCACGCCCACATCAGCCTCTTCCTTACCGCGGCGGCGCTGGTGACCCGTCTTCATACGCACAGCCTCAGACAGCGGCTGCCGCCGCAGCATTGGCTGCAGCATTGGCCGCAGCATCAAACGTGTCTGAACAGAGGGAAAGTGCTTGTCGATGGCTGGGACCCAACGACGACTCTTCGGAAGCACCGGCGACGGTAGCTGGTACAACCGTTGTTCCACGCAACCGCTTTTTTTTCGACGTTATGGGCATCGAGGAGTCAGCTTTTCGTAGACTCAGTGCTGAGCAGCAAGCGTCTTTTATCGTTCGACCATCGAACAATGATGATCCCTATAGGCTCAAGGGTACGAATGGCCGCGAGTTTCAGGCTGGTCGTTTTTATTTCTTAACCCTGGCAGCGTTGAGGGATGAGGCCCTCCGAGTACTCGCGAGCTCCAGGCCGGGCAATGGGAGCATAAGTGTCATCGAGATGGCTGATGACCGGAGCAATGACGCTCGTAATTCTCAATCCTTCAAAGGATCGGAATTTGTCAAGCGAAAGGTCGATATTGGTTCCCTTCAAGCCGATCCACGAAATCGTGGGGCCGTTTTTGGCGTGGCCTCCAATTACAACTGTCTTGAAACACTAGGGGCAGACGATAATATTGATCAAAAAGCGCTTCAGGACTACCTTGGCGATGGCACACAGGGACCGTTTGCTTGTACTTCAGCCGTCCCGGCTATAATATTGAGAATGTATTATCTCTTTGCCCCAACATTTCCTGACAGACCGAATCTGTGGCGTCAGACGCAGGAGCATCAGCTTAATTTGCTCGAGGGCTTTGGTGTCAACATGCGCAGTGGGTATGTGGTCGATGACATGCACACGCTCTTGCGGAAACTGCAAGCCCATGCCGACGGTGGACCCCTCAAGATAGGGTTCCATGCCAATACCCAAGTTACTAATGGCTTTATGCATTCGATTGGTAGAGATGGTAGGCATGAGCTTTGTACTGACAGGAATCAAATAATTAATCAGGCATTTGCGGCGGCTCTCAACCTCCAGGGAGTCGGTGGCGGTGCGGCTCGTGAAGCTGCGCAGCTTATTCTCAATTGGACGTATGAGGCGATCATAAAGGCCGCATTCATTAATGCTCCTCGTGGAGGGCGTGTCTTCCTCCCTAAAATTGGTGGCGGGGTTTTCGAGAATGACCCTGCATGGATCGATGATGCCATTGGAGCGCAAATGAACTTCGTGAAAGCAACAGGCCTTCAGGTTGTTGTCAACAACTTTGGTGAAGCCGATGCTCATTCGCGAGAACGCCTCATGCGCCTTGTCGAGCATACCGGAGGACACTACGTGCGTTACCACAACGATGGAAGAATCACCGAACTCAAACGTTCGCTCGATGATGGCAGCCTTGGCGATTTTCCTCTTCCTGACGGTGTACCAGGATTTTAAGTTTCTTTAGCGTTTTTTCGCGCGTGCATCATAGTTTTTCGAGGGGACGTCGCTTTTATAGAGTGTGACGTTCCCTCGTTCATAGTGCGCGGTTCTTACGTGCTTCTCTACAACCAGGGCGCCGATAAACCAGGGACAGAGGACCTAACTGCCGCCATAAGACGTGTCGGGGGAGGTACTTTTGGTGCGGTTGCACAATTCCCAGGGACATGACAAGTGTCATGGCTTCCTGGCGCGAAAGGGAAAGAGGACTGAGTTTTCTTTCTGCATCTATGCCTCGTCAAGTTCAGTGCGCAGCTGATTTGCAAGTTTTGCGCCCAGCGCCTCAGCACATTCTTTGGTGGGCGCCTCAACGAGGATGCGTAGTAACAGTGACTCGGTTCCCGAATATCGAACAACGAAGCGACCTTCGGGAAATTCTTCGTGATTGCGCTTCATGATGGCGGCCAAAGGATCACGCGCAAAGTCTTTTTTGTGCTTTATGGGGATATTGATGAGAAGATGCGGGTGATGGGTAAAGCTTACCATGTCCCAGTTGTTGTGAGTGGTCACGGCTTCAAGAAGGCTGAGAGCTGCAAAGGTGCCGTCTCCGCTATCGAGGTATTCGGGAACAATAATATGTCCAGATGGCTCGCCTCCCAGGGGTAGCCCATGGAGTCTCAGGGTCTGAGCGACATTTTTATCGCCGACGTCAGCGCGTATGAGGCGCTTTCCCTTGCTGTGAGCATACGCCGCAAGACCCTCATTGCTGAACGTCGTTCCAACGATGGCGTTCGCATGACGATACGCTGGGTGGTCCATGAGGATGGCCAAAATGTCATCGCCGTTTTTGATGTGTCCCAGGCGGTTGACTGCTATAACGCAATCGCCATCGCCATCGAAGGCAAATCCGGCATCGGCTTTGTGTTCAACAACAGCATCACGTACCACACACGGGTGCATGGCACCGCAATCGTTGTTAATGTTTTTGCCGTCAGGTTTGTTGTGGAGCGTCACAACGTGTGCCCCAAAGCAGCGAAAGATGTGGGGGGCCAGAGATGAAGTTGCTCCATTGGCACAGTCAAGGACTATCTTTTTGCCCTTGAGATACTTTTTTTCAAAATGGGCAGCAAGGGTATTGAGATAGTATTCGCCCTGATTGAGGGCACGGTAATCGTTGCCGAGGTGATCATGGCTGACTCCTGAAAGTGTGAGTGAGCTTACGAGCCCATCGATGATGGCCTCATCGGCTTCACCTATTTTTGTTCCTGACGAATCGACGATTTTGAGACCATTATATTCGTGACGGTTGTGTGAAGCAGTGATAATAATGCCGCACGTGAAGGCTTTATTAAGACGCGTCAGAAGGCATGCGGCGGGCGTTGGCAGTGCTAAAAAATCAAAAATTTTTGTGTTATTGGCGAGCAAGAGCCCGCTCTTAAGGGCGGCTTTTACAAAGTGACACGATGAACGTGTGTCATGGGCAAGGAGTATGTGTGCATCGCCGTGAGCTTTGCTGGCGGCCCACGTGGCAATGGCGAAACCAACTCTTGGAAGCATCTCTATGGTAAGCGGCGGTTGTCCAATCAGTGCCCTGATGCCATCGGTGCCAAAAAGTGCGTTGGACATAGCCTAACTCCTTATAGTTTCTAAGTGTGTAGTATGAGCATTTTCTGTTTGTGCGCGGAGAAAGTCTGAGGATTGCGCTAACCTCGGCGTGACTGACGCCACAATTGTTGCACGACCAACAACTTTAACCGTCGCGGGCAAGAAAAGATGGTGTGGTTGGATAGTGATTTTTGTTTGTCGTGCCACCAATGTTCCGACGTCGATGTGGGCGGCAAGTTCTTTGCAGTCAAGCTGTGCCAAATCACCACGCCTTCCTGAGATGGTTATCGTGACGGTTTCAGGCGCTTCGATGACATTCGTGCCATCACCGCCGTAAAAGCATACGGGGACCTCGACATTCATCGTGTCAATCGTCTGTTGGCTGAGAATGTACCACATGAGGGTACCGAAACAAAGGGCCATGATTTTAGCGATGATGGGCCTCATGGTGGGGGCGCTCCAGACTTTTCACCATAGCTGGATTTTGTGAGTGTCACACTCGTAGGCGGACGTGCTGCACACACGTACTGGCGAAGAAGCATGCGGCAGTGGGCGCTCGTGAGGTTTTGGGCGGAGTTGCCGCGAAGTGCTATGTCAAAGCTGTTATGTTCGGGATTAGTTCGGAGGACGAGAACGTCGGTTTTGTGTGATGCCAAGAGCGCCATGAGCCATGCACGTTGTTTGGCGTCGTTGCCGGCACTTGATTCACTTTCTTGGATCCACGAGGCGTTGATGCCGACGAGTATTCCGTCCGAGCGGATCCATATCATGCTGCTGCGGTCAAAAAGCCTGCTTTCGACGAGAACGAGAATTTTATTTTTTGTGAGCGGAGTTTCGAAGGTACAGCCTTTGGTGATAAGTGAACCGATAGTGTCATGGTGCTCGAGAAGAAATGTCAAGGCGGTGTTGGTGTTCATGGCAAAGAGACACGCTTGCAGAAGCTCATCAATCCACGTGTCGTCGACAGGTCCGTGTGGGACAGCCCTCACTGGCACCGCGAACCTCTTTTGGAGAACTTCTTCGTGCATGAGCACAAAGATCATAATAACAAGAGGAACAGCTGCCACAAGGAGCTTGTGCGCCACAGGTAAGGAGAGGGCGTACGTTGCAAAAATCAAAAAACAATAAAAATAAAAGTAAAGAACAAGGTGCCGCGTTTTGTCACGATTGAGCCACGTGGTTATCCACAAAACCGTTGCAACTACAAAAAAGAGCTCGACATAATCGCGCCAACAGTACGCGTACATACTCCCAACCCTCGCCCATATTCCACCGTCACAACACTAGAACAAGTTTTTGTTTTTGTACATGTTTTTGCCGGTGCCGGCGGTACCGTGTGTGCGACTGGAAGGGGTTTTAGGGCATGCAACCTCCTTTTTGTAGTTATTTTTAAAATAAAATTATTATAAAACTCTTGATTCTTCTGTTTAGATTTTTCTAGTATGAATATTAACAGAGAGATCGTGAGGTTGTGACAATGCGCGTCATAATTCATGTCGCACGTGCTACTACCTGCTGCCTGCTGCGTTGTGTGTGTTACGCTGCTTAGGCCCTGTTGACTTTTCAAAACGCTGATTTTTTTGCATGATAACTCCAATCCAAAAAAATGGAACACTCGAACAGGAGCTATCATGCAGGGAAAGTATATCACAAGTGATGCGTGGGAAAAAATGTTTGCCTTCCTGAAAGAAGACGCCAAAATTTACGTCGTCAGCGAAGAAAGGCTCAGGAACTTCGTTGAGGCAGTGTACTGGATTATGCGAACTGGAGCGCAATGGAGGGAGTTGCCAGAACGATACGGCGCGTGGAACAGTGTATACAAAAGATTCGATGCCTGGAGCAAAAAGGGCGTATGGGAGAAACTTTTTGCCTTTTGTATACACGACCCTGACCAGGAGTATCTGTCTGTTGACGCAACAATAGTCAGAGCACATCCGTGCGCAGCTGGCCACGGCAAACAAGCAGAAGAGGGTCTTGGGCGAAGCAAGGGGGGCTTCACTACAAAGGTCCATGCTAAGGTTGATGCTCTCGGAAATCCTCTTAAATTCATTATTACACCAGGCCAAGTTGCCGACATCACCCAAGGAGAGGAGCTTATTAAGGGAGATTCTGAATCGCATATCATCGGTGACATGGGGTATGACTCGGACCCTTTTCGCAGGCAAATAAGGGCTCAAAATTGTTGCCCGGTAATCCCAGGCAAAAGTAATCGAACGCAAGTTGTGGAATACGACAAACACGTCTACAAGGAGAGGTCTGTCATCGAGTGTTTCTTTTCAAAGATTAAGCAGTACAGACGCATTTTTTCTCGTTTCGATAAAAAGCTGCGCAATTACCGGGCCTTTCTGCTTTTTGTGGGGACTTGCATATGGCTCCGATAAAAAGTCAACAGGGCCTAAACTGATGGAGGTGGAAGTGTAAAGAGATTTTTGTTGCACCGCCGTCACGTAACAGCGGCGAGTGCTTCGTGGGGAACTCGGGATGCCCCACAACCCTGATCACTGACATGCCGGTTTCTTTTATATTTTAACGTATCAAAAAGGAGAGAAGGCTATGAATAAGATTTTTTCATGCATCACCGCTTTGTTTGGGATGTTTGCGATTGCCTTTGTATATGCATATGAGGTCACGATACATAATTGTACCCCATTTTACTTGAAGGCTGCTGCCGATATTAGAGGTACCTGTGGCATAGGCAGTAGTTGGAGAGATGCCACAGTGCCACCGAACAGCACCCTGAAATTTGGAACTTGCTTGAGCAATTTGATAGACCACTGCATTATCAGCCTAGTAAACTCACAAGGAGCCAACGAGACGAAAATATTGGAGGTCAAAGAGAGGATGGCAATGGCCGCCAGTCCTGACTATTATGTCTTCATGGAGCCATTTCTTAGAAACCTTGCTTGTAGTAGCGATTGCTCCGGTAAAACAATAGAAAAAGTA
Organism: uncultured bacterium; assembly: GCA_963754845.1. Taxonomy (GTDB): domain Bacteria; phylum Babelota; class Babeliae; order Babelales; family Vermiphilaceae; genus JAKASV01. Next base: position 149,597 of record CAVWHE010000001.1, read on the forward strand.
CATTTTTATCTTGTACGCACAACGGCGGGGAGCGCATCCAATTATCCTGGCGGTGTGATGGACACTACGTTGGTCGATGAGAGTATATGTAAAAATAATGCGTGTGTTGATACGGTATCAAAACCTTTAAATTCTCTGTCGCACATCGGTGGTCGGATACAATCATGGGATACTTACAAGAGCATCATTCCATGATAAAAAGACCTTACAGCGGGTGATTCTCAGAGTTACACATCCTGGAGTAGGATGCCAAAGAGGGTATTCCCGCAGTTCTGCATTCGGCAGCTCTTTGAGTACCTCGCTCGTCGAGGTGGTGTGCCGTCTCGTCTTCAATCGGGCAGGTTTTGCAGTTGTAGGGGCAATCACGACAGGGTAGCGTGAAGGGATTGCCCGCAATTTTAGAACTTTTCTTTTCAGGGAGCACCCCTCTGGGTTGCGTCGCAAAAAAAGGGAACGATGTGACCCAGCCGGGGCTCCCTGAAAACTTAACGAGAAAAATGCTATCAAGGTGCCAGAAAACGTTCTTTGTGTTTTTGTGATAAAATAAGAATGACTGCTATGATGAGAGCGTTTTTGCTTTTGGATTTATAGGCCACATACGTGAAAACATGGTGAAAAATCTTAAAAGAATTGTTCGTATGAGCGCCACAATCGCCGCATTGAACGGCACACTTGAAGCAAGCGCCCCGCGAAAGCAGGTCGCCGGCTATGGCGCTGAACATGTGCTGCGGCAGCACCAGCTCCAGGGAGGGACCGTCGAGCGTTACGCTGAGCCCGCCAGGATACGCTGTGAGCATTTTTATGATTGCGTCCTTCTTAATGAAAGTCCTCAGGGTATCGGTGTTAAAATATGTGATTTTTCGCTCGGCAGCTATGAGCAAGAGAGGCTCATTGCGCGACATATCCTCGGTGGCCGTCCTCGTCCCCATGAGCTTAACCTCGATAGTTCTGAGTCAGCTCCTGGACCGGCGAACTGGGTCTACGCGACGTTGCCGGGATCGATTCAACGAGTCCGCCTTGATGTTTTTAATGTAGTTGCGGTACCACCGAATTCTCCCGCGCAAGGAGGCTCTGAAGCGGGTATGGCGATGGCGGGTTCCCGCACTGCTTCAACTGCCGTCGGCACGCCTGCGCCGAGTGTAAGCTCGAACGCAGTATCTCAGCCAATGATGCTCCCCTCCTCTTCTAGTTCCCAATCACTGCAGAGCGTCCAGTACGTGGGCAGCATATATCTCGATGCCTCCGCCCTCGGAAACATATTCAACATCTCGTTCAGGAGCGGGCCCAAACCCCTCGTTGCCGTTTACAGCCGTGCTCATACGCTCGGGGGAGGTTGCAAGCCAAAACATACGGTGATGGTCTACCCCCTTATCAATTGGCGCGATCCGGAAACTATTGCTGTTGTTAGATGTCCCGTTTCAGGCCAGACAGCGGGTGGTTCTCAGGGAAAGTGCACGTAAAATTTGACGAGCATAACGCATGCGTGAGCGATCGGATCGGTTGGTACGTCATGACCGACAGTTCTGATGCTGACTTATCTGAGGAATTGGTGTCGAACGCGATATCCAAAGGGCACGTGACGGGAAAAGCAGGGTCGTGAAACACTCAATGATAGTACAGGCGCGAAATGCGCAATGTGGAATGGACGGGCCGGCAGTACTGCCGGCCCTCGCGTTTTTGAACGAGTTTTCTCCATGGCGGCCATGGAGAAAGGCTTGCATAGTAACCGTAAACTGTATATGGTTTTTACTGAACGGGTAGTTTTTTATGGGAGTCGGCTCACAGAGGCCGCGCGAGTGATGAACAAGAAGCAACGAAAGCAAAGGAGGGTTCGCACGCACGACAAAAGATTCTTCGTAGTACACAAGAGTATGCAAGAGTTAGGGAGTAACTTTGATGAAAGAGCTTTTGCGCGTAGCGCGGTGTGCAGCTGTTGCGCTTTGTGCGGGTGGCTGCACCGTCGAGGCGGCACCGTATTTGGCTTTTAGGTCGCAAAGCCTCAACGGTGCTCGTGATCTTGTTGGCTTGCAGCCGTTTCTCTATCAACACGATGTGTGCGGTCTTAATGGAATTTTTTCGCTGACGCCCGAGTACACGCGGTCATTTAGGGACGGCGACATTGCACGGTGTCTCTTGTGCAACTCCTTGACGCGCGGAACATGCGGCGGTGCCCAACTGAGGATCCAGGGCAGCGACATCGCGGGACGCGCTCAAAATTCTCTCATGGCGGAGAACTTTTACCTCCCGTCTGATTACGATAGTACCGTCTCACTTGAACCTCGCGTTGAAAACTTTCTCGTCGACTTCAACTTTTATCTGGGGTTTGATCGGTGCCACCCAGGTCTTTATTTCAGAATCCATGCCCCTCTTGTTTATTCACGAAGGTCGCTCAACGTCAAAGAAACAATAACGAAGGAGGGAGAGGGAACTTATCCACTTGGGTATTTCGATGGATCGCTTACGGATGGCGTCCAGCCCCTTTCTTCGTTTGAGGAGTTCATCATTGATGGTGCGAGCCCGGTCTTTGCAGACAATGTTACGTGCACTCCACTTCAGAATGCGCGCTGGAACAAGTGCCGTGCAACAAAAACTGGCGTTGCCGACGTACGTATGGCACTGGGCTGGAATTTTGTGCTCTGCGAGGACTACCACGTTGGCCTCCAAATATGTGCAGCAGCACCAACGGGAACAAAGCCCTGTGGCGCATATTTCTTCGAGCCAATTATTGGCAACGGTAAGCACTGGGAATTAGGCGGAGGACTTTCGGCTCACGCATGCCTCTGCAGGAGCCAGGACGAAGACCGACACTGCGATCTTTACCTTGACGCCAACATTACGCACCTCTTTAAATCCCATCAATACCGAACATTTGATTTAATCAACAGCCCGTTGAGTCGCTATGCCCTTGCTATGAAATTTACGAGTGACGTCGAAGGGCTTGTTGCTCTGGGCCAGGAAGCGGCGCCAGTCATCAGCACCCCTTCGTACCAGTTTGCTCGTGTCTTTGCACCCGTTGCCAATTTTAGCACCCTCCCTGTTGATGTAAGCGCGGCCGTACAAGCCGACGTTGTTCTCAAACTCGCCTGGGTACGCAATAACTACGAATTTGATCTAGGGTATAATCTCTGGGCACGAAGCTGCGAGAAAATTTGTAGAAATTATGATCGGCCGTGTTCGGCAGCGGTAAAATTTCCGGCAAATACGTGGGGACTCAAAGGTGATGCCTTCTGCTTTGGTTTTACGCAGCAAGAAGTGAACGGTCAGGAAACCCTTATTGAACCGGGCACTCCGCTATCTGCAACTGAAAGTAAGGCAACAATTTTTAAAGGAACCAATGGTGCACCGACTGGCCTAACCGTCGATGAAAATTTTTTGAACTGGTATCAAAATCCCGGCATCGACAATCCCGAACTAGCTGCCAAAACTGGGCCAACCGATCTTTTGTACACCGCGATCAATAATAGTGTCAAGACATCAAACGACCCGATCCTCATCAATGACAGCATCTTGGATTTTAAGGGAGCGCAGACGAAGGGCATTTCGCACAAGGTTTTCTTTCATTTCAGCCATTTCTGGAAAGATGGCAGAACGTGGGCGCCATTCATCGGTGTAGGAGCTGAGGCCGAGTTTGGTCAGCACGATGGTAAGGACCGTGGCGATATGTGCTCATCTAAATGCATTTCAACTTCAATGGCTACAAAGGTTAATCAGAATGCACCGTCGTGCGTTAAATCGTGCGACACGATGTGTTCAAAGTCCAAAAACACTTCGTGTTGTACGCGTTGCGCCTTGAGTCAGTGGGGTGTGTGGCTCAAGGGTGGCGTCGCCTTCAGTTGATGAAGCAGTGGTGAAAACAACACCCGTAATACACCGTTAGCGGTAACTGTGTGTCAAAAGGCGTGAGTTGAGAGGGTTTCCCGTAGGGGTTGCCATGAAGGTTGACAGAGGGGAGGTCGTAATGCTTGCGGTCGCGTTGATTGTGACTGCAGCCTCCTGTGCCGCGCATATCCCTGTGCCATACCTCAATTTCCGGCCGCAGGGCTTTGACGCTGCGCGTGAGCTTGTTGGCTGGCAGGGCCAGATCAACAAGGCTTCTACTCATGCTTCGTACGCAACGGCAACGATTTCGCCGGCGTACTATCGCTCCATGAGATCGCGCGACATTGCCAAGTACCTTTTCTGCCCGGCCGTCCAGGTCAAGGCATGCGACGAATCGTGCGTGGCCTTCCAAGTCCAGGGTACCAAGGTTGCCGGACGGTCGCCCTACGCCATCCTCGCCGACTACTGCTACGTGCCAACTGATTTTGAAAGTACGATCGAAGTGAGGCCACACATTGACAGTTTTGTCGTCGATTTTAACCTTTTTGCCGGCCTTGATTCGTGCGTCACGGGTCTTTACTTCAAGCTTCACGCCCCCGTTGCCCACACGCGGTGGGATCTCCATTTTTGCGAAGGCGGGATACAACCGGGAACCAATGACGCCAACCCGGGTTACTACGGCGAATCAAGCGGTGGCATGGCTCGTGGCAGCCTATTACAAGACTTTGAATCGTACGTTTTTTCCGGCAGCGCCCCCGCGAGTTCGCCTGCCGTTACGTATGAAGGGCTGCGCTACGCACGCATGAGCCCTTTTCGTTTAACCAAAACCGACCTTGCAGACATGCACCTGGCGGTCGGCTGGAACTTTGTACTCAACGATGATTACCATGGTGGCATCGAAGTGCGCGGAGCACTTCCAACGGGCAACCGTCCCGAAGGTGTTTATCTCTTTGAGCCTATCGTTGGCAACGGGCACCATGGTGAACTCGGTGCCGGATTGACAGCCCACGCACTCCTGTGGACCGACGAATCGTGCCATCAAAGCCTGCGTTTTTATCTTGACGCGCGGGCAATGCACCTCTTTGCTACGCACCAGTGCCGTACGTTTGACCTCAAGGGCAAACCTCTCAGCCGTTATATGCTTGCCGCCTACATGACACCACCGGCGCACGGACTCGTGCTGAGCGAGAATGGCGATGCGGCACAACGTGCTGCCACCGCTCAATTTAAAGGTGTGTATGCACCCCTTGCCAACATCACGACAATTCCTGTGAACGTGGACATCGCTGTCCAAGCCGACGTCGTGTGTAAATTCGCCTATGTGCGTGGCAACGTTGAAGTCGATGCTGGGTACAATTTATGGGCACGTAGCAGAGAGAACATCCGACCAGCTCGCGTGTGCTGCTGTAACCGAAGGATGTCCGATGGTACGTGGTCTCTCAAGGGCGACGCTTTTATGTTTGGCTTTGCTGACCCGGAAAGTGACAATCCCGGCGTAGCCCTTTCGGCAACGCAAAGCAAGGCAACAACGTTTTCCGGGACCAACAACTGGCCGGAGGGCATTGACGGTGTCGCGTGGAACCAAAATCCAGGCATCGATGAACCCAAGGCGTATGCCCTTGATAACGACGGTAATAATCTTGTGACAAACGGGTCTCAAGGTGAAGATGGCGCGTGGCAACGAGTTTCTACAAGCGAGCGTCCCGTTCTCATACGCGAGAGCGACCTCGACATCGAGGGAGCGAGCACGCGCGGGATGTCAAGCAAGTTTTTTATCAATGTCAATTACACAGCATCGTGGTGCACGAGGTACATTCCCTACATCGGTTGTGGTTTTCAGGTTGAGCGTGGAGAATCGGGCGGGCGTGATTATTGTTCCCTGTCGCAGTGGTGTTTTTGGGTCAAGGTAGGAACAACCATTGAGGGCAGCGGGTCGTGTGCGGCCTAAGTTAAACAGTCGCATGTGCCGTGCCCCTGGTGTGGAAGAATGTGTGTACGACCGTAGTGCGTGGCCGTTTCGACGTGAGCGCCTTAACACGGTCACGAGATGGTGTGAGGCACGATATGGGGCTTCATAAAGGCGTTTTTCCTTCGTCAGCCGCCATTTGAAGGCACAATCGGAAAACATTTTGCTTTACAAAAGACCACAGGGCGTATTATACATAGATGAGTGTTGTAGCTTTTATATGAGACTAATCAACCGTTCGTCTGGAAGGAGGGCTGCCTATCGAGTTACCAGCGACCGTTTCGGCTGCACAGTGCGCGAGACGCTGTTGGGCCTTGTGTATGCACCGGTGTTGTATTATTACTCATCACTACGTTAAGAAGACTTCAGAGGGAGTTAACAGATGAAACAAATCTTGCAACGTGTTTCATGCGCTGCTGCCCTACTTGTTTCGTGCGGTGCGCTTGCTGATGTTGTACCCTATTTGAGCTTCCGCTCGCAGGGTTTCAACGCCGCCCGAGAACTCGTCGGTTGGCAGACGCAGATTAACAGATATGACATGGACTGCTTTTACGGCAGTTTTTCGATCACTCCTGAGTACACACGATCCTTCTGGCCATGCAAAATGGCTCGGTACCTTTTTTCTGACGCCCTCGTTGGCTCAACAAGCCTCGTGAGCACACTTACACCTCCGCCATCAACGGCGTGCTGTTTCAATGACTGCGGCGGCTGTGGCAAGAATTGCGATCGCAACAATTGCTGTGATCGTGCAATGATCAAGATTCAAGGTACCAAGGTAGAAAACAGGGATCCGCGAGCTCTCCAGGCCGAGAACTTCTACTTGCCAGATGACTTCTCGAGTGAGGTCACCTTCAAGCCTCGTGTTGACAACGGGCTCGTAGATTTCAATCTGTACCTGGGTCTCGATGAGTGGTGCGAAGGCATGTACTTTAGAATTCACATGCCCGTCGTTCACACGCGCTGGGACCTCGGATTCTGTGAAAGACCCGTCGCCAAGGGGGAGGGTAACTACGACCCGGGGTATTTCAACGATACATACACCCCCGTCGAGTATAACGATGCTGACGTCTACGGTATTGCACGTGATCAGCTTTTGAACAGCTTCTCTGATTTTGTGTCAGAGGAAAAAACGATCAGCGGCGTTCAAGACGTAACGTTCCAACCTCTTGCGTTTGCTCGCATGTCTCGATGCCGCCTTACAAAGACAAGTGTCGCTGAACTGACGGCTGCGTTGGGATGGAATTTCTGGATGTGCGATGACTACCACTTTGGTCTCAACGTCCGTGCCGCTGCCCCTACGGGCAACCGACCAAAGGGTGTATACCTCTTTGAGCCAATCGTCGGCAACGGAAGACACTGGGAGTTGGGCGGTGGTCTCACAGGACACTGGCGCTGGTGGTGTTCCGAAGACGAGATGCGTGACTTCTCGATGTACGTCGACGGTAACGTTACCCACCTCTTCAAGGCGAGACAATGCCGAACATTCGATTTGTGCGGAAAGCCCCTCAGCCGTTACATGCTAGCAACGAAGTTCACCTCTGATGTAACAGGTCTTGTTGCCGGAGGAACTGCGGATGATGCGGTACCTCCAGCAACCGCCAAGGCTCCTTCGTACCAGTTCGCCAAGGAATTTGTTCCTGTCGCTAACTTCAGTACGTTGCCCGTTGACGTAAGTGCTGCAGTCCAGGGTGAGCTTGTGCTCAAGTTTGCCTACACACATTGCAACTGGCAGTTCGATCTGGGGTATAACCTCTGGGGCCGCAGCCGTGAAAAGATATGTCCACGCTGTGATGGCGCCAATGGATTTGCAGAAAATACGTATGGCCTTAAAGGCGACGCGTTTGTCTTCGGGTTCCCTGCGACGCGCGATCAAACAAACCTGGAGACACTAATTGCCGTAGGTTCCCCGGCAATTCCACTGTCGGCAACAGAAAGCAAGGCGACAATCTTTGGTGGCACGAATAAGTTCCCCGATGGTATAGGTGACGCTGCGTGGTGTCAGAACACGGGGGTCGACAATCCTCAAGTTGCCTGGGGATCTGCAGACGGGGGGAAAATCCTCGTCACCCACGAATTCGGCGATAATGTGGAGAACACCGATGACGCCGCGTGGCATCCAGTGAATGCCTCTCTCGATCCGATTCTTATCACGCAAGCGAACTTCGACATCAAGGGTGCCGAGACGAGCAGCCTTTCAAATAAGGTTTTCGGACACATAGGCTACACCTGGAAGAACTGCGAATGCTGGGTTCCTTACCTGGGCGTCGGTGCTGAGGCCGAGTTCGGCCAGCGTGGCGGTGCCTTCGGGAAAAATGGGGGCTCGGGTTCGACTTCGTGCAACCCATGCAACACGGCATGTGCAACCGGATGCAACGATTCGTCACGTTCCTCTTCGTGCAGCAAAACATGCTCGCTGTCGCAGTGGGGTCTCTGGGTCAAGGGTGGCGTTTCCTTTGATTAGTAATTTCCTAGCGTAGTGGCAATTCTACGTTAAGCAAACGAGCAGGTAACGGGAAAGACCGGTTGTATGACCGGTCTTTCTTAATGCTCTACGTCAAATCGTTGCACACCGACATACCTTTGCGACATGCTTATGGCGTGAGGAACGTCGTAGTGGGTGCAGGGTACATACCCAGGGGAGCCTTCGATGCCGGCAATTCTACGTCTCGTGTCGTGTATAGCGGCGCTCGTGGCCACTTTTTCGCACCATGCCGTCGTCGTTCCGTACCTAGCGCCGCGACCGCAAGGTGCCGATGGTGTTCTTGAAAATGTTGGTTTTCTTTCCTACGTCAACAAGTTCTCTATGAGCGATTTTTATGGCGGCTTTATGGTAACGCCGTGCTACGAGCACACGGCACAGTCTTATAAAATCGCACAGTACTTGTGGTGCGATGCGATTGCACGCGACAATGATTATACCGTCGGTCGATCGTGCCCGCACAAGGTACTGCCAACGATCAAGGTATACGGAACTAAGGTCGCCGACAGACCTTCCAATGCATTGTGTGCGGAAAATTTTTATCTGCCGACAGATTTTGCAAGTCATGTGACATTTGATCCGTCCGTCCGCACAGCGACCATCGATTGCAACGGTTATCTCGGGCTTGACCGCTGGTACCCCGGGCTCTATGTGAGAATTCATGCGCCACTGTGCTCATCGCGGTGGCGCCTTGGCTTCCGCGAATCCGTCGCCAATGCAGGGGTGCAACCCTACGATGTCGGCTATTTCAACGATACGTTCGAAGGCGATTCTCACAGTCCTGATGTTTACGGCATTAATCGTTCCAAGCTCCTTGCAAGCTTTGCTGATTATATCGTGTGCGGTTCACGCCTTGAAAATAGTGCCTACGTAACGTATGAACCTTTGCGTTATGCACGTATATGCCCCAGCGCCACAAAAACATGCATCGCCGACATTTCCGCCGCCGCCGGTCTTAACTTTTGGATGACCGATGACTACCACGCCGGACTTAATTTCCGTGTCACCATTCCTACGGGCAACAGACCGTGCGCTGACATGCTCTTTGAGCCAATCGTGGGCAACGGACATCACTGGGAACTTGGACTGGGAGCCACCGCTCATTGGTGCCTCGCCCGTAAGCGCGATGATGATGATATCAGGGTAGGTCTTTATATCGACACTTATTGTACCCACGTTTTCCGCTCGTTTGAACGTCGAACCTTTGACGTATGCAACAAGCCCCTCAGTCGTTACATGCTCGCCACGCTTTTGGCTCCAGAATCCAACAACCTCAATGCTGGTGACGACCACGTGCCTGTCGCTGCGCAGGGGGCGCGCGTTTTTGCACCTGTCGCCAATATAACAACACTGCCCGTCGAAGTAAGTGCGCAGGCACACGGTGAATGTACCGCAACCCTCGTGTATAACCACCACGACTTCGAACTCGACATCGGCTATAATTTTTGGGGACGCAGTTGCCAAAAAATTGTCCCGCGCTACGATCGCGACACGCCGCTTACGCGTGGTTTGTGGGGCCTCAAGGGCACTTCATTCTCCTTCGGATTTCCCGCAAGCAGCACGCAACCGGGCAATTTTTCTGTTGATAGTCGCGGCATAGCGCTTTCTGCCACGCAGAGTGAGGCAACGATCTTTTCAGGCGCCGACGATTGGCCAAGTATCACGTGGAATCAAAATAACGGTGTTGACAATCCTCTTGATGCCTACGATGACAGCAACAGACACCTTTATACGCACGCCGTTGGCTCAGATACCCCTCAACAAACGTTTGGTTGGCTTGAAGTCAAGACATCGAATCCTCCCGCGGTTCTCACACCAGGTGATCTCGACATCCCACGGGCGAGTTCTCTGGCACTAGCGCAGAAATTTTTCGTGTATATGAGCTACACGTTCTCTCGTTGCACTGACCACGAACCTTACCTCGGCCTTGGCATGTCCTTTGAGCTTGGTCAGGAAGATGAATCATTTAACTGCATGGAGTGCGCCGAATCAGGGTGCAGCAGGGGTGCTGGCGGACCGTCATGCTCAACGTCGTGCTGCAATCCTCCGGGTGTCGCATGTGCCCCGTGCGAATGCACAAGGTGCGCCCTGTCATACGTACAAATTTTTCTCAAGGGCGGGATCGCGTTTGGCTAATCGGTTGTTTGACACCGTTGAATTGCCATGATGCCTCGGGGCGCTTGGTCACTGAAAGCAGGATGGGAGGCTTTACATTATTTGCTGGCACGTATTATAATGGGGGCAGTTGACAGTTCTTGCACGTGTTATGTTGATTGAGTTGGTGCCTTACGACAGTAGGTGTGAACGAGGAAAGGAGGGCTAGCCAATAGCGTATATTCGTGGAAGTGCAATATTCGTGAATTGCTGAACTGGTGCTGTTTTAACGTAGAGCCTTAGCAATGGCCCATTCTGGGAGGAATTCTTTCGATGAACAAAGCGCTGAAATTTGTGTGTCTGTCTGTTGCTCTAGGAGCTTTTGCTCCTCGGGTTCGCGTGGCACCGTGTTCCGCGGTTTTGCCGTATATCAGCATACGGTCGCAGGGCTTCAACGCTCCTCGTGATCAGGTTGGCTGGCAGGATCTTATTAATCGTTATGACACCGATTGTTTCAACGGTGTTTTTGCAATCACACCCGAGTATACACGTACTTTTAGACCATATCGTATAGCAAAGGCGCTCTTTGGCAGCGTCCTTCCAAGGGGAGGGTGTTCTCAAACACAAGTAGCAACGTTCAACGTTATGGGCAGCAAGGTTGGCGCCGACGAAAATTCGACGTCATACCTGCGTGATCCCAATGCGCTCATGGCCGAGAATTTTTATCTACCAAGCGATTTTTCAAGCCAGGTTGTTATTGAACCGCGCATAGAGAATTTCCTTGTAGATTTCAGTCTTTTCTTCGGCCTTGACGAGTGGGCTCGGGGACTTTACTTTAGAATTCACACACCAATTTGCCACACACGTTGGGATGTCCACATGTGTGAAAATGTTGTTGCTCGCGGCAACCTTAATTATGACCCTGGATTTTTCACCGGAACGCTTAGTGGAAACATTCCCAACCGGTACGACCTTGCTCGCAGTTCTATGCTCGGACAATTTGAGGACTACATTGTTGACGGGCGTACTATAGGCGACGTCGCGTCTATCACCTGTGAAAGCCTTAATTACGCACGTGTACGCAAATGTCAGGCAGAAAAGACCCACCCAGCTGAGATTACGGCAGCTCTCGGTTGGAATTTTTGCTCAGATGAGTGCTACACCGTTGGCTTAAGTCTCAGAGCTGCTGCTCCAACAGGCAACACGCCACGTGCCCACTATCTTTTTGAACCCATCGTTGGCAATGGTCATCACTGGGAACTTGGCGGTGGTCTCAATGCGAGCTGGCGAGTGTGGTCAAGCAGCGACGAGTGCGACGACCTCAGTTTCTACCTTGATGCCAACGTAACCCATCTTTTTAAAGCGCGTCAGTGCCGCACCTTCGATCTTTGCGGTAAGCCACTGAGCCGTTATATGCTTGCCATGAAGTTTACAACGGGCGTTACGGGACTTGTCGCCGGTGATAATCCTCCGACGCCTGTTGCTCCGCAAGCACAGTTTGCGCGTGTGTATAGTCCCGTTGCAAACCTGACAACGATGCCTGTTGAAGTCAGCGCCGGGGTCCATGGCGACGTAGCACTCAAGCTTGCCTATTCCCACAGCAATTTCCAGTTTGATCTTGGATATGATTTCTGGGGTCGCAGCTGCGAAAAGATTTGCAAATGTGGCACTAACTGCGATGGAACGTTTGCCGAAAATACGTGGGCTCTCAAAGGCGATGCCTTTTCTTTCGGTTATGCGCGGGAGGCACCCTTCGGTGCCATTAAAAATCCTGGTATTCCCCTGTCGGCAACCGAAAGCAAGGCGACGATATGCAATGGAACAAACGGAGCTCCTAATATAGCCGATACGAATGGGTTGTCGTGGAACCAAAATCGTGGAATTGACAACCCTCAGGTCGCCCATAATCCGAAGCAAGCCACCGGAGAACTTAATGACCTTTATTACACACAGATCTCCGGAGAGGATGCGCCTCAGCAGGTTTATTCCTCGCTGCAGCCGGTCCTTATAAAGGCAACAGATATTGACATCGCGGGTGCCCAAGCAAGTGCCATGTCAAACAAGATTTACACGAACTTTGGCTACGTTTGGAAGGACCGTCACGAGTGGGTTCCCTTCCTTGGCATTGGTGCCGAGGTAGAATTTGGACGTCGCGATAGCAACAAAAATAACTGTAACAACGGTGTCTGTCAGACAACGTGTTCGTCGAAGATTGCTGCTGGCAGCTCGTGCGCAACATCGTTATCATCGGTAAATGTCAACAACAATGGCTGCGGTAGCAAACGTGGTGATGGTCTCGGTCGTGGCGCGAATACATCATGCTGCAAGAGTTTTGCCATCTCGCAGTGGGGAGTTTGGCTTAAAGGTGGTGTTTCCTTCGAATAATTGTGCATAGAGTTTCGTCCTAGGACGCGTGGAAAGTGGCACGGGGGCGGTTGTAGTCGCTCTCGTGCCACTTTTAAGCAGAGCTTGTAAAAAATTGTACGGTGCGCTAGCGTGGTAGGGTTGATGGGTTTAGTTATGCAGGGTGAGAGTGCCATGAGCCGAATTCATGTACCATCGCTTGCCGTCGTTTTTTTCTCGTCGTTGCTCCTGAGTATGTCCAATGTGAGGGCACGTGAGCTTTACGGCTCATCCGTGTATGGAGCACGGTCGCAGGGAACCAATGCAGCTCGCGACCTCGTGGGATTTTGTCGTTTTCTCGACAAGCCTTGCAACGAAGGCCTTGAGGGGGCGTTTTTCATAACACCTTCGTACGGATGTTCCATGAGGCCCTATCGCATAGCAGGGTACTTTTTCAACACCGATATTCTTTCTGTTACGGGCAGCAAGGTTGCCCATCGTAGCAACGAAGCCTTCCTCGCCGATTATTTTGGACTTTCGCCGTCATTTGACAGCACGATCGCCATGAAGCCCTCAATAGAAAGTGCACTCCTCAATTGCGAGGCCTACGCATGCTGTGGCCGTTGGTACGCACGCGTTTATCTTCCCCTTGTGTCGACGCACTGGAGCTACGATTTCAACGAATGTACAGTAAATAACGGTACCGATATGACATTTCCGGCCGGTTATATGGCCGGCAACACTACGCGAGCGCCGTTGACTTCGTTTATTGCTGCCATGCGCGGCCACACGGTGTTTGGTGACGCCAGTGAAGGTCTTCTTGAATCCATTGTCAACGGGCCACGTAAGGCTTCGGGCCTCGCTGGTCTTTGCGGCGCCCTTGGATGCCACATTATACGTAACCCATGCATGTATGTCGGTCTTTCCATTGTTGCTGCTGTGCCGACGGGCACAAGGATTCATGGTCCCTACTTTTTTCAGCCCGTCGTTGGCAATGGTCACCATGGCGAATTAGGAATTGGCTTTGATGGCAGGGTTTTGGCTTGGGAAGTTGACGGATGTCGCTCCCTTTCGTTCTATGGCTCGGTACGCGCGACGCACCTTTTTGCCACAAGTGGGCGTCGATCGTTTGATTTTACAAAAAATGGCTTTGCTAGCCGCTACCTCCTCCTCAAAGAATTTGACACACGCGGATTTTACAATGGCAAACTTGTGTCGGCAAGTACGATTACGACGTTGCCATGCACAGCTTGGTCTGCTTTACAGTGCGACATTGTCGCTATGATTGGCTATCTGTCGCGCGGACTTGAAATCGATGTCGGGTACAACGCGTGGATTCGAACACGCGAGCACGTACACATCCGTGGAAACATTCCCGACAATCGCTATGGCATAAAGGGAATACAAAATGTCACCAATGCCCTTGGCAACCCAAGCAACACAACACAAAGCACGGCAACTATTTATGGCAACCTTTTGACAGAAGAAAATCAGATTGCAACCGCTGATTCTACGAGCGTGTACATAAAAACAGCCGATTTGGACCCGTGTTCGGCGGCAGCAACGTCGGCATGTACTCAAAAGTTTTTCGCTCACGTTGCCTATGCATGGACGTTATGGAACGGACGCATTGAACCTTATCTCGGCTGTGGTTCAGAAATAGAATTCGAGGGGATAGCCCCCGAAAGATACCGTCAGGCCAACAAAAATGCCGTTGCTCAATGGGGAATTTGGCTCAAAGCTGGCGGTCTTTTCATGTAGGAACGATATGGCCGACACGGTGGAGCGTGATAACTAACGTGGCGATGAAGTGAGGAGCGGTGCCATGAAGGCTAAGTTTTTTATGCATTCGAAACAGGGAGTTGTCATGGGAAGAGCGTTTGTTGTGCGCGTAGTTGTTACGGTATGCTTTGCCACGGTAGGGGGTGCTCTTGGGCAGAGGCTTGGTGCCGTACCAGCCTATGAATTGCCCCGGCGCCATGTTCCTGAAACTATCGTTACTCACACGGGGCAGCTTTTTACCATCACCCTTCCAGCACAGCCGTCGACGGGTTACACGTGGTATCTCGTGAGTCCCGTCACCGAAGATTTCGTCAAGCTTCTGGGCAAAACAACCATGCCCTGTCGCTGCATCGGCGGGCGTACGACGACAACGTTCACCTTTCAAGCCGACCACCCTGGGCATGAATTCATTCGCTTTGAGTATTCACGACCGTGGAGCTGGTCTTCTATTGACAGCAAGGCGTATCAAGTCGTCATACGATCGAGCCCCCGACACCAAGCGCAGCACCCTGTGACCTTGCCGGGCTCTTTACATGTAACACCTTTTTAAGATCGCGCTGAGCAGGCTCCAGTAAACGTGATGCACGGTGTGCGTATGATACCTTTGTTGTAGATGGTGCGTTTGTGTATCCTGAAAAGGAGATTGGTGTGAGTTAGCTTCCAGTGGGGCTTTAAAGAGAGAGGGTCGGTATGACTATGTCTTTTCGTGCGCGTTTCTTTGTAATTGCAAGTTTCTTTTTTATCTCAATAAGAGGAGGTAGCGACCCGTCCGATGGCATCGTGGTTCAAGGAATAGCGCGTGAGTGGATCGCTTCGTATCTGGCACACAAAGACGGATCGCTTGCCGTAAACGCGCACGACCTCGCTGTCATTCTCAACGTTCTCTATTTTTCATACGCCCGATCGCGAGCGACGCTTGACGTTCAAGAGCACTGTCTTTTCGTTCTTGAGCAGGTTTGGCACATCCTTCAAAACGTCATCCAAACCCGCCTCGATCCGGCACACGCCGCACCCTATTCTCCCGATCCTAGTACGGTTACGGAACTTGCTGATCTCCTTGAACTTCAAACACAGCACCGACGTGTAGGGCTTGCGTACGCGGTTGCCATTGACAAGGTTTTCAAAGGCGGGATCTTGACCGACAAAACCCTCATTGACGCACTCAACGAGGTGCGCGCTGGTGTTCGCGGCGCCATCACACACGCCCTTGCCGACGTGCGCGAGCACCTTGAACTTCTCATCAATGCTCGCGATGGTACCAACAATGATGCCGGTGCCGGCATCGCCAGCGCCAGCGTCGATGACATTGGCAATGATCTTGATGCCACGTCTGACAAAGGACTCATCTTTGGCCAATACCTTGCATCGCTCCTCGGGCACCTGGCCGTCGATACGTTTGTTAAAGCAGATCGGCTCATCGTTGATGTAAGCCAGAATGGCTGGTATGCACTTTCGCGGGTGTTAGTGGCAGGCAACCACGTTTGGAAGGCCGTTGAAATGACACGCGTTCGCCTTTATTACGCATATTACTCCTC
This sequence comes from uncultured bacterium, assembly GCA_963754845.1. Classification (GTDB taxonomy): domain Bacteria; phylum Babelota; class Babeliae; order Babelales; family Vermiphilaceae; genus JAKASV01. The sequence goes on from CAVWHE010000001.1 coordinate 165,615, forward strand.
AGTCTGGGCCTTTGCACAAACACAGGGCATTGAGCCAAGCACTGTGCACATGCTTTTCGACGAAAATGGTCTCATTGACGATGTTTTCGGTGCGCCCACGCTCCCCAATCCGGAAAATCTCAGTACTGATTTGCCATGAGGATCCGTTGTTTGTTGCGGCGTACCCCGGTATACTGGAGAACGTCCTGAAAAACGTCGTGTACATGGCATAGCATCAGGGGTTTTGATGTTTAAAGACGAGCTTGAAGAGCAACTCAAAGGTGTTAGGCCCGATATTGCAGCCCTTGAAGCTTTTTGGGCCCAATCGGACCTTGAAAAGACGTTTCAGGAACTTTCGGCGCGCAGTCACCACGTTGATTTTTGGCGCGACCCAGACTCAACGAAGGTTCTTAAAGAGCTTCAGCGCGTCAGGCAGCTGCGTGAGCAGTATCTCAATGTCACCACGGCCCATCGCGAACTCGGTGAGCTTGTTGAGCTTTTTAAAGATGATGAAGCAGAACTTGCCAGGATCAAAAATGACATCGCCGAATTTGCACGCGCCGCCAAAAAAACCAAATTGGCGTTTCTTCTTTCGGATGAACAGGACGCGAGCAACTGCTTTGTGAGCATCAACGCCGGAGCCGGCGGTACCGAGTCTCAGGACTGGGCCGATATACTCCTGCGTATGTATCTGCGTTTTTGCGAACGCTCGGGTTTTTCTGTTGATCTTGTTGATTATCAATCTGGCGAGGGAGCTGGCATCAAATCAGCCACGCTCTTTGTGCGCGGGAAAAATTGTTACGGCCTTTTAAAGAGCGAGCAGGGAATCCACCGGCTCGTACGCATCTCGCCCTTTGATGCCAACAAACGGCGACATACATCATTTTCAGCAGTGAGCGTCACACCCGAAGTCCCCGATGTTGAAATCGTTATTGATCCCAACGATCTACGCATCGATACGTATCGTTCGGGTGGTGCCGGCGGTCAACACGTTAATAAAACAGAATCGGCCGTGCGTATAACACACACTAAGACCGGCATTGTTGTTCAGTGTCAAAACGAGCGCTCACAAGTTCAAAACAAAGAAACTGCGCTCAAAATGCTGAGGGCGAAGCTTGCGCTTCGTCAAAAAGAGGAGCAGAAGGAACAATCAGAGCGTGTCGAAAAAAAGAGCATCGAGTGGGGTTCGCAGATACGTTCGTATGTTTTATACCCCTATAAAATGGTTAAAGACCACCGCACCGAGTGCGAATCATCGCAACCTGACGAAGTTCTTGATGGGCAATTAACACCTTTTATTGAGGCATATCTTATTTGGTCGGCTGGTCGCGAAGGGGCAAATAGTTGACAGAGGTGTCGTTTCTGTATAATTATTGCTCTGAAGTGGTCTTCGTGTGATCATTGCTCTGGTGGTAGCTCATAGGGTGTTTTAAGTCTATGCGAGGGTGGCGATGAAAATAGTTGCGATTGTCTCGGCCTTACTTCTCCTGCCGCTTACAAGTCTGTCCCAATCTGAAACGTTTTTCCCCGTGCCGTGTGGCTCGTCTATACCGGCAAACTTGCAAATTAACAGCAATACCTTCTTCTTGACAGATACAAAGTCGTACGGTTCTCCTGTTGAGTCGGTGGCATGGCTGTGCGATGTGTGTGGTACTTTTAACCCACAGTATCGCTACGCTGCTGTCGGAGGATCGGCACTAGCAGGGCAAACTGAATCCAGCACACAGCTGGTTGTTTACCAAGTTGACCTAGAAAAGGGTTCCTTAACTCCGTGGGCAACTAACTCAAAGAGCAGTAACGCCATTTTATCCGTTTCATGGTGCTGCTTTAATGAAAGAGCTTACCTTGCAAGTGGTGATATCGATGGCCTTGTGACCGTCTATAACTTCGACCCTGCCGCCGACGAGATCAATCGCCTCAAGGTTGTTGCGGTATACCAACGCCTCGCGCCATCTCAAGGAGCTACTGCCGCCGTGTATGCCGTCTCCTGGCTCAGCACAGTAACACTGGGATCTACCACCGAGCTACCTTATTTGGCCGTGGGTGGTACAACCAGCAGCGAAAATACACAGATTGAGTTGCTCAGTTTCGATCCTAAAGTTACGGAGGGCGAGCCTCTTAGCCTTGTTGTGGGCCGTGTGTTTGGTGGCACGGTGCTTTCGCTCGATTGGTGTACGTGGAAAGGCCAAAGTTATTTGGCGGCAGGTGGCCGGCCGAACACGGCAGCGACGAATGGTGACGCCAACGTACGCATTTATCTTGCCAATCCTCCACTTCAGGAAGTTATCTCTAGAACGCCTGCAGATAATGGGCTTGCGTTTGTGGCATCCGTGAGGTGGTGTGTGCCTTCTACCGGTGACCACATGTGTCTTGCCATTGGCGGTACGGCAGAGGGTCCTGACGACCCTAACGTCATTGTGGCCTGTGTTGCTGGAATCACCTGTAATTTTAAGAGTGTAAAGTTTTCTGTCAATGTTGGAGGCAATGCCCATGCGTTGAGCTGGGTTCCCGTGCATGCTTCGTGCGACAAGCCAGGTTCAGCCTTGGTTGAGTGCGAGGCTCTCTCTATCGGGATCACGGGAAGTGTCGGTGCAAACAACATTGTTATCTATGGACGTAACCCAAATACGGGTGGCACTGATAAACTTGCAGGAACGATTTACGATACAAACATCTCCTCGCTTGCATGGTGTTCGTTTGGCGCGCCCTACCAATATCTCCTCGTTGGATCGCAACCGACCGCCGACACCGACATTTGCACACCCGGGCAGGAAGTTGCGCTCTACAAGGCTCTCTTGTGCTTCAGACCGGCGGCATCCGCCGTTGTTGTTGAAACACCGTGTGTCGTCGGCGTACGAGAGTGTCATAAGTTCCCCTGCCAAGCCTATGTAGTTAATATCCTCTCGTGGCAACCAGTGACCGATGCTGTTGCATACAAAGTTTACGCTGATGCCGACAAAACAAAGCTTCTTGCAACGATATCCTCATCAGCTCCTCTTGTATTCCGTGATTTCTCTGCTTCACACCCAATGACGTATTACGTCGTTGCTATTGCAAGTTCGGGGGATGAAAGCGAGGAAGCCGCGGTCGTAACCCTTTAGTCATGCGGCCAACGGGTACGCGGCACGGTACACTCTCAAGACGTATGTAGGGTTCCCCGCCCGTGATAAGTTTGAAGACATAGCGTGCTCGTGCGCTGTTGACGATTGAATCATTAATGCCGGTGGCCCGGTTTGCAACGTAAAGTATATCGGGGATGAAAAAATGCCGACCACCGGCCATTTCAAAAAGAGGGTACATGAACGCTGCGTCGTGGAGAACATCGAAGAAAATTCCTGTTTCGTCACAAAGATCTTCACGTCGGATTTTCTTGAAGAGCCACGCGTAATACGTGCGAAGGCCCGTCGCGCTCCAACGGTACCTTCTGAAGGAATTATTTTCAATAACGTGGCGCGGTATGGGGCCACACGTGATACGCGTATGTGTTGGCCAGCTCAGAGCGTTTGCATGCGTTAGCCATACGTTCGGGTCATCGTAGATCTTATTGAGAAGATCAAGAACATGGTCACTGCACCACCAGTCATCTCCATCGCATGAAACAATGATGTCGCTGTCGTCGCAAAGATGCACGGCCTTGTAGACGTTTGCCATGGCCTTTACGCGCGCACTATTTTTGATAAGTGTTACGCGGTGGTTCTGGTTTTTGAGTCTGATGTAACTTTCAACGAGATCGCCCGTACCATCAGTTGACTTGTCGTCGATATAAATAACGTGGTAGTTTTCGTACACCTGCGCAAAAATTGAGTCGAGATTCCGCTGGTACCACAGCTTGTTATTGTACGAGGGAATAATCACAACAAAATGCTTTTGCATCGTTGGACGAGCACCGCGCAGCGCTTTCCAGAGGGGACCATCGTCAAACCACGTTTGTCCAGAAGGTGTGGCCACAGCGCGCGACAAAATCGTGAATGCGAGGAACAAGCCAACAAAGGAACCACAAATTTTTACGCGTGCCATTTGCCACAAAGTTCGGCAATTCCTATATGAAAGCCTCTGTGTGTACGTTGCGATCGGGTCCATGGAACGCGTGTGTGCGCACGTTCTTCGTGTAAAGTGGCATGTCGGTGTCGATGCTCATATCGGAAACAAGATGACGGGATCCGGCGATCGCATGTTCGCGGAGGTTGGTGCCGTGGCTGCGAACATAGGCCATGCGAGTGAGCGATTCAAAAGGGACTCCCAGGATGCGAAGCGAGGTATTTGTCGATTGCCCACAAACAAGCGATGGTATGCGTACGGCGAGCTTGTGCATTGATGGCCTGCGTTTTGGAGCTTCTTCCTCTTCATCAGTCGTCGTTGGCGACGATTGTTCGTAAAGTATGTATTTGACGTCTTCATTCTTGCCTTCTGGGTAGGCGCAATAGACAACGACACACTTGCGACCCTGAAGTTCAACGAAATGTTCGTGATGGTCATAGGCTTTCGCGTTCATGTGCCACGGGTCCTGAGTAAGGCAATCTTCGAGTGATATTCCAAAGTCACTTCGTGTCATCATGCCGTTGCCTACAATCTTTTGTTTGAGGATACACACCTCGGTTCCGCAACGCAGAATGACGTTGACGGCATACTCACCCACTGGGGCATAGCGGTCAAGAGCGAGAACCATTCTTTTACGCGTGTGGCCCTCAGCTGGTTCAATAACAATGGCATCGGAGCACCAACCTTTATAGTTACGCGGCATATCGCCGCGCTGCTGAATACACACACTAAAACGTAGTGATGTATGGTTCTGGACATATACGTGCGTTACATCCCCCGTCGCCTCTGCACGCCCGGTATGCGGAACAATGACCGCGCCGAAGATCGCACAAAGATACCCACTGACCTTCATGAACTCCCCTCCTCTACTAGCAGCGCCCCTTACGCGTTCCCCCCCACAGCTGAAAACTAGCATGTGCATAGCGATGAGTCAACGGCATTCTTTATCTTGGGCCGAAAAGAGCTGCAGAACGCAAAAAATTGCGGGTGTGCGCACAGCGAATTTCGCATACTTGCTCGTGCGCCAGGTGCCCTAGGACGATCATGATAATGTCATTATTACCCATGTCGACCTGCTCATCGATGTTCGGGTGGTGTGCATGGTGATCGAGGTAAGTTTGTAGTTGTTTTTTGTCTTTCTGGTCACTAAGATAGTGTGTACGAATTTTAAACCTTGAGACCATCGAGGGACCGTATGAATTTTGCCAAACTTTGCTTGGTAGGTGGTTTTGTTGTCCTCGGTTGTACATACGCACGGGAACCGATGCTACCGACTGTTAAGAAACGTGTGCAGTGGGCGGTCGCACATCCGAGTGATGCAGCAATCATAGGGACGAAAGTTTGTTGTGAAGCTGCATGTGTTGCCTGTGCAACGCCCGCACTGTGGCACAAAGTTGCACATCTTTGCACACGTCTTCGTCATGAGGGCATACGATTTGAGCGACACTCTATCAGGGACCGGTTCACAAGGGTTCTTGTCATTGCAGGTCTCGGCATTGTCGTATACAAGAGTATCCGAGGCCTTGTGAATGACTTTGATCGGCTTACAAACTGATGGCAAACGGGCGTGAGGGACACGACAGCGAAAGATGTCACGGTATACAGGGGCTTGTCGCCCGTATCTGCACCTCTTTTATCGATGTCCCCGATTCTATAGCTATCGCGGTCTATTTTGCCGGGTGCTCCATCAGGTGCCCCGGTTGCCAAAACAAAGAATTATGGGACCACTCGCGCGCGCTTGTTATGTCTGCCGCATCGGTGTGCACACATGTCGCTGACCATCCGTTGGCGCAGGCCGTCGTTTTTCTTGGCGGCGAACCAACTGACCAGCTCGGTTTTTTGGATGCCCTGTGTATGCTCATTGCAAACAAGCGCAAAGTTCTTTACACGGGGCGAGAATTTGAGTGGCTTCCCCCAAGCCTGTGTGACAAGCTCGATATGGTTGTGTGCGGCCCGTATAAGCAGGACTTGCACGTGCAGGGCTGGCCGGCTTCCTCTAATCAACGCGTATTTGTAAAGGACCAAGGAACATGGACTATTCGGGTTACTTAGCCGGTTTTTCTCCTGATTTTCAGAACTTATACAGAACAACAGATAGACGGCTCCTTGTTTTGGAAGGCGTCGCGCCGGAAAACCTCAATGTACAAGAAATGGCTGTGCGTTACTGCACCGAGCATACTGCCGACATGTCCATCGACGCCAACGCCAATCGCAACGAGGGTAAAACGTACTGTGGGTATCTTCACGAGGTAACGAGCGGATGGCTCAAGCTTCAAGGCTATTACGATATATACAAGAAGATGTCGGCCATGTATGGCCCTGAGCGTGCGCACCGTCTCATGGCAAGCGTGTGGGCTGGTGATCTTTATATCCACGATAGTACTGCCATCCAGGCGCCGTATTGCTGGGCATATTCAACGTTCTTTCTCCTTGAAAAAGGTACGCCATGGGGCCAGCTGTGCTCGTTGCCTCCTCAGAGGCGCCGTTCTTTTATCGATCAGGTCAAAGAAATAACGATCGAAATAGCTCAAAATATAGCAGGTGCCGTGGCTGTTGGAGATCTTTTTGTTAATTATGCATATTTTGTAAAAAAAGAGAATCTCGACCTTAGAAATGCCAAGGATCGCAAGGACGTAGAAAACGATTTTCAATCTTTGGTGCATACACTCAACAAAAAGCTGCGTCCCTCCCACCAGTCGCCCTTTACCAATCTTTCTATCTTTGATCGGCCCAACCTGTCGTATCTTTTTGGCGATCTTCGTTATCCAGACGGCTCCTCGCCGGACATCGAGCTCATATGGGAAATACAACGCATTTTCTGCCAGTGGTTTAGGTCTGGCGATCCTGTGAGTGGACTTCCTTACCGTTTTCCCGTCGTGACACTTAATCTTCGCATCGACGAGCATCGCACCATACTCGACCGTGAAGCCTTTGAGTATTTTTCCGCTATCAATATTGAAAAGGCCGGTTTCAATATCTACATTTCGTCGGGAAATAAAATTGCAAGTTGTTGCCGCCTTATCAACGATCTTGATATGGCAGGGACCGATAGCTTCGGCAACGGCGGTGTTTCGTTGGGTTCTCATCGCGTCGTTACCATCAACTTAGCGCGCATTGGCCGTCGCGCAAGCTCCTTTTCTCAGGCACTGACAATGCTTGCCCAGGAACTTGAAGATGCACGAGATATTTTGTGTGCACATCGATGCTTGCTTGAAGATGGCATTAAATGTGGCTGGCTCCACCTTTTTGAGCACGGCGTCATGCACATGAGTCGATTCTTCAGCACGTTTGGTATAAACGGACTCTACGAATGTCTCCTTGAGCTCGGCATGCCCATCGCAACCGAACAAGGCATGGTATGTGCCCATACGATGCTCAATGTCATCAAAGAATTTGCACAAACGTGCAGCAGAAAAACAGGAAACATGTTCAACGTCGAGCAGGTTCCTGCTGAAAGCCTTGCCGTTAAATTTGCCCAGAAAGATCAGCTTTTATATGGTATGGGGTATAAGATTTACGCAAATCAGTTCATACCGTTGTGGATCGATACCGATATTGTTGACCGCATCAAACTCGACGGCCAATTTTCACGAACGCTCACGGGTGGCGGAATTTCACATCTCAACATCGGGGAGCAACTGACGTCGGTTGAGCACATGAAAAAGCTCATTGAATACACGATACTGTGTGGCTGTGAACACTTTGCCGTCAACTACAACTTTTGTGTTTGTTCAAACGAGCACGTAACCGTAGCAGGACCATCCAAAATGTGCCCGCTCTGTGCCGCCCCCATAGCCGAACAGTATACACGCATTGTCGGTTACTACACACGCGTAACATCATGGAACTCAGGACGACGCCACGAACACGAAAAACGCATTTTCACGCGACCCGGTGTCACAAAACATGACCATCATGACGATGCGCAGCTCACCGTGCTGCCCTTGGCCACCAGCAGCGATGCAAGCTGCGTCTCAGCGCATGCTGGGTCAAAGTGACTGACGCGTTCATCGAGGTTGCCGTAACGAATACCAATAAACCTTATGTTATTGGCAAGGCATTCTTTTTCAACATCAAGAAGAGATGTTACTTTATCGTCGACAAAAACGACAGCGCGGGGCAGGCGGTGACACATTTGAAGCACGTGCAGGAGGGCGCATCCCTTGTTGTTTCTGCCGGCAAAGATAATGCCGCTCCTCACTTCAAGAGGTCTTTCGAGAGTACACGAAATAGTGACGTCAAGGGCCGGGGGTACATGGAGGGTGATGCCGGCGTCACGTAGCTGTGCCAGCGTTCGTTCGATAATAGGTTGAGAGCGAGCCGTGAGAGCCATGACGGCAAATCCGCGCTTTTCGAGAGTCTCTATAACACCGGCGGTCTCTGGTTCGACGGGTTTGAGGCCGATATTTTCTTGGATGATTGAATAGACTGGAACGACCTCGTCGCAGGCCTGTTCAAAGCTCATGCCAGTTGAACGCTTTCGCTTGATCTGGCAGGCGAACCATTGATCACTGCCCAGATCTGTTTCAGGACGTACGAGTGTGTTATCGATGTCGAAGACAAAAAGTGTATCGCGTTCACTGGTGTGATACAAAACATCGTTGACGGTCGTGCTTTCAATAATGCAACTTCTGCACGGGATCGGTTGCGCGTCCTTTTGCTGCCAATACCTCACGTACATCACACCGCACAAACTAGCAAATGCTGAAGAAAACACGAATGCCCAAAATTTTTTGTGATACGTCATGTCCATCCCATGGCCTCAAAGTAAAAAGAATGACGATATTATGCGAGCGAAATGCAAGATAGCACGTGTTTTTGCAAAAGTCTTCGAGTTTGAGCAAGGAGGTAGTCGAGGCGTAAACGTAAAAAGATGCTCGAGAAGTAGCGCCAAAAAGTAAATATCTGTGATTTTATAGAAAAAATAATTTTTCTTGATATGCTTTTATTTAAAAACAAAAAGTTCTCGCAGAGCAGAATCAGTCCTTCGAGGGTAGAATTTGTGCTTCGGAGGAAAAAGTGTCTTAGATGGGTTGTGTCCGTTTTGTGAGGGAACTTCTACGTTGCTCACCAGGCTCGATGCCGGTGCGAGGGTTACTGCACAAAACAGCATCAATAATCCGGGACTCAAAACTTTTGGAGCCGACCACACTATCGGGCTCGCTCAGCACGGAGTTCGGATCTTTTTGGCCGGACAGGGGCAAGAACTTATCATTGCTCTTCGACTTAATGATGGAAGTTCAGCTTCCATAAAGGGTCTTGCAAACTGGCTTGTAGGGGGGTTGAACATGGCGGATTCTCTGTTAGCAATCCAGGCGATCCTCACATAACCATAGCGCGCATACGGCGATCTGATGGCGGCGTCTTTGCCGAATGGCAGAGAAGCGATCTTGAAGGTGCCTTGGCGAATTTCCGCCACGCCAACCTGAAGGCCACCACGTACCATCTTAAAAGCGTCGTGTGGCGCCAGCCATGGCCAGTTGTCTGGCGCGACTAACAGCGTCGTTCTGCGTTCATGGTAATACGCCAGGATCGCTGAACTCGTTTTCGTGAAGTTTGCTCGTGGCCTCTGCGCGGAGAAAAGGTTGGGAGCCTTACGTACGTCGCAGTGGCCTTCAGTAAATCATCAACCCAAGCGAGGATGTGCGTAGTCCCATGAATCTTATGAAGTAACCCAAAATATCTCAAATTCATGCAACGGTTGTACGTGATTTTCAGTGCTCTTTGTTGTGGCCACAGGAAACAAAATAATCCTTAGTGAAGGCGGGCGCCGGCGCCCGCCTTCATGCATTCAAAGCTGTATGGTGTGTACAATCAAGCGCGTGCAAGGACTGTTTTTGGTCCATTAAATGCGCTGAAAAAAACATTCGCTACGCCGAAGTTTCCGCGCGGGAGATTCTTGAATCCCCTGAGTGCAGCGTTGATCCCGTTGACGTCGGCTTGTGTAAAGTTTCGTCCTGTCGTCACAATCTTGCCAACTGTTACGTGTGAAGCAAACCAGGTATTTTTTCTTTTGATGCCGGCGACGTTTTCGACGGTGTCGGAGAGCTTTCTGAAGCCATGAGACATGTTCGATGGGGTGCGTGCAACTATAAATACGGTTTTTCCCGCAGCGGGCCAAAAAGCAACAAGACCATTGAAGGTAAACGATGTTGGCACATTGCGACGTGCCACTGCTGCTTTCATGGCAGGATTGAGACGTGCTATGAGTTTTGGAGCACTCGCGGATGAAGGGATATCGACGAGGCTAATGTGCGGTGCATGTTTTGTAAAGGCACTGGGAATGTACTGGAACCCATTTTTGGTCGAAAGACCGAGGCGAACAAGTACGTTGTTCTTCGTGAAAAATCGTACCGCATCATTTTTAAGTTTACTACAGGCAGATGTTGCCTTCGCATCGATACCGATACCGACAAGATGGGTGCCCATCCCCATAGGTTTGCCAAGGGGCGGGGCTGCTGGTGCAGCAAACCTGGGAGCACTACGCATTCCTGGCTTGGCACCAAACTTTGGAACAAGAGGCTTTATAGCCAGCCCTTTTGGAGCCAATGGCTTTACCGCTGTGCCGCCACCACGATTGATGAGCTTGGTCTTACGCGGGGCTGCCTGTGCCACGCGACGTTGCGGACGCGCGACTCCTTGTGCCACCGGACCCTTAACTCTCTTTGGTTTCACGGCAGTGCGCTTGATCTGGCGACGCACGCGACCAGGACCCTTCGCCTCAAGAATGGTCTCTGATACAAAAAAACACAGGCATCCGGCAACGGCTGCCATTACTGCTGGATTAATGGGAAACTTCATAAGAACCTCATACTTCTATTATACAAAAGCGTTCTCGATAAGGACTATTGCATTTGAATTTTTTATAGCAGCGATCTATGAATGATTTTCATTATATATTCTACATGAGATTATTTATTTCACAACCATTGTCCGCACTTTTACTTATATCGTGGCCACGCGCGCTGCTTTCCTGCACCAGCAGACGTTTACTGAACAATTTTCGAGTTTTTTTTTGCGCAAAATAGTCAGATGAACTAAAATAGGAGTGATGTTGTGGTGATATGCTCGGTTTTGTAGCGGTGGAGATTCGACCGTGGGGTACGATTTCAGGGCCATTGAAAGCAAGTGGCAGCGGTACTGGGACGAGTGTCCGTTGAGCCAGCTTATGTCGCCACAGGGTAAAAAGTACTATTGCCTCGATATGTTCCCCTACCCCTCGGGCGCTGGCCTTCACATGGGACATTGGAGGGCGTATGTGCTCTCCGACGTATATGCCCGCACGAAGATCCTTGAAGGGTATCGCGTCCTCCATCCTATGGGATGGGACGCCTTTGGCCTTCCGGCGGAGAACTACGCCATCAAGCAAGGCGTACATCCAGCAACGAGCACGGCCGAAAACATCGCAACGTTCAAGCGCCAGCTGCAACAAACGGGCTGCCTCTATAACTGGGACAAGGAGATTGACACTACCGACCCCGAGTACTACAAATGGACTCAGTGGATTTTCGTAAGAATGTTTAAGGCTGGACTTGCTTATGAAGCCGACTTTCCCATCAACTGGTGTCCGTCGTGCATGACGGGCCTGGCCAACGAAGAGGTTGTTGGAGGGGGATGCGAGCGATGCGGTGAACGCGTCACCAAGAAGAACGTCCGCCAGTGGATACTCAAAATTACTGAGTACGCTGATAAACTTCTTGAGGGTCTTGATCGTCTTGAATGGCCCGAAAAAGTAAAAACCATGCAGCGGAACTGGATCGGTAAGAGCCAGGGTGCACAGGTTGTCTTCGGCGCGCGTGATAAGCATGGCGTCCTCCTTGAAATACCGATTTATACGACGCGACCCGATACAATTTTTGGCGCAACATTTCTCGCTCTTTCGCCGATGCACTCGTGCGTCGATCGCCTCGTTCCTGACGAAAAGCGCGCCGAAGTCGACGATTACCGCAACCTCGTCAAAAGCACCTTGGCTTTCGGCGAAACTCCCGACGTCGGCAAAGAAAAAAGCGGCGTTTTCAGTGGCGCCTATGCCACCAATCCGGCAACAGGCGAGCTTATTCCTATCTATCTTTCTTCGTATGTTCTTGTCGATTACGGAACCGGCGCGATCATGGCTGTCCCCGGCCACGACGCGCGTGACTTTGAATTTGCCGAGCAGTTTGATTTGCCGCGCAGGCAGGTTGTCGCTGCCCCGGGTGTTAAAGTCGATGCAAACGATGACATGATTGCCGCCTACGAAGGCGATGGAACGCTCGTTAATTCCGGTCCCTTTGATGGACTTGATGCGCGTACGCACGGCGCCCAAAAAATACTCGACTACTTGGTTGACAAAAATACCGCCGTGAGGACGACCCAGTACCGCATGCGTGATTGGGTCTTTTCGCGCCAGCGTTACTGGGGAGAGCCGATACCCATCATCCACTGCGATCATTGTGGTGCCGTTGCAGTGCCGGAGAATGAACTGCCCGTTGAACTTCCCGACGTCGCTCATTACAAACCGACGGGAACTGGTCAATCGCCCCTCGCTTCTATCGCCCATTGGGTTAATACATCATGTCCAACGTGTGGCGGCCCTGCCAAACGAGAAACGAATACCATGCCTCAGTGGGCGGGTTCGAGTTGGTATTTCCTACGTTATCCTAACCCGCACCTCAGCGACCGGCCGTGGGACATGAAGGACATGAACTGTTGGTTGCCCGTTGATTTATACGTTGGTGGCATCGAGCATGCGATCCTTCACTTGCTATATGCGCGCTTTTACGTAAAATTTCTCTACGATCAAGGCCTTATTTCCTTCGATGAGCCTTTCAAACAACTTTTTAATCAGGGCATGATTCTCAGATATTCGCAAAAGACTGGCCTTATTGAAAAGATGTCGAAATCAAAGGGCAACATCGTTAACCCTGACGATATAATTGAGAAGTATGGCAGCGACGCTCTGCGGCTCTATGTGCTCTTTATAGGTCCTCCTGAGCACGACTGCGAGTGGCACGATACCGGGCTTGAAGGAACAAAAAGATTTCTTGTAAGGCTGTGGGACTACGTGACGAACGCCATCACAAAATTGGGTGAAAATGAAAGCGAGGAAAGGGCAGTTTCCAAGCGCTTCAACAAATTTTTGTGTGATTATCAAACGCGTCTGAAGAACTTCAAGCCAAATACGGCACTTGCTGCCTGTATGGAATTCCTCAATGATGCTCAGGCACAGGAGATGCGTCTGAGCGCTGCGTCATTGGAGAAACTGCTCGTGTCGCTTTCGGTGCTGGCGCCGCACATTGCAAGCGAGCTTCTTGAGGCAACTCTTGGAAAGCCTCTTGCCGCATGTACGTGGCCAGCGTATGACGCGGTTCTTGTGGCTGACGATGATGTGACAATTATCGTTCAGGTGAATGGCAAACTGCGCGCCAACGTTGTCGTCAGACGCGGTTCCTGCCAGGATGACGTTGAGATGCTTGCTGAAGAAGCGGCAAAAAAATGGCTTGAGGAAAAAACCATCGTTCGTGTTGTTTTCGTTCCTGACGCTCTGATAAATTTTGTGGTAAAGTGAAAAAAGTTCTGGTTCTTCTGCGTGGACGGCATGATAAAGCAAAGGAGTCTTATGCTAAAAAAAACCGTGATGTGTTTGAGTGCATTATTGTTGTCAAGGGCCGCGCTGGCTGATACGCTCGTCTATTTTGAGCTCGAGGGTCGTTCAGGACGTTGTCCGGAGGCCTGTCTTGAGCGTGTTAGAAACTCAGTGATAATTCCTGAGGGTCAAAAAAGGGCTACGTGCCAGCTCGACGACCTAGAATTCGAAGTCGTCATGGTTGAGGAGACTGGCGCCCCCCAGATTCACGTTGACCTTGACATATTGAGAAACGTCGACGGTGTAAAGACTGCTATCACCAAGATCGATTTTTCGACCGAGCTTGATAAGGCTGCCGAGCTCAAACTCGAAAAAGACGGCAACGAACTACGACTTACTGTGGTCATTGAGAAAGTAAGCCCCTGTTCTAATTAAAAAACGTCCTCACGAAGAAACAAGATAGAAATTAAGCTCTATCGTGCACGCCGACGCAAAGACCAGAAAGTAGTAGTTTTATGAACGTCGCCACAAGAGGGGGCTGCATACGCAGCCCCCTGGGCTTTTAGGCTTTTTTATCAGATTGTACCGTGTTTTGTGCTACCTGCTGTGGCCTTTGTGGATGAGGCTTGCCGACAGGTTTTGCCCCGCAACCACATTTTTCCCCGACGACCTCTGGCTTGATGGCGTCTTTTTGCTGATCAGGCTCGGGAGAACAGCAGCCTTCGACATAGAGAGCACTGCAGAACATTGCAACAAAGGCGAGAGCGAGCAACTTAGCCATGGCTCCTCCTTTCGAACGATAAAGTTAAACCTAACAGACCAAACCTAATATTAGCGCGTATACGTACCTATGGCAACAACGAATTGGGCAACGAAGTGACAACGAAGTTACGCACAGCGTGCCCACGTGGACCCACCCGCTATGGGCATGAAGATGACAAAACTTTCGGAATCCGGGCATTGGTTGGGGCGGGAGGATTCGAACCTCCGATGCCGGGACCAAAACCCGGTGCCTTGCCACTTGGCTACGCCCCAAAGAACTCATGGTGCTCCTGCTCCCTGGGCTTATTACACCTGATCGTGATCGCCGTTGTCACCTTCAAGACCTACAACTCGTTTGTACTCGTCGATGACAGTGTCTTCGATGATTTTTCTCATGTCAGAGTTGAGGGGGTGCACTATATCCCTGAAAGTTCCATCCTTTCTTCCGCGTGATGGCATGGAAACGAAGAAGCCCTTGTCGCCCTCAATTACCTTGAGGTCCCTGATAATGAAACTGTTGTCAAAGACTATTGTCGCATATGCCTTGAGCCTGCTCCCATTCTTTTCTTTGGCAGGATAGACCTTAACTTCGGTTATTTCCATGTACGTGCCTCTCAGAGATTACGTCGCATCATCCCTCTTTACAAATTCGAAATCAGGAATTAGTCGTGCTCAATCTAACGTTTCCGATACTTTCTGTCAAATCACCGTCAGGGTCGACCCTGACGGGCGTAGACAGGGGTGGCGTGGCAGCCTGCGTCGGCCAAGTATACAAGGAGGAGCTCAACTCATGCGCAAAGCAGGTACAAGGATGGTAGACCCGCGGCCAGACACATCCAAAAAATCCGTGAATGAAGCAACGTTCTGTGTTCTGAACCATTTGTACGGTATGCTGAAAAAAGGTATCATACCAACAGTAAAATTTATTCGAGCAATAACTACACAGTGGAGATACATATGGAGACGTGTGCAGGCCCGCGAGGGATTTTTGGAGGCAAGTTCGTTGTGCTTGTTCTCATGCTGGCGTGGTGCATTCCTCACCACATTCTCTGCGACTCCGGAAGCTGCTCGTATGGGAACACGTGGACGCGAAGGATGGCCGGGAGGGCATGGAATTCAGCAGTTGCCGCTATCAACGTCGTAGCACGGAACAAGGGGAAGGCTTGTTGTGCCATCGTTCTGGCCATGACGGTTGCTGCAGTTTACGTCAGTAATCAGGTAACCGATGCTGACGTTCGTGAGGCTATTGCCAGCGATGATGTTGACGGGTTTGAACGTTGCTTCGCGAGGCATGCTGAACTCCTTTGTCGGGGGACATATGAATGTGGTAGATTTTTCGGATTTTCATTGCCGACGCCCGTGAAATCACTCCTCAAAAAACTACGGCGCCGCCACGACGAAAACAACCGCACCTTCTATCAAACCGACGAGCATGGTATGACGCCGCTCATGTACGCCGCCGCTTATGGAGCTGTTCATGTCACTGCCTTTATTTTAGAGTTGTCGGGTACCCACAGCCGGGAACTCCTTCTTCAGAATAACGGACAAAGGAAAACAGCTTTTTTGTGGGCGACGAGTCACGGTAATGAAGCAGTGGCACGGCGCATACTTCGCGCGGCTCTGGATCTTGAGCCAGACTCCCGTGATCATATCATCAATGGGCGCGATGAGCATGGCATGACCCCACTCATGTACGCATCTTCAAGGGGACTGAGTGGCGTTGTTGACGATTTGCTCAAGTTTGCGAATGCACGGCTCAGTATACGCTCCCCCGAGGGCCTAACACCGCTTGCTTTGGCAAGTAAAGGTGGCCACAGAAGGACCGTGAGGACGATTCTTAGGGGCATACCACCTGTTATGCTCCATGAGCAGGACGTCGATTTGGCACTGTGGTACACATCTGACGAGCGTATTCGCGCGCTACTCAACGCAGTGCACGGACCCCTTCGTGGGGACAGCGACGGAGACACGGGCAAAGGGAAAGAACCTGCGTGCCGTGCACCCGTGGTGTCCGCGAAACTTCCCCGGGAATCTCATGGATGCAGCTCTGGTAGCTGGCGGCCTTTGAAGAATAAGGGAAAAGAGCGAGCATACGATTATGAAGAGGAAGGTGCTCTTATGCGACGACCACGCTCGCGAGGTGTACGCATAGCCGACATTGTCGATGAGGTCGGCACGGTTAGCTCCACAATAATCTCATGAAGGACTTTACGATGACACGCTATATTCATCTGACAAGAGGATTGTTGCCGGCGATGCTTGCGCTTTTCATCACCGGGATGTGCCAGGAATCGCTTCCCATGGCGAGCGCGGGTCGGATCGCGACCGGCATTTTTTCAAGAACCGTTTCGCTTATCAAACAACGCACCGGGAGGATTTCCCTTCTTGCCGCGGGCGCTGGAGCAGCAATCGGATGGGCTCAGTGTAAAGATCGCCTTCTACGTACCGCGATTTTGAACGGCAAAAAAATGAGCAGCAAGTTGCTCGTACACCTCGGGGCGCGGCACACATGGCATGGACGTGAGGCTACGGAGAGGCTTTTTGCGGCCGTGAGGGATGGATCACGCGACGTTGTTGAAACCCTCCTTGCTCACGGCGTACGTCCTGAGGGGCTTGATGAGCTGGGTCGAACGCCCCTCGTATGCGCCTTTTACTATGAACAGCACGCCATTGCCCGCCTTCTTATGAGGTATGGTGCCCGACTCCATGATTGTGATGCGCACGCTGTTGCACTCCTTATGAGGGCAGTCTTTCGCGGCGAGGCCGCGTCGGTACAAGGTTTGTTTCAGGCTGGCCTCGGTGTCAACGTTTGTGACCAGTATGGCATTACTACTGCGCTCATGGCGGCTGCCAGCAGCGCCGATCTCGGCATCGTCCACCTCCTGCTGCGCCAAGGAGCCAACGTGCAACTGACCGACGGACGCGGACGGACAGCGCTCGATGTAGCGATTGCAAACGGATGTTTTGCCGTAGCGCGCGCACTCGTCACTCACGGGGCACGCATCAACGAGCATTGGGGCCGCGTCGAAGACCTCTATCGCGCGTTTGAGAATAATGACGAGCGCGCTTTTCTCCGTCTCATGGAACTTGACCCATCGTCGGAGCCACCGGTTAGGTTGGTGCGTGCATTGAAACTTCGCAACTACGGCGAGGTTGCAACCCTCATTGATGAGGGTGTCAGGCTTGAAGGTACGCATCAAGAACTTCGTACGTTGTTCTTCGACTCGTTTGAGCGCAATGGCCCTGGTGACCGCGAAAGGATCGATTGGCTCGTGAAGGCCGGTCTTGACGTGAATGCCTATGCCGAAGATGGAAGCCATGTTCTTATTATGGCCCTCGAAAGGTACCACGATAACCCACAAAAGAATGCCATTGTACACGCGCTGGTAAATGATTACGGTGTTCGACTTGATGCCGGCGATGGTGAAGGTGTCAATGCGCTCGTACAGGCTGCTGCCGATGGCGACTATGCTTTTGTGGAAGACCTTCTTGTCGCTGGCATCGATGCCAATGTCCCCGACGCGCAAGGAAGATATGCTTTGTTTGAGGCTGCGAAACGCGAGGTTCCTGGGATGGCGTGTCCCAACCAACCTTGCGGAAAGTTTATCGTTCAACTTTTGGCCGAGCACGGAGACCTTCATATAGACGATGAAGCCAAACAACAGGCGGGTGCTGCGCTGCGTCTGGCGACACGCCACGGCAATAATTTTGTAATCAATCTTCTTCTCGACGCTGGCGCCGACATCAACGAGACCGATACTGAGACGGGCGACTGTGCCTTTCTTGAAGCCCTTGCGAGTAACAATCAGCATCTTGTCGAATATCTCATAGAACGGGGGGCGACCCTCGATTGCAATGATGTAGAGCATGCGCACGCGATGAATGTACGTGCAATTGAACTTCTTGATGAATCGGTTCTTCACGGGGTATCCAGGTCGGTAAGGGCACTCCTTGATGCGCAGGTCAACATCGATCTTCAGGACGAAAACGGGTGTTCACCTTTTATAAGGGCCCTCCAAGGCTTTGTTCGTGGAGAAGTCCACAAAGATATCATCGATATGTTCCTACCCCGTCGGCCCTTTGTCGACCCCGATGCACCGAGCATCCACGTATTGTTGAGGGAAGTGTTGAGGAAAAATGACTTGGAATCCCTCCATATCCTCATGCGCGTTGGCATCGACGTTAACATGGTATTTGGCGATGGAGAAGGCAACGTCGGGCCGCTCCTCTCACACGCCGCGGCTTTGGGCCGCGTTGAGGCACTAGAGACTCTCATAAGAAATGGTGCGGTAGTAGACCAGCAGCCGCATGCAGGAGTACCAGGCGATGCTCTTGTGACTCTTAA
Source organism: uncultured bacterium (assembly GCA_963754845.1). Taxonomy (GTDB): domain Bacteria; phylum Babelota; class Babeliae; order Babelales; family Vermiphilaceae; genus JAKASV01. The sequence continues at coordinate 184,304 of CAVWHE010000001.1, forward strand.
CCCGCTGGCATCGGCTATCAATGCCGATGAAATGAAGGCGGCGTTCGTACTGGCACGGGCGGGCGCGCGCGTTACGCCAGAGTTTATACGCTTTGCTCGTTCTCGGGGGCAAACTTTCGCGGGAAATTACGGTTACAGTTTGCTGAGGATCCTTACACGTGATAGCGTACCAGATCGGGCAATGCATGGCGTACGTACCGCTTGCTCTCGACGTGATTCGTCTGGGAGCGATGATAGAGCCGAATATTCCGGCGACGACGTGGATGGCTGCGCAAGCACAGCTTCTCGTAGTTGTGTAATAGGCGGGGCGGGATCGGCATCGGCTGCGCTTCCATACGACGATTCAGCACCTTCTATCGGACGTGCGACACAAAGTTGCCGCGGGAACAATCCAGGAGCTTGTCTCTTTAAACGCAGGGGATCTCGCTGCCCATCAGCTGCGCTAAGTCATGATGAGATAGCCTTATTAAGATCGGCTGGTGTGAATCCGTGTACTGGGGGTTGGTGAGGTCTAGGAAGTTGCTAAGTTCTTATAGATCGGCCTTTTTAGCTTTTTTGTGTACGTTGGTAGCTTCACGCGAGCCTCGGATTAATGCGCATGTTGATGTGCGGTCATTCGCGGGCCGTGCTGTCGAAAGTTTCGTACGCTGCTACGCGCGCAACAAATGGCTGTTTGCCGCTGCAGCTGTCGGTACTTTCGTGGTGGGTGCTGCCAAAGGTGTTCGGTGCTTTAACAAAAATAAGAACGAGCTGCTCGTAAAGGCGATAGGCCGCGGTGCGCCAGAGTTTTTAAAAAACCTCCTCGTGTCGTTAGGAGCTCACACAAACACGGCAGCGGGGCGGCGACTTTTGCGCGTGTCGGTGTTTTCCGACGATGATCGTACAGTACGCGCGCTTTTTGATGCTGGGACACGTATCGCGCGCAACAAACATGCCGACATTTTTTGGCAGGCAATGATATCACCGCAATGCACTCGTACGTACCAAAGTGTGTATCCCCATGTTGCCGTAGAGCGGCGGCTTCTCGACGAGGCTTTGGCGCACATTTTTGTTCACGGAGACCTCATTCAATCGTTTTCTAAACTTGTGTGGCTCATAGAGCATGGAGCACGTATTTCAGATGAATTTTCTGTGCGTGATGGATTTCGAAGGACCATCATCGCATTGAGCCCTGATTCTTCACGCCGTGGCTTCCTCATGGATTTCTTCGGTAGCTATCACAACCACGTACAATCCTATCTAAGAACGGCTGCCATTCATGGGACGTGCGCTGATATGGCGGATCTCCTTGCGCGGTACAGCAATCTCGACCCGTACTCAAGCGCCGGAGATGGGCACACTTCATTGGCGTGCGCCGTTTACGCACTCAGGAGTGATATAGTTGGCTGGGTCCTCGAGCGTGCCGACAACGCGGCCGATGTGGCTCATGCGCGTGCGATGATTGATGCCTATGAAGCAGCTCTTGAAAATGGGACCTATGAACGCCGTTTTAATGCGTCGCTGACGGCAGCCGATCGCGCTGAGATAGAACGTCGTCTTGCCGACAGGGACGGGCGACAGCGCGCGATGAGTGCGATGAAGTCATCGCTTGCGCACGCTGTAAAGCGCGTCCTTGCATGATGTTTAGCAACGTTACGTACACCAGGAGCGTACAAGGTTGAGATCAACTCTTTCGTCATCCTCGGACAGCGCAGGGAGTTCGATGATGATGGGCACGTTCTGAAGGCGGACGTCCATAACAAAGTCTTTGAGCTCGTGTGCTCCGAGGACTCCGTGGCCGATGCGGCAATGCTGATCGTGGCGTGCCCCGCGCAGTACCGTTGTGTCGTTGCAGTGAATAAGAGCGATGCGGTCTGCGCCGAGTGTCGCATCAAGTTCGCTCATCGTTTCTTGTCGTCCTTCATAACTCGTAAGATCGTAGCCAAGGGCGTGAGCGTGCGCTGTGTCGATGCAAAAACCCACTGCCTCCGGCCGATCGATCTTTTCAAGGATGAGTTTAAGATCGACTAATGCTCCGCCCCACGAAGGGCGCCCAAAGGCGACATTTTCAAGGACAAAAGTTAGTTCCGGGTATACACGAATGGCCCAATTGATGGTGCGTGCGATGGAATCAATACCTCGCGTAGGATCGTCTGAGGAACCGGGGTGGAGAACCACGTGCGTGAAACCAAGCTCGCGCGCAGCGGCAAGTTCTTGTCTGAGGGCCGGGTGCCTCGCCATCGTTGTACTTGCGATGTTGATGCGGTAGGACGTGTGGACAAAAAGGGGGGCGTGCCTAGACTCCTTGAAATGCGTGAGGGCCTCGGTGTCACGCGCGTCGAAGGACTGCATCCCTGCTGGGGCCGTGTATAAAAAGCACTGAAAGAAAGGGATGTCGAAACGCACGGCCTTTTCGATGAGTTCTCCGATGCTTCTTTGGTAGCGCAGGTGCAACCCGATGAGGCGCTTCATGCTAGCCGATGTTTATGGCAGGTATGTGTCGATAACTTCGCGGCTCATATGGCGTTCAAGGAGGACGGCAAAATCTCTTTTTATGCGCTCGAAGCCCTCGGGGGTGTCAGATTCAAATCTGAGGCATATGACGGGTTGCGTGTTGGAAGCGCGTGCCAGCCCCCATCCGTAGGGCATTGTCACGCGTACACCATCGACGGACACAAGGTGCGCACCCGGTACGGTGGCAAAGTGCTGTTGAATAGTATCAACGACGGCTGGAACTTTGGCTGGGTCGCACGGTACACGCAGTGCCGGACAGTTGTAAACAGTCGGAAAAACGTGTAAAAGTTCGCTCAGTGATTCGTGTGTCTCTTGAAGAAGTTCTATGAGGCGCATCATCGCATAAATACCGTCATCAAAACCAAAGTAACGATCGGCGAAAGTAAAATGACAACTCAGTTCGCCGCCCATGAGGGCATGCTCGCGTTTTAGCGCGGCCTTAATATTTGCATGGCCCGTTGGAACCATGAGCACCCTCGCGCCCCACGATTCGAGGGTTCGCACGAGGGCTAACGAACTTGTGATGTCGCACACAATGGTTGCACCAGGGTTTTTGGCGAGGACCGGTTGTGCTAAAAGTGCCAAGAGTTTGTCGCCCGGCACAAGGTATCCGCTGCGTGTCATAGGTGCCATGCGGTCGGCATCGCCATCAAGACCAATGCCGTACATGAGGCTGTCGTCGCCGGCAAGAGCATATCTGACGTCGGCCATGTTTTCTTCAATGATGGGATCGGCGGTATGGTGAGGGTACGTTCCATCGACATCGGCGTATAAAAGCCTTACGCCACGAAGCCCGAGCATATCAACAAGGGTGGGCATGACGGTGCCGGCGACACCATTGCCGCAATCGACGACGATGGGAAGTTCTCGACCGGCAAGGTGCCAAAAATGGCTCGCCAGCCACCCGCAGTATGCATCGTTGATGGGGTGCTCACGTATGTGCCCACGCTGCGGTGACGAAAGATGAGCTCCTTTGAAGTACCACGCGCGGAGTTCCTCGATATCGCGGCCCCAGAGACTTTCGCGCCCCAGGCACAGCTTGAAACCGTTGTACTCCCGAGTGTTATGCGAAGCCGTGATCATTATGCCAGCGTCGTAAGGCATTGTGTGGAGGCTAAAATAGAGTGTCGGTGATGGACACATGCCAAGGTCAACGACATCCAAGCCACTAGCAACGATGGCCGCGCACACGTTTTCGTGAATAGCTGGCGAATGAGTGCGACCATCCCTGGCGACGGCAATGGTCCTCATAGCGGGTTTCTTGAAAGCCAGGTAAGCGACGATGGCACGCGCCAGATCGTACGTGCCTTCGATAGAAATTTCTTCGCCAATCTTTCCGCGGATATCATACTGACGGAATGCACTCGCCTCTATCATCATCCTTCACCTCGCGTAAAACCAATCACGACGTGACAACAGCAACGCAACCCTGGAAGCTGGTGTCGCGAAAAAGCGACAGCTTCCAGGGGAAATCACCCAGTAGTCTACGTCTTTGGCGGGCTTATGCAATGACAGAGTGTAGATGTGTAGATGTGCGCACATCGCACCTATGCTTTCCATTCCTCAAAACTCAGACCCAAAGATTGAACCGTTTCATTGCCACCGCTTGCCTGTTCAAGAACTTCGGGTAATGGTTGTGTTTGTATGAAGATATCGTGTTCTTTCGACCAAAATTCTTCCCTGCTCATCGTCTCCCGTACAATATCGCTCGCATCCTCCTGGAAGGGCCACTGAGACTGGATCCTGACGTATTCACCCTTTGCTGGGTCATGGTACATAAGAATGAGCCTCTGGAGCCTGGCCCCATCTTTGGGCATCTCCTTATATTTGAAGACGACGACATGTTCAAGGGCACCGTCGCTGCCAATCAGACGCCTTATGAACCATGCCCTATTGTGGATCTTTCCGCTCTCTTTAAAGAAACAACGCGTCATGATATCAAGGACCTTCGCATTCCCGCTCTCTATGGTACCCATCATATGCACGCCATTACCGGGGTTTTTGCTTATAAATTGTGGCAAGACATTAAGATCGGAGACAGAAATTTTAATGGCAAGGTCCATGACGTTGGCAGGATATACCTGAATAAACCTGACGAAGGCCGGAACAACAAGACGATTTGGAAGCTTTTGAAACATATTTTTAAGGGCTGTTTTACGCATTTTTGCGAATGTTAGGGCAATAGTGTCACCCATATCAACGGCCCTAAAAAACGATATTTTGCCTGGCAGACGAACCGAGGGCAACTCATCGATACGTGTACCGTTGGGATACAAGCTCCGAAGAGCAATTTCAAGCCCTGCTGGCTTGTTTGGTTTGGCAAGCCATGCTTCAAGAGCTCTGAAAAACTCGCTCAGGTGCTCAACGAGGGGACTTGCCGTTGGGGTGTCCGAGGTTGCCTGGATTATTATGGGATAATAAACAAAAGCAGCATCTTTGTTGGCAAGCTTTGCGAGCATATTTTGAATTCCGACTATATTTGCAGCACCGCACGTGCATGAATTGAGGTAGAGACACGTGACGCCGCCGATCTCGTGCAAAGTGATAAAAAATTTCTCCCAGAAGCTTTTGTGTATGCTGACAATAAAGGGCTGTGTGCCACCACCACCATGACCAATCATAAAAAAGGCCTTGCGTGCATCGCTTTTTCCGAAAATTTGTCGAAATTTCTCCAAGAAGGAATCATCAACGACCGGCCCTGTCCCAGCGGTTGCCACCTCTCCACTTTTGAGGGTCCTGCGAGGTGGTTTGCCGCCATTCCAGCGCACGAGTTCTTCCGATAGGGCGTGGTCTGCCAAAATGTTCTTGCGGTAAGCCTCGGGTATAAGCACGACAATGTCACGCGCGTTATTATGAAAAATCGACCATCGATTGCCATCAATGAGATCTCCGTTTTTGAGCTCGGGTGAAATTTTGTTGAAAAGGTGGGCGCTTATAATACAAACGGCAGCCCTGCTAAAAACTGCACTGTTAATGTCACCGGCGAGCGGCGAGCCCCCCGGATCATCGAGTTCAAGCGAGACAAAATATTTGTGCAGTTGCTGCGTCGTGGTCACTGCTGATGCTTCAAGATGGGTCCGTAAGAAGGAAAGCCGCCGCGCATTGCAAAATGAGAGCGACTGTCCATAATTTGGCAACTTTCACGATAACCTCCATTCCATAAAACAAGTAAATGACTCCCGTACTGCAGAGTTCCTACCTTGCTAAAAAGATTATAATTATTTTTTTGTATTAAAAACAAGAGTTTCTTATTTATTGGATTTCTATGAGCGTTACATTGACACAATCGCTGCACCTCTGCAAGGTCGCCACAAACACGCTCATCTACCAAGGTGATCATCGAGGCTCGCCGCCCAAACCTTTACAAGGCCGGTGTCTCTTGGATACACTTTGATGTGGTTTTCGTGCAGCTTTTTTTACAAGCGCATCTTACTGTCTTATGATACTGGGCGTCGCTGAACCCTGCGCCGGGGGTGGCTCGTGTGGCTCGTCTTTGCCATGTACATGGTTTTTGCAAGTTCATTTCCCTTAACCAAAGTGCTTCTGGCCTATGCCGGACCCCTTTTTTTGACCGGCACACGCATGATTGCCGGTGGCGGTCTTCTTCTTGGTTACCACATCGGATACAAAAGGCGATCGTGCGCAATTGCTCCACACCATTACGGAATCTACGTGCACATCACCGTTGTGGGAATTTATCTCAACTACGTTGCACGATTTTGGGCTCTCACGCACCTGACATCGATAAAAACAAGTTATCTTTTTAACGCAGCACCTCTCGTTGCCTCATTTTTATCGTATCGCATTCTGGGAGAAACTTTGAGCAAGTTTCAATGGCTCGGTCTTGTATGTGCTTTTTCATCGCTCGTGCCGACAGTTCTTGTCAATAACACTGGCGCGATGACTACGCAAGCACTGTGGTCTCCTTCATTGCCGGAGTTGGCAATGTTATTTTCGATTGTCGCCGATTGTTACAAGTGGGTTCTTCTGCGCAAACTTGTTCTAGATCGAAGCTGTTCGCCCATCATGGCCAACGGGCTTTGTATGTTTTTCGGAGGACTCCTTGCTCTTGCAACTTCGATGTTCGTCGAAGGGTCTTGGCCGGTTTCGTCGTCTGGCCCCTTTGTCAGTTATCTGGCAATGTATGTCATCATCAGCAACGTTATCCTCTACAACTTTTACAGCTATCTCTTACGTCACTACACGGCGACATTTTTGGCACTCGCAGGTTTCATAACACCAGTTTTTGCAACATTGTATGGAAGAGTTTTTCTCAACGAAAAAAGCCACTGGCTCTTTTATATTTCGATGGTCATCCTCGCCGTCGGACTTTATCTTTTTTACCACGATGAGGTTGGCGCGAGACTTGAGAATCGACTTAGCCCTGTTCAACAATGGTTACGACGCTTCCGGTCGGCCTTCTTTCGATGCTGAAGTGCGCTGGAAATTGGTCTTTGATGATCGGCAGGTGGGAAACAATAATGATTTTGGCAAAGTCATCTTGGATTTTGTAAAGTACGTCGGTGATGTGGGCAAGCCCCTCTTCGTCTTGCGATCCGAAGCCTTCGTCGATGATGAGAGTTTGAATGGATGTCCCGGCGCGGCGTGCCAACATCTTTGAAAGGGCCACGCGGAGGGCGAAATCGATGCGAAAGGCCTCGCCACCGGAGAACATTTCGTAGGGCCTTAGCCCTCTGGCATCAGAGATATTGATATCGAGCGTCTCCTTGACACCTCCCTTCTTGAGGTCCCTCAGAGATTCGATAAAAATGTGCGCCTGATTGTCGGTGAGTTTGGCAAGAAGGACGTTGGCCTCATGTTCGATTTCTGGCAACACCTCCTGAATGAGAAGAGCCTGTATGCCGTCCCTGCCAACCGCGGCGGCAATGGCCTGAAGATCGTTAACGCGTTCGTCGGTAGCACAAATTTTTGCGCCATATTCGCGATGCTCACGCTCAAGCACTCCACGTTTTGTACGATGACTCTCGAGTGCGCCACGCCGTTCGAGAAGTTCCTGTCTGCGGCGTGTAAGCGCCTCCTTTTTTTGCGCAACGCTAGCGTGTGAACGTTCTAGATCCTGCAACGCAGATTCTTTGAGTGCGTGGTCCTTAAGGCGTAAGCGGACGTGGGCGATGGTATTTTTAACGGCCCTGAGATTTCGAAAAAGCTCGTGAATGCGTGACATTTGTTCGTTTTGCGCAGCTTCGCCGGCGGCAAGATTTTCCAGAGCGCTGGTTGTTTTTTCGAGTTCCTGAAGCCGCTTACGAACCTGTTCTTGTCGCGCCGTATCATGATTCTCAAGAGACGGTTCAAGACGTTTGAGCCCAGCAACAATCTCGGCATACGCCGGATCACGTTCAAGGTCAGTGCGCGACGCCTCGTGCTCCTGTGCCAAACATACCTCTTGAAAATTTATGCGTGCCCGTGCCTGAACCTGTCGATCGCGGCATGAGGCCGTAGTTTCCATTGTCTTGGCAAGGTCAACCTCGAGGGTAGTGCACCGCGTATCGGCAGCACGTGCGTGGAGCTGCAGCGCTTCATGCTCCCGACGGAGCCCAGCGAGTTCGCCAAGACGCGCATGTTCACGGACCATAACATCTTTTAGTTTGCGAAGAGCACCTTTGATGCGCGTACTGCGGTGGCTCACAAAGGCCTGTTCGCGCGCGAGCTTGTCTCTCAAAAACCTGCGTCGCGCTACTGAAAGATTTTGCTGACACAGAGGGCAGCACGGGTTGTCGACATCTTGTGAGAGTTTTTTTCGGTGCTCGAGGTCTTCAAGTTCTCGCTCCATAAGTCCATCGAGAGCCGTCCAATTTTGAAAAAAGGCTTTCCGTCGCTCAAAAAGACGTTCGCGTGCGTTGTAATCGGCATCGTCGACAGCGGTTTCCTTGAGGCGTGCGTGCAGGACAGCGCGTGTTTTTTCGAGGGCTTCATGTTCAGCGCGCGCAGCAGCGTGCTCACGCTCAAGCTTGGACAGTACGGTCATATCATGTGCATACGCAGCTTTCATGCGCTCAAGTGCGACGAAGCGCTCGTTGATGGAGACGTGCCATTTTTCTCCATGGGCACGCTCAAGCTCGTGCAAGCGTTCTTTATGCCGCAAATAATCCTGCCTTTTCATGAGATTTTCATGCACCCGTTCTTGCAAAACGTGGAGCTCTTTCATGAGCTCATCCCTTTCACGCTGAACCGGGCCACACGAATAAAGACGTACTTTCTGCGCATGAACCGAGCGCCACACTTTAACAGCGTCACGTAATTTCTCCGTGAGGCAGGTTTCTTGAGCACAAAGCTCGCCGATGGCAGATCGGGCTTCTTCGGCAAGTCTGCGCTCATGCGTATGTATGGCTATGAGTTTTTCAAGTTCGGCAGCCCGCTCATCGGCCTCTTTCTCTTCGCACGCAAGTTCCTCAAAATCGGTGGCGAGAGCACGTGCGATATCTTGAAGATTTCCAAGGCTCTTAAGATCTTGGCAAATGCGTTCTGAAACGGCTTCAAGGGCAACCTTTTGTGCGACTGCGCTGCGTGCTCTTTCGGAGGCTCGCACACGAACTTCCTCGTATTCATCGAGTCTCAAAATGGCAGCGATGATTTCCTTTCTCTCTTTGGGAGACTTACGGGAGAACTCGTTCGACTGGCCCTGGCGGAGAAAGGCAGAGTTACAAAACGAGTCAAAATCGAGTCGTAGTACCGACGCCAATACAGCTTGATTTGATTTGACGGACGTGCCACCGATAGCAACAAAGGCATTTTTCGTTTCATCAAAAATACCCACGTCGATGGACATGGTTGACCGCGCTCCGACCTTGGTGTATTCGCGTCTGACGCGATAATGCTGTCCGTTGCACACGAAATCCATGACCACCATCATATTCGTCTGGCCGGTGTGGAGGAGACTGTCGTCGGAGCGACAACTTCCGGGCGCTCGGCGTGCCTGGCCCCACAGTGCCCACGTCATAGCATCAAGGAGCGCCGATTTGCCATGACCGTTCTTGCCGGAGAGACAAATGAGTGAATACGGCGTAAAATCGACCGTCTGGACATCTGGCCCATAACTGAGAAAATTTTTGATACACAACGCGAGGGGTATCATGAGAAACGAAGGTAATTCATGTATTGCACCTTGGCCACTCTGAACTCATCAAAACTGGCAATGATGCTACCACAAGCGCCGCAGGAAACAAAATTTTACTACAAAAGTTTCTCAAACAGGGTGCGCTACTACGACGTCACGTTTCTCACGGACGGGAGGGAAGCACACGTGTGTCTGATCCCCGTTTGGCGCGGACATGCACGTGGGTGCGCACATGAAAACCTCGTTGTCGTAGGACAGCCTAACTCGGTTGATGTTTCCCAGAAAAAACCCTCGAAGGCTTCCTTTTGTTCCTCGGGTCCCTCCATGTACGCCGATGCCTCGCCAAGCGCTGCCCCACCTGCACGTGTCTCGCCAAAGACTTTAAGGGCGTTGACGCAATAATCATCGATGGTCCACCGCCCCGGGAAACCGAGGTTGCAACGCCATTGCGTGTCGCTGCGATCGTGCACATCGCCAACCGGCAAGCACAAAAACATGTGGTGTTCGCAGCGCCCGCGGATGTCGACGTAACTGAGCGAAGCCTGAGGAGGGACTTTGCCGCGGTTGAGGCCCCATGATGATTGTTCTGAAGATGATGTATCAGGCTTATGAATGACCACATGTCGGTAGGCAACCGCCCCCTCGTCGGTGACAATGATTATCTTGCCTATGAACCACGCCTTTGCCCGTGGCCCGGAGAGTTTCCACAAAGGACGTATGAATGCCTCAAGAACAAACTTTTTGAGTTCGTCGTCAGAACAAAGGCCGCCGGGGGCTTGCCATGTCACCGATTTTATAAAGTGGCTTGCCGGGCCAGACGGCATTCTTGAAATAAAGATTGGATACAAAGGTGCAGTTATTCCCGATCGCGTATTCGTGGTGTCCATGCGTCTGTCAAACATAAAATTTACGCGACTGAGATCACATGGATAGACCTGAACGTACTTGACGTGCCTAGCAACGTTTATTGTCGCGTCGCAAACACGACCCTTTGCTCCCGGCTCCGTGCATGATTCAAGGAGGATTTTTTGAATACGAGGGTACGTAATAACTTCCATATCGTCGACACGTGCGGCCCTAAAAAACGTACGGGTGCCGGGAAATCGAACCGAAGCCAAATGACAAAGGTCGGGGCTACCATCGTAAAAGGCCTTGAGTGTATAGCCGAGACCTTGAGAAAGCTTGTCCCCCTCGTGCGCCTGTGCGCGCGCATGATGGTAAGTATCTAAAAATGCATCAAGACGCCTGAAAAATTTGTGCTGAAAAGGAATAAAGCTGCGAACTTCATTGTCGGCAGTCGCCACCACCGCAACAAAATAGTTAAGACCGGAGGGCTCTCGTGTCCACGTGAGGGCCTGTGCCATTTTCCATGCTGCAATAACAAGCCGAAGGGATTCACGGGCTCTTTTTGCACCACATTGTCTGGGATGCGAAGAAGACGAATTTTTGAAAACTCCGCTACGACGAAGATTGCTCAAAGTACTTTGTACGACGGTGCTGTAGTACGCTCTGTTTTTTGGCATGCGCACGCCGGTGTTCATCGATCGTCTCCGGCTGCCTATCATACCGTTAATTATTTTTTGGAGTGCCACGAGCTTGGCTGATCCACCAAAACACGTTACGAAGAGGACAAATTGTGCCCGTATACCATTGAACAAGGCCATGAGCGCGCCAAGACTGCCAAGGTCCACGCCCGCAAAAGTTTCTCTTGTTCCATGACCTTGAACAATGAACCTCGTAGGCCTCGTACTTTCGCGTGAAAAAATAGCGCACAAATGGTGTACGTCGAAGCTCGTACAACACGCGGGCAGCGTCCTAAAAAAGTCACGGAGTTTGCCGTTTTCGATGCGCCTGAGAACTTCATCGTGCAGGCCAAGGACCGAGAGAAGGCTCGAAGTTCCAAGTTCCTCCATAGCAACGTCAACAGGAGGTATAAGTACGACAAAATCACCGGGTCCCGAGGATTCGTCGGCGACAATCGTTGTAAACACCGACCAACCCTCCAATGCTTTTTCAACGTTCTTCTCGGCATAAAGCCGCATCCAGTTGTGGAGGAGTGATGAACTTGCTACGATCGGCGAAGGGTCAGCGTTGCACACGGCCACGATGAGGCTCTCGGTGAGTGCGCCAATCTCGTCTTCAGCCTTGTACCTGTATTCCTCGTAGTCAAGGAGCAGGAGTACATCAAGAGGTGTAATCCGTGTGACGCGATAGGGTCTTTGGTTTCTAATTTTCAAAAGCTCGTCAAATGTTTCACGACTGGCTGCCATACGCGAAAGAGCCGCCTGATGAAGCACTGTTCTGCCAGCCGTGCTCTGTGCTTCCAAAACTTCGTCATATACTCCTGAATGCCGAGCCCATGCTATGAGTGCGTCGAGCGCCGCTCTTTCGCCTTGCCAAGCCGCCATGTGGAGAGGAATTTGGTTGGCACCGTCGCAGCTCAGGAGAGTTCGTCGACCGATGCCGCGATCGTAAGCGGCCCGCATGAGCATGTTTATAACGTCAACCTTTCCCGTAATCGCCGCCAAATGAAGAGGTGTTTGTCTGGCGAAGTTAGTGCCATTGATGGCGGCACCGTTGCCGAGAATAACGCTCACTGCTGCAACGCGACCAAGCCATGCGGCGAGGTGGAGGGGGGAATCGCCATTTTCATCCCCTTCCGCTAGGACCCGGCCAACCAAACCCCGAACTCTTGCCCATGCAAGGATCGTACCAAGAACTCCTCCCTGGCCGGCACGTGCAGCTGCGTGGAGCGGTGTAGCACCCTGACGGTCTTTCATTGCAAGAAGCGTCCCGAGGACCCGTCGTTTGTCGGCATCGTTCACGATGTTCGCCACGACGTTATCGAAGCCGCTTCTTGCTGCTATATGGAGGGGCGTCTCGCAGGCCTTATTTCTGGCCAGACACGACGCATCGACATCCAGAAGGGCCTGCGCGGCATCGGCACAACCATGCTTGGCAGCACTATGAAGTGGCGTATCGCCGCAACAATTCCGCGAATCAACGTGTGCACAACCAGCCACAAGTGGACCAATCACATCTGCACGATTACGTTCAGCGGCATCATGGAGCGGTGTGGCCCCCCGAGTGTCTCGTGCATTTACCGCTGCCCCTGATTCTATGAGCTCACAAACAAAGTCGACCTCTCCAGTTCTCGCGGCCGCGTGAAGAGGAGTATCGGCACGCTCGTCGAAGCATTGCAGTACACCTTCAGGCTGTTGAGAGGGTGTCACGATATGGTGGTCACGCCGCGACGTGGGCGCGAAAATTTTAGGGTTATCCATGGCGCCAATCATGCCGCCGGGCACAAAAGCGACGCAGACCCACAGCGCAGAGAAAATGCCACGGATAAACAAAGAGACTGGCCTCACACGATGAGCACTACCCACATTCATAGCACCTCCACAAAAACCGCAGCACGCACAATGAACAACAAAGATTATCCGTGACCGCCACTGCAGATGCGTCGTTTTCGTCCCTTGCTCGAGAAGCAAAACAACAATCGCATGTCGGCAAACAAAAACCATGACAAAAACAAATAGGCTAAAATAACTCCATTCAGTCTGTTTGAGTTTACACATTAATGCTTCACATGCAACGGGTGACCATCCTATACTTATGTAAACAAATTGTAAAAATTTTGTTGATTTTTTATATAGAATTATTCTAGTATGAAATTTGTGGTGCTGCGGGTACGTCATGGTAGTGTGACTGTGTTTGTTTGCGGCGCTTTTTAGTTTCCACTTTAAACGATGGAGGTGTCCGATGAAGATGTTGGTATATTCTTATGCGCTTGCAGGCTTCGCGGCATTTGCAAGCTTCGCTCTCGTGGGTACTCATCCCGTGCTCACAGCTGAATCCGATGCACCCAGGAAAGCAGATGTGAAAGTTGGCGATTGTTTTGATGTTGTGCTTGCGGAAAATTTTTCGACGGGGTATATCGTAAACCTGCAGGAAACATTGCCGGTAGGCATCAAGTTCCTGAGCAAAGAGACCGAAGCACCTAACCCCGGTGGAGGAGTTGGAGCTTCTCAGAAAAGCACCTGGCACTTTAAGGTGACCGATAGTGCGAGCGCGGGCGAGAGGAAACTTAAGTTTTTCGAAACGCCGCCAGGGGAGAAAGAGCCGGTGAAAACTTACACGTTTACCATTACAGTCATAAAACCCAGCTAAGGAGCGTTTGACGGTGGACGGTGGTTAGTCTCCGTCCGAGCCGACGAATGATCGTGGGTTTTTAAGGGGCCGGTGATGCGTGAAAGCACCGGCTCGGGCCTTACTTCCAACCCCCAGGACCTCATAAGGTTGTGTGCCACTATGCTCGCGTGTTAGCATGGATGTGTACGCATATCTTTGTTGAGCTGGGGGAGGCGCCTGTGAAGAAAATGTTCGCGTATGCGCTCGTGGGTTTTGTCGTAGTGGCTTATGTTCACGTGAGTCTGTGCCAAAGATCCGCTCGAAGACAGAAGCCCACGTGCGACTATTGTCTTTGCGAACTCAAAATTGCCGACCAGAAGTGCGAAACAACCAAACGATGCTCGTGTCTCAAAGGATGCATGTGCCGGCAAAAGGGGTGCTCGTGCTTACAAGATGGCTGTTGCGGCAAACGCGAGAATAACAACGGCGGCGTCGAAGACAACACTCCGGAAAGCGCATGTTGGCGTCGACGTGCCCACGAAGTCCGTGGTACCCATGAAAATCGTGCTCGACGTGAACGCGTACAGCCGCCGCAGGTGCAACCTTTTTAACGTTAACGTTGGCCCGCCCCCCGCCGCGCCACACAGCACGGGCGGGCCAGTCGTATCTGAGTGCGTGAGAACGGTTGAGTGGTAGCGTGCGATGCTACGCGTTGGTGGGTTTCGAGCAACGATCGTGCATAGGTAAAGAGGACGGGAAAATGAAGACGATGCGCCACCGCAAAGAGAAGCCGGGGTTTACGCTCGTTGAGCTCATGATTGTCGTCGCCATTATGGCATTTTTGGCCGCCATCGCGATGCCGAACTTCATGCGCTTTTTAGCGAAGGCCAAGCGAGCCGAGGCCTACATGAATCTAAACTCGATTTACGCGGCAGAAAAGGCTTATTGGGCAGAAAATGGCAGCTACTCGCCGGCACTCAGCGGCCAGGGAGGAGTTGGTTGGAAGCCGGAGGGATATGCGGGCGGTGGCGCCAACGAAAAATTTTACTACACCTACGGATTCCCCGGTGCTGAGGGGAAAAATTACTTCACCGGCAAACTCGGCGCGCCCGTCGGAGGAGCGGGTGGATCAGGGACCGACTCTCAAGGATTCGTGGCAATGGCGGCAGGTGACATTGACGGCGACGGCGTTCTTGACATCATCACCATCGACCAAAACAGCAACATAACCATCGTGCAAGACGATCTTGCCGATTGAGCGGGTTAGTCTTTGCTTCCGGCGGCACACTTTTTACACCACGCGGCACGCGACGACGGCGGTGATCGATGATGGCTTGAGCTTGAGAAGTTCCCGCGCCGCAGCCTGAAGCGTCGCACCCGTTGTGAGCACATCATCGACGAGGACGAGGTTTTTGGTGCGGTAAACTTGGCGTTCGCAGGCAACGAGTTGAAACGCTTCGTGAACGTTGTGTTCTCGCTCCTCGGCCGAAAGATCGCTCTGAAATTGTGTGCGTTTGATGCGTCGCAAAATGCCAACAACACTGGCGCGTCGATTGCGAGCCAGGACGTTGGCCATTTCATGGGCTTGATTAAATCCACGGCGGAGTGTGCGTGTCCAATGAAGGGGGACGGGGATAATGTAATCCGCTGGCATGGTGCGGAAATTCGTAAGGTCCCACACAAGGCTCCCGAGGTGCCGCGCCGCGAGGATGTCTGACCATCGCTTTGCCAAAATGAGGGGCCTTATGGGGTCGCGATAATCGGAGATTGCAAGGACTCTCATGGTGTGCGTACGTGTCAGGGGCAGCGTATGCGAAACAAGCGGTCTGACCATGCCAAGGCACCGACGGCACAGAACCACTCTTTCACGCATGAGGCACTTGCAGTACGAGCAGCATGCGGGAAAAAATAAATGAGCCGTGGCCTTGCCGGCTTTCGCCAGGACGTCCCTCAGTGATCCGCCAAGAAACCTCTTCACAAAAATCCTCCGACGTGGAGCCCGAGGCGTAAGGTGAGGTTCGCTAAAATTGCGGCCAAAATATCATCAACGAGGACACCGTAAGCACCAACGAGTCGTTCAGCACGCGCCACACCAAACCACTTTGTGATGTCAAAAAAGCGAAAAAGAGCAAGCCCGAAGGGCACTGTGAACCATGTTAGTGGTACGAAACAGAACACTACGAAGCAACCAATAACCTCGTCGAGGACTATTTCTGCGGGATCGTGTTTGCCCTTGAAACTTTCAAGAGCCGTGCCAATGATCCCAAGCGCAAGGCACGTTGCAACGGCGACGAAGCCAACATAAAGCCACACGGGCAGGCATGCATGCACGAAGCACACAAGCGGCGTGGCAACGATGCTCGCCACCGTTCCTGGCATAGTAAGGTACCCGATGGGTCCCAGCGTCGCAACACGTACACTCAACGATGTTTGTTCGTTCATGACTTACGCTTTATGGGTTACGCCAGTAACGGATGAGCATCACGGAGACGCCGGCCACAATCGCGCTATCAGCGACATTGAACGCCGGCCAACTATAGCCACACAAGGAAAGCTCTATAAAATCAATGACCCCCGCATACACACACCGATCGACCATGTTGGAGAAGGCACCGGCAAGTACCAACACCTCGCCCACTACGGACTCCGCACGAACCCAGCGCAGGTACGTGTGCCACGCAAGGAGACACCCAACTATCGCGACAAGAAAGCTTGTCCCCACAAAAATTGTGGTGTTCTGCGCGTTAAAAAGCCCGAGAGAAATACCGCGATTTTTAACAAAAACAAGCGAAACGCCCGAGATGACATCAACCGGCCCCGTGATGTTCTCGGCGACAAAAGCTTTGGTAAGACGATCAACAGCAAGAACCACCGCCCCCAGAGTTGTGTACACGATGAGGCGCATCGCAGTCGAGCCAGGAGACTTCGTCGTAGTCTTCATCTGACACGCGCGCCCATGTCTTCGAGTTTCCTCACAACCCTCGACCATACCGTGTCAACATCCGAGCTTGTGAGCGTCGCGGTTCGGTTGTGAATGGTGCAGCGGAAGGTGAGCGACCGCTTGTCATGCCACTCGTCCTTTGTGAAAAAATCAACGAGAACAACCGACGTAATCGATGGATGCGATGCTTGTATGCCAGCAGCCACGGCATCAACGGTAAGATCAGTGGGGACGAGGATGCTCACATCGCGCTCGACACCCGGGTACCTCGATGACGGCACGAAACGTGCACGCGGCGCGCTGTACGAGAGGAGGAAATCGCCATCGAGCTCAAAAACATACGCATAACCTCCGAGGATGCGCTCGCTCCAGGAGGGGCCGCACTGACCGGCATATCCTATGACGGTACCCTCATGGATAAGATCGGCACTGTGGCACGGCGCAAGCCAAGGATACCGCGGCGCATCCATCCTACGCCATACAACGTTGAGTGTGATCGCATCAAAAAACGTTGCAAAAAGATCTTTAATCTCGTAAAAATCAAGCGGACGCGCGCGCTCAAAAAAAACGCCGGCGAGTACGCGCTGCTCACACGGTTGACGCGAGGGCTGCCACGTGCGGGCAAACTCAAAAAACCTCAGGATGTCGCGACCAGGCCCGTTGACGATAACATTGTTGAGAAGGCCGGGAATGAGTGTTGTAACCATGCGCCGCGCGTTTTCCGAAAGAGGATTGGCAATATCAATCGTCTCGGTCGGTTCCCAATCAATGCTGCGGAGAAACGCCTCGTCACAAAGTGCGTAATTGTAGACCTCGCGCATGGCAAGTGCGTTAACCATGATATCTTTGAGCGCTCTCAGCCCCAGCATGGCGTGTGTACTGAACGCCGCCATATCGCGTCGCGGCAAGATGGGCTTGATAGTATCGTAGCCCAGGCAACGGCCGACTTCTTCAACGATATCCTCTTTGATCGTAATATCCTTGCCAGCCCGAAATGTCGGGACCGTTACAGCGTACGTAACACCTCGGCTACCAGTCTCCTTGGCAACGCTGAAAGCAAGGCGCGTGAGGGCGT
This sequence comes from uncultured bacterium, assembly GCA_963754845.1. Lineage (GTDB taxonomy): Bacteria > Babelota > Babeliae > Babelales > Vermiphilaceae > JAKASV01. Next base: position 202,022 of record CAVWHE010000001.1, read on the forward strand.
TACTCACAAAATCATGCTCGAGTACGACGCCGAGACGCCTTTCAAGAAAATCATGTTCGACAATGATGGTGTTCTCGCGAGCATGCTCGCCGACGCACACGATGGGATGTTCGACGTCCATGGTGAGCCCGGCATCCCGCCATACGCGCACTAAACGTGCCAGAGCCAGCGGCGGGGCATTGGGGTCGAGGGTTTTTTCAAAGCGCGCCGAGCTTTCGGTACGCACGTGAAGATGTGCAGCGGTTTTGCGAATTGTATAAGCATCGAAGCATGCTGCCTCGACAAAGACCGCACGCGTTTGTTCATCGACGGCTGTACCTGATCCCCCCATAATCCCGGCGAGTGCTAGGGGGGACGTGCCATCGGTGATAACGCAATCATCGCTTGAAAGTGTCACGGTTTGCCCATCAAGGAGAACGAGTTTTTCTCCGGGACACGCGAAACGTACAGCGATGGTTTTTGTCGGTATCTTGTCGGCATCGAAAGCGTGAAGCGGCGATCCTACGTCAAGCATGACATAGTTGGTACCGTCAACCACGAGATCGATGGGGCGGCAATCAACGCGCGCCAAACGCGTGAGCATGGCGAGCGAACACGGTGCAGGACCGATCCCTGTAACAAGAAGCCCGGCGTAGCGTTGGCATATTTTTGAATCGTGCAAGGTAAGGGAGAATGAGCCACTTTCGGAGGCTTTAACGGTGCTCGCGGTAATATTTTTGACGGATGAGGCGCTTAAAAAATTTTCAAGAGGTTTGAGATGCACGCCGAGAATGGCAGCGATTTCACGGGCGAAGCCGCGGTGACACCACAAATCGGGTCGATGAGTGAGGGACTTGTTGTCAACTTCTATAATGTAATCGTCGATATCGACGCCCATGGAATGCGCGACAGAACTGGTTGTACAGCTGCCATCGACTGCCGGTATGAGCGCATCACGGTATCCACCGACGTCCTTAAGGGTTGCCCACCGCATGTCACCCGCATGCTCGCAAACGACGACGAAGGACTGACCGACGCGCGCGGCGGCACGTGCGGGAAGTTTATGTTCTGCTTGTGACACGCTGTTACGGACGAGACAACCATCGCCATCGATGTGGTTCGCGACGACCACGTCGAAGTTATAAGGAGCGGCGTGAATCTTATAAAAGGCGTCAACCTCGGCTGTTGTTCGGCGAACGCGGCCCATAAGATCGTCAACATCAACCTCGGCACGGCGATGCTCTATATGGTCAAATATCCACGCAAGAGAAAGTTTCATGTCTCACCATCTCGGGCCATCAGCCCGCCAAGCATATATGAACCCGTATGAGCATAGAGTAAATCAAAAAACATTCAACCGCCGCTGCCGAATGCCCCTCATGTCTCACATGCGAGCAAACATTTCCGCCCGATGGAATAGGCTTGGTGAGGTTAATTTTTGCGCACATACTCACCCGGCTGTGCTTGTGCCTGTGCAAAGTTTTTTGTCACGAAGGGACCGTTCCATGGATGATACCAGCAATACCGTTGTTCGCCTTGCCTCTGCTGCACTGCTTTTTCAGCAGGATGCCGTTGCCCTCGTTCGCTATCAGCGCGCGGGCACAACCTTTCTCGTGGACCCCGGTGGCGGTGTCCAGCACAATGAAAATCTTCCTGAGGCACTCGTGCGTGAGGTTCGCGAAGAAACGGTACTCATCGTGGAACCCAAAAGAGTCGTCTTCATCGAAGACCTTGCTACTGAACGTGGTGACCGCACACTCAAGGTTTGGTTTTTATGCCGAGGGGCCCCCGCCCATGGTACCATCGCGGCACCGCCGGAAGCGCGCGAAGAGGGCATCATCGACGCTTCATGGTACACGCATGCTCAGCTCGACGACGAGATAGTCTATCCGACGATCCTCAAAGAAGTCCCTTGGTCCTCGATCTTTGGTGCTCACGTACCAGTGCACTATCGCGGCATCATAGACGCCCGCTAACAACGCGACGACTGCCGAGACTCCCTGTGTGGCGTTGCCTCGGCAACCACCTGCGTGCGCCACGTCAAAGCTACAAGTGCAGCCTCCCTCCATCGCGTCACGAAAAGAGAATGCGTGCACGATGCCCCATCTGCTAATCTGCTAATGGGAACCGAGTCTATTGCCGCCGCCCGCTGCCTCATCGCCTGATGCATCGTCGTGTCCGGCTCCCCTCTGGAGGTACACCTGGCACACATCGTGAAGCGAGTTCCTAGCTTTACCGAGCGACCAGCCTACCATGGACGCAAACGAAGACGCGCGTGCGACCTGCCCGGGCGCGTTGAGCACTGCTTCGGCGACATTTAAGCTCCCCCGCGACAACCGCGACCTGCGAAATAATCCCTGCGCTGCTGCTGATGCGTCAAGACTGTGGGCTCTAGCGCGGGAGGTTGCCATGGTTCCCAAACCTCTCGAGCCGAACGCGATCGCCATAATATCGAGCGGCAGGGCAAACACCGTTCCTATGAAAAATGGAGTAGCCAGCTTATTGAAGATCCGCCGCAAAGGACAGAGCGGTCCGCTATCAAGATCATTGAGCATGTGAACAAGACTGGGCACGGCGACAATACTTTCAGCGACGGCGACAAGACGAGAAAGAGGTGTCGCTGGGTTTCGAAAAATGGCGCGTCTCGCACGTGGGTACACACATGCAATGGCAGCGTATCCGATGGCTTTGACGCCGGGATTAATTCTGCGCGTAAGAAGACCATCCAACACGCGTACGGCATGGCTCCCCAGGCGTTGCGGTCGTGCAGCAGCTGGACCATCCGAACTACACAATGCTACTGTACCCATACCGAGAGACACAAGGACGCAGAAACGCACGATACTCGTCATGATCAAATCCCTTCGCATGTACATGAAACACCTTCCAAAAATCTCCAGACCAGCACATCAACAACATACGAGCTCTGCCATTTTTTGCAACAGATCCATTGTTTTACGACGTGGCCCACCGCCGGTAGAGAATGATGCAAAGATCGTTGCGTCGGTCGTAGATCTTTATCCTCTGAATCTTAGGCATTGGCAGGTCCTCCAGGATTGTCGTGGTGGCCACATTTGAACAAAATGACGCGTATATCATTAGCTGGATCATTGATGATCACGTAGTGTGGCGTTTCTGCTGCGATGGTTGCGACACGCACGGCTCTGGAGCGTGACACAACATTGAGTGACTCATGGTCCGTTGACGCAGGCCCTCCGATGGCTATGTTTGTCTGCGTGGCTTCGATATGAAACTCATCGGTTATTCGTTGCGGTGTCGTCGGCCGGTATTGGCGATGGTAAATTTTGCCATCGGCACCTCGCGTGCAGCTAAAAATGGCAAAGGTTCCTTGACCATCGTTGCACATGAGCTTGCCTGGGAGGCTGAAGCGCAGATTCCCTTGCCAATAGTCGCATCTGCCTTCATTGAGAAGATATACATCAGCAGAGGGAGCAAAAGTGTGGTAGATGATATCGTGGCGGCAGTCCCCAATGCCCGTGCAGGAGTTTGCTTGGCAAAAATTGCGATGCTGCTCGCAAAATTTTGGGTTAAACCATCGCAGAATTCGATCGTCATACCGTGGAGCAACCGGTCGTGATGCATGTTCCTGGACGCAGCATGCCTGTACAGCGCCCGCCGCCGTCCCTCCCTCGTTTGTCGACGCAGCGTTGGCATACTCACTGCCATCTTCATCGCATCGAGCGGTGGTGCTTTTTTTGTTATTTTTTTTGTGTGCTGGGCAACGGTCCGGGGTTTCGCCGGCAGCGCGGCGCGCGTGCGCACGCGACTTTTTTCGTGCGTGCCCTTGACTGGTTTCGTCAGGAAAGTATGTTTTCATGATATAGTCAATCTGGGCGCGTCTGTCGACATCCGAAAGATGTCCAAAGCCCCGGGTGCCACCATCATCGCCGAGGCGTGCGGAGAGCACTTCGTCGGTACTTTTTTTGATTTCCGAACACGGGGTTGCGAGCCCAGCCGGGAGGGCGCGCGACGCTGTTTCGTAGATGTCCAAAAATTCGCTGATACGATCGAAGATTTGGTGAGCCTCGTGCCTGCGTCCCGCAACGAAGCGTAGCCCTTCAAGTAAATCTTCCGTCTCAGAGCGGCCCTCCGCCGGGCACGATTTCGTGAAAACGTTCATGATTTCCTCAAAAATGTAGTACATTGCGGGCAGCGAAGAAACGGAGGAAAAGTTTCGGTAATCGTATATGAGGTTCGTGATAGAGCTCAGAAGGTGCCGATTGGCAGCGCTACACGCACCGTTGGGAATTCCGCGCAATTGAAGGATAGTGTGCCTGATGCCCTCGATGTGCTGTCGCACGCCGTCGTGAAGGACCATTCCCTTCCACGGAGCGTCCCCAAGGAGTCTTTCAAAAGCACAGCCAACTTTACGCGTAACATCTTTGGCAAAGCTCTCAAGAAGAAAGTCCTCGTACATGGAGCGTAGCGCGTACCACCCGAGGTTTTTCCTAAATTCATCGTTGCTCTTTGCAAGTCCACGTGCGTACTCTTCAAAGCGGCAAGCCTCGCTTTTATTGGTGAGGTACGCGTGCTGGCCAAGGAGATCGGTGATTTTTTTCAGAAGAACAGGTTGTCCGGCCTTCGTTACCTCAGCAATGCGGTAGGGAAAGACCGTTCCATACTTTTTTTCATGCAAATCGCGAACTTCGCGATTGTTCTTGGGGAAAAGAAACATATCGCTCGCCTTGTCGGCGCACAAAAGGTACTTTGTCAAGAGAGTTTTTAGCTCGTAAAAAAGGCCGAGAATTGTTGCTTCGGTTGTCAGAGATTCTCTAAAAAATTCGATATCAGCACCATCCCACGAACATATTAAAAGCCGTGTAAGGGCACTTTCTGGCCGAAAAGTTGCATCGATTGACGCAAGGCGATCAAGAATCGCGGTTGCTGAACGCACGGCATAATGCTTGACGAATCCGTCGGCAACCCGCGCACACAGGGCAACGAGGTGACATTTTTGATCGTCAAAGGCGATGTCGCCAAGGGTGAGCTGTCCACCAAAGACATCCTGAACGACGTGGTTGATCGCCAGGAGGGCATCATTGATATCTCGATACATGCTCAACGTCTCTACCGCGGTGGGCTGGGGCACCGCCCGACGAGAGACATGGCGATAATCGGGAACTGATGCAGCGTCGAGACATACGACGACGTCGCGAGTAACCCCCGCTTGCCCGCCTTCTTTTTTCGTTAATTTTTTGTTGGCAGCACCGTACACTGTGCGTGCGCCGAGCGTCGTCAAAAGCGCGATCAAGAAAATTTTTGCTGTTTTCATAAAACAATTCTAACTTTTTAAACATGGAACAACGGCTTCTGGCTCTCGAAAACTGTGTAACGACCGCCGGTACTTCAAACACCAGGTTGGCGATCCCGGCGTCCGCAGAGCCAGACCACCCCCACACGTCTTTGCCCGTGGAGTGCGAAGATCTGCGGTGATACACGCCGCGCACGATTGTTTGCAAAAAGAAATCTAAAACCCATGAGATAGCACAGAATTAGATTCTACGAAATTTTAATTATTTTGCAAATGGAAAAAGCAAATGTGGGTTGACTGTGCCCCGGGCGGAGCTTTGAATTTTCTGCTGTTTTACGACTGTAATGGTAAACGTGTAAGTTTTCACCGGCTCTTTCTCCCCTGGCGGCGTTTCGAAAAACTTAAGTTTCCTCTCGCCCGCGCTCGCACTATCGGTCACCTCAAAGCGCCAGATGCTTTTAGATCCTTTGGTCTCTTTGCTCTGGAACTCGATGATGCCTGAATGGCGCGCGGTGAGCGCGCGCAGGTTGCCAGCAATTCTATGAAAATTCACGCGAAAATAATCCAAAGCAACCAGATCGTGGAAAAATATTTTCCGGCAATCGCTGATGTTCTGCATCGGTGTTAGCCGCTTTTATGCAAGAGGTCTGCCTTCTATGAATGTGCCTTGGTATCATTCCGGTAGCGCGTCCCATGACCGACGTATGGTTTGTCTTGCCCTGCAAGGCAAGCCATTAAGTCGTGTCGTGGATAACGCGCGGGAGAGGATCCAACAGGCTGTTGGCGCCCTTGGGAGTCCAGAGGGAGGTTGGGCGGCGCAACCCTCCCTTTGGTGCATGCCCGCGTAGGGCGTTCTTCAGAGAGGACTCTTGCTGTTATTGCCTTTGGGGATCCAAGGGGGGTTGGGCGTGCAACCCTCCCTTTGGTGCCGCCCGCGCAGGGCATTAATTCCGCCGCCCGCGCAGGGCCTTCTCCCCATCATAGTGCATTCAGAGAGGACTCTTGCTGTTATTGCCTGGGGAGACGACGTGCAATTGCCTAAATGCCTCTCTTTCCATACACTAAGCACTGTGGTGGAAGTTTTTTGTACCCACCCCTCAAGAACGGTGCCTAGGATTTCTTCGTTCACAAGAGCGTCAGGTTATATGCGTCCACGATTGCGCGAGTTAAGTACGTTTGGACCGAGCAGCATTCGTAATTTTGCCATCATCGCTCACATCGATCATGGCAAATCAACGCTTTCTGATAGGCTCCTTGAGGTGACCGGAACCGTGTCGGAACGCATGAAGAAAGAACAATTTCTCGATAAGCTTCAGGTTGAACGTGAGCGAGGCATCACCGTCAAGGCCCAGACGGCTTCTATGTTTTACGATTATAATGGCTCGACGTACCTTCTCAACCTCATCGACACCCCCGGGCATGTCGATTTTAGTTACGAAGTTTCACGATCACTCTACGCGTGTCAGGGAGCCGTGCTCCTTGTTGATGCGTCTCAGGGTGTCGAGGCACAAACGATTGCCAACTTCTACCTGGCCTTTGAGCAGAACCTGGCCATTATACCCGTCATCAACAAAATAGATATAACGGGTGCCGACGTTGAACGAACCAAGCACCACATGAGCAAACTCTTTGACTTTCAGGAAAACGACATAATTTTGGCATCGGCAAAATCGGGCGTTGGCATTCACGAAATTTTACACGCCGTTATTGACCATGTGCCGTGCCCGGATGGCGACGGGAATCGATCGTTGCGGGCACTCCTTTTTGATTCATGGTTTGATTCTTACCGCGGCGTCGTATGCCTCATTGCCGTCAAAGACGGCGTCATCGAATGTGGTGATCACATTACGCTCGCTCACGACAACCGTTCCTACGAGGTCCTTGAGCTCGGCCTCATGTATCCCCATGAGACGCCCGGTCAAGCACTCTATGCTGGTCAGGTCGGGTATCTCATAACGGGCATGAAGACGATACGTGAGGCACGCATAGGTGATACGATTTTTCACACCAAGGACTCGGTTGAAATTTTTGCAGGTTTTAAACCGGCAAAGCCCATGGTTTTTGCTGGCATTTATCCGGTTGATAGCGACGAGTTTGACCTCCTGCGCGACGCCATCGAAAAACTTACCCTCAACGATGCCAGTGTGAGCGTCGAAAAAAAGAGTTCTCCGGCACTCGGTCTCGGTTTCAGGTGCGGATTTCTCGGTCTTCTTCACATGGACGTCTTTAAGCAACGGCTCGAACAAGAATACAACTTGAGCGTCATCGCCACGGCGCCCAGTGTGCGTTATCAGCTCAAGCTCAAACATGGCGATGATCTTGTCACTATTGAAAGCCCATCGGATTTTCCTGAGGCTCATGAAATAGAGACCATTTTCGAGCCCATCATCAAGGCAACCGTTATAACACCCAACAAATACGTAGGCGCTATTATCAAACTATGCGAAGAAAGGCGCGGCAAGCAGAACGACCTGAGCTACATCGATGAAGACCGCGTCATGCTCAGATACACACTGCCACTCAACGAAGTTGCCCTCGATTTTTACGATGAGCTCAAATCGATAAGCTCAGGGTACGCAAGCCTTGATTACGAGGAGGCCGGCTACGAACCAGCAAAGCTCGTCAAGATGGACATTCTCCTTAATAAAAAGGAAGTCGATGCGCTCTCGTGCATTGTCCACGTTGACAAGGCCTATTACGTTGGACGCGACCTCGTCGAAAGGCTCAGAAAAGAAATTCAACGCCAACTTTTTGAAGTCATCATTCAGGCTACCATTGGTGCAAAAGTGATAGCGCGCGCCTCGGTATCGCCACTTCGCAAGGATGTCACAGCAAAGTGCTACGGCGGTGATATCACGCGTAAGCGCAAACTTTTGGAAAAGCAAAAAGAAGGCAAGAAGCGCATGAAGAGGGTAGGAAATGTCGAAATTTCTCAGGAAGCATTCCTCAGCATTCTCAAGAAATAACCGTAACACTGCACGGATAGTTCTCTTGTTTCGTGTTTTTCAAGGAAAGCCATGAACACAACGCTGTGCCAAACAGTTGCTGTCGTTGTTGCCGTATCGCTGGGAACGGGTTTCCTCCATGCGGCGGAGATTCATGTTACAAAAAAGGGCTCGCGTGAAAACAACCCCTGGGTCTTCGATGTTGTGCACGCCTTCGGCAATATCCCCGTAAAGGCACGCGAAAATTTTTGCGCGTGGGTCGACGATGCCATCGTACCACCATCGAAGGGACGTGCACAGCGACAACGCTGGCACAAAAAAAGGTCGTTCGTCCAAGGATCCCTCCAACTGCAATCAATCAAACGGCTTCCTGGCCATCTTGGGCTTGGTTCTTATGCCGCCATAACGGGCAACGATGCCATGGTTCCCGAGCCTGAGCTTTTCATCGTCGCCATGGATTCACAACGCGAAGAACTAACGTGGAAGAAAAATATACGTAAAAAATGTGCACCGCACTGCGATCGCGTGATCACCAAACTCAAGATCATGCCAGGAACCTGGCGTGCCGGCGCCACCGATATGTGCGGCATTTACCTGGCAGCACCGGTCACGCGCGACAATGCGTCGGCCGTCGTTGTCTGCGACCTCAGCGACCCGCTCAACCCGCGTGATATAGGCATCACTGTCGATAGACCAGAATGTAACGCGCGCGCGGCGGCACTCACCAAGCTTGCCAACGGAACTTTTGTCCTAGCCGTGTGGACCGACGGAACTGGCGGCATACGCGAGCGTGGTCTTGATTTTTACTTTTCTCACCCTGACAACCTCTCCGGTGGTCTTGGCGCCCAGCGCATGATCCACGTGCCTGCGCATGAATTTGAGGGCGGCGACGGCCACGCCGATTACCGCGGCATGAGTTTCGTCAACGACTTCTCCGGAGCGCTCTATCTTGTATGCACCGAAAATACCGGATCACGAACCCCTTACGGCCTCGGCATAGACCGCATTGACCTTCTCAAGGTTGACGTATTGCCCGTCAGCAAAGACGTTGTCCAGACCGCCTCCATTTACGAACCCCGTGGCCTCATAGCTTCACTCGCGCCGGGGAACTTCGTTCCCTTCGTTACTTGTGTAACGAGCAAACACGTGCACTGCAAAGGAGGCGTAAGCACGTTTTCAGTCGGTGCCAGTGCGTACGTTCCTGACCAGCAACGCCTCCTTCTTTATGCGCTACCGCCTCAAACAAACGAGGCCGGTGATCAAGTCGCTTTTGCCCAGTATGCGTCCGACAAGCGAACCTACTTGTGACACAAGCGCGATGATACCGGCCCCATGCGTGCAGGTCGCTACCCCCTAAAAAAGGATTAGTGGGCCTCGATCTTCACTTTGTGCGCTTCCTTGGCCTTCTCAAGCGGAATGGTAATTCTGAGCATTCCGTGCTCGAAAGAGGCCTTCGCCTGCTCGGCATGTACGGCCGATGGTAACACGACGGTTTTTTCGAAACTACCACGCCGTATTTCTTTGCGATAAAAGTGTTTCTCGCTCTTTTCCTTTTCTTGCGCATGAGCACCGCGAACGTGAAGTACGTTATCGATGACCTCTATGTCGACCTCATCAGGTTTTATACCCGGGGCCTGCATTTCGACAACTACGTTGCCAGCGTCCTCATACACATCGATGCCAAAATCAAGACCACGAATGTGATTTTCAAACGCCTCCTCAAGCTCTGCCCAAGGCCTCCAATGAATAATATGCATAACGTACCTCCATTTTCTGCGTCTCACTCAATTCACACGTAACGCGCGAACCTAAAACTCAACCAGAAACGTCTATCTCACCGTGGCCGCGAATGCCTGTGCCCGTTGTGTGATGTACTTAATGCTCAGTCTAGCCCCCCGCGTAGTCATATTTCAATAATTTTATTTCAAAAATGAAAAATTTGTTCGCAAGTATTAAAAAATATTGTTTTTGGAAATCACGTTGGTGTACATTGGTTGTATTGGGAAAGGGTAGCAATGGTAGAAAGAGTTTGGGTTGTCGCTCACGGCAGCACAAGAGTGGAGGGAGTGTACTATGCTGAAATATGAAAGAGAGAAATGTCTTAGCGCTTCAAGAGGTGTGCTTGCAAGAAAAGTCCTTTTCACCAGGCAGCACGGTAGGCACGGTGTTGCAGGCGTGTGGGGTTTTGTCGTTGTTGCAAGACTAACGCTTGTTCTCATGACTGGTTTTATCGAAGGTGCCGCACGAAGAACCAACCAAGGGCGGCCTGTGCTTCAAGGCGCCGCCGAACTGACACAAGACACCGGTTACGAGCAAAGAGAACAAGAAGCTCAACGGCAACAGAGAGATTTCGATCAAGCGGCAGGAAATCTTCGCAGAAAAATCCAGGCAAAATTGTGGCAGGCGCCCTCCAGGAGAGCTGGGGCAGAAGTCGCTGCACCCAGTCACCCTCATCGGGTGGGTAGCTATGCAGAGAGAGCGCCGGGGGATTTCGAGGTGGCAGGGCGTCTGTTTCGTGATGCCATCAACGAGCGTATCAATGGCGCTCTTCCGGCAGAATTTTCGTGTTTGATTCCTCACTACCAGGAGATCATAAACGAGTATCTACACCCGGCATTTAATCCTAGTAGTCTGGAATTTGCCAATGATTATGAGCGTGCCTACGACGTGTCGTGTATTGATTGCGATGAGTTCCTTATTGAGCCATTCAAGCAGGCGCTCGAAGCCAAAGGCGTCAGAGATTCACTCGAGCAAGCAGTAACCATGACGGCCGAATCGGCGCGCCTAAGACTTCTTGTTAACGCCGTCAGCAGGTACTTAAGTGGAATGCCGGGCGATCCAACTAAGCTTTCAACGTTCAGGTCAGAACTTCGCGCCAAGCGCCCCCGCGCGATGGAGGTCGGTGCAGTCCACGACCGAATAATACGTCGCCGGGACACCGTCAAACAATATCTCATATACCTTATGCCCCGTGAAGATGACCTCGAGGATGTTGTGTTACGCCTTGCTTGGCTGACACGAAGTAACAGCGAATTGAACAACAATATCCTTGGCTTCAAGGTTATATGCACCCCGTCAACGTATGCCGCAGGCAAAGGCACACCGAAAATTGTCGTATATGTAGGCGGCGGCACGCAGGCAGCACAGAGCGTGCTCAACGTCATGTACAATGCATTTTGTGATTTCCATGAACGTGGACTCGGGTACGAGCCGAAATTTAGCGACAAAATAACTTCCTTTTTGTACGTCGCTCAAGGTACTAACAAAGACAAAAAGATATGGGAAGAGCAGATTGCAGCTCTCGCGGGGGATGCTGACTTGTCAGCAATCGCGATCTTCGGGGGGTATCCCGTTGATCCCTTGTTCTTGAGCAATCCTGCTCTTCGGGAAACATTTCCCTTCGATGCGTTCCCCTATGAAGACGAGAAGATGGTGTACTACAAAGGTAAAACCGGTGGCTTTAGGAATCCCCACTACTACCACCTTGAAAACCCTGCACGCCTACCGTGCACAGCCATCCTTTATCGCGGATTTTGTCGGACGCAAGCCCCAGCCGGCCCCGTCGGTCAACCGCCACGTGCTCAACTACCCGTAATGGAGTGATAAAGAGGGCAAAAGCACGAGGGGCGTAACGTAGATATAAGGACAGAGTAAAAGAAGGTTCATGACCATGAAGAAAATTATTGTGCGAGCAATGCGTTCGCGAAGTGTGTCGTGTTCAATTGTGGGTGTTGCAGCCGTTCTAGTTATTGGCCTCGCGATCTCCTTCATAAACGCCTCCACAGCTCCGGTTGCAGAGGAGAAGGGTGTTGAGGGCGGTGCGGGCAAAGCCATCAAAATCACCCTGCCGGAAACATGGGAACACTACCTTGGCAAAGGTTCTCGTGGTACTTATCGTAGCCACGGACTTGCCGATGTGACGGAGGACGAACTCGCAAGTTTGCTCAATAAGTTAAAAGAAGGACTTTCTAAGCCACTACCGCCAAGATTTACCTGTCTGACACAAGAGTATAATGACGCGCTTTTTAGCTATCTTTCAGACCAGCCGAAGACACGATGGGATCGCACCTTCGAAACCGAACAAGCCATGGACGTTGGGCATATTTCTTGCGATGTTGCGCGACTACCACGCTTTATAAAAATACTACAAGAACAAACACAATGCTCAGGTTGGGAGGGCGGCGGCTGCATCGAGGCTGCTTGTAAAACGACAGCCGAATCTGTGCGCCTGCGCCTTCTTGTGAATGCTATAAAAAGAATGGCTGAGGGTATAACTACTCCATTTGGGCTTCCCAAAACATACGAATTAAAGCTTGGCACGAACCTTGATGGAACAAGACATGCTCGGCCCCACATGATGGAAGTTGGTACAATACTGGGAAGTTCGAACATGCCGAAAGAAGCCGTCTATCAGTACAAAATTCATCTCATGCCACGTAATGAGGATCTTGAAGATGTTGTCATGAGACTTGCATGGCATACCAAAACCGGTGGTGTGCTCAATAACCACATAGCCGGATTTAAAGTTGTTTGCTCTCCACCAGAATTTGCCAAGAACCCGGCTAACGTGATGCCCAGGATTGTTATATATGTGGAAGGAACGCAACACAAAGATCCCCGCACGGCTCCGCAGGCTGCCCTTGATGCGCTCTACGATATCTTCGCCGATATGCACGGCAAGGGGTTGGACTACGTGCCGCGATACAATGAGAAAATAAGCGAGTTCCTCTACGTTGCTCAGGGCCACGGTGATGAAAAAAATATATGGAAGAAAAATGTTCTTGACGTATCGCCATACAAAGAGAGAACACTTGATGAACTTCGTAATCAAAAACTAAATATTAAAACACCTCATGGGGTCAAGTATTTGCCCTTCCCTTTTGCCGGTTTTCCTTACGAAAATTTCTCTATGATTTATTACGATGGATCCGTGGCAAAGTGTTTAGGCAACGCAGAAGCTACCTGCCCATCAAATTATTACCATCTACAGTCACCGGCGCGAGAAGGACGTCAGAAATTGAGCGCAGAGGCTATAAATACCTACTGTAAAACTCCCGCAATCAAATCTCCGGGCAACTAAAACCAGTTTTTGCAATCCACGCCTGCACGAAGTAAAAAAAATAGTACAATCTTGTTGCAAGCTGCTGAGAAAATCGCTACATTGACTTGCGTACTATCTCTACTGTGGCGCGCTGAAGTCGGCGCCCGGTATTTCTTAGGTCGGGGTGTGGCGCAATTGGTAGCGCACTCGCTTTGGGAGCGAGGGGTTGCCAGTTCGAGTCTGGCCGCCCCGACCATTTTTTTTAGGCAAAAATTGGAAAAATTTTCCGCGTGCTTATACTTGGAGGACGTAAGCAACCGGTGCGCGCCGGTTGGCGGTTCGTGGCCTTTAGCATGATGGTGAGGGAGTGATCTCGTGGAAGATGCGTTCGTACTTCGTTTCTATGCGTCGGTGGTGGTTTTTGCGCTTATGATGTCATGCACAGCGGTATTCGCCAATGAGCAGGTAGCGCGGCGCGTGGACGACCACCCTTTTGACAGCGATGCGGCGGTACATGATGAGATTGCCGATGCCAGCGTAGCACGGGAAAATGTTGATAATGCCGACATTGCCAGGCGTTTGCACGTGATGCAGGAGAGCCTCGACCATCTCCATGACGAGCTTGCACTCATGCGCGAGAAACAGGTAGAAGAAGACATTATGGCTGAGATCGACATGGCGCTAACCAACAGTGCGGTTGGTAGCACACTTGGTCGCACGCGTGCATACATCGCAGATAATGCCATCGCGCTTGCCTCACTTGCCGTCTCTGCTGCTGGTCTTTACGCCGGCTATTATTTCAATAGCCAAATGCTCAAAATCAGCATGGCGCAGCTCTGTCTGTCCCAAGGCGCGGCAGCACTTTCGTGCATGAACGAGCTTGCTCGCGGTTCCTATGGCGCCTACGTTAAACATGTTCAACATTGCCAAACGCACGATTGCACCGTATAGAAGGGTGTGACTAACGCAGCCGCCTTGCCGCGTAAGGCATCGATGTGCTCAGCCACGTGAAAGGACACGTACCCATCGATGATGTTACCCGAGGACGGACGCGACACCTTGACGCCGCTCATGCGGCAATATGTCGACATCAAAGCTCAGTTCTGCGATGCGCTCGTGCTTTTTCAGGTTGGCGATTTTTATGAACTTTTCTTTGACGATGCACACGTTGCCGCGTCGTTTTTGGGCATAACGCTCACCAAAAGGGGTACATACAACGGTGCCCCTATTCCTTTGGCCGGAGTGCCCCTTGCCAACGTCGACCACTACCTTTCAAAGTTGGTTAAAGGAGGCTTTAAGGTTGCCCTTTGCGATCAGCTCGAGGAACCCAAGCCAGGAAGTCTTGTCAGGAGGAGCGTTACACAGGTTCTGACGCCGGGCACGCTCACGGAAGAAAAATTCCTCAACGACCGCTCGGCCTCATACGTGCTTTCTTTTTTCCCCTCGCATGAGTCATGGGGACTGCTTTTTGGGGAACTGCTAGCAGCCCGCCTTTTTGGCACCGTTCTACCAGCCAATGCTGACAAGAATCTTGACGCCGAACTTGAACGCTTTGTTCCTGATGAAATCCTCATACCGTCTCATGCTGCTGGCTTTAGGCCGTTCTTTCAGCAGCGTAGCTTTTTTACGAGCATCGTTGACACGCGTGACGAGGCGGCCCACAACGACGAAGTGAGCGGGTGGCTTGAACGCCAGTTCCGCACCAATGTGCATGAGGATCTTGCACAACGGCAGGCCCTGCGGGCGGCGCTTACCTCTTTTTATCTCTACATGAGCAAAAATCAGCGTGAGGCCCTTGCACATTTTAATAACCTCGCCTTCTATGAACCTAATGACTTTCTTGTTCTTGATGCCGCCACCATGCGCAACCTCGAAATTGTCAAGAACGCCTATGATGGCGGTCGTGATAACACCCTCGTGGGCACAGTTGACAAAGCAGTCACGTCCATGGGGTCACGCACCATCAAAAAGTGGATAACATGCCCCCTCGTTGAGCGACGTGCCATCGAACAGCGCCACGATGCCCTTCAAATAATCGCCACAAACGTGGCTTGCATGGCGAAAGTTCGCGAGCTCTTTGCTGGTATCGGGGATCTAGAACGCCTCGTTGGACGCATTGCTCTCGGCCGCGCCGACGTGTGCGGATACCGTGCCCTCGCACGCTCACTTGCCGCTTTGGCGAACGTCCGCGAAGTTCTTGGAGGCATCACGGGGTCCGAGCTCATCGTCACGCTCAGGGAGCGCATTTACGACTTTGGCGATCTTTACCATCTTCTCAAAAATGCCCTCGATGATGATGAAATGCGCGGTTTTATCATACGTCCAGGTTTTGATGCCGACATTGATACTCTCCGTGAGCGTGCCTGCAACTCTCAGCGGTACCTTCTTGAACTTGAAGAGCACGAGCAGCGAATCACGGGCATCTCATCGCTCAAGATTCGCTACAGCCAAGCATACGGCTACTCCATTGAAATTACTAAAGCAAACCTTGATCGCGTTCCGAGCAACTACGTGCGACAGCAGACGCTCGCCGGTAAAGAACGCTTCACGACACCATCTCTGCAAAGCCTCGAACGCGACATACGTGTAGCACAACAAGCATCTGACGAACGTGAAGTCGAAATCTTCGAAAGCGTGAAGGAGCACGTAGCGCGCTCTATTCACGCTCTGCGTGTCACATCGTACGCTCTTTCGTCGCTTGACGCTCTTTTCGGTCTTGCCCACGCAGCCTACGAGTATGGTTACGCGCGACCTGAGATTCACGACGGTCGTGATATCATTATTACCGAGGGTCGCCATCCCGTCGTCGAACGAGTTCTTGCACATCGGTTCATTCCCAACAACGTTCATCTTGCCGACGACGAATCTCTGTGGATCATCACTGGCCCCAATATGGGCGGCAAATCAACATTTTTACGCCACGTCGCCCTCACGTGCATCCTTGCGCAGGCAGGATCATTTGTTCCTGCCTCATCGGCACGGCTAGCTATTCTTGATCGCATTTTCACCCGCATAGGCGCCGGCGACAGTCTCGCTGAGGGGAAAAGCACCTTCCTCATGGAAATGGAGGAAACGGCGCATATTTGTACCGCAGCGACGGCACGTAGTCTCGTCGTCCTTGATGAAGTTGGCCGAGGCACAAGTACCTTCGATGGACTCGCTCTCGCCCAGGCAATCATCGAATACCTTTTTTGCAACGTTGGTGCGCGCTGCCTCTTTGCAACCCATTACCACGAGCTGACAACACTCAAGGAGCGCTTTGCCGGTATCGAAAACTACCACGCAGCATGCACAAAAACAGTCCACGGCATAGTTTTTCTTTATACCATCGCCAAGGGAATAGCAGATGGCAGTTTTGGCATCGAGGTCGCCAAGATAGCAGGCCTGCCATCACCCGTCATTGCACGCGCCCGGGAAATTCTGGGCACTTTGACATCCGACGCCACCGCATTAATTGCTGGGACCTCAACTGCATCCACCTCGCCACACTCACATTCCAACGCCACGAGGGAATCAGCATCCCCACGTACGGAACTCACGCCTCATGAAAAGCAGCAGCTTGTGCTCTATGCGGCAATCGCAAAAAAACTCAACGACATCGATGCCGACGAGCTGTCGCCGCGCAAGGCCCTTGAACTTATCTGGGCTCTCAAAAGGGAAGCAGAAACGCTTTAAATCACCCCAACGCATCTCGTGAGACGAGGTTATTGCGCACTGGCAGGGGTTTGACTTGCGATTGGCACGGCGTCCGAAGACCATAGAATGTTGGCGTCTTTTATAAGAGAATATTTGATGGTAGTTTCGGACTTGGGCATCGTTGTCAATAACCATAACGGCTGATGGCATACCGTTGCACTTACGCTATGTGTTACTCCACCTGCAGGCAATGCAACAACCGTTCCGTCAGATTGTGTTATGGCAAGAAGCGTTATGGTTAACGGACAGGTGCCCAGGGGACTTTTCCACGCCTGTTTTTGTCCACCTTCAACGGTAAATTCGTCTGATGAAAAACTTCCTCCTACACCCTTTGCTGTGAATTTCATACGTACCCGTGAGCGCGTTCGGCTGTTGTCGAATGTGCACGTAAGCGGGGGCAATGAGTCGGTTGACCATACGACTTCGTCTTTTCCTGAGTGTTTAAGCGCAAGTTTGCACGCTGGATCGTCAATACTTCCCTCTTGTTCAAAATCCCAGTTTTGGCCGGTAAATGTCCGTGCCAGAGTTTCTCCACAATCGGCAGGAAGTACGTAAGTTCCTCCGCCGAAAACAAATCCAAGAAGCTCGATTCCCTCCGTGTAGCCCAGAGTTCCGAGGGAAAGCGGTGCGGTTTGCCCAGGCTGAACCGTAACTTCACTCGTCTTTGCAGTAACTCCGCCGGCCTTGAAGCGTATTTTAACAGGAACGTTTTTACTTTTGTTGTTAAACGAACATGTTCGTTCCGGCAACGAAGCGGATGACCATACGGTGGCATCACCCCGTGCCAAATTCAGCACGTACGACGATGTCCCATACGTACCAGATGGCGTCATTGTCCACGTTTGGCCAGCATGAACTGGTTTGCACGAATCTCCCATGGCAACAGGATAGACAACGCCATTGATGCTAACAATATCAATGCCAGTCACGCCCGATCCGGCAGGAATTATAAACGTCTTCGAGTCCTGGGCACCAACGTCAAATTCTTTGCCAGAGCCATCGTGTTCGGTAAATTGTATGGCAATCGTAAGACTCGTGCCATTAGTAAAAGCTGCTTTCCGAATTATCGGTGTACCTGTCACAGATGCGGCAATCAAGGGCACGATAACAAAGCACCAACAGGCGTAAACGTTCTTCATGATGAGCTTCTCCTTGAGCATTTAGAGGCCAATGGCCAAGAACAATATCCAGTAGGTCAAAATAATATTCACCCTATGTATAGAGTAAAACTATTTTTGCCCCATATGCAATATTATATTTGCAATTGTAAATATTTTGATCAGAGCACGATGGCGCGGTAGTACGTCCGTTGCTCTTGATGAAAAGGCACGCTGATTTTCATTGACAACCAACGCTAATTATCTAGTCTATGGTGTGTTTTCCAGAAAATTTTTATAGCCTAAAGAATCGAAAGCATCGAGGGGTTATGAGTTTACGTGCTGTCAGAGCGTTGCTTGGGTGCCTTGTTCTTTGTCTATGCTCGCCTTTCACGTACGTCGACGCCAAAGTCAGGTCGTACGTTGAAGGTATCGACTGTTCATATGAGTTCTCCGGCATGTTCAAGCCGGAAATGTTTTTTGGCAAGAACGTAAGTTTACTCAACAGCAACAACGGCTTTGATCGCATCATTTTCTGGCGACACATGATCGATCTTAATCTCGACGTCATATACGGGCTTGAAACACATAAAAATAAGTCAATTGAATTTTTCTCTACCATACGTAATCGTGGTATTTGGGGAAATCCGCGAAGCATTGCTGGAACAACGCTTTCGCCCGTCAAACTTTCAGAAACTGTTTTCGGGCCTCACGACCACGCCCTTCCGCGCCACATTTTGTGGATTCGTGAGCTGTGGATGGAAATTGATCTTGGCGAAGCACTCCGTCTGAGCCTTCCGCGGCGTACCACCTTCACCATCGGTGCGTTTAAATTCGAACTTGGCCGCGGCATCTCTTTGGGTTCGGCATACGCCGTCGGTCCAGAAGTCCTTGGCTTCTATACCGACGATATCGTCGACCAGTACGCCTTCGGCGCAAAACTTTCAGGCCTCATCGTTGATCCCAATTTGACGTACGATTTTTACACCGCTCTTCTTAATAACAAAAGCAGCTCCTTGGGCGACACGGGCGAATTCATCTACGGACAGGCATACGGACGCCAAAACTGTCCCGAGCGCGGCTATGGCATCGTAACGTTTCTTGTTGCCGGGCGTCTCTTTTGGAGCATGTTTAATAATGAAGCGTGTGGCAAGGCAACATTTGAGCCCTACTGGCTCTATGTCAACGATCCTGAACAGCGTGTTGAGTTTTTGGGAGGAGCAAGCAGTCTTTTGGGAACCATCGGTGCAGCCGGAGAGTACGAAGGGCCGTGCTGCGGTTTTGGTTTTGATTACGGGCTTAACCTTGGTCAGCAATGGGTTAGGGGATGGGACAGAAACACCATCAACATATCAAATATTTCTGGCACGCTTACCGAGGTCAACTCACAAGCCGTGTATCAAAATCCCAACAATCCTGCCGATCCGCAGAACGGCAAAAAAATACCGTATGTAAGCGGTCCCTCGCAGGACATTATCGAAGATGCAACGCGCGCGGAAGCCTTCAATGGTCAGATTATCGGTACGGTTGCCGGCGACCTGGGATACCTCAACGGTCCAACAATTTATATCGCCAATTCAGCAACGAGGTTCCGTGATCCTTACGAGAACAAGTTTGACGGTTGGATGTTTGTCATCGACGGCGAGCTCAAGCGTTCTGATGATTCGCTCAAAATTGCTGCCACTGCCGGCATTGCTTCAGGCGATGAAAATCCTCACACCGGCAACAAAGATGGCGTGTATTCGGGCTTTATCAGTGTTCAGGAACTGTACTACGGCAAGCGCGTCAAAAGTGCCTTTATCCTGGGTTCGGCTGGCAAACTCAAGAGGCCTCTCTCCTTGCCCATCAATCGACTCCTTGGTCGCGCCGCGCCATCGCTCCTTCACTTTACCAACATCAGGTTCACCGGCTTTGCCCTCAACAAGAAGAAAAAATGGGACAGTGACCGTTCCTTTAACATCAACCCCAATATCCTTTTCTTCTGGCAGGACGAGCCTACACCGTGCTTTGATGTCGCCACGCGCAAAGATCTCAACCGAAACGCCGAGCAATTTTTAGGCACCGAGCTTAATTTCTTCGCCGAATATTACCCCCTCAAAAACTTCAAAGCGTTTTTCATTTTTTCGACGTTCATTCCCGGAGGGCATTGGGACGACATTCTTGGCAAGCCTCTCACGTCAGCTCAAGTTGCTGCCCTTGATAGGCGCGATGTCTCCGGATACACTAAAGAGGGCATTCCGAATCTCGGCAGCAACGTTGCTGTCACATACAACCTTGGGTTTGAGTACACTTTTTAGCCTCAGGGCGTATAAGGAACAAGGTGCAGCGCTTTGAAAGAACCGTTTTTTGTGGATGTGTCGATGAAACCTATGTAGCCGCAACGGTAACGGTGGCCGGCTGGGTCAATAGACGTCGTGACCACGGCGGACTCGTTTTCATCGATATGCGCGACCGCTCCGGCATCGTCCAACTTGTCTTTGATCCGAGCGTTTCGGCGGCGGCGCATGAACTGGCGGCATCGCTGCGCCCCGAATTTGTCATACATGCAACGGGAACCGTCGTCAAACGTTCACCGGCAATGATCAATCCCGCGATGCCGACGGGCACCATAGAGGTCCGGGTAACAGCACTTGCCATCCTCAATCGCTCCAAGACGCCGCCCTTTGCTCTTGAGGACACGACGAATGTCGATGAAGAGCTCCGCTATCGATATAGATATTTAGATCTGCGCTGCGCGAAAAATAGGGAGCGTCTTGCACTGCGCAACACGGTAACGTTTGCCGCACGCGAATTTTTGCAGTCACGTGGCTTTTATGAAATTGAAACGCCGATTTTGACAAAAAACACGCCCGAAGGGGCACGAGAATTTATCGTGCCGTCGAGCGTTCACAAACGTTTTTTTTACGCGTTGCCTCAATCGCCGCAGCTCTATAAACAACTTCTCATGGCCGGGGGCATTGAAAGGTACTTCCAAGTCGCGCGGTGTTTCCGCGACGAAGCCTTCAGAGCCGACCGTCAGCAAGAATTTACGCAACTTGATCTGGAAATGTCGTTCATCACCGAAGCCGACATCAGATCGCTCGTTGAGGAACTCCTTGCGCATATTTTCAAAAAGGCTCTTGGCCTTGAACTGAAGCTTCCTTTTCCTTCAATGTCGTATGATCGTGCCTTCGCCCTTTACGGTTCCGATAAGCCAGACTTACGCTTTGGCCTAGAAATTCATGACTGCACCACGCTTTTTGAACACACCGAGGTTAAGTTTTTGGCATCTATTGTGGCACGCGGCGGCCGCGTCGGCGCTCTTTGTATCGACGAGCATCACTTCTCACGCTCCGAACTTGACACCTGGAGTGGCCGTGCTTCCGAAATCGGTGCCGAGGGAATCGTCTGGATTCGCATTCGCGAAAATGGAAGCCTTGAATCACCGCTTGCAAAACTTTTGCCGGCAACGTTCTTCGATGAATGTCGCCGACTTATTCCATGCGTAAAGCCAAACAGCACGCTTTTTCTCATCGCCGGACCATTCAAAAATGCATGGACGAGCTTGGGGCGGCTGCGCCTTGAACTTGCTCGCGCACTCAATTTCGTTGCCCAGGGCACCTTTCACCTTTCGTGGGTCACCAACTTTCCGCTCCTTGAATACAACGAAGAGACAAAATCCTTCGATGCCACGCATCACCCCTTCACCTCACCCCACGATGGCTGGGAACGCGAACGACCGGAGAATGTTAAAGCTCGCGCCTACGATGTTGTCCTCAATGGCACCGAAATCGGTGGTGGCTCCATAAGGATCCACGATGCAACGACACAGAGCAAAGTTTTCTCGCTCATTGGCCTCGATGCAGAAACGGCACGGAGAAAATTCGGTTTCCTCCTTGAAGCCCAGGAGTACGGATTCCCACCACACGGTGGTCTCGCGTTGGGCCTCGACCGTCTTGTCATGATTCTTGCCGGAGCAACGTCAATCCGTGATGTCATCGCATTTCCCAAAACGCAGAATGGCTATGACCCGCTCATGGATTCACCCGTGGCTATTGACAATGACCAACTCAAAGACTACGGCCTGTGCACGCTGCCGGAAAAAACAAAGGCATCGTGAGAAAAAACTTCGCAGAGTATGCACCAAAAATTTGGGGCCGGTTGTACAACCGGCCCCGCATCTAGGGACACAATTACGCGCTAAAACAATCAATACACGCGGCCTTGGCCGGGAATCGTACTTTTAGTGGGCGTCGTCGGCATCTTCGTGGTCTCGTGCAGCCACCATCGCAGCAGCAGCGGCAGCGTCTTCCGCTCGGCGCGCCCTCGCCTCCTCACGGGTTACTCGTTCAACAACGCCGCCGGCATCATCACCACCAGCAGGACGATATTCGACGAGATCTTCCTCAGCAGCCCCATCGGAACATCCAGCAAGAGCAGCTCCGCTAATATTCCTTATGTAACGACGCCCAAAAAGGCCATACGTTTTGAATTTGCCAAAAAACCCAAGCTCCTCCCCGTTGGGGGTTCCAGAGAGGACACGTGAACGGAGAAGCTCTGCTGCACGTACCGATGCCGGTTTTTGTGGAACGGCATCATCATCCCCTCGTTGAGCCGCTACATCGTCGCCGTCAAGCCACTCGTTGCCGTTACGCACACGACCGCAGCCTTGCACTGCTCGATGAACGAAGACCCTGCCTGCCCGATTTATTTCGGAAACGCGCGCACTTCTGCGTGCCATGAATCCGCCGACAGTACCACCCAGTAGGGCGCCAATGGCAGCGCCACCGCTGATTACCGATTCCGATGACCCTCTTCCGGCAAGACAAGAGCCAACCACAGTACCACACGCTCCCCAAAACGCCGTTCGTTTTGCAACGTAGCGCGCGGCTGCGACCCTTTCCTGTCCGAGTTGACGGAGAACATCCATAAGGCCCGCAGGAGTGTTATTGTCCTGTTGGTAAGGCGCCAAGAGCGGCACCTTTGGCCACACCACATTTAATACAGCGGAAAAAAGGCTTCCTGGAAACCTTCTGACGCGCGCCATAAAGCTTGGCCGAGGCACGTGAGGAGCACCTACGTGAGGAGCACCTACGTGAGGAGCACCTACGTGAGGAGCACCTACGTGAGGAGCACCTACGTGAGGAGCACCTGATTCGTTACTGGAGTCGGGGGCAGAAGCGACGCTGCCGTCGGAATGCTCATCTACGCCTTCTTCAGACAGAACACGCCTAGTCACAGTGCTGGCCGAAGAACCGGATGATCTGCCGGCGAGTTGCGTCGAATCACTCTCAAGCGAGGGGTCGTTTCCGGGCGCACCTGCGCGACCATCACCAGAGGAACGGATTCCATCACCGCCCCCGCGAACCCCAGCGCCATCTGCAATAGAAGGCGCGGTGGGTGTCGTTGCAATTTCAGCTCCAGCAGCATCAGGCGCCGCAGCAGCAGCGCGTCTAAGAGCAGCAGCACCAGCCGCTTGGGACGCCGGTGTTACACTGCCTCCCGGTTCGCCCGCAGGATTGGGAGCGCTCGCAGAAACAGGCAGTTGGGCTGGCTCTCGACCCGCAGGCGCTTGCCCAACAGGTGTCCCGCTCCCACTACCAGGAGCCTGGGGCTGGGGGGTTGCAGAAACAATCCTTTGAAGGCGATTATGATTATTACCACGACCCTTCGCCGCGGCATCACTGCTGGCTCGGAGAGTAAGTGCCGGCAGGGCACCACACAGGCCCAAGAGAAGCACCATATGTTTGTTCATAAAGTTAACCCTTTATGTTAGAAGTTCTAACGATGATCGACAACACTACAGCGTACGAACATGCTATGATAGAAATGTTAGAGTGTCAAACACCCCTTCCATAAACACATCTTTTCATTTTGTTATTTTCGCTCCTTTTGTGTAAAGTGCCAGCACCATTGCTCTTTTTTGATAATTTTGTATCATTAATCATTGTGTTGTGACCGTTACAAACGTTTCCGCTCTTGATGCTTCCCAAAGGGGTGAGATGGACGAGGACATGGAATCGACAGAGAATAAACAAGGACAAGGTTTTCATAGCGTCCGGCCGGTACTCATAGAAGATGAGCTCAAGACTTCGTTCCTCGATTATGCAATGTCGGTCGTCATCAGCCGCGCGATTCCTGACATCCGTGACGGCCTCAAGCCAGTCCATCGGCGTGTCCTCTATACAATGTACCAACTCGGCTTTTTTTACAACAAGCCCTACCACAAATCAGTACGTGTCGTCGGTGAAGTTCTCGGAAAATACCATCCTCACGGCGATCAAGCTGTATACAACACTATGGTTGGCATGGTCCAAGACTTTTCCAAGCGCTATCCGCTCCTTGACGGACAAGGTAACTGGGGCTCGGTTGACGGTGATAACGCCGCTGCCATGCGTTATACAGAAGTTCGCATGGCAAGGATTGCTCTTGAACTTCTTGCCGACATCGACAAGGAAACCGTCGGATTTGTCCCCAATTTTGATGGCTCAACAACCGAGCCCACTGTTTTGCCAAGTCGGCTTCCCAACCTTCTTATCAATGGAACCACCGGCATAGCCGTCGGTATGGCAACATCGATTCCACCTCACAATCTTACCGAGGTTGCCGACGCATGCCTCGCCCTTCTTGAGCGCGATAATCTTTCCGATGACGAACTTTTTTCCATCGTTCCCGCTCCCGATTTTCCTACCGGTGGCATCATTTGCGGTCGCGCAGGAATTGTGAAGGCGTACAAAACCGGGCGCGGGAATGTTGTGCTCCGCGGCGTTGTCGATATCGAAGAATCGAAAAAGGGTACACATATCGTCATCAAAGAGCTCCCTTACATGGTTAACAAAGCCGAGCTTGCAATAAAAATAGCAGAGCTCGCACGCACAAAAATTATCGATGGCGTGACAAATATCCGCGACGAATCGGACAAAAAGGGAATGCGGCTCGTCATTGAGCTGCGCCGTGGTGAGGTTCCGAGCATCATCGTAAACCAACTTTATCAGCATACATCTTTACAGACTTCGGTATCTGTACTCATGCTCGGGCTCCTTGACAATCGTCCGCTCGTTTTTAATCTGCGGCAGCTGCTTGAGCAGTTTCTCCTGCATCGCAAAGAGATGATCTATCGCCGCACGCAGTACGATTTGGCAAAGGCAGAGGCACGTGCGCACATACTTGCCGGTTTTATTATTGCACTTAAAAACATCGATGAAACGATTGCCACGATCAGAGCTTCTCAGACAGCGGAACAGGCGACGTCACAATTAAACAAAAGATTTCTCCTTTCGGAACTTCAGGGACGCGCGATTCTTGATATGCGCCTTCAGCGCTTGACGGGCATGGAGCAGGAAAAGATCTATGAAGAAATAGAGACATTGCGTCAGGAGATCGTGCGGCTCAAGGAGATTCTTGGCAACGAAAAAATTCTCAAGCAAGAAATTATTAACGAGCTCGTCGAGACGAAAAAACAGTATGCCGACGAGCGCAAGACGCGTATCGAGGAGGCCATCGATATTTTGACCGAGGCCGATCTTATCCCCGACGACGAGGTTGTTGTCACACTCACCATGCGTGGTTATGTCAAGCGCGTCCCCCTTGAAACGTACGGCGTGCAGCATCGTGGCGGCAAGGGTAAAATGGGCATGACTGCCCTTGACGGTGAAGAAGATGTTGTGCAGGATATGTTTGTGGCCAAGAACCACGACGAACTCCTCTTTTTCACAAGTCTTGGTCGCGTGTACAGCCTCAATGTTTTTGAAGTTCCCGAGGCGTCGCGCATTGCAAAGGGCCGAGCCGTCGTCAACCTTCTTCCGCTTGCCCAAGGGGAAACAGTTGTCAAGCTTCTCTGTGCCCGGTGTCTTGAGGGTAAGTTCCTCATCATGCTCACCAAGAGGGGTACCATTAAACGAACCGAAGCCACCGAGTTTGCAAAGATACGGTCAACGGGTATACGTGCAATTACGCTCAACGATAGCGATGAGCTCGTATACTGTGTCTTGAGCGCGGGTGACGAGGATATCATTGTTGCGACCGCGCAAGGGCAAGGGATTCATTTTCACGAGAACGAGGTCCGTTCTATGGGGCGCCAGGCTGCCGGCGTCATAGGTATCAGGCTCAAAGACGATGATTACGTCGTGGGCATGGAGGTTGTTGGCGAAAAAGTTGACGGAGAGCTCCTTTTTGCAACCGAAGGTGGCTACGGAAAACGTGTGAGCGTCGCCGATTTTCGCTGCGCGCATCGCGGGGGGTTTGGGGTACGCACGATCCCGACCGATGGACGCAATGGCCGCGTCGTTGGCATAGTACGCATCTCGGAACATTCGCACATTCTTCTCATCGATATGGCCGGCAAAATTATCCGTCTTTCGCCGAAAGAGGTACGTACCATGGGACGTCAGGCCAAAGGCGTACGTCTCGTCAAACTTGATGATGGGCAGCGCGTTGCAACCGTTGTTGCTTTCGAGGGCGCTTTCGAAGGCCAGGAAGACGGCCAGTGAGACACGAACGTTATGGACAACAACAACGTCATCCTCCACTTCTCACTCATCGATGGCATTGGTTATGCCGCGGTTGATCGCATCGTCAAAAAAAAGTCGTGGGACATGGATCTTTGCGATGTGTATACCCTGCGCGCATGGGAGATTGTGCACCTTTTTGGGGTTAGTCAAGCGCGCGCAGAGCTCATCGTTGCCGGCCTTGGTCGACGTGATATGCTTGAACGCGAACATGAACTTATAAGCCGCCATAATGTGTCATGGATGACCGTCTACGATGAACGCTATCCGTGGCAGCTCAAAAATATCCACTCACCTCCCATTGTCGTGTACACACAAGGAGCTCAATTGGCCGGCCAGAAGATGCTTGCCGTCATTGGCTCACGAAGGGCAAACTTCTACGGCATGAGTGTTATAGCTGGATGGGTTCCCGAACTCGTGCGCTGTGGATGGACCATCGTAAGTGGCGGTGCCGTGGGAGCCGACACAGCCGCCCATCGCGTGACGATTGACTCTGGCGGACAAACCGTTGCCGTCCTTGGCTCAGGACTGCTCGAACCTTACCCTGTACGCAACAAAAAACTTTTTGGCGATATCATCTCATCAGGCGGAACGCTCGTAAGCATATTTCCCCTCACGGCACAGCCTCTTGCGAGTAATTTTCCGGCACGTAACCGCGTCATCGCCGGGCTCAGCCGCGGGTGTCTCGTCGTTCAGGCTGGAGAAAATAGCGGCACACGCATAACCGCGCGCTATGCACTCGAAGAGGGACGCGAGCTTTTCGCCGTGCCGGGCCCTGTCGATGACGAGCTCTGTGCAGGATGTCACGCCCTTATCCAGGATGGCGCGAAGCTCGTAACAAACGTTGACGATATCCTCGTCGAGTTTAATGAGGAAGCGTGCCGTGAAACATGCACATCTTCCGCCCTCACCTCCAACACTGGTTGCCTTAAGGCCACCCCGTGCCCAGACGCCAGCGGTTCACGTTGCTCCTATAAGGCCGAAGGACCTGGTGCCATTATCATGCGCTCATGCCGCCAGGCGTGTTCAGTTGATGATCTGGCGCACAAAACGGGGCTTTCTCTCAGCGATCTTTACGTCTATCTTTTTGATCTTGAACTTGCCGGCATGATTCGTCAGGAGTCCAACGGTTTGTGGCACTGTTCCTGAACGTAGCAGATGAGAGTTCCTGAGCGTGCAACACCAGACCGGTTTCTTTGTCGTAACGCAGGGGTACTTCAACACCCTGCATCGATTTTGTCGTCCGGTCGACAATATGCAAATTTTTCTTGATCTTTGACGCGTTCATCGATGAATGTCGCGGCAAGTTTCAGAAAACGTTCGATGTCGGCTTCATTTGATGCGATACCCAGCGAGATGCGCACTGCTCCTGGGACGCGGTCACCGCGTGGCGGTGTGTTTTCTACGGCTACCGTTGACTCATTCGCATCCTCGTTTTCCTCCACATCTACGTTGGCAAGACCGTTGATGGCTTCCACGGAACCTGGATTGCAAAAACAACCAGTGCGTAGGCAGATACCCAAAGATGCAGCCCGCTGCTCAATGACGCGGTGATCGAAAAGGCACCCTTCGGGGTCGTAGAAATTCATCGTCACTACGCCGCCGCAGCGATACTGTACCTGGGGACCGTAGATACGCACGACCGATTCACCGTTCGTGTGACGAAGACCGCGAAGTTTGCGCTTAAGCTTGCCGGCAAGGGTTGTTACGTGTTCATGGATTGATTCTATGCCAATGGTCTCAAGGTACTTAAGACCGAGCTTGATCGCCGGCAAATTCAGGTAGTTGACCGTTCCATCTTCGAAAGCAGCGTAGCCGTCGCGCAAACGATGCGCACCCACTTGCACCGATACAAATTTGACCGTTCCTCCAGCAAACCACGGCCGCCTTAGTTTCGCCAACGCACTGTGCTTGGCAATGAGACAGCCGACGCCTGTCGGGTACCCGAACATTTTGTAAAAAGAAAAAACGACAAATTCCGGGTGCCAGACGCCGAGGTCAAGGCGGTTGGTTGCAACAAAAGCCGACGCATCAAGTAGGACGTCCCATCCGCGTTTTTGTGCGCGTTTTATGAATTCAAGAGGGTGCTGAACGCCAGAAAAATTTGACTGAGCGGGATATACAAAAAGATTGTTGTCTATCTGCCCCCCGCACTCTAGCCATGGCTTTCTTAGAGCATCGTCAAGGAACATTCGATCAATCGAAAGATCCGCTGAGTAGAGGGGAACGTTGACAATCGACGCGCCTTTAGTTTTTGCAAATTCACGCATGCCATTGACTGAATTATGATTGTCAAAGGTCGCCATAAACGTCCCACCCGGTTCAAATGGATACGATTCGCCCACAATTTTAAGAGCCCCCGTTGCATTCGATGTAAAGACAACGGTGTACTCGTCTGGAGACGCTCGAAAGAACGCAAGTATGGCACCGCGGGCCTCATCGGCAAGACGCGTGGCAAGCTTTGAGGCAGAACTTTCAGAATGGGGGTTACCCAAAATGCTCGCCATGAGGAGTTTCATGTGATCACGCACAAGCGATGCTGCGTAGAGGCCTCCTCCTGTGTAGTCAAGGTAGGCACACCCGGCTTTGTCGAGCCTAGCGTAGTCCTGCGCTCGGATACTATCGAAGCGCGGCGCTGCTGCGGCATCATGGCATGGCTCCTCGTGCACGCCGCCGCCACCCCGTGCCTCTTCAACGTACTCAGCTCCGCACGACGACGCTTGTGCCTGACAAAGGCCCACGGCGTGCTGGTCAGGGTGCATAAACATCGCGATCCTCCTGGTCATGTGTACGAGAAGAGTCCAGTGACGGGCTTATGATACCTGATAACACCTCATCGACGGAATATTTTTGTTAGAAACACTGGCAAGCACACCAACCTTCTCGTCATGAAGGCAAAGATGTCGCCCGTGGGCGCGTGAAAGAGTACCCACGACGTGCGGGGGGGGCACCGTCATTATTTCCACGCCGGTAGAGGGATAGTAATGCCTCGCGCAAACCTCTGCGATGAACACGGGCGCAGAAATTCATTGTCGGTAGGACGGCGAAATTTTTAACTG
Organism: uncultured bacterium; assembly: GCA_963754845.1. GTDB lineage: Bacteria > Babelota > Babeliae > Babelales > Vermiphilaceae > JAKASV01. The sequence continues at coordinate 231,597 of CAVWHE010000001.1, forward strand.
CGTTGGAAAGCATGAGCCTGCCCGCGCATCGTAGTGCGCATGCAAGAAAGGGATGTTCGCGAAACCTTGGGTGCGCACCAATGTTGATTTTTTTGGCAACGGCATTGCTTATGGCATCGCACAAAAGATCGGTTGTAGCGTGAGTACAGGCGCTCCAGGCAAAACGTCTTCTATCGATGTGTACTGGGTGTGCGTCGGCAACGTCGGGATCGCTGGTAAGGAGATCAAAAAACGGCGGATTTTCGCTTTTATAGCAGCGACGGATGCGTCTTTCTCGTCCCAATCTGTAATCAACAAAGCGGCTATCGCCGTAAGCACTGCCAAGCCACTCAAAAGCCCTCAGGGCATAGAACCATTTGTCATAGTTCGCCGGGAAAAGGTACTCGAAAACTGTGTTGATGGCAAGGTCAAACGCAAAGGTCTTCGGCTTGCCGAAGAGGCAATCGGCACCTTTGCCGAGCGTGCGCTGCGCAGCCCGCGCGACGCGCGCAACGACTGTCGTGCCCTCATGCCCGCGATCTCCGAATGCAACGGGGTGTCCACGTCTGTCTGTGCTGCTGAGCGCGCTGCCGACATAGAAGACAAAGAGCGCAAGAATCATTTTTCTCATGGTTCCTCCATCTTTCGTTCTTCTGGCGAAGAACATGTTCATAACAATGGCGCATAGAATTAGTCAAAAATTTTTTCCAAACTCACAAGGAGCGTGTCGATATCCTCGGATGTTGTAAATGCGTGGGTACTCACGCGCACCGACGGTCCCACACCGAGCGCCGCCGCCAGTGGTTGCGCGCAGTGAAATCCTGCCCGGACACATATGCCAAACGTATCACAGTGTGCCGCAACGTCATGGGGATGTACACCGGCAACGTTGAAGCTCACAATATGGCCACTATTTTTCAACTGTTCAACAGGTCCGTGGACGACGATTTTTTTGGTGTCGCACAGTCCCTCAATGAGACGCGCACAGAGGCGAGCTTCGTGGGCACGCAGCGCAACAAAATCAACATTGGCACGCACGTAGGCGAGGGCGGCAGCCAAACCAACAGCGTCGGCCACCGGCGGCGTCCCTGCCTCAAATTTATGGGGGGCCTTGAGCCAGGTTGCATCGTGTCTTCCGACACTTTCAAGCATACCACCGCCATAGAACGCTGGTTCCATGCATTCATGGAGGGAGCGTTCTATGAAGAGAACGCCTATCCCGAGGGGACCGAACACTTTGTGGCCCGAAAAAACCAAAAAATCGCAGCCGAGTGTACGAACATTGACGTCCTCGTGACCCACCGATTGGGCAGCATCGACGAGGACTTTGGCCCCGACTTCGTGCGCAGCCTCTATGATGCGTGCGACATCAACGCGCGTTCCCAGCGCGTTCGAAACATGTGTTACGGCAACGAGCTTAGTTTTCGGCGACAAGACCGCACAAAAGTCATCCATAGCCACGGTTCCATCGTTGTTGACGCCAACGACGAAAAACTCGGCACCGCATCGCCGAGCGCACTCTTGCCATGGCACAAAATTTGAATGGTGTTCAAGCGCGGTTACGACGATCTGATCGCCGCGTCGAACGTGAGCACGCGCCAACGATGCTGCCACGGCATTAATGCCCTCGGTTGCTCCGCGTGTAAAAACTATTTCATGCGCGTCGGCTCCCATGAAGGCCGCAACGTCAGCGCGCGCCTTTTCGTAGAGCGCTGTCGTTTCTTCGGCAAGCGCGTAAATGCCGCGGTGAACGTTGGCCGCATGAAATGTATAAAACGCAACAAGAACATCAATGACAGCGTGCGGCTTGGGCGTGGTCGCCGCGTTGTCGAGATACACAAGAGCGTATCCGTGTGCGGCGGACTTTGCTAGAAGTGGAAAATTATCCCGTAGGGCACTACCCAACGACATGATGGAACACAACAAACATCACATTGCTCCGTGATTATATAATACAAAGGTGATGGCCTCGCGTACGGTAATGTACGCACATAAACGACACATTTGAGAAACATTCTAGCACAAAAAAACAATCACGAAAGTGCCCCCCGCGGGGGCAGGTGAGGGAAATATCGCCGGCACCAGCTTTTGTGGTACTGTAGCTTCGTTTTTTGAAAGCCCACACACAAAAGTAGCGAAAGTAGAAAAACCGTGTTACGATTGCAGGCGTTTTACAAGGGACATTGTGGTCTAACGCAGGTCAGGATACACGAGGAGCATCGTATGACCGAGGACCGTATCATTGTAGAGCCATCACCAGAACTCCGAGGAACTGTTGATCTTGCCGGTGCCAAAAATGCCGTTCTTGTCATCATGGCATCGCTCATTTTGACCGAAGGTACGTCGGTACTCATGAACGTTCCGTCATCGGATGACGTCTGGTGCATGATAAGCGTGCTTGAAGGCCTCGGCGCCAGCGTTCGCTTTCGTCCCGAGGAACACCTTCTTGAGGTTGACACACGCCTCATTACAAAAAGCAGCGTGAATGCCGACGTCATGAAGAAAATGCGTGCCTCGATTCTCGTCATGGGTCCTCTTCTTGCACGCTTTGGACGCGCCGATATTGCATTGCCGGGCGGATGCGTCATCGGTACGCGCCCCATCGACTATCATATCAGCGGCCTGAGGCGTTTAGGTGTTGACATCACCATCGACGGACAATATCTGACCGCACAAGCAAAGGAGCTGCGCGCCAATAAAATCGTCCTTGAATATCCGAGCGTGGGGGCAACGGAAAACCTCATGATGGCAGCCACGCTTACACGCGGAACAACGCGCATAATCAATGCTGCACTGGAACCTGAGGTCTTTGATCTCATGAACGTGCTCAAGGATATGGGTGCTCACATTAACGTTGAGCCACCGGCAACGCTCATTATTGAAGGCGTTGCAGCACTCAAACCTGTAAGACATGCCGTGATTTTCGACCGACTCGAAGCGGGTTCGCTGCTTCTCGCCGCTGCCATGACCGGCGGTTCTCTCGAGCTGCCTAATGCTCCCGCGTATGCTATGGATATGTTTCTTCTCAAACTTGAAGAAATGGGACACCGCGTGACGACGGGCTCTAACGGTGTCGGCATTATGCTGGAGGCAACGCGTGAACCTCGCGCTGTTTCATTCAGAACGGCGCCTCACCCAGGATTTCCTACCGACCTTCAGGCCCCTATGCTCGCTGCCCAATGCATCGCGGCTGGTACAAGCGTGGTCCATGAGACGGTTTATGAAAATAGGCTTCTCCACGTTGCTGAGTTGCGTAAGATGGGCGCTCAAATCAAGGTTGACCACAACACGGCGACGGTCATGGGGGTTGACAACCTTTACGGAGCAAACGTCATAGCAACCGACATTCGCGCTTCATGCGCACTCATGCTTGCAGGACTTGTTGCTCATGGAAGAACGTGCATGTCGGGTGTACACCATCTGGCACGGGGCTATGATCAGCTGCCACAGAAGCTTCAAAAACTGGGGGCGCATATCGAATACCAGAGCCAGCGGACGCTTGTCGAAGAGCAGCCATCACACGGTCAGATTTTAAGCGACAGCTGTGCCGGCGCACCCTAAGAACCCACGAAACCCCGGAATTTACAAAAATCTCGCGCCACGATACAAGGAGTGAGAGGTTTTATACAAAACGAACTTCACTGCGCGGCTCCATACCCAGAAGCTCGTAAATCTCTCCAGCGTGGAGCGTTTCTTTTTCTAGGAGCTTTTCTGCCAAAAGGTCGAGTTTAACCCTATACGTTTTCAAAAGATCGAGCGCCTTCGCATAGCTGGTCTCCACCATAGTTTTCACTTCACAGTCGATGCGTTCAGCCGTTTTTTGTGAGTACGCAAAGGAGCCGTCGTAAATAACCTTGCCAATCTCTGACATGCCGAAGCGGCAGACCATATCGCGCGCTATCGACGTAGCGGCTGCAAAGTCTTTAACAGCACCCGTCGTCGCTGTTCCAAAGACAACCTCTTCGGCGGCGCGACCACCCATGCACACGAGTATATCGGCTTCGAGTTCTTCCTTGGCAACCATGAATTTGTCTTTTTCAGGAAACGAATATGTTACACCGAGGGCGTTACCACGTGCAACGATAGTAATTTTGTGAAGCGGATCGGTATGCTCAGGTTGAAGTAATGTCATGAGCGCATGGCCTGCCTCGTGATAGGCCGTGACGCGAAGTTCCTCCTTGGACCGCACAATACTTTTAATTTCCTTGCCGAGGACAACTTTGTCGCGCGCCATCTCAAAATCATTGATAGTAACAAGATCCTGACTGTTCTTGGAAGCCGCTATCGCCGCCTCATTGACAAGGCTTGCCAAATCGGCCCCTGAAAAACCCGGGGTGCCGCGCGCAAGCACATTCAAGTCGATATCGGGAGCAAGCGGAACGTTGCGCACGTGGAGGTTGAGAATTTTTTGTCGACTTGCCAGGTCAGGATAAGGAACCATGATGCATCGATCAAACCTTCCAGGCCTCAGAAGGGCTTTATCCAAAACATCCGGACGGTTGGTTGCAGCAAGTACAATGACAGCACCTTCCTTGGTCTGGAACCCGTCCATTTCGGTAAGCAGCTGATTGAGCGTTTGCTCGCGCTCGTCATTGCCGCCACCTATGCCGTTACCACGGCGCCCACCAACAGCATCAAGCTCATCGATGAATACGATGCTTGGGGCATACTTGCGAGCTTGGGCAAAGAGGTCGCGCACACGGCTCGCTCCAACACCGACAAATATTTCGATGAAAGCAGAACCGCTGATGCTAAAAAAGGGGCAACTTGCCTCCCCGGCGACGGCTTTGGCAAGGAGTGTTTTTCCATTGCCGGGCTCACCAACAAGAAGAACGCCTCGCGTTATTTTTGCGCCAAGACGACGGTACTTGCCAGGATTTTTTATGAAATCAACGACGTCCCTGAGCTCCTCCTTGGCCTCGGTTGCCCCGGCAACGGAATCAAAATTTTCTTTAATAGACGAGGGCATGAACATGCGCGCACGACTTTTGCTGAGAGGAAACATGTTGCTGGCGCTGTTTGCACCGTTGCGAATTTGTCGCGCAAGATACCAAACAAGGCCAATCACAAACCCCCCAACAAGCGCCAAAAGGAGAATCCAGAGAAAATAGTTGCCCGAGGTGCTTGAAAAAGTAACGTCGACGGCATGACTTCTGAGGATATCCCACTGATTATAGGTCAAAGGCACAACGGTTTCGAAAAACGCACCATCCCGAAGTTCGCCCTGAACGTCCTGCCCAGAAACACGAATGCTTTTGACGGCGTTTTCTTCGACCTTGGCCAAAAATTGTGAATAATTAAAAGTATGCACGGGCCGCGTGTACGGTGTGAGACGGTTCAAAACACCAAGCACAAGCAAAAGCAAAAAGCCGACGATCAAAAAATTTGTGAAATTTTTCGGCCCGCCACGAAAAAACTGGTTGCCGTTCTTCTTAATTTTCATGTTCACTTACCCCACGAGTGTGCAGCCTCACGTCCCCACGCCGCGCGGACAACACTACGAGCACACGATGTTATCATTGTACGCATAATTTCGATCCGTCATTATTTCTAATAGAATAGCACGATCTTGACTCCATGGCAAACCAAACTTTGGCTGCCACAGCCATACAAGAACACACGCAGTATTAGGATAGCATAAAAAAGTATTCATGCGTCCATCGTTTCGATGTGAGTTTGCTATATTTTTGTTCGCTCTAACACGACCGAAGTAAAACTCAAAGACAAAAAAATACTTTTTAAAAAATTATCACTTAATAAGCCAATAGTTGTGTTATAAAGCCAATAATCGTGCTATAATTCAGTTGAGAAACTTTTATTTCACATGCCAGTCATTGCGCGCAACAAGTATGGATGACAAGCGCGAGGAGGTACCCTCATGGGCAAATTTTTTAAAAAATTAAAAAAGGGTGTTGTGCTAACGTTCGCGACAGCTTTCTGCATCGTCGGGTGTGCACACGGATTTGCGGGAGCGCGTGGTACTCAGCCACCTATGCCGGAGCCGACATGGATAAGCGGTATCCGTCATGACGTAAAACCATCGCAGACGTGGTGGCACGGGAGAGATGTGCATGATCTTATAAACCCACGATCAAGCTTCGTCAGGGATCTCATCGGTATGTACGAAGGAGATTTCAGAACACGGTCGCGATGGTCGCCGGAAAACCCCTTTAATCCCAATAACGTACACAGCCGCACAGGAAGCTGGGTCAGCGATTTTAAAGACCGTGACGGCAACTACCGACGAGCAACAATTTTTCAGGGCACATTCGACTGCCAAACGCTCGGCGATCTCAACCGTCGCCTTGTCGCGCGTGGGTCACGTCCCTTGGCGCAGCGACCCTTTTTCAGCATCATTGTTTACGACCCTTACACACCGTGGCAGTCCGACGTCAACTATCTTCAGGCACTACCAGAGAACAAGGGTGCAGCATTCCAGCTTGCATCGACTCTTTTTGGACCACTTGAGGGTGGCATCGCCAACCGAGCGGCCGGCATAGGAGACATGTTCCCCCACGCTGCTCAGGGTGAAGAGGCATCGGTGTCGGCAGCCGGTGCAACGTTCTGGAGGAAATATTGCCTCGGCCGACCTCGCTACCTTCTTTCGGCTTTTGGCGACCGCTTTAAGGTTATCGACACCCACGGAGGACCGGCGCTTGCGCATGATCAAATCGCTCATTACACCTACCAGCCAGGTGATGAAGAAAAAGTCGCCGTGGCCATTCACGATAATATAGCGGTCACGAGCGGTTACGGCGACAGACATGACACTGAACCAGGCGGCAGAGGAAGCGGCGCTCAACAAAGACTTAAGGTATACACACACATCGATGCCAAGGGGGATATTGCAGTCGACACAGCCCGAACGCAGATGATTTCGCAGATCCTAACATCGAGTTTTTGTTTAAGAGACTTTAGTATCATTACGCCAGGCGCCGTACAAGCATCACGCATGCTTCTAAGGGCACTCTATGAAGCTACTCTCAAAATAGCAGTCCTCTACGCTCGCCCCCGTATATTCCTCACGATGGTTGGAGCAAGCGCCTTCGCAAACGACGTTCGTTGGGTCGGCGAGGCCCTGCTGCGCCAACCATTCATTGACACAATCACCAGCAACAACCTTCAGGTTACTCTCATTTACCACCCATCACCACGCATTGCCAGACGAAACGCTACTGACGACTACGCTTTCTTCGGAAATGCCTTGCGCGTTTTTGATGCCGTCAATGGGACGCAGTACGCCGACGACCATAACATACTTGAATGCGTCAGACGTTACCTGAACGAAGCATACACGCGGCACAACAACGAACGTGAAATTCATGAAGCCGCCGCTGACCTCAATGATCTTCTTATGAAAGACGTTATATGGTCAGAGTTACACGGACCACGCACACCCTTTGCGCCAAGCGCGGTGCCTATCGTTCCCGCTGCCACTCCTATGATTACCCCAACGCGTACACCGGCACCGTCTCCACGCACGCCAGCACGACCGCCAACCGGAATCTTCCGTAGCACCGGTCATAGTAGCAACCATGCTCCAGAAACTCGGACCGTACGGCATCCAGCAACAACGCCGTCAAGGAAGCCGACCGTCGTCGCCCCTACTGCTACGTCGAGGGCAGGCTCCGCGTCATCAAGGACAACCAGACCGACGCGCACGGCAGCACCTCGCGCTGCACACCTCGCTCGCACACCTGCAAAAACATCACCTGCCGGACCACGAAAAATCGCAGTACCCAGCCGGGTTTCACCGGTCAGAGCTCGGACACACCAACCACTGAAACCATCAGGAGCGGCCACCAAAACCGCGAACACGAGAACACCGAACCCACCAGCACGGGCACGTTCGTCAGGAACAGCGCCACACGCCAAAGCGACGACACGTACGGCAGGAGGAAGAGGGGCACGAAGACCTCATCAACACACGCCGCAGCACCATGCAAAACGCTGAAGATCGTGAAGGACAGACGCATCGCTCGCACTATGAAACTTCATCAAGCCACGCAAAGTCGAGCTGATATGCGCAAAAATGAGTAAAAATACACAAGGGTATATATGCCGAAGCCCGGGGCTTAGTTGTGCACCGGGCTTTGTTCTTACCAGCCAAACTCGCTATAAAAAACGCCCTTGTTCACCATGTCAAAAACATGCCGGTGCGAGGGTATTATATTCATCGGCAGGGCATCGATCCTAAACCAAGCTGCGTTGGAGCACTTGTCAGGTTCCATGATGCGCGGCTCACCGCTCCACGCCGTTGCCTCCATAAAGAAGCTAATAAACTCTTCATGTTCGCCATCTCTGACATGGAGCGCGTGGACGGTCGCAAGGTCGGCGCTTGCAATACCGATACCAAGCTCTTCCCAAGCCTCGCGAATCATCGCGTGCGTCACCGATTCGCCCCCGTCGACACTGCCCCCAGCGCATGCGTATTTCCCGTTGTGCCACGGCGTATTGCAACGTTGTATGAGAAAAACGCGCCCTCCATCGCGCACAATGAGAGCACAAAAAACGTTCATCTTAAAGCGTTCGCACGTCATAGTAAAAAATCCTTGGGAACGAGAAAATAACGGAGAAAACAAGCCCGCCATCAGGCGCGACCTCAATGCCGCTCACCACACAGCAAAGCTCAGCTAGAATACAAAATTTGTGCGCTGACGTGAAGGACTACCATGATGTCGTCGGGGCAATCGCATCAAAAGCCTGCTCTGAATGACCTGTGAGGCGTCGGAGGAACGCGCGAGACGCGCGGGATAAATAATTTTTGTGTGATGGGGTAGACTGAATAAAGGAGATTTTTAAGCGATGGGTTATGAAGTGCCTCTCGAAAGGGTTTCCGTGAAGGATCGTAAGCAGAGAATGTGCGTTACAATCGACGCACCCGGTAGCACAAGGGTTCTCCGCGTGCATGTCGTGCGTATGTGGTGTGTTGTGACATTGTGTGTGTATGAATTTTTGTTCTTCGGCGTGCTGTGTGAGCGTTCCTACTGCATGGAACCGTCGCTTCATGAGGCCGCCAAGAATGGTGATCTCAGGCGCGTTGCTCACATACTTGCCCGGGGAGCCAATCCCAACCGTATTGACCGTTGGTATCATACGACGCCCCTTCACCTTGCTACGCGGGCAAAGCACGACGATATTGTCGAAGCCCTTTTAGTTCACCGTGCCGATCCCAATCTTGCGGATATGAACGGTCGTACGGCACTCCACGAAGCAGCCATGTCTGGCTGCCACACTATTGTTATGCAACTTTTGCACCACGGAGCACGTAATAGCGTGTGTGATATTGACGGCTGGCAACCCCTCCATCATGCCGTTGCCTTGGGCCACACGAAAGCTGCGCGTGTGCTTGTTGAAAATGGATGTCCTCTTGAGGTTGCTGGTTATGATGGACTTCGGCCTCTCCACGTAGCTGTTATCGGCGGCAACTATGAAACAGTGGAACTTCTTCTCAACAAAGGGGGCAACTGCGATGCGCAGATGTGCCATCCTCACTCATCACGTGGATTTCTGGCGATGAGTTGGGGTTTGAGGACTTTGGAGGGGATCTCAGTGCCTGCGGGCTTTGGCCATTGTGGTGAAACACCGCTTCTTCGTGCCGTCACCGGCGGTCATTTGCGGATTGCTCAATTGCTCATCGAGCGTGGTGCCGACGTCAACAATGTCGGGGCAGAGTGCACTATGGGACCGCTCCTTCGCGCTGTAGAACGCTCGGATAGCGCTATGGTCAGCCTCCTTTTACATCACGGTGCCAACACGCGGAGCGTCGTGAGGGACTTCACGAGAGAAAGTGCACTCCACCTTGCAAGTAGACACGGCGAGGATTCCATAGTCCGCCTTTTGATCGAATACGGTGCTGTCATCAATACCACCGATCGCGACGGACATCTTCCCCTTCACGTCGCTGCCATGTATGGCCGCACGAGTGTTGTGCGTGTTCTTCTTGATGAGGCAAAGGTGCGTGGGCTGGTGCTTGACAGACATCTTGCGCATGCTCTTCGCATCGCCATTACTAACGGCCATGAGGCCTCGGCAGATATCCTCGTTAGACATGGCGCAGACACGAATGCTCTTGGCCTCGATTGCCACACGCCACTTCTTGTTGAAGTTGCCGGGTGTGGCAGCAGAAGCCTTTTGGAAACATTTTTGAGGCACGGAGCGCTCCTATCGGCGCGCGATGCGCGTGGCAGAACTGCCCTGTGGATGGCGATCAAGCGTGCGCGTGCGCATAACGTGAGGGTCCTTGTGGCATACGGAGCAACACTCACGGGGGATTCCGTAATGAGCGAACATGCGCGGGCTCGTGAGATCATAAAGGAGCTCCATAAAAAAAATGAACCGGCCTGCGTCGAGGGTACGGTCTTCGAAGGATCTCGCGTACTCCTTGATTATGTTCTTAATGTTTTTAAGGAGAGCATACATTTTCTTGCGCGCGTCAAAAGCGATAGCGCCACCGCCGCGTGCGCTTGCGCGTTCCTTGCAAAACGTCTCACACACGGTTTTGCCGTCACAGCCAACGTACGCGACGGGCATGGCATGACCCCTCTTCACTATGCTACGGCACGCGCACAAACAGCCGAAGGCAAAAATGATGACTGGGCAAGGATCGCCCACATTCTTGTGGCACGTCATGCAGACGTAAATGCACGCGACGTCCATGGCAACACACCACTTCACCATGCTCTTTGCAACCGCAACGAAGTTCTTGCGAGCCTTCTTATACGCTACGGGGCCGACGTTTCAGCATCCAATGATTGCGGAACTCCCGCTCTTATGATGTGGTCTGCGTTCGCACGTCATATTGTGATGAGCCTGGCTGGGCACCACGGTGCAGCTGCGATGGCCGGCGGCACCTTGGGTCGCTCCTGAATGCGGGTTGTCGGACGTCTTTTTTTCACATTGCAAAAGAGCGCGTGCTCCGTATACTGAAAAGCCGTAGAGGGTGTGCTTTTTCAGCAACACCGAGCTGGCAACGCCGGACTCGTCTTTGTGGTTGGTGATTTTTTCGTGCTTTTGCGTTGTTTCTGATGGATAGAAATTTTGATGTTATCGTTGTCGGCGCCGGACATGCCGGAATAGAAGCTGCGTGGGCGGCAGCCAAAATGGGTTCAGAGGTTCTTGTTGTCGTCATGAACCTTGACACGATAGCGCTCATGTCGTGCAATCCTTCAGTTGGCGGTGTTGGCAAGGGACACATCGTTTACGAACTGAGCGCTCTTGGCGGTCTCATGCCAATGTTGTGCTCGCGAACGTACCTTCAGGCACGCATGCTCAACACGCGCAAAGGTCCTGCTGTTCAGGGATTGCGCCTTCAAATCGACAAGTACCTCTACAACCGCTATGCAAAACAAGAACTCGAGGCAGCGCCGCGTATTACGCTTCGCATGGGTATGGTCGTGCAGATTCTTGCCAAAGGCACTGGGGATACCGTTGAAGGCGTCGTTCTGCGCGATGGTGCGATTTTTTATGCCCCGAGCGTTATCCTTGCAACAGGAACGTTTCTTGAGGGCACAATTCATATCGGAAAAGTGACGCACCGTGCTGGACGTAACGGCGAAGAGGCTTCGACGGGGCTTTCAGCGAATCTCCGAACACTCGGTGTCGAGCTTGGGCGCCTCAAAACGGGGACTCCTCCAAGAATCGCACGCTCGAGTGTCGATTTTTCAAGACTCGAGCGTCAAGACTCCGAGGAGATTGCGTGTCTTTTTGAGTTTTACCCCCATAAACCACGTCAAACAGAGCCCTGTTTTATAGCCTACACCAACGAGAAAACGCACGACATTATCCGCGCCAATAAACATCTTTCGGCAATGTTTAACGGGAATATAACGGGACGAGGACCACGATACTGCCCATCGATCGAAGATAAAATTACCCGTTTTGCCAACAAAACGGCGCATCATGTCTTCATCGAGCCTGAAAGCGCCAGTAGTCAGGAGGTTTATCCCAACGGCATTTCAACGTCGCTGCCTTTTGACGTTCAGCTTGCTTACGTTCGCTCGATGGTTGGCCTTGAACGTGCGATCATTACACGTCCTGCGTATGCCGTGGAGTACGATTACGCGCCACCAACTCAGCTCAAACATACGCTCGAACACAAGAATATTTCAGGCCTTTTTTGCGCGGGGCAGATTAATGGCACAACAGGTTATGAGGAGGCTGCTGGACAGGGTATCGTTGCCGGCATCAATGCCCATCGCAAGGGCCGTGGATTGCCGCCCTTTACTCTCGATCGTACGCAGAGTTACATCGGTATCATGATCGATGATCTCGTGAGCCTCGGTGTTGATGAACCCTATCGCATGTTTACGTCACGAGCCGAACACCGTCTGAGCCTCCGTCAGGATAATGCTTTTGCACGTCTGACTCCGAAGGCCCACGAACTTGGGCTTGTAAGTGATGGTATGTGCGCTGATGTTAAGGCTGAGGAAAACCTCGTTGCAGCGACGCTTGAGGCCATTAACGCGCATCCCCAAACCAAGCGTGAACTTATCGCCCTTTGTGGCGATTGTCAGACTAAGAGCGCAGCGATCATCAGAGGCATCGTTGGCAACGACCTATCCGAAAGGGCTCTGCGCACCCTTGCTGCCAAACTCCTGTATGAACCTTATTTGGAGCGGGAAAACAAGGAGATTGCACGTGCGCATGTATTCCGTGATCTCACGTTGGCCCCAACAACTGACTACATCGGGGTTTCGGGTCTTTCTCGTGAACTTCAAGACAAGCTCCAGCATTATAAGCCAGAAACCGTTGCTCAAGCTGCTCTCATTCCCGGTATGACACCGGCGGCACTTTCGCTTCTTATCCTGCGGACACGCAAAATAATATTGTCTTAGCGGTTTGGAACGCGCCAAAAATATTTGGCATGGTGGCATTTGCCAAGAGATAAAATCATGCTAGTCTTGCCATTGTGTATTAATAACACAATAAATATAAGCATACGTAAAATCTTGATCTGAGAGTCATTTATTTTAAACCATAATTTTCAACGAAGGGCTTACCCATGTACATCAACATACCAAGAAGAATACTGAAACTCCTTTTTACGTTCAGTCTCGTGGCTTTCGCCTTCATCTCTGTGCGCCTCGCATGCATGGAGTCATCACTTTATGACGCTATTGAAGACAACAATCTCGAAAGCATTATCGGTCTTCTCAAGCACGGCGCGAATCCCAATGAACTTCGTGAACCTCCTCACACCAGGACCCCCTTGCTTGTGGCCACCATTAGTGGCAAGGAAAATATTGTTGGAACACTTCTCGCTCATGGCGCCGATCCCAATATCGCCGACCGTAGTGGATGTACACCACTCCATAAGGCCGCTAAATATGGGCATGTGCACATCGTCGAGCTCTTACTAAAACATCGGGCACACGTTGATAGGCAGGACGTTGAGGGATTTTCGCCACTTTTTTTTGCCGTAGAGAGTAATAATGTACACGTAGCACGCCTTCTTCTCGCCGGAGGCGCCACTGTGAATAAGGCGACCGAAATTTCGTCCTTAATAACAGCCCTCGGCTTCGCCGCAATGATTGGTAATGTTGAAATGGTCGAGCTTCTGCTTGCCAATGGTGCCGATGTAACTGCCGTCAATGAGATCGGCCAACTCCCTCTTAATATTGCTGCCGATAGCAGACATTGGAAAATTGTTGAGATGCTTCTTGCCGAAACAACACGGCGTGCGACGAACATCGTGTCGGTGCTCCAAGAAGCGCTCAATAGCGCAGTTCGCGAAGGCAATCTTGTATGGATTGAACGGCTTGCACGCTGTGCTGGGGTGAATATTAACACTCCTGAACCTTTTGGCCAAACTGCTCTTTTTATCGCCGCCAACGTGCATGCCGATGTGGCTGTCGTTAATACGCTCCTGCGACTTGGTGCGCAGCCATCACTGCCCAGCCGTAATGGAATAACGCCTCTTGAGGCGGCGATGTTTAAAGGGCACGAGGGGAGCGTTCGACAACTTTTAGCCTACGGGGCAACTCTATCTGATGAGTTCATGAAAAACAAAGCAACGCTAATCAATAAAGTCAAGGATTACTGCCCTAAAGCAGGGCGGCTCCTCTTGGGACACGCTCTCGCTGTTTTTAAAGCGAGTGCAGATTTTTGCACGTACATCAAAAGCGACGCTGCAACGACGCAAGGGGTCAGAGAACTTCTTGCTAAGCGCCTCACATACGGTTTTGCCGTCACAGCCAACGTACGCGACGAGCATGGCAGGACACCCCTTCACTACGCTACAGAACGTGCGCGAAGCGCCGAAGGCAAAAATGATGACTGGGCAAGGATCGCCCACATTCTTGTGGCACGTCATGCAGACGTAAATGCACGCGACGTCCATGGCAACACACCACTTCACCATGCTCTTTGCAACCGCAACGAAGTTCTTGCGAGCCTTCTTATACGCTACGGGGCCGACGTTTCAGCATCCAATGATTGCGGAACTCCCGCTCTTATGATGTGGTCTGCGTTCGCACGTCATATTGTGATGAGCCTGGCTGGGCACCACGGTGCAGCTGCGATGGCCGGCGGCACCTTGGGTCGCTCCTGAATGCGGGTTGTCGGACGTCTTTTTTTCACATTGCAAAAGAGCGCGTGCTCCGTATACTGAAAAGCCGTAGAGGGTGTGCTTTTTCAGCAACACCGAGCTGGCAACGCCGGACTCGTCTTTGTGGTTGGTGATTTTTTCGTGCTTTTGCGTTGTTTCTGATGGATAGAAATTTTGATGTTATCGTTGTCGGCGCCGGACATGCCGGAATAGAAGCTGCGTGGGCGGCAGCCAAAATGGGTTCAGAGGTTCTTGTTGTCGTCATGAACCTTGACACGATAGCGCTCATGTCGCGCAATCCTTCAGTTGGCGGTGTTGGCAAGGGACACATCGTTTACGAACTGAGCGCTCTTGGCGGTCTCATGCCAATGTTGTGCTCGCGAACGTACCTTCAGGCACGCATGCTCATCTCGTTCAGCTGTCTGGCCAGTTTGGAGCCTAACGAACTTGCGGTGAACGGTGCAGTATGGTGTACTCGCATATTCGATACAAAAGTTTCGCGACAGACGCCTTTGCTTGCGTGCTCCAATTCAACATTTCCGTCATGCTTTAAAGGCGAAAAATATTTTAAGTTTGTACTGATGGGTAGCCGATATATGGCACACGGAGAGCTTTCCAAGCTTTCAGCAAATCAACTTTGCACATATGACATGTTTACCGAGACCGACTTGCATGTCAATGTCCACAATCTTAATACTTTCTTTTTTGCCGGTCCTTATGTCGTTGCCCCGATTGACGACGAGCGGCATGAACGCCATTCTGGTTTCGAAGCAGGCGAGGGCCCTACTCGGAGGACAGGTTCAGGCGGTTCGGTTCGGCGGCGGGGACACCAGGCAGCAGAAGAAGCAAATGTACCACGGTACTTACTTATAAGTCCGCAAACGAACAGGGTCGTGGCAACCTTATCTTCGGCGGCTGACTACCTATTAGGTGTTATTTCCAATGATGGAAAGCACATAATCGTGAACCACCAAAGAAGGGACAACCCCGAGATTTGGTCCGAACCGGTGCTTTCTGCCCTCGATGATTATTATGAGCAGGTAGTAAAGTAGCTATGAGATGTTTGATGATGATGACGAGGAGGAAGTCGCCCTTGGAGAAGAAATTAAGCCACTCCATTGCGCAACCATCGTGTCTGGCATGACGCAAAGATAAAAGGTTCCGGTAGTTGATTGCATGGTAGTTGAGGTGAGCGGCAGCATATTAACAAGTTAACAAGGGTGCGGCACGGTGCTACACTGAGTCTCGCATGTGTCATTCACGAAGGTTTGCACGTGTTGTTTGCAATTGGATTGTGTGGTTTGATAAAGCGTTCAAGGAACTATCATGGCGCATGAAGGGCACGAGGTTATTCTCACGGGGCTCAGGCCGACGGGACAGTTGCATGTTGGTCACTACATCGGCTCTCTTGAAAACTGGGTTCGCCTTCAGGACGTTCATCGGCAGTACATCGTCATTGCCGACATGCAAGCCCTCACTGATAACTATGACAATCCACAAAAAGTCCGCGCGAATATAAAAGAGGTTGCTCTTGACCTTATGGCCGTTGGCATCGATCCAACAAAATCAACAATGTTCATCCAGTCAATGATCCCTCAAATCGCCGAACTTGCGATTATATACCTCAATCTCGTCACCGTGAGCCGCCTCAAACGCAATCCGACGGTCAAGGCCGAAATTCAAATGCGCGGTTTTGAAGCTGCTATACCGGCAGGGTTTCTCATGTATCCCGTTCATCAGGCTGCCGACATAACCGTTGTTAAAGGTACACTCATTCCCGTCGGTGACGACCAGCTTCCCCTCCTTGAACAAACCAATGAAATTGTCCGCTCGTTCAACAACACGTACGCGTGCGATGTTCTCAAGGAATGCCGACCTCTTATTTCGGCAACACCGCGTCTTCCGGGCACCGATGGCAAGGCGAAGATGAGCAAGTCGATGAACAATGCCATTTTTCTTGCTGATTCTGCCGACGTCGTCGCCACCAAGGTCATGGGCATGTATACCGATCCAGACCACCTTCGCGCCAGCGACCCCGGGAAGATCGAAGGTAATACCGTGTTTTCCTATCTTGACGCCTTTGACCCAGACAAGGACGAAGTTGCCGCGCTTAAGCACACGTACGAGCAGGGAGGTCTTGGGGACGTTGCCGTAAAAAGACGCCTCATTGATGTTCTTAACACCCTTCTTGGGCCTATACGTGAACGTCGCCTTCAGTATGCCAAGGATGTTAATGCGGTCATGAAGGTTCTTTTTGAAGGAACAGAAGTCGTTCAGGCCGTAGCATGCCAAACAATGAACGATGTTCGCCACGCGATGAAAATTGATTACTACGGATGTGAACAAAAAAGTTAGCCGTGAGTCTTTGAAAAAAACCGCTTTTGCTATATTATTTCTTCAAGTATTATAAAAACATAAGGAACTTGTATGTCAGTTACGACGTTCAGAAGAAGCAATAAAAAGCGGCTTCGTAAACACGGCTTTCTTAAGCGCATGGCGACAAAGGATGGCCGCAAAATCATTAATCAGCGACGTGCAAGGGGGCGCAAGCGCCTTGCGGTTTCCTCGTATTGAAGCCTGCTGCACACGTTGTCTATAAAGCTGTATCATGAGGGGATAGAAAAACGGGAAGGCGACAGAAACGTTCGATTGCTGATGTTTTTGCTGGGGCGAGGCGCGTCGTGCGCCATTCCGGTGTCCTCGTTTTGATGGCACCTGCTCCAGCAGGCGGCCCCGGTAGTCTCGTGGTTGTTACGCCGCGTAGGATTGGAACGGCACCGGAGCGGAACCGTGTCAGGCGGCGTCTGCGAGCGCTCTTTTATGAGAACGGCCTTTTTGCGTATCCGTATTTTTGTGTTGTTATTGTTAATGAGCGGGGCGTTGGGCTCTCATTCGGCGAGCTTACACGCCTTGTTGTGAGCGCCTATGAACGATATGGTGTGGTCGTTGGAAAGGCTGTGCTAAAGATCAACAGCCAGCCGTCATGATTTTTGCATTTTTCAGCTCCGTTTTTCGCACCGTCGTGCTGGTTGCACGGTGGTTTCTTGTTGGAGGTATCGTCGGCCTGCGGCCGCTTGTGGGATCGGCGCGGTGTCGTTTTACTGTTACCTGTACCGAGTTTGCACTTCTTCAGCTTGAAAGTGAACCACTCGGCGCGGCCCTTATGAATATACTTAAACGTCTCTCGCGCTGCCATCCCTTCTGGTGGCCACGTGCGTGAAGCAAAATCGTGACCTATTTTTCATCGCACACGCCGTTTTGTGGGCGTTCCCGACGTGCCATATAGAGCGCTATAGAACCAGCGACAGCCGCGTTGAGGCTTTCGGCAGGTCCTGGCATGGGAAGGCTGAGGAACTCGTCGCAGTCGCTTATCCACTCTTGAGGAATGCCGCGTGCCTCGCCGCCGACGACCAAAAGAGCGCGATCGTATGAAAGCTCCTGGGGGTTTTTGCCTCCCTTGACAACGAGGGCGACAAGGCGAAAATCGGCGGCATTTTTTGCCTCGACAAGTTCGGACCACGTGAGAGAAAAAATAGAAAGAAAGGCGATGCATCCGGACGATGCCTGTACGACCTTGGGGCTCCATGGATCGGCCCCACCGACGATGACGACGCACGCGAAGTTGAGTGCTGCTGCCGTTCTCATGAGCGTTCCCATATTGCCGGGATCGGCGATCTCAGCTAAAACGAGGCCTGGCTTCAAGCATTCATGGGAGGGGCGACGTGAGATGGGAAAGACACCGAGGACACCGCTGGGCGTGTGCGCCGCACTCATTTTTTTCATGACATGGTCCGCAACACACACGATGTCCGCGTGCAGTGCCAACGCTTCAAAAAGGCCGCATTGGCACATCTTTTCAGTCGCATAGAGGACGCGGGGAAGCGCGCCGGCTGCGATGAGCGTTGTGCAGACTCTCACGCCCTCTGCAATGTAGGCGCCCTGGCGCATTCGTCCTTTGTGCGATGCAAGTGAGGCGACGCGTTTGACTTCGTCATGTGCCGTTGATGTTATGATGCGTCGTTTGGTGGGCTCATTCACGAGCGTCCTTCTTTCCGGATGGTGTTCCACGAGTCTATTTTTTCTTCGAGCTCTTCGATGCTCATGAGGTGTCGAACGGCGATGTCGCCATGTTCGAGTTCATCGGGACTGATGGCGTGTCCGACACGAAAAGGGCCGAGCGTTAGCCGTCGCAGTTCGTGGGTTGTCGCCACTGTCGCAAGGCGCTGTGCGATATCGTTCATGAGGCTTCGCACGTAAGTGCCATGCGAAACATGCGCTTCGATGGTAAAGAAGGGTGGCGCCCACGTAAGGAGAGAACATGCATGGAGCGTGACCGGTCGGGCCTTTTCACGGGCACGTTGGGCAAGTTCTTGAACATCGCACTGCGGGCGGCGCGCACGTGCTGAAAGTGTGACGCCATCGTGTTTGCATGCGCAAAAGATGGGGGGCGTCTGGAGGTATCCGCCACCGAAGTCCGCGATGGCGCGCCGCAGATCATCCTCAGTGCATGGTACGTTTTCATCGTTGCTCATTGTTGCGCCGGTTGCGTCGAGGGTATTGGTCAGCTGCCCCATGCGTGCGCGTGCCCGGTACACTTTGTCGAGTGTCATGACTGACGAAAGCCTGCGCGTCGCCTGCCGACCAACGCCCATAACAAGAAGACCCGTTGCATAACAATCGAGGGTACCGGCATGGCCGATACGTAGAGCTGATGCCGGACCCCACATTCCGTGGCGCGCGAGGAGGCGGCGTACCTTCTGAACACAACCACTCGACGTTATGCCCGCGGGCTTATCGATGAGAAAAAATCCCGTCATTGAACAATGAGCTTAAAAATTTTGTGCTTTCCTACCTTGAGAATCATGCCGTCTTTGTAGGAAATAGAAGCAGAAAAATCCTCAACGACGTCGTTATCTATGGCAATCGCCCGCGCGTCTATGAGCCTCTTGACCTCTGATGAACTCACAACGCCGGCAACGGCCTTGACAAGATCGACAATCCATACGGGATTGGGAGTGTCGCGTGAAACGATGACTTCGCAAGCCTTTGAATAATCACGCTGTTGAAAAAGTGCTTCAAAAACTTCCTGAGCTCGTTGGGCTTGAACAGGCGACCAGAATTTGGCGATGATATCGTAGGCAAGTTTTTTCTTGAGCTCCATGGGGTGCGTCGAACCGGCCGCAACGCGTGACTCCATAGCACTTACCTGGGCATCGTCAACGGTCAAAAGCACCCTGAAGTAGCGCCACATGAGCGTGTCGGAGATTGACATGATTTTGCCATAGGCCTGTTCAGCCGGCTCTGTGAGTCCAATGGCGTTGCCGAGTGATTTTGACATTTTGTTGACGCCATCAAGGCCTTCAAGGAGTGGCATCGTGAAAACAACTTGAGGCTCTTGGCCAAAATGCTCCTGAAGAAACCTGCCAAAGAGCATATTGAATGTTTGGTCGGTACCGCCGATTTCGATGTCGGCCTTAAGTGCTACCGAGTCATATGCTTGGAAAATCGGGTAGAGTAATTCGTGAAATGCTATGGGTTCTTCATGAGAAATTCTGCGTGCAAAATCTTCGCGCTCGATGAGGCGCGCCACCGTTACCTTAGCGCAGATTTTGACGAAGTCCTTCATCGCGAGTGGCTCAAGCCACGATGAATTAAAACGCACTACGATGTTTTCGGCGTCAAGGACACGCCCTACTTGATCGAGGTACGTCTGCATGTTGTGTTTTATTTCGTCATCTGAAAGCGGTGGGCGCGTCTTTGATTTGCCCGTGGGATCCCCGATGCGTGCTGTAAAATCACCGATCAAAAATATGACCTGAAATCCAAGGTCCTGGAGGGTCTTGAGCTTTGAAAGAACGACGGCATGGCCAAGGTGGAGATCCGGTGCTGTTGGATCAACACCAAATTTTACGCTGAGCCTCCTGCCGGATTGCATTTTTCTTGTAAAATCGGCCTCAGGGATAATACCGGCCATACCGCGTATTATGCCCTCGACAAGTCCACCGCTGAAACTTTCCGTCATACACATCACCATAAAACTTTTAAGAAAATAGAGCCCGAAACACCAACAACGTCACGTACTTTAGCCACGGACAAAAAAGCTTATAATCATAGTGGCTACCGTGGATGCTCCGTACGTGATGAAACTTTCTATTTTAGATCCGTAGAAAAAAAGAATCGCCAGCGGCACGAGGAAAACGGCATATGAGGCATACCTGATGGCGTCTTCGTCGCGCTCGACGGCAAAGAACATAATAAAGGCGACAAAATCGAAGACAAAGTCGATGGTTGCCAAAAAAATGCACAGAAAAACGAGTTCACTGAGGAGCTCGACCGCGGGGGGCACGGGAAACGGAACTGTCGAACTTCCGTTCTGGGGGCCTACGACGTTCATGATAACAAACACGAGGGCAATCAAACCGACGATGGCGAAAAAGAGGTAAGCAATAACACCGGCAAGAAACGCTAATGCCAGTTTTGTCCAGCGCCACCGCCCACCGATGTTGGTGGGATTGAGGGGGACACGGCGACCCCAGCCGACGCGAAAAAGAAGGAGGGCGATAGCGCCCAAAACGTCAATGTGCATGCGCGGATCAAGCGAAAGGAACCCTTGTTCTTCCGCAGTGTCGTCACCAAAAATCTTGGCCACCCACGCACGAAAGAAACCCGCAAGAGTGACAAGGAGTGTATACGAAAGCAGGAGGGCAACGAAAAAGGTGACACTAGCGGCGCGTTCGTAGTACATGACAGATAACATTACCCCGTGTGCTCATGCGAGATTTTAGGAAACACTTACACGACACTAGTGTAAAAAAAATCGCCAAAAGGTCAAACGTCGAAGTTTTGCCAGAGCAGTTTTTATTTTTTCATCTTCCTCAGTTTTTCTTCGTTCGACGGTGGTTTTGGAGAGTGAGCTCGTGGCAGGGCTATTGCATCAAGAGCTTGGTTTGAATGCCCTGTGACGGGGAATGAACGCCCTGCGCGGGCATGCGCCAAAGGAGGGTTGCACGCACAACTCCCCTTGGAGACCCCAGGCAAATAACATCAAAAGCTTGTTTTGAATGCCCTACGACGGGTAGCGGAGGAATGAACGCCCTACGCGGGCGGCGCCAACAGCCTGTTGGATCCTATTTTTGAGAGAACCTCTGTGGGAGTGAATGCCCTTGCATAGACTAAGTTGAAGTGCAACACCTATCCTGTTATATAATTATTTTATATGCAAAAAATCCAACAGGAAAAAGGTGTTGCATGAGAAAGTATACACAAATTTCGCAGGCAGAAAGAGCAAAGATTTTTGAAGTTCACAACAGCGGCCAATCAGCTCGCTTCATAGCTCGAAGTCTGGAAAGAGCGCCATCAACGATCAGTAGGGAGTTGAGAAGAAATAGTAACGAGCAAGGTTTTTATCATTATCCGCAGCGCGCCCAGGAGCTCGCGGATAAACGAAAGGCGCATCACGGCTACCGGGTAAGGCCAATGCTGCCGTCGGGCCGGTGAGCATGAAAAAGATGGCGAGCGATGCGCGAAAAAAAGATGGTGCCGGTGCGCGATGACGGGCGTTGCGGACCTTCATCGAAATATTACCACAATTTTCCATAGTACGGCGACCTTTCCTGTGTGCCACGTCACTGCGTTTTACTCTACCGACGACAAAAACCACGTGATAAGCACGGCAAGATTGTTACTCATGAACGTTACTGCTGCCACAGCGGGCATGGCAATGCCCAAGTTCTTTTTTATCATCACAAAAAACAATATTTGAAAAAACGTGTACACAATGCCCAAAGAGAGAGCGGCGTGAAAAGCTGTGGGTACGCACACAAAACTTTCGGGTCCGCCGCCCGGTCCGAGTGCCCCCATAGCGCCCACGGTGAGTATGCTCAGGAGAATGCACGCGCAGGCCTGTGACGTCGTGGCCAGGGCAACGGCCGTGACCATGGAAACGCGTGTAAAGATTTTGAGAAGAACGAGCATGATGACGATATTGAAAGGAATGTGGGCAAAGCCGCACGTAATGCTCCAAATCCATTCAGATAAGAAAAAATGCCCGATTTTGAGAAGAATCACCGTGCCGATCTCCCGCAAGCCCGCCTTAGCGCAATTTCATGCCCTCGTGCTCTTGAAGCTGTACCCTCCCCCCATTTCTGTGTAACATACTCGTTGACCTCCGCACAAGATTTTGAAAATTTGTGGGTGGCTTTTGTTGAAGGTTGCGGTGCTGCGATGGTGGTGGTGTGCGTATCTTTCATATTTTTTTGTCTGACGGGCACGGTGTGTCACGCCGGCGTTTGGACGACCAACGACACACGTACCCTTGAACAAAAAATCCCCGACGCCGCGCTTGAGTCAATGAACCAAAATCTCATCGTCAACCTCAACTACAGCCCGACGCAGGTTAAAGTTCCGGTGGCATTGCCCAAAGGTTGGGCGACCATCCCTTTTAAAAACTGGGCGACGGTTGCTGGCAGGGGGCTCTATGAGCGACGTTACATCGTTGCCTTGTGCGTGGCGCTCGGCGCGTATTTCTGCACATACATCTTTGTCATGAATGCCAACGCTTATCTTGCACGAACTGATACGTGGGCCGCATGGAAAAACGACGTAAAACCCGAACTTTTTTGTTCTTTGAATCAGGACGATCTCGCCAAGGAGCTCATTCTTGAAATTCAGCGACGCTACAGCAGCGCCGAAAATCCCACGGATTTTATCACGCCTCTTGTTGATTTTGTCCGTGATATCGACGCTGAAATACTCACAACAGGCAAGCTTTCAACATTCTATGCGTGGCTCTCGTGGTTTCACGCTCAGGACGTCCTCGCCATCGACAAAAAGTGCTTTGAAAACGTCGCCTTAACTCACAAAAAAGTCGTGCATATCAAAAACACGTTCCTTCTCTGGGCGGCACACTACAAAATAGATCACAATCGCGACCACGCGCGGCCGCCGGCCTTTGCTTAATGACGGTTTACGACAGCAAAAGTCGCGCCGTTATGCAGTAAATGAGAATGCCGAGGATATCCATGCACGTTGCCAAAAAGGGCCCGGCAGCAAAGGCAGGGTCAATTTTCAAACGCTTGAGGAGGATGGGAATGCAGCTGCCTATGCTCATGGACGTCACGATGATAAGCGCCTGGGTTATGGCGACGACGCTGCTCTGAACGCCGTGGCGTGTTGTTGAATAACTACGCACAAACGCGGCGCAGGCAAAAATGATGGCAAGGGCGATGGCCATGAACATTTCGCGTTTGACAAATCTTTTGAGATTCGACGGATTGATGTCACCGGTAACCATTCCCTGAATGACCACGGCCGATGTCTGGCTGCTTGCGTTGCCACCCGTACTCGTGAGCATACCGACAAAGAGAAGGAGCCCAAAGCTCAAGGTCTTTTCGTACGCCTTCATGATACTTGTTGAAAACGATTGAGCTATAAAGAGAACAAGTAAAATGTAGCCGCGCTCACACAAAAGTCGTACAAATGACGTCTCAAAATACGGATATTTAAGAGGAGCCACCGCCGATATTTTTTGAATATCTTCACGTGCCTCTTCAACCAAAATATCAACAAGAACGTCGCTCTGAATGATGCCCAAAAGATGGTCCTGAGTGTCGATGACGGGCACACTTAAAAGTTTGTAGTGAACCATTTTCTTTGCCACTTCCTCACGATCTTCCTCAGGTACCGCAACTATACCGGCTTTGCTCATGAATGATGAGATGCGACTTTGAGGCTGGTGAAGAACGAGGTCCTCGAGCTTGATGTACCCCAGGAGGCGATGCTCGCGGTTGGTCACGTAAATTTGCTGATAAATATCACGGCTCGGCCTCAGCCGCTGTAAAATGGCGATGCTTTTTTGTACGGTAAAATCTCCCTGCAGCGTGAGGACCTCGGTGTTCATGATGCCACCGGCCGATTCGGGGTGAAACTGCATGAGCGAAAGGACTTTTTCTCGCGCCTTTTTGTGGACAAGCTCAAGATAGTGTTTGAGATCGGCATCAGAAAGAAGTTCAAAAAGGTCAGTCAGTTCGTCGGCCGGCAGGCGATTGAGTGCATCGACTTTGGCCTGCTCGCCCATAACTGAAAGAGCACTGACTTTTACCCCCACCGAAAGTTTTTCAAAAACATCAAGCCGCACCGCATCTGGCAACTGAAGAAAGAGGACGTTAAAGTGCTCCTCTTCAATATCTGTTACAAAGCGGGCAATATCTGCCGGGTGAAGTTTGAGAAGTTCGTTCCACAAATAGACGCCAAGGGAAGAATCGCGTGCAATGACAGCCTCGATATGCTCGCGTATCTCCTGCAAAATCACTATCCCGTCCATAGGTCCTCCACGCATTGAGGGAGTAAACCGCATTTCTTTCACAGACGATCATCCTGAGCATACACGGTGTTGCCACGTTGGTGAAGAACATGTGGAACCCCAGTATATCACGTCACTTGTCCTTGTCCATTTGACTTTAATGGATAATATTTTACCCTATGAATCAGGGTATGATTTCTCGTTGTTTTTCTCAGTTAAAAAAGTCTACGGGAGTGTATCAGTGGAGATATCGTCCAACGTCCCGCCCGGGGACACCTTCACCCTCCGTGTGCCAGCTCTTTGCGGTCCGGCACGCCTTGATGCCGTCATCGCTTCCTTAGTGCCGTCGTATTCACGGAGCTTTTTTCAGTCTGCCATCGAGGGTGGATTCGTTACCGTCAACGGCCAAACGATAACAAAGTCGAGTACGCACGTTAAAGAGCTCGATGTCATCACCATAACGTTCCCGCCAAAACGCTCCATCGATCGTTCGCGCGTTATCGAGGCCCTCGAGAGCAAAAATTTATCCATCGATGTTGTCTACGAACATGAGCACTTTTTGATCGTTTATAAACCAGCGAATATCCTCGTTCACGCCCCGAGTGAGCGCAGCAGTGCCGTCACTCTCGTCGACTGGCTCCTTGTCAACTATCCCGACATCGCCCAGGTCGGCTACAACGATCGTCCCGGTATTGTGCATCGCATCGACAAAGACACGTCGGGGCTTCTCATTATCCCCAGAACGCCCCACGCACACCACGTTTTCAGTCTTCTTTTCAAAGAAAGGGCTATCGGCAAAACGTATCTTGCTGTCGTTACCGGTCATCCACAACCGAGCGGCACCATCAACATTCCCATTGGTCGCAGCCCTCAGGGCAACAAAATGGCGGCGTTCCCCGAGTATGCAGGTCAAAGCGGCATCCTCAGACGCGATGGAGCCGCGCGAAGCGCCGTGACGCACTTTTGCGTCAAGCACTACTTTGCCGAAGTCTCCCTTATAGAAGCATCCATCATCACTGGCAGAACGCACCAAATTCGTGTGCACTGCGCTGCCATTGGCCACCCCATCGTTGGCGACCCTATTTATGGCACCAAATCGAAGCTCATCGGCCGTCAGGCTCTCCATGCCCACAGCCTTTCCTTCCTTTTTGATGGCACAAAGTATAGTTTCACAAAGGAGGTGCCTGATGATTTCAGGTCCCTGGTCGAAAAATTAAAAAAGGGCGAACCGGTCACTCTCTTGCCACCGCCTGAGTGACTGTCGAAAGGGATCGGCGGTGTAGCCTATAAAAGAGGGGGAGAGTTCATGAACACCAAGTACAGCGCTTTTATGTTTGGTGCCGTGTCAGTCATATGCGTGGGTGCCGAGGAACGTGGACGTGTGTACGAGGTTTTTGCTTCGAAGTTTAGAGAGGACATTACACGTCTTGAAGTTTCTACATACGAGCTTTTTAAAGGAAAGCCGCTCGTTCACGGCAACTACCTGGCCGTTCCATGGCGCCGTTTTAAAAGTGACGCACACTACGCGGCTCTCGCCAGATCCCTTGCCGGAAACAACTTTAGCCGATCATGTACAGTGTGCTTCTATTTTCAGAGTCATCACGCTCTAAAGACAGTTGAGGTTGCAAAAATTGCCAATGTCGAGTGCATATTCACGCCGTGTGCGGTCAATGGCATCGAGGAAATTAATGGCGTCCGCATAAAGCCCTTTCCTTACTACGCTGTTGTTGGTACCCCACCGGCTGAGCACAAGGACATTTTTTACTCCTTCATAGGATGTCAAACTCACGTGGTGCGTGATAAAATTTTTCGCATGAAACACCCATCGAACACTGTTATCAAAAAACGTCCTGGCGGCTGGGCTCTTCCGGCAAGCATTAGGACGTATTGGGATGAAGAATACGTGAGCATGAGGTCCGAATGGGCCGCAGAATATCGTAATGTCCTCTCGCGATCACGTTTTTCCCTGTGCCCTCGTGGAAATGAGCCGGGCTCGATCCGCTTTTATGAGTCCCTGCAAGCTGGCGCTATCCCGATCCTTCTTGCTGACACCTGGCGCTTGCCCGAAGGTCCTGACTGGAATTCGTGCATCATCCGCGTTCCTGAACGCAATGTTGAACGCATACCCGAGATTTTAGCCGCCGTAACGCCACAACAGGAAGAGAAAATGCGTGCCGCCTGCCTCAAGGCGTACGAAATGTTCTCTGGCGATAATCTTGTTGGCGTCATCAGACGTCATTACGGTGAATGAATGAACAAACGCACCCTGCGCTATGAAGCTATGTTCTGCATCTTCTCACATAGATAGCCAAGGAAATAAGGGCGGCGTCAGAGCCTCCGATCTCACCCGCCGCCCCAAGCTTTATCTTGCTTTACTCACGCTTTTGCAAGGAACCAGAGGGCGCTCAAAGGCCTGCCGACGTTCCCGCACCATTGCTTGTGTTGAAGACATAATTCGTGAAAAAACTTGCATTTGCCGACATAGGTGAAATACCTTCACGGTTTTGCACATCAACGCGTGCACCGCGTGCAACGAGAAAACGAGCAAGGAGAGCATTTTCATTAAACACGGCGTAATGAAGCGGCGTATTGCCATCACAATCGCGGATATTAACCTCGACCGCTACTCGATCAATAAGAACTCTAACAAGCGTCACCCAGCTGTTCTTTGTATCGTGGCAGGAGCCAGCGTTGCGTACGGCATAATGCAGTGGTGTCCTGCCATCCCTGCCATGAAGATTGTAATGTGTGCCAGGCTGACCGAGATCCCTGAATGCACTCTTTGCTTCTTCCAGATTGGCTTTGGCCAGATGCTCTAAAAACGTGCGCATGCGCGTGACGCGGTCGCGAATGAGGATATATTTATCAGGATATAAAGCAAGATCGGCAGCAGTTCTTCCTTCATTGTTGCGGGCATCCTCATGAGCTCCATAGAGCAGGAGAAGGCCCACAACACCTTCCCTACTTATTAGCTTAGAGGCACAATGGAGAGGGCGATTCCCATCGTTATCTGCCGCTTTCTATATTGACCCCGTCATTAAGCAATTGAACAACCGTCTCCTTGTTGCCATCTCGGACTGCTGCGTAAAGCGGTGTCTCACCATCTGGCTCCTTGGCATAAAATGACGATGAACACGTGAAAATTATGGTACATAACAAAACACGTCTAAGTATGTAATTCACCAATAGATCCTTCTGCAAATAGTCTCAAATAACAATTAGCCATTAAGTACAGAATTATACAAAAAAAGCATCTAAAATACCAACGTTTGCAGATTGTAAAAAGAGGCCTCTTGCATAAGACCTCTTATGTAACGGATAATTTGAGCTTCCGCGTGTCAAATGAACATGTAATTGGACCACAAAAAGGGGTCGCGCAAGTTTTTGAATTCTCCGCGACCCCTTACGTGTTTTTGAATCTCAGTTTTTAAGCTGCGTCTCCTTCAATATCGGCGCCTTCGCCTTCATCGCCGTTGACGTCGTTGTCTTCAGAGTTGTCTTCAGGTTCCTCGCCGACCACCTTCTCGGAGGCTGCAAAAGATGCGGGATTCTCATCGATGGCCTCACCCTCAGGTTCGTATGCCTCCATGGCACCACGATTGCGCTCGACTGCTGCTCCTATGAGCCCACCTGTTACGGCCCCGGCAACGGCGCCGCGAGCCACACCGCGTCCTCCACCAACCATGCCGCCAACGATGGCTCCTGTTGCTGCTCCGCCAATAACGCCCCTGGCTACAGTTCCCTCGTGGTCGTGGTGCTCACCGTTATAGCAGCGGTGACACATGCAACCCTGGCGATGATACCACCCGTGGTGGCGTTGGCAGCGGCATCTAGTGCGCCAGCAACCGTGACGCCGAAGGCTCGTACGACAACATGCGTTACGGTGCTGGCAGCATCGAGTGCGCGAACGGCAACAACGTGCCGAAGCTCCCATAGCTACAAAAAGGAGTGAAAAAACAAGAACGTGAGCGATACAAACTCTTGGTAAAAACTTCATCATAAACCCTCCTTAACCACACTATCACAACCGACTCACTCATCACGTATCCACCACGCGGCATAGGCCTCATTGCCGAGATATCACACTCCGGGATATCACAATAATTATATTCATATTAGAAAAAAAATAACAAGAGAATGAATAACAACGCGTAAGGACCACGCGTCGGACACGTATCAAGAGAATGACAAATGTGTTGCGCTTGCCTCTGAATCAGGTGTGTTTGCGAGCATTCGGGTCGCGAATGCTTGTCAATCGACGACGCGGAAGACTCCCCGGTAGGTACGCACTTTCATGAAGGGCTCGATGTCACAAGGATTTTCGGGTCCTTTATGGAGCTCGTGTTCGACAAAATCAACGAATGAGTCAACGTTATCCTTTGAACCACTTACGTACACGCGGATAAGACCGCTTGGTTTAAGCACCTGAACGGCTCCCTCGAGCTCCAACTGCCGCGCCATTTCTTGCAGAGGTCCGCGAAGAAATTCTTCCGAAAAGGCCGACGATGCTAGTGTGATGCGCAGACTTTTGAACATGACGTCTCCCTTTTTGTTTGAAGGTTCCTCTCTCCATGCCAGCACACAAAGTAGCAGAAAGGTCGAGGAACTGTCAAAGCATCGCATGTTAAAATAGCGACGCGCCTGGAAAATAACATGAAACACATGAACGGATACCGTATGCGCTCAACTGTCACCGTCGCACCAAGAAACGTGCGCGTGCGTCAGAGGAGCAAGACGCACGCGCATTTCCTCATGGAGGTTAACATGAACGCTTTACCGGAAACTCAGTAATCTCTGTGATCAATTTTTATTAATAGGATTATACTTGCTCAAAATTTGTATGTCAAAGTAAATTTTAAAATTTTGTAAAGTGCCGAAGTATTCCCGACGCACGTGCAAAAAAACGGGCGGTGCCGCATGAGCTTTGAAATGACGTGCGGCACCGCCTCGGTTAATGCGTGTGAATATTCCTATCGCAAGGTAATGGAAGCGAGCGCTGTTACAACCGGCACCTCGGAGAAGTTGGCCGTGTAGAGGGAAATTTCATTCGTGTTTATGGCACCTCCGAAGCAGTTGTCGTTGGGGGTGGCCGTTCGACCCGAAGCGACAAGTATGTACGAGATGTTGCCGATCATGCACCAGGAGATCGAAAGCACAAAGTCGTCGCGTACTGTACTTGTAACAAGTTGCAGCGATGGTGGCGCCTCGGAAAGTAAAGCCTGAGTGATGAAAAGATCGGCCGATCCAGGGGTTCCGCAGGCCGTCCCTATGGCCAAGTTTTGGCAGCAGTTGGGATTCCAGGCGAGGGCAAAGACAACGTTTCCATCACCTGTATCCGTGAGGGGCAGGAGTGATGCCGTCGTCGTGTCGATGGAATAAACATGCGTGTTGTTACCCTGAGAATCCGTGTCGCCGCCGACTGCAAGGTATGGAGTAGTGCAGTCACACCGTGGGCAGCACCAAGCGACAGAATATACCGTTCCAGTGCCTGCTTGGACCATATCAAGAGGAACGAGGCCCGGTGCGTTACAATCGACGGTGAATACGCGGACGTTTGCAGAGTTCCCGGCGACGCCCGTCGGTGCCAATTCGCCGCCGAGTGCGACAACAGGACGGTTGTACACCGATATCCTCGAGCAGGCACTTACCGAACGTACTGACGCTCCGACAGCAACGCTTGAGACTGACGTCAGCGAACCGCTTTGGCCATCGTACGAAAACTTCAACAGACGTGCCTCTTTAGCATCAGGGGCCGTGTTGCCTCCTATGACGAGGTAATCTTCAGCTGTTTGAACGGTCGTCGTTGTACAGCTGCTTGAAAGCCAATCAACTGACCAAATCGTGGCTCCGTGAGAAAATGACGTCAGCAGATTGAGCGACCACGAATTATCGCCGTTTGAAGTGAGGGAATAGATACGGACTTCAACATATGAAGTTCCTGTCTCATCCCGTGCTGGCAAACCACCGATGGCTAGAATCGGCGTCCCCTGAAGGCATGTCCAGGCAACCGAGGTGACGGTGTTACCATGCGATGCCTGTGCGATCTTGGCGAGACTTCCCGGTGCTGCCACCGAGTAAACCCTGATATCGGCGCCGTCAATATCGGACCCAACGCCTCCTATGGCCGCAAAATTCCCGGTACATCCACCGCTTGAGCACAGGAGGTCAGTCGAAAGCACGAGTGCACCGTGGGTGGCCGTATCTGCAAGAAAAAGCGTATTGCGTTTCATGTAATCAGGGCCGGGCACAGGACAATAGTAGCAGCCGATAGGTACGGGTGCCAGCGCTCTGCTCCCTCCCAATGCACGCGTGGTAGTTTGCCGGGTTTTCCTCCTTGGGCTATGGCGCGGTTGCTTATGCGCCCCCTGAGATAGGGTTGTTACATGAGTCGGTCGCGGACGAGGGGAAGGCGGCAGAATTCTCTGTGAATTAAGTGGCGCCACCCGTGCCTCATCTTGTCCAGTACGCATGACGGATTCGTGTGCGGCATTCTCGCTTGGTTTTTTAGCTTCAACTATGTTCGTGACGGCCTTGATGTCATCAGGGTTGATTGCTATGATTGGGTCTGCGACGATCGTCGCATCAACGTCAGCCGGTTTACACACTGGTACCGAGACGTGTTCGCCGAGCTGTTCACTTGCCGCAACCTCTACTACAACACGCGTGTCATCAAGCGTGAGCGCGTCCTCTTGGCCCCCGTCACCCTCAGTATTTCTTGTGCTCTCAGTCTTTTCCCCAACATTAATTTGTTTGTCGGCGTGGTTATCAAAATTTATTACACTTTCGGTTTGTGCTACTTCTGCAGTTATCTCGTGTGTGATCTGCTCGGCGTGTGTCGGTTCTCCAGGGGGAGGTAAAACTTCCGGTTCCGCTACTATTTCTGCCTCTACCTTGCCGATGCCTGCTACCTGTTCCTGACTCTGAAGACGATTTTTTGTCACCTGCTCGGTCAAAAGAATCCACGCGTCCTCATGTGCACATGAGGGACGAAACAACAAAAGGCACAGTGGCATGAAACAGCCACCAACCAAGAGACTTAACGCCATGCGCAGTTTAGCCATGACCCTTTCTCCTTCTCCGTAGGATGGGCTTCTGAGGGACGTGCAACTCACCAGAAATCCTATAGCATGCCCCAAACCCGTGTCAACAACTGCGCGTATGATCTCGGTAATGAAAAAAAAATTCTTCTTTTTTCGCAGCCATGAAAGAGAAAACGACAAAATAAAT
The DNA here is from genome assembly GCA_963754845.1 of uncultured bacterium. GTDB lineage: Bacteria > Babelota > Babeliae > Babelales > Vermiphilaceae > JAKASV01. The sequence continues at coordinate 263,651 of CAVWHE010000001.1, forward strand.
AGCCAAAAAACGTGATAAATGTTTATTTATTGAAAAATTTGAATATTTTATGAGAGACTGATGGTGATAATGCTCCTGGCGATGTTCGGTAGGTTTTAGCTGCACAAGGCTTGCAGCCGGGTCTTCGCGATATTTTTTCAAGTTAAGGGAGCAGGGAGCCGTGAAGTCAAAGGTACGGGGATCGCTTGTATGCGGGTTTTTGTGGGGCTGGTCTCTTGCGCAAAGCGCGTGCTATGAGACACTCGTGCCACGGTCGTGGTACGGCCAAGGACTCGAAGCATGTATGCGCGTACTATCAGATCGCAAGGGTAACTATGATCGGCAGACGAGCAGGGATCTTTGTGTTGGACGCCTCATGCGTCTCAACGACGTTGTTGCGCACATGGAGAGCCAGTCCCACGTCGCGCGTCCTTACCCTCCTGAGGATATCAAGTATCTTATGTGTCTTGTTCATCTTGCGTGGCGCGAGCGCCGCCAAGATTTTGATGATGTTCCATCGTATGTGGCGTCCATCGTGAATTCTATTCAGGCACGACTTGCGCGAATCATGCGTACGCACCAACCCGATACCATCATTCAAGGGCGATAACGCCGCTTTCAGTGCCGGCCATTAAAATTCCCGTAAAGCCGATGTGTTTGATCCAAAAGAATCGCTTGGTGCTTATGAGGTACGGGTCAAAGCCGAGGACCTGACGTCCCGGGGAACAGACGTTCCACGCGGGAGTATCATAAGGAAAGCTCATGATTTTATTAATGGTGGCCGGATCACTTTGGCGGTTAATGATAAAAAACCGACGCGCACCATCGGACCAAAAATAAGTTATGGGATCAAGATGCTCAAACGCCCGCGTTTGAACACGTGCGTTGAAAAATTGCGGCGCAAAAGATCCAAAGTTTTCCCCACTCTCAGGTTCTCCTTCGGTGGCACGGCTGCTTATTTGATAGATGCTGCTGGCCTCAAAGGTTCCGAGTCCCTCGGTGTCCTCGACACTCCAGAGCCACGCGGTTGAGGGAAAGGGCGCTGCGGCGGCCATTATGCCAGCGAACATTGTGCCGTTATTGTTATTCGAGGGGGTACGTTGCCAACGAGCCTGTCGTTGATTTCCTGCCGTGCTTATACCTCCAGGATCTGCGGCGTTCGAGCTGAACAGTCCATCGTTGGTTGCCAGGCTGAGCTGCTCTGATTCGATGTTCTCACCTGTTTCGCTCACGGCAGTCACGAGAGGAACGGCACCGTAAAAGGCGAGGGCGTTCTGAAAAGGGGTGTAATAACTTTGCGCCAAGATATGCACGGCGTCGGGGTTGTCGAACATGTCGCTGATGCTATTACCATAATCAACGCCGTAGACCGTACTTTTCATAGTGCCGCTTTCAACGACGCGTGTCGTAATATACACGCGACCGAGCCCTGTTGTTTTTATGTCAACAATAGGGGTCTGAAAACTTTCAATGGGGTGCCATTTTCCCGTTGTAGTGATTGCTTGATCGAGGTTAAGTTCGCTTGGCGTGAAACCTTCGCCGTCCTCCTTGGCGAAAACGTAAAGCCCTTTGTCAGTGCCGGCAAAAAAGAAGCACTGCGACCCTTGAGCCTCCGTGCGTCGTGAATATTCAAGGACTTTGACGCACCCGCCCGGCGCAGGGATTGTCGTTACCAAGAAATTTTCCGGCACAGAAAAATCCTCTATAACGCTTTGCGGTGTGCTGAAACCCGTTGTTTGTGACGAGCTTGATGTTGTAAATGCGATACTCGTTCTGGCAAAGGCGACCTTCCTCTTGCCTCCAAAGAGGGCAAAGCGGTTGGGTGTCGATCCTTCACCGGTAAAGCCGCGTGTCGCTTGGTCAAGATCGAGTGCGCTGTAGCAGCCATCGCCGAGCGATGCGCGCAGCTGCGACGGAAGATTCTTGCACACCGGTGCTTTTGTTTGCACTCCCTGGCACGTATGCGCGCAGTGGCATCCTGCGCAGCGCGTTTGACAGCACGGTTGTGATGACGGGGCACATGCGTTTACTTTTTTGGGGCACGATGCACCGCGGTCCCAGGCTGTTGCGTGGACGATTTTCTGGGTGTAACCATCAACGGCCCATATCATGCCCGTCACGGCGTCAACGGAGAAAAAGCGAACACCCTTGTCGACACACGAGCCATCAAAAAAGTCGTTAAAAGGATACGCACGCTTTGTCCACGGCGTCCAGCTCACAATTTTTCCTGTTTTTTCAAAAAGTGCCTGCGAGTACAGAATGCCGTTGGTGCCTTCCGGACCACTGCCTGCGGCAATGGCAATAAAGACCGTATCACCAATGACCTCCATGTCGGCAACAGGTGTGTCGTCAGCGATGGGCAATGGTCCCAGGCCGACAACTGCATCGACATTGTCGTCAGTGGGGAGTTGTCCTGGTTCAGTTGCTGCAGTTACAAATTTTCCCCTGACGAGCTGCGATGAGCGGTCGGCGATGGTGCCATTTATGTCTTGATTTACAGGAAGATCAACGAGGGGAAGCGCATATATATAATTGTGATAAGGTTGCTCTTGTTTATTGGGATTATAAAGATCGCTATTAACAATAAGATAACTTGGCCCCGTTGTGCAGTGCATGGTACGCAGGCCATAAACGTCAAGGATTGTTCCTCCGACATCTTGAGGTTGAAGGTAGGCAACGATGTTGTTGACTCCTTCCCCAACCGCTGATTCCGGGGCGATACGAATAAGATTGAGTTGCCCGCAATTGTCGGCATCGAGGGCTGCGGTAACAACCGAGCAAGCTCCCGACCCTGGCGCTGCGGCCGCCACACCGAGTCCTATGTATAGTCGTTGAAGAGCTCCGTCCCAATGGAGAACGGGCGTGACGTTTGTTTGTAGTGGTTGCCCTGGTTCTCCTATGGCTATTTCGGGCGTTGCGCCATCGAGCCGACGAGCGCGAACTTCGGAACCTCCTTCGGCTGCAGTTTGATAAAGTGATGGTCCGGAGGTTCCCGCAGGATTTCTGAGACAGATGACCGCTATACCGCTGCCAGCGCCGCCAAAACCTGGTGGTTCACCCGATGCCTCTTGTGACACAGCAGCAAAGATAAAACCCTGCGCAGCGGACCCAGCGATGAGCATGCCGGCAAGAGCGTAGATGCCGCTCACGTTGCCTCCGTTGGCACCGAGGACGGGTTGAACAGTCGCCTGGATGCTTCCATCGTAAGGACACGCGGCGACTTCGTCGTTTATGCCAACGTACGCATAGGCCAAGAATGGTTGACGATTGCCCTCGTTAGTAACAAGCGTTAAAAGATTGAGTGCAGAACTAGTTTCGCCCAAAAATTGTGCTGAAGGCTCAAAGGAAGGCAGCTCATCGCCGATGGGCCGTATGGCACGCGAGATCATATATTTTCCTCCCGGCTCCCCAAGGGCGACGTAAAAAGTGCCCGTCGCACGATCATAGGCTCTGGCTATGATGGGCCCCCCGAATGTAAAAACTGTTCCTTTACTGGCAGGACCGATGACGAGCACGGTTGAGTGTAAGTGTGTTCCTGTACTTGCGCATATGAGAAAAATTACAAAAAACGTCGCAAGGGCTCTTGGTTCTCTCCGTGTCATCGCAAACTCTCCACGCCATGTATAATCGACGATCACTCTAGAATGTATATGAAATATCAACGCCACACGAACCACCGTACATGTGCGTGCGCAGTATGCGGCGGCCACCGGCGACTATGTTGGCAAAAACGCCGATGCGCGGACTCACGCGATTGCCCTCACGGCCAAAGTCATAGTCAGCCACAATATTGACCGTGTGCATGTCCCATCCGGCGAGTGTGCAATCACAATTTGCTGCCGATGGGTCAAAAATTGCCGGGCACTCCGGTTGAAGAGTATCACGTTGTTGGGCCGTGTAGGAGTAACCGACAAGAAATGAAAATCCATTGACAACGTGGTCGAGTTTGCCGAAGGTACCAACGCTCCAAATGGTACCCTTTTCGACCGTTGCGCAGCCCTTGGCGAGCTTGATAAGACCGTTTTGCCGGATGTCGGTCTTCATGCGAACAATGCGCGTTTTTTCAAGGAGTGCGATGGCCTCGGCATGTCCGCCGAAGGTGAGCCAATCGTAGGCACCAATCGCTACGTCAACACAAGCACCGAAGCCCACGTGACCATCGTAGCCCGTTGGCAGATCAAAAGCGCTGTCGACATTTTTATAACGACCCGTTGGGAAAAGCATGCCAGCCTTAAAATCCATGTCGACGTAGTCAAGTATGTAAGCCTCTTGATAGTTACAGCCCCAGCCGACCGTCCAGCTCAAATCACCAAGGCCCGTTTTGTGAAATCCGCCAGCGTAGAGTCCGTAACGAGAAAGGATGGCGTCATAAAGCTGCAAAAAATTTTGCCACTGCACGGTAGTGATATTAGGGCAGGGCCCGTCGCAGGGAGAAAGGTCAACGGGACAAACCCTCCGAAGCTTGAGCGTGCGTACGGGTAAAGCAAGCTCGGTAAAAAGTCCGTGCCTCAGATTGCGCCGCACGAGGAACTGAATCTCACTCATGGTAAACTTGCCGCAATATTCAAAAAAACCAAAGCAGTCGCGGCCAACCGTGCGATCAAGATCGATGAGGGCAATGTCGGGAATTTCACGTGTGCTTTTGCCCGGAACATTGCTTCCCAGTTTGTGCATATTATAGGGGCCGCAAAAACCCAAAAGCGGCAATCGTCGGCAACAATCGCAGCCGTATGACGTACACGATGACCCGGCAGCAATCGCAACATCAAGTGATGTGAGCTTGTGTTCGATGAGGCGCGGCTCGCCAAAGAAGAATGGTGCGCGGTAGAAGTGGTAGTTGTCCATCGACCAAACAAGAACCGGCACAAAAATCGTCGCCAGAAACCCCGCCGTACCTAAACGTACCATGCAACCGCCCTCTTCCCTAGATCTACACACCCTCACCATTAACCTAAGTTATAAAAAAATTTCACAAAAAATGAAAGCAGCTGCTACGTTACCTCGTACTTTGCCCATATTTCTTGCCAGTGCAAACGTATAGTGGTAGAGTATACATGGGTTTTTTTATTATTTTTGAACTTTTTACATGTAAGCAGGTAGTTTATGAGCACGTGTTCGCATGGTGGTTTTGATGGCGGTAATGGGGCCGAACGCCAAGAGAGTGAAGCTGGTGCCCTTGAGCAGGCGTACAAGAAGGAGCGTGACGCGTGCCTTCTTGAAGTCCAAACGCTCAAGGACATGTGCAGGTATATGGCCGCCGACTTTGAAAATTTCAAAAAGAGGGTCGAAAAAGAACGTGAAAGTTGGACAAGCGCAGCCAAGGCCGCCCTTGTTCTCGACCTTCTGCCTGTCGTTGACTCCTTTGATCGTGCGCAAGCCGAAAATACTCGTAATGGCGCTGACGATAGGCTCAATTCGTGGATTGCCGGGTTTGACCTTGTGGCCAAACAACTTTATAAGTTTCTAGAAACGCATGACGTGAAGCCTATCGAGCAGCTTGAAACATTTGATCCTTCGCTCCATGAGGCCGTTGACCACGTAAGCTCGCCGTCCCATGCATCGGGGGGCATCGTCAACGTTGTCAGGAAGGGATTTATGCTCAAAGATCGTGTTCTAAGGCCCGCTCGTGTTACTGTCGCACGTTAGTGTGGCGCGCGTACTAGAATTTTTGGATGACTGTTTCTTGATGTGATGAATAGAGAGGGATCGGTATGGTAAATTATAACCTCGTCGTTATGGCCGGGAACCTGACGCGTGATCCTCAGCACCGACGTCTGGCATCGGGTCAAGGCGTGTGCCGGCTTTCGTTGGCCGTTAACAGGCAGTATAAAAACAAGCAGACTGGCAACACCGTACAAGAAGTGTGCTACGTTGATATTGATGTTTGGGGGGCGCAGGCTGAAAGCTGCCGTCAGTACCTTCAGAAAGGCCGCCCTATCCTTGTAGAGGGACGTCTGAAGTATGATTCATGGGAAGACGCGCAAGGTCAGACGCGCACGAGGCACACGATCGTCGCCGAAAGAGTCATGTTCTTGAGTTTCCCTGCCGGCGGCCCTGGTTCTGGCAACAACACTGAGTCTGTAGAGCCTGACACTGGTAGCCAGCACAGCGATCCGACGATTGCTTCAATCGAAAAAGAAATCATGAACCAAATCGAAGCGATCAAGAGCAAGCCCAAGACAACGGCAGCAAAAAGCCAGCCGACGCCCGCAGCTTCTGATGTTGAGTTCAAGGACGAGCCTCCCTTCCAGGATGAGCTTCCTTTCTGAACTTTGGCGCACGCACATATTCTACGTAGAGATTGTACGGCGCACGACGCCCATGGTGCTCCGTTTGTTTCATGCGGTCGGCAGTTGTGGGGCGGGGCATGAGCTTCGCTCCAGCTCTTTGTGCGCAGCAAGCACTGTGTCGTATGCCGCGGTTCGACCCTCGTGGAGATTGCGGTAGGCAAGGAGAAAGTCGCGAGCGACGCCGGTTGCGATGCGTGATGATCCTGCGTGCTCCATGAGAATAACGAGCACGAGTGGATTGCGGTTTTTGTAGATAAAATACGCGACAAACCACGCGTGCTCCATGTGTTCGGTGCCGCGATCTCGATTTTCAAGCGCACTGACTTGTGCTGTGCTCGTTTTTGCGTAAATATCAAATCCGCTGATCTTGCCAACTTTGCGACCGGTTCCGTATAAAACGACGTCGCGCATCGCTTTTTTGATGTACCCCAGTACATCGTTGCCTATTTCAAGGGGCCTCTTGACAACCGGTTCGCGTGCGAGGATGCGTGGCGTGACGAGATTGCGTGTGAAGATGCTGCCTATCATGCATGCGACTTGGATCGGTGTGACAAGGAGGTAACTTTGACCGATGGCAACGGCGAGCGTATCACCGGGCCACCAACGTTCATTTTTCATGCTTCTTTTCCATGACCTCGTTGGAATGAGGCCTTCATTCTCGCTAAAGACGACGCCCGTCTTTGATCCAAGGCCAAATTTTTTTGCACACTCGGCTAGAGCGTCAATTTTGAGCTTTTTGCCGATGTGATAAAAAGCGATGTTGCATGAATGCGTGAGGCTTTCGCATGTCGTAAGTGTTCCGTGCCCCGTGTGAAGTGCGCAGGCGTAGGAACGGCCGGCGTACGTTGCAAATCCTTGGCAGTTCCAGAGAGCATCGGGTGTGACGACTTTGTGCTCAAGTCCCGCGCTCATGGTTACAATTTTAAAAATAGAGCCCGGCGGATAGCACGCATTGAACGCTCTGTTGAGAAACGGTTGGCTGTTCTGAAGCTCCTCCCATTCGTGCGTTGAAAAATGGCGCAAGAAAAATTCCGGATCAAAATCAGGTCGCGAAACGAGGGCGCGAATTGCCCCGTCGGTCGGATCCATGACGATCACGGTTCCCGCCTGTCCTTCGGGTAACAAGGATTCGGCGATTGTTTGAAGATTAAAATCGAGCGTCGTATAAATATCGTCCCCCGACAACCCGCGCGTGAGTTCGATTTCAGAAAGACTTGTGCCAAAGGAATTGACGGTCTTGAGTCGCTCGCCTTCGCGTCCTTTAAGCTCGTCTTGGCAAATTTTTTCAAGGCCCATCTTGCCGAGCGCGTCGGGATCCATGTTTGCAAGGTATCCGACGATATGACAGGCTATTTTTTTATGGGGGTAGTGACGTTTGAATGTGGAGACGATGCGCACGGTGCCGGTGTGTGGCAGTTGTTCTTCTATTTGGCAGAGCATTTCAAAATCGACGTCTGATATAAGAAGGGCATCTTTGCCATAGCGTTCGGCGTGTCTGATGACTCCGAGCATGACAGGATCGTCGAGTATGTTTTTACCCGTGATTGCCGAAAGTCTTTCAAGAATGACGCGCTGCTCGGCGGTGAAGGGTGCTCGCCCCGAACCGTGCCAATAAATATCAACCGCCGGCCTGTTTGTCGCCAGTGCAACGCCGTTGACATCGAGGATGGTGCCACGTGGGTAGCACACACGTTCAAATCTCTGAAAGTTCTTCTGGCTTCTGACAAAAAGAATGTGGCGCTGGATTATTTGAAGGTGTACAAGCCTGAGCGCCATGACAGATACGATGGCAACGATGCACACGCAGAAATATCTGATTCTCGTGTTGAGAATGGTGCCAACGTCTTCTTCCATATCCGTGCCGGAACATCCTACGTTGTGGGGTCCTTGAGCATTGTTTTAATGGGATGAATAGTGTTACACAAGGTGCTCAGTCTCTCAAGAGAAACATGTGTGTAGCGTTCGGTACTTGCCACCGTTTTGTGCCCAAGAAGTTCCTGAATAACGCGCAAATCGACGCCCTTGCTCAAAAGATGTGTCGCAAACGAGTGACGAATTTTGTGGGGCGTGATACGACGTTCGATGGTGAGGAAGGCGCGAAACATCGCGATGATGCGCTGTACCGACCTGCACGTGAGCCCTCCGCCGCACCTGTTTAAAAAGAGCGGCGCCTTGGGACCAAAGACTTGAGGACGTTCATGGGCGACGTAAGAACTCATGCGATCTTTAGCCTTGGTGCCGAAGAGCACGATACGCTCACGTTTGCCTTTTCCCATGACGCGGATTGTTTTGCTATCGATGTCGATGTCTTCAAAGGTGATGGCAACGAGTTCCGAGCAGCGTATGCCCGTTGCGTACATGAGCTCAAAAATCGCTTTGTCGCGAAGAGGACTCTTCGTTGGCAAGGTCTCATCAGCGATGGCGTCAAGAAGATGAAAAATTTCCTCGACGCTTAAATAAATCGGCAGTTTTTTATCAAGGCGCGGTCGTGTAAGCCTGAGGCCGAGGTCGATTTCCCGTGCTTGGAGAAACTTTTGAAAAGACGCAAAGCATGAAAACTTTCTCGCTATCGAGCTTTTGTCAATTTTCTTGTAAAAGAGGCTCACGAGAAAGCGTTCCACGATTTGTCGGCACGACAAATTGTTCGCGGTACTTTCAGGCAACGATTGCCAAAATTCGATAAACTGATCAAGATCGCTGCTGTAAGCGCGTTGCGTATTTTCCGCAAGATTCTTCTCGACGCGCAAGTACGTGATGAAATCGTCTTTGTTTTCCTTGAACTGGCGCCAACACGTTATGTTCGCCATTACCTTCACACCACTGCTTTTTTCACCACCAACTTTACGACCAACATGTGCGCAGCGATTCGATGAGCTCCTTAAGTTTATCGAGCGACATACCGACGACCTGGACGCCATCGCGATAGCGGGCAGTAATCGTACGTTCTGCGCTTTCTTTTTTACCTACAACGAGCATGAGTGGTATTTTTTCAAGTTGCGCAGTCTTTATTTGGCCAGAAAGGGGGTCAGATGATTCATCAACGACACAGCGAATGCCGAGAGTGTCGAGATTTTCGCACAGTGTTCGTGCGTATTCCTTTTGTTCGTCGGTGACAGTGAGTACCTTAACTTGCACGGGGCTCAGCCAGAAGGGCAGGTTACCTTTGTGATGCTCGATGAGCGTTCCCATGAAGCGTTCTAGTGATCCATAGATTGCCCGGTGGACAATGACGGGAACCTGGCGAGACTGGTCAGGTGCTACGTACACGAGGTTGAATTTTTGAGGCATGAAAAAGTCGACCTGAACCGTGCCGCACTGCCACTTGCGTCCCATGGCGTCCTCGATGTACATATCGACCTTGGGTCCATAAAAGGCCCCGTCACCTTCGTTTACTGTGTAAGTAACGTTGTTAGCAATAAGGGCCTTGCGAAGTGCTTCGGTTGCCGTATCCCAGAGTTCCTGAGAGCCCATGGATTCCTCAGGCTTTGTTGCCAGTGACATAAAAATTTTCTTGAAGCCAAAGCGAGCGTACGTCGTACGTGCGAGATTGATAACCTTAGTTATTTCACCTTCAAGCTGATCGGGTATGCAAAAAATGTGTGCATCGTCGACAGTAAATGCACGCACACGGAAAAGACCGTGGAGAACACCCGAAAGTTCGTGACGATGAACAAGGCCGAATTCGGCAAAGCGCAGCGGTAAATCGCGATACGAACGTGGACGTTCTTTGTAGATGGTGATGCCACCCGGACAGTTCATGGGCCGTATGCAGTAGGCTTCTTCATCAACAGCGGTGTAGTACATTTTGTCGCGATAGTGGTCGTAGTGTCCCGACGTTTTCCAGAGAACTTCGCTCATAATGAGCGGAGTTTTGATTTCCTGATAATCGCGACGTTGTTGTGATCGCATGTATTCGATGAGCGTATTATAGATAATGAGCCCCTTGCCGTGGAAGAAGGGAAACCCTGCGGCAACATCATTGAAGGAAAAGAGATCTTGCTGCTTGCCAATCTTGCGATGATCGAAGGTCGCAGCCTCCTGTTTGGCGTGTTCGTAGCGCTCAAGTTCCTCGGCTGTTGGAAATATGATGCCGTTGATGCGTTGTAGAGCCTGATTGTTTTTGTCCGCCCTCCAGTACGAACCGGAGATAGCAAGAAGTTTGAAGTGTTTGAGCTGACCGGTTGAGGCAACATGGCCGCCCCTGCAAAGATCAAAAAAATCACCCTGAAGTGACATGCCAACGTCGTCGCCCTCGATGGCATTGATGAGCTCAAGTTTGAAAAGATTATTCTTAAAGAGCTCGCGCGCCTCGCGCTTGTGTACGGTTTTGTGAACGATTGCAAAATCGCGGCTGGCAATTGCGCGCATACGATCTTCTATGACGGCAAGATCTTCCTCTTTGAAGTTTCTTTCCGGAAGAAAATCGTAGAAAAATCCCTCTTCGGTGACCGGGCCGATAGTAAGCTTCGTCGTGGGAAAAAGTTCAAGAACCGCATGGGCCAACAAATGTGCTGCCGAATGTCTCAATGCATCGAGCGCATAACCAGTTTCCATGAACCATTCCTTATCGTAAAACCTATCTAGAGCACGATCAAGCCCTTTTGACCGCAATTACAGTATAGCAATTTTTTTTTGACACGATAGCTTCTCTTGACAAATTTTTTTGCAAGCACAGCTGTGAGGTAATTTCTATCTGAAAACCTATGCGGTAGTAAAATTTATTAAGGATCTGCGCATGGACTTCATTCTCGCCGGCGCACATTACGCCCACCAAGGGCTTCATGACGTTTCTCTCTGGTCTCTTAATCGGCCTATCAAACGGAGAACTCACAAGCAGAATTTGAGCGTTATTATTTTTTCACAAAAATATAAAATTCTTTCCTCACGAGAAACTCTATAATTTTATTGACATTTGTAATTTATTATTGATAGACTTTTAGAAGCCAGGAGGTGAAGGGGAGAAATTGTCGCGGGTGGGTCGCTATGGTTGGATATGGCGCTGGGGTCTGTGTTTTTTAGTTGTCAACACGAGAAAGGAGAGTTTTAGTATGAAGAACATATTTGGGACGAGGTTTTTGAATGCAATGGTAGCCGTTGGTTGTGGTGTTCTTTTTCTTAGCACAGCCAGCACTTTTGCCGCGCAAAAAGAATTGATCAAGGAGGTTTCTGATAAGCAGGCAAAAGGTGGTGAAGACGCGTACGTAACGGTACTTTCGTATAACAAAACCAAAAAATACTGGGAAATTCTTTTAGAGCTAAACGTTGAAAACAACAAGCAAATCGTAGAAGAAGGTTCAGATGCGGAAAAAGAAGTCCTAGGCATACTTGAGGATGCAAAAATACACAAAAAATTCCGCGTTGGGAAATTCGTCCAGAAAACAGGAAATTTTTCCCCGCTTGTCGACCCCATCCTATCCTTTTATATAACCTTTTACGTCCTCGGGTCCATAGATGAGGAGGTGGGCGCAAAACTCGTAGAAAACGAAGATAAGTACGAGTTTTGCGCGGTTCTGGACGCAGGGGTGGTCGCTGGTTTAAACGAAAAAGAGTGGGAAAATTTTAAGGCTGTTTGGCCTCTTGCCGAAAAAAAAGCTGAAGAGGAACAAGCAGAGGAAGAATGGGCGGCAGCCAATAAACCAAAAGCAGATGCTTGGGTGAAAACGATAAAGGATGGAGCACCACGAAAAGTCAGCGGGCAACAGCGCAGCGATTTTTTCAAGAACGTCATGGGAATTTCAAGTGACGAATTCATGAACCTGAGTACTACGGAACGTAGCAGGTCTATCATTAAAGGTCCAGGTGACGTGTACAAGCTCAGGAATAAAAAAGGCGACGAGTTGTTCACGGCTGGCAAGTTCGAGTTGCTTTCCCTCGACAAGCTCTATGCACCCGCCCCATCCGTTCAAGTCATTTCTGAAGCCAAAATCGATGTCATAGAATCCAGATTGCTTTACCAGAACCTCAATGAAAAAGCCCAGCGCCTTCTTGATATCGGTGCTCTTCAGGCAAATGGTTATTACAATAAAGCGCTCTTTGCAGTTGCCTCCAACTTTAATGCACTCGAGACGCTTAATGATAAGGATGACGTCAGCAAAAAATCGTTGTGGACATACGCATTCGACAGAACACAAGGGCCCAAGGCGTCTATTTCAGCAGCACCTGGCGTTATCCTTCGAACATTCTTTACATTTGCGGACAATGATGACAAAAAACTGTGGGCTCAGCGTCCAGGCAATGAAATTAACATGCTCGACGGCCTTGGCGTCAAAACCCAGAACGGTTACATAACAGACTCCGCCAATGAACTTGCCGAAAAAGTTCTGGGATCAAGCACAGGTGACGTTGAAGAGGACGTGATTAAGAACCGTAAGAGATTGTTCAAAATCGGTTACCATTCCGGTATTGACGTAACGAGTGGTTTCGTGACTGAAGATTATAAAAAACCTGCGGGTTTTACTGGTCAAAACGTACGAGAGTTAATTAATTTTTTAAAGAGCGAAGAGAATGCTAGCGAAAGCTCCGGCAAGCACGAAGTCATAACCGAAAAACGGCAGACCATCGACCAGGTCTTTGCAGCGGCTTATGACATAAGTGCGTTTCGGCAAGGAACGAGCGAGTATGATACTGCCGCAAAAATTGCCCAAAAAATCCTTGAATGGACCTATGAGGCAATACTCCGTGCCGCTATCGTAAAAAACAAAAAAATGGTCGTACTGCCAAGAATCGGTGGTGGTGTGTTCAAGAACGAACAAGCGTGGATTGATGATGCAATTCTGAGCAAAACTAACGTGGAGCTCATCAAAAAACACGGTCTTCACGTTACGGTGAACAACTTCTATTTAGATCCAAAATCGTATCCACGAGACCCCAGAGTTTACTCTGTCGAGGAAACGCAGAAATAGGTTCAAAGACGCCCAAAAAGAGGTTGGTGGCGGTGCTTACGTCTTTGTTGACGAGTACCAGAATTAGGTTTGCCGACGCCCTTTGAAATGTGCTGCGACATGTCCCCCTTGCCTTCTATACAACCCTCGGCGGACCCACGTATCCGCCGAGGGTTGCGTTACAATAGGAGGGGGTGTTTTTTGTTATCGTGCAGGGTATTATCGCGGTGCCGCTAGAGCTTTATTTAAAAATGCTTCTTCTGAAGGCACGACTTTGTTAATCTGAAGGCGATGGTGCTGAAGTTTAACCATAGTCGGGAGGACTCATGAAGCACGAGGCTCAGTTGGCCTATAACAGCGGTGGCACCCGCGGATCGTTGATGCCCATTCTTGCCATCACGTTGCTCGGTATATTTTTTGTCGTGGCGATTTTTAATACATTCGTAAGTTCACGAGGATACGAAACCGATATCATCGAGCGCGACCTTAAAAAACTAGCTGAAATCTTTGAAAAGATTGACGGCCAGTGCGGCATTCTGGGCTTTGACTATCAAAAGAATGTCATCAACTTTCTCAACGTGCGCTCATTCGATGGTTCAGAGGTTGGTTCTATGAACCTCAAGCATGCCGACAAGTGGCAGGGGCCCTACGTGCGTGAGGCACCGCGCATCCAAGGCCGTGAGTACCTTATCGTTCGAACGAAAAAAGGGTACTTTATTACGCCAGGCGAGCACGTAAAATTGCCCAACGGGAAAAAAGTCGGGGATGACATAAAACTCGACCTTGATGCCGACATCGCCGCCATGATGAAGGACGAAGCCTCGCTCTGCTTCAAGGGCAAAGCTTTGGCGATCCCCGTCGCCATTGGTACACCTCCACAAACCACCGTCTCTATCGCCACCGATATCCCTTAAAAGCTGTGATATATGAGAACCTGTCGCTCCAATTCTATCTTCGCTACCGTGCCACATACTTCAGGGTGAGGCGCACACACTCAAACACGTGTAACGTTTCTTGTCGCAAAAGCTTTTAACGTTCCATCTGCGGCGGCACTGAAAGTCCCATCTCAAGGATAATGTACGGTGCGATGTCGGCGAGGGTTTTAAGGGGCAGGAGCGTGCCGTTTCCTTCATTTTTGCTATCAATGGCAATGAAGGGGACGGGGTTTGTTGTATGCCCTGTGCGCGGTTGATTGGCACTAAAATCCCATTTTTGCTCGGCATTGCCGTGATCGGCGGTGATAATGAGTGATCCATGGAGGCGGTTGACAACCGTTTCAAAGAGGATGAAGAGTTCATCATCGAGGCATTCAAGAGCTGCGACGGTTGCATCAAAATCCCCCGAGTGTCCAACCATATCGGCATTAGCGTAGTTGATGAGATAAAAATCGCAGCGCTCTTGAACAAGTGAGTACATGACTCTTTTAGTAATGGCCTTAGCGGCCATGCGCGGGTGATCCGCGTACGTGCGAAGGTGCAGCGATGGAATGAGGACCCACTTTTCCCCCGGCCAGGGATCGGAGTGCCCGCCGCCGAAAAAGTACGTCACGTGGGCATATTTTTCCGTTTCTGCGGTCGAAAACATCGTCTTGCCCGCACCCCACAGCACCTCTTTGAGAGAGTTTTTAACGATCTTGATGTCAAAAAGTACCACTGATTGAATGTCGCGTGCATAACTAACGGGCGTTATAAAAAAGGCAAGTTCACGACGCCTTCGAGCAAATTCATCAAACGACGGATCAATAAAAGCGCGCGTTAATTCGCGTGCTCTGTCGGGCCTAAAGTTGAAAAATACGATGCCGTCGCCATCCTTGACGATTTGTGCATTTTCAAGGCTCGTTGGTGGTATAAATTCATCAGTTGCACCAAGCTCGTAAAAATGTTCAAGCGCTTGCTGCCACGTGTGAAAGCGGTTCTTGCCAGCACGCTCCGTAAGGCAGGAGTAGCTTTCTTTGATGCGATCCCAATTGCCATCGCGATCCATCGCATAGAACCTGCCGGTGAGTGAACCGATGACATAACCGTGCGTGCGAACATAAGACTCAAGTCTCGCAAGATAGAGAGCGGCAGATCGTGGAGCAACATCACGCCCGTCGAGGAAGGGGTGGATGCAAACATTCTTGATGCCGTAGGCTCGTGCTGCACCAAGCACGGCATAAAGATGGCTCGTGTGGCTGTGACTCCCGGCATCCGAAAGGAGGCCCATGACGTGAAGTGTCCCTCGAAACCCGGTACAACATTCGCGAAAAACGGGGTTATGGGCAAACGAACGTTCCTGTATCGCTTCATCGATGATGGTAAGTGCTTGCGTAACGACGCGTCCTGCTCCTATCGTGATGTGGCCGACCTGCGAATTTCCAGCGTACCCGGCGGGCAGTCCAACAGCCGGTCCCGACGCATCGAGAATCGCGTGAGGGGAACGTTTGAACCACTCCTTGAAATGCGGCATACGTGCGCGGGCAACGGCGTTAAAATATCGTTGGCAACTATACCCGAGACCATCGAGGATTACGAGAACGCGGGGGGCATAATTTTTCACGTACGGAACCTTTTTTATGGACGACGCTTGAGTCAGCGCCGACGTTAACCTTGCTTTTTATGAGCCTACCGATTTAGGTTGATGAAGAATACAAGATTGTATCAACACATCAGCAAGGAGATGGTATGAGGACGTTGAAAAGAGGGGCAAGGAGAATGCATCAGCTGAGCTTCCGATTCTTCGTGAGATGTTTATTGGTGGCCATTGCCATCGGCGGTGGGCGTTTGAGTGAAGCTCGACATACACCGGCAACATATGTATGCCCGCCGCGTTTGACCATCATCTTCGTGGTTGATTCCTTTGCCGCTCATTACGTCAACAAATTACAAGACAACTTCAGATACGGACTCGCCGCCCTTTTTAACAACGGCGTCGTTTTTACCAACGCCTACTGGCCCCATGGAACACCTATCACTGCGCCAGGACATACGGGACTAAGCACGGGGGCGTTTGGCAGCGCAACAGGCATCATTTCAAATGCGTGGTACGACCGTCAGGGAAATAAAATCGAAGCAGACGGCGATCCTTCACCCGAGGCGGCCGTCATAGACCCCAAGGGCGGATTGTACAATTACGGAAAGTCGCCGCATAACATTATGGCCGAAAGCCTTTCCGATTCACTCATGCTCAACACAACGCTGCCGGACCATACAAAAGTCATTTCAGTTGGCATCAAGTCGCGGGCGACGATAGGCACGGCAACCAAGCACGGGACACCGTACTGGTTCGATAAGCCCTCCGGCATGATGACCTCGAGTCGTTATTATATGCAAAGTTTGCCGGCATGGCTCATCGATTTCAACGCTTCGTGCCAGAAGCTTTACAAGGGACCGCTTTCGTGGGAGCTCATGTACGACCACGACGACGAGTGTTATGCGTTTGACTGGATAGCTCGATACGATTTTTCCTCGTGTCCGGAACCCATTGCGGGGTGTGATATCGCGATCGATGCCAGCAGCACAGAACCGTTTGATGTCTTTGAGCGCACGCCCTTGGCCAACAAGCTCCTTCTTGATTGCGCCAAGCAATGCATAAAAGAGCACGTATGTCATGATCCGGCGTCGCGCCTCCTCGTGTGGATTTGTTTAAGTCCACTTGACGTTCTTGCCCACCGTTACGGTCCACAGAGCCTTGAAGTTGTTGACATGATCTATCATCTTGACTATCAACTTAAGTACTTCATGCGCTCGATTCAAAAATACTACCGACGGTGCGATACTCTTTACGTTCTTACGGCTGACCACGGTGTTTTACCCATTGTCGAACGTGTACGTGAGCATGGCAATAAACAGGCGTATCGCATATCGCCCTCGGAGCTTTCAAAAAAGATTGCGTGTACCCTCAACGAGGCGACCGCCCTTGATTTTAAAATTCGTATAAAATATCCCAACGTCTATTTTTCAAAGGAATTTTTTGAGCTTGATAAGGCCGGTCAAAAGATGGTCCTCGATGTTGCACGCGGTGTTCTTTTGAGTGAACCAGGGGTCAAAAACGTTTGGACACCGTACGAACTTCGCCACATACAGGCCGATGACTTTTCGCCCGAATATCTCTACAGAAACCAACTCTTTGATGGCCGCAGTGGGCAGCTCATCATTCATCTTTATCCCTTTTGCCAGCTCATCGAGTACCCTAAGGGAACGACGCACCAGTTGCCATACGAGGCAGATATGCACGTACCTCTTGTTGTATATCGTCACAAATATATTGAGGGCAAGATTATCAACGAGAAGGTTTCGATGCTTCAATGTGCCAACACCATCGCCCAGATTCTCAATATTCCCAAACCATCATCGTCGCCTTTCAAAATTTTGCCTGGGATCTTTCCCGACCTTGACGAATGTTTTTAGGCCTTGAGTTGCGCGACTTTTAGGGGGTCTTTGTTTTACGTAACGCGAACTCGATAATTGGATTGGCTGAATAAAACTTTGTTTTTAAGTTAAAACTCCTCTCGAAGATGTACCTCGAAGGTATAACCTTAACGAGAGGAGTTTTAACATGCTACGTAACGCGAACTCGATAATCCTTGGTATCAAGTTATATTCGCGATGTGCTTGATTTTTCCCTTGCTTACTCCTTCCATAAAAACAAGCCTGCGTTATTTATATTGCAGTTGATATTTATTTTTTGATAGGATCATGAGTGTCTGGGTTGTTTGTTGTTGTTTGAGGTATACCGGTTGGTCTGTGTGTCTGACGGTATAACCTCGCTGGCAGTATTGCTGGGCCTGGCGAACGTTAGGCCCCTTTGTAAAGGAGGGTAATCGTGTGAAGTTTGAAATTGAAGGCTCGGCAGCGCGCATTTTCATGTGCCTCGCCGTTCTTGTTTCACTGAGTGCCATCGGCATGCGGGCGGCTGAAGAAACCCCGCCTGAGTCCGGTGGCAAAGCGGCGGCCGGTGAAGGTGGCCCGAATAATTTTGCCATGGCTAGTACGTCGGGAAAAAAGGCGTTGAGGTATCAACTTGTTGAGGGCGAGGCCACTGAGAGCCTTGATTGGCCGCCAGAAGATGATAAGGTCATGACCCTCGTCGGTGGCATGCCATTCAAGCGTCATGTTGGAAAAAATCGGCGCATCGATATACGTTTTCTTGATGAAGGTGGTAATCCTCTTCAGCATATCACTTTTTGTCCGCAATTAATTACGAAGGGCATAAGAATCGCAAAGGCAATCAAGGACGAAGATACTAGCGAAGTCGAAAAGCTTCCTGACTTTGCTGTGCTCAGTGAAAAGATAGGTAATCGCCAACAGGCATCAAAGTATAAGCTCCCTGACGAAACCAATTCCATAACGTGTTTTCTCGGTGTTGGCTGTGGCAGAAGCGTGAGTGGCGGACGACAGTTCATTTACATTCAACCGATGATAAAGTCAGCGGCCAAACAAGCGGGCCTTGCGGTACCTTTTGCTAACAACGTAACACAGGACGCCATAAATCTCTTTGTTGTCCAGCCAGAAGCCAAAAAAGCCGAAGAAGGTGGAAAAGGTGGTACGGGATACGTAACACTGAGTTTGTCGTCATTGCCGGAATTCGGTTCGAGAAGCAGCGGCCAACAACAACCTGAAAGTAGTTCATTGTTTGAATAACCACCAACGGTGGCCAGGGCGCCACAATTCGTGCCATTCTTTGGAGGCCGGCCGCCCCATGGACTCGGTACCCTCACTCAACGAAGCCGCGTTCCGTCGGGTATCGGTCCAGCCGGTCTCACGATGGTTGGCTTTCCCGCGGCGTCCTGAGCGCACATAAGCATCCCCTGTGACGTGCGTCCGACAATGGTCCGTGGTTTAAGGTTGTAGACAAAGACCGCCTGCGTTGCGCGGAGTTCTTCGCCCCCATACCATGGACCGATGCCGGCGAGTATCGTTCGCGTGCCGCGCTGTCCGAAGTTTACGGTGAGCTCAAGGAGCTTGTGTGAACCGGGCACAGGGTGCACGTCTTCGATAGTTCCGACAAGAAGTTCGATGGCGGCAAAGGCTTCGATGTCAACAAGACTGCCGTCAGGCTGCGGTGTCGCCAGGCTTGATGGCGTACGTGGTTCAGGCGCGGGTCCCTTTCCCTTTTTTTCCACAACTTTTTCCGCAGCGGCTGCATCCGTCGCCTCTTTGTATGTGCCTGCTTTGGCAAAAAGTGGTGGAATTTTTGAAAGGCTGAAGTGTACGTCCCAGGAGGCAAGATCGAGTCCACCACAGCGCCTGGTGCCGTCGGGCTTTTTGAAGGGGACTCCGAGCGATGCCATGAGTTCCTCCATTTTGTGTGGCATGAAGGGCCACGCGAGAACGGCCATGGTTTTCAAGCTGTTGCACGTTGCCCAAAGTACTTCGCGAAAGGCCTGAGGATCGCTCGACGCGAGCGCCCACGGTTTTTGGGACTGGAAGTACGCGTTCGTTTGATTGACAAACTTCCAGAGCCGCGCGAGCCCTGTGTGAAAACAATAATCATCAAGATGTTTCGTGTAATCAGCGATAAGTTCGCGTGCGTGGGCTTCACGTGCCTGACTTTCTGGCGACAGGCGTTCCGGTCTTTCGAGTGTGTTGGCACCGTTGTTCAAGGCGAGTGTGCACACGCGGTTGAGAAGGTTTCCAAGGCCGCCGACGAGATCGGCATTGATGTGTTCCTCAAGTGTCACGTAGCTGAAATCGCCATCTTGGTTTATGGGCAGGTGGCGCAAAAGATAGTACCTGACGGCATCGGCGCCATATTTTTCATAAAGTTCGCGGGGGTCAACAACGTTGCCGCGCGATTTTGACATTTTTTGGCCGTCGACGAGGACCCATCCGTGGACGAGCATGCGTCGCGGCAAAGGAAGATCGGCCGACATCAAAAATGCTGGCCAGTACGTCGCGTGAAATTTCACAATTTCTTTAGCCATGATGTGTACGTCAGGTGGCCACCAGTACGTAAACGTGGCTCCTTTTTCCGGTGTTCCGTAGCCGACTGCCGTTGCGTAATTCATGAGGGCATCGACCCAGACGTACACGGTGTGTGCGTTATCACCAGCAAAGGGGATTCCCCACGTAAGTCCCGTTCGCGATATGCTAATGTCCTTGAGTCCTGATTCAACAAAGCTCACAACTTCGTTGAGACGCTCCTTGGGCGTTATGAAATCGGGGTTGCGACGGTAAAAATCAAGGAGGCGGTCGGCGTAGGCCGACAGACGAAAAAAGTAATTTTCCTCAGAAAGCGGCACTGTTTGACGTCCGCATGACGGGCACAGGGGACCGTCGGCCCGTCCAACCGACGCCTCTTTTTCGGTGACAAACGTTTCGTCCGGAACGCAGTACCAGCCCTCGTAACGAGCTTTGTAGATATCTCCTTTTTCCTGCGCAGCTGAAATCCACGCATGCACGCCGCGTGTGTGGCATTCATCGGTCGTGCGGATGAAGTGCGAGTAATCGAGGTCGTACATTCGCCACATATCTTTGTAGGCCTGACTCATGCGGTCAACGAATGCGCGCGGCTCTTGAGCAGCATCACGGGCAGCCTGTGCTATCTTTTGGCCGTGTTCATCGGTGCCTGTCAGAAAGAAGACGTGGTCGCCCAAAAGTGCACGCCACCGAGCTATGACATCAGCCATGACCGTTGTGTAGAGCGTGCCCAGGTGCGGGTTGGCAGTAACATAGTAAATGGGCGTCGTTACGTAAAACTTTGTGTTGTATAGCATAGACGGGTCCTTGATGGTAGCGCCTTCATGTACGCACGTGAACGCCATTGCATGGAACGTGGCGCTGGAAACGTCAAAACAACCACTGTCGTTATATAACCTCCTCTAATAATACCCGTGCTCAGTGTTCGTGACAATGGTACTCTTTTTGATAATTATTGATAATTTGAAATATTTTTTGCCATGAGGACTGAGCTTAAACCCATGAGCTCTGATGCAGCGCGTCTGCCTTCAACGGCAGGGGGACCAATAACGTGTTTCGTCGAGGCTGGCTGCGATGGCGCTGGAAACGTTACACTCGCGCCGATGACACTCCCTCGAGCTAACGGTGTGGGCCTTTCTCTTGCCAACAATGTTACGTCGTTCGTTCTTAAAAGGCTCATGTACGTCCCCAGCAATGCCAGCTCAGGTGCCAGAGGCGCAGTAACTCACCTCGCCCTGCCCACAGCCATCGCCGAGGGAAAATAAGAATGCGCGCCTGGTAGCGGCGCTGGTGCTGATGCGGACGGCGGTAGTGGCGCCGGCGAGAACGTACCAGAGGGCCTTTTTGAATGAGTTGTGCTGTTCTCACCAACCACATTCACACGCACGGGAAGCGTTTTTTAAGCTCCTTGCAAGACAGGCCGGTTGAAGCGCGGTGGCGTATATCGCGTTGGTGCATGAGATGATAAAAAAGTTCGCGGTCGGCGCTTCTGACGACCGCCTGTTCGTGTGCTTCGGCAAGGGCGACGGGGTAACCGCCGCCCTTGAACGTATTATCGAGAATAAGCGAGGCGATATCGTCAACATGCTCATCATTTTCAGCAATCCACGCAGGAATTTCAACACGGACAATTTCGTCCCCCGTCTCAAGGTAGAAAAAGTGAGGATGAACTGCTTCCGGATAGGATACATACGATCCTGACGGATGTTTGAAGACCTGCGAACGGAACATTGGGCGCACAAAGAAATGTGCAATGTCTGCATCGATGAGATCGGGCCAAAGAACGCCTGACGTTTTCGAAGGTATCCGGTCTTCGACGCTAAAACGTAGAAGGGCAACGAGGTCGGTTGTGCGCGGGCAGCTCACGTAGCCGGCGTAGGCCTTCCGACAGTCACACAGTTTTTCGAGCGTTGCACAATACGTTGGCAAAAAGCGCTCCCTAAACACCGAAAAGTGTGTTTCAAAGTTCCAGAAAATAAGCGGCCCATCGAAGAGAAGTATAGATCGGCAGTTCCTGTCGTATTCGACGAGTTCCCCGAGCACTGCACGACCAATGCTCAGTTCGTATTCCTGACGGAGGCAGTTTACATAGTCAGCCGAAGGCCACAGTTCATGGCCATCGCCAACATCGGCCGTTGTACCAGTAAAAACTTTCGGCGACGATGAAAGCTGCGCGCGCGAACGCGCTCCATCGTACGTTAACGAGGCAACCCCCGTGTTGATGAGAAAGCACGTCGACCTGCGGTGTCTTTCGGGGTATATTTGCGAACCGTCGACGCCGACGACGGTAAAAGGGGGTGCGCACGGTACGTGTGTGGCAAAGGTGTCATCAAGACGTCCACGCCACGTTGCAAGTGGCAAACCAGAACGTGCAACAACACCGCTCCATGAAGGATCTGCAGCCATACGCTGCCAGGCAGCGCGAGCCACCTCGTGATCGCACGTTGCATGAGCACACAAAAGTGGCACAAGCTGTTCAAGCTCGCGCGCTAACAAGCACTGGTCAAGCACGGGTGCCCCCGTTGGCATTTCCTCGCACCATTTTGTATGCGCGAATGCCTTCCTGGAGTGCCTGGAGACACAAGAGGGCACATTGCAAACGTACCGGGCCTAGGGGCATGCCCACGAGATCTTCGACGAATTTCTTGTCGAGCGTGAGCACGTGTTCAAGATTCATGTTCGTGCAGGCATCCATCATGAGCGAGGCGGTCGCCTGACTTAAGACACACCCGGCTCCCACGAATGCTATATCAGCAAGAAAATCGCCGCGCATGTGCACCTCGATACTCACGGAGTCACCGCAGGCGTGGTTGCGGTGCGAGAAACAAAAATCGGGATGCTCAAGATGACCGCACTTGTGGGGGTTACGATAATGTTCAAGAAGCACGGCGCGGCGCTCCCTGTCTCTTTCGTCACCACCGGAAGGCATAAACACCACCACTCATAGCGCCATCATCCGAGAAAGTAGAGACTAACACCGAACCGACGTCGCGTTGCATACACAAGAGCCGCCAAAGCAGCGCACAGCGGTGCGACCCATGACCAAAACCCGATGCCAAAGAGCAAAAAATGAGCCGACGCAACCGGGAGCATGCCCACGGCAAGGCTTACACCTTCGTACATGAGCCAGAAGAGCGGTATGAAGAGGACAAGTTGCAGACAATAACGCGCGACGAAGGCAAAAAAGTTTTTCGCGTAGAATTTATACCCAAACGTGGTGCGCAGAAAGATAACCAAGAGAACGGTTTGAGCGCATGCAGCGCACGATGTACCCAGTGCTATACCCGTTGCTTTCAAAGAACCAACCAAAAGTATATTGAAGACTATATTGAGTCCGGCGCCAAAAGCCGAAATAAGTGCTGGCAGCCACATGACGTGGCGCGCGTAATACATGCTAAGGAGTATTTTGTTGAGCGACAATGAAAAGAGGCCGAGCAGAAAAGCGATGAGAATATTACGTGCCTCTATGACCTGAGCGAGGGAAAATTTGCTCGACAAAAAAATCGTATGAAAAATCTTCTCTGATAAAAAGCCCATAACGAGCATCATGGGAATGGTGACCCAGAATACAATCTTGGTGGCTTCAACGAGATAGAAGCCGAGGCGCTTGGGTGCATAACTGCCAACACGAGAAAGATGTGGCAAGAGCGTCGTCGACAGCGCTGAGGCAAAAATCCCCAGCGGTATGCCCATAAAGCGGGAACTGTAATTGATGAGCGATAGGGAGCCCGGTTGCAGGTACGAGGCAAAAATCTTGTCGATGATGAGGCTTATTTCACTGCTCATGCCGATGCTGACCATACAAAAAAGGAAGTTCATGCCAGCTGGCGCAAAAAACTTCCACGTTTCACGCGTCACCTTATCAAACGAAAAATTGAGCTTGACGTACGTGATGATGTGAACGATAAGTTGTATAAGACCGGCAAAAAGCATGCAGTAGCAAAAATAGCCGATGGGCGCCTCACGCGCAAGGCACAGCGCGAGCGAACAGATGTACACGACGTTCATGAGCGCTGGCGAAATGGCGGGAATAAAAAAGTGATTGACCGACTGAAGCGCACTGCCAAAGACTGCGCTGCTTGATATAAAAAAGATAAATGGCATGAGGATACGCAGCAAGGGAACGGTGGCGTTGACTTGCTCGACACTAAACCCTGGGCCCATGAGATGAACGACCGCCGGTGCCTGCCACATGACGAGAGCACAAATGCCCAAAACGAGTCCCTCAAAGACTATGAGCGACAGGAGCATGAGACTGTCGACCATGCTTTTTTTGTTCGTGCGCATGGCGCGAACAAAGGTCGGTATGAGCGCCGCCGAAAGCGCCCCTTCGGCAAAGATTTTCCGCAGAGCGTTGGGGATGGTGTTCGCCATGGCGAAGGCGTCCGAAAGCGCGTTGACACCCATGTAGCGGACTATAAGGACCTCGCGCACAATGCCAAGAAGTCGACTCGCCAAAGTCGAACAACCGACGCCGATGGCCCTCTTTACGACGGCTTTGCTTCCGCTGCTAGTTTTTGTAACCATTCACAATCTTTCGGCACCTTTGTCAACTGGAACGATGCAAACCCAGTAATCCTTGCTCAAGACGGTACGTGACATCGAGGGCACGCGCAAGATTCCTGTCATGCGAACACACGATGATGCCGGTACCGTATTTTCTTTGATAATGCAAAAGTACGTTCACGATAGCACAACTGGCTTTTTCATCAAGATTACCCGTTGGTTCGTCGGCAAGCACAAAGACCGGACGACAAAAAAGTGCTCGTGCGAGGGCAACACGTTGTTGTTGTCCCCCCGAAAGCATCGCCGGCTTGCACGATGCTTTGTCGGCAAGGCCCACAGCTTCAAGAAGCTCCTGGGACCGCGCAACGCACGTCGCATTGTCAAGACCAGCAATGAGGCCTCGCATAGAGACGTTCTCGACGACGGACAGCTCCTTTACGAGGTAGGGCACTTGAAACATCGTTGCAAGCCATGTGAGACGGAGCATGTCCTTCGAGCGATCAGTGAGCGTCGCTCCGTCAATGCCATTAAAATACACAGTCCCCGACGTCGGTTTATCAAGCCCAGCAAGAATATGCATGAGCGTCGATTTCCCCGACCCCGACGCCCCCGTTATGGTGTAGCTGGTACCGGCGTGAAAGAGCGCATCGATACCGCGCAAAACTTCAACGGTCTCGTCGCGGGTTACAAATGTTTTCGTCACGCCGCGCGTTTCAAGTGTGCCCGTGTGGCGCGTCACGTTCACCGTGGGATCATTCATTACGTACCCACGAGGTCAAGAAGTGCTCGCTCTTTGGCGCGCATTGTTCGGTGCTTGCTCGGCGTTGTGTGATCGTAACCAACAAGGTGACAGAAGCCGTGAATTATGAGCTCATCGAGGCTACGCGCAAGGGGTTGGCCAGCCCATTGCTCGCTTGAAAGAACGTAGGGCGGCGATATTATAATATCGCCGAGGTTATGTTCGTCGGCATCAGGCGACGTAATGCGACTTCCAGCTCGTACGAAGTGGCAGGGAAACGCCAAAACGTCGGTTGCGCAGTTTTTGTGGCGGTACTGGACGTTATACTGTACCATGGTTCTGACACCAACAAAGAGAATGCCAATGTCATAACCTACGTACCCAAAGGACTCAAGGAGTTTCATGATCACGTCGTGTATTCTTTTTCTGTCGAGTCGGCACGCGCGCTGCGAATTTTTTATAGTGATCACGTCCTAGGTGGCCTCCAATGGGCATATAACAACGGCGCACAACCCTTCGTCGCTTTGATATATACGTTCATTGCCGGCCGTCGCCGCGTCGCCGCTCGGTTCGCATGAAATGGCGCGCGCTTGCGTAACGCCTTCGAGTACGCGTGCGTTGCCTGAAACAATCTCTCTGTGTCTGGTATCATCGCACACGATACTCAAGAGAGCGAGTTCAGTTCTGAGCGAAAGCTGCGACTCTGTCTTGAGTTTTCTGACGTGGGAAACGATGGACATGATGAACTTCGCGTCTTCGAGCTCGCGGGTACACGTGTACGGTTCATGAATTGCCGAAAACTTCAGCTGATGAATCGATACCGCCTCGTAGTGCTTTTTGTACAAAAGTTGATAAAGCTTCTCGGTCACATGGGGTACGTAGGGCGCGTACATGGTTAACAAGCGGAGTCCGACGGTGTACAGCGTCCAGCGGGTCGCTTCAAGACTCGCAGTATCATAGCGGCCGGGGTTGAAAATGTAGTCTTTGACGAGTTCTAGGTAATTGTCGCAAAAATCGTCCCAAAAGAAACGCTCAAGACGTGCAAGCGCTGGCCCAAATTCGTAACCCTCAAGGGAGTGCGTGTACGCCTCAAAACACATAGATGCGTTGTGGAGAATCCACGCGTTGATTGTTCCGAGACTTTCGGGAACTTTTTGGGGGTCACATTCTATAGAATTTTCGTGTAAAAATCTGAACGCATTCCACAATTTCACCACGAGCCGGTGCCCGTTTTGAATTTGGCTTTCAGAAAATGCGATATCTTGCCCAAGTGCCCCCGATGCCGCCCAGTACCTGATCGCGTCAGCCGGATAGCGCTGAAGGAGCGCCTCTGGTGTTATCGCCGCGCCACCTGCTGATTTGGAAATCTTACGGTTACCTTCGTTAAGCACGTGTCCGGAAATAACGATCGCTTTCCACGGAATTTCTCTGGAGTGCATCCATGTCTTGACGATCGTGTAGAAAGCCCACGTTCTGATGATATCGTGTGCTTGAGGACGCAGAGCCATGGGAAGAAAGTGTGATGCCGCATCGTCTTGAAAAAGTGGCTCTTTACCACGCTTGGTATACGTGTCGTACACGATATAAGGCGTTAGCGACGATGTATTCCACGTGTCCATGACGTCGGTGTCGGGCTTTATATTTGTCCCTTTGCACCGCGGGCAGCATCCAGCGTAGAGCGTTTCTTGAGGATCGACGGGCAGACTTGAAAGTGCGGCAACGATGACGTAATCGCAGTCTTTGCAGTGCCACACGGGGAAAGGAACACCGTAGAATTTCTGACGCGAAATGCACCAATCCCATCCCAAATTACTTACCCAATCTACAAACCGCGCCTTCATGTACGAGGGATGCCACGAGATGCGGTCGGCGAGTTCCAAAATTTCTTTTTTGTAATCTAAAATACGTATGAACCATTGCGAGAGCACAACGAATTCAATTTCGTTTTTGCAGCGCTCATGGACGTTGACCATGTGTGTAAGGGCTGTGCGGTTACGTAAAAGTCCGCTGGCGGCAAGACTCTCGACGGCACGTACACGCGCTTCAGCAATGGAAAGACCAGCAAGAATCCCCGTGTCGGGTGCGAGGCATCCTTCGCTATTGATGATACGTTTGTAGGCAAGATTATGCTTTTTGTACCAGGTAATGTCGGCTCGATCACCAAAGGTGCAGCACATAACAAGGCCCGTGCCCTTGTCCATGGAAACCTGCTCGTCGGCGATGATGGGCACACGATGACCAAAGAGGGGAACCTTCGCGTGCGTTCCTGCAAAGCCGACGTAGCGACTGTCGCCCGGGTGATAAAAAAGCGCAGCACAAGCCGGCAGCATTTCAGGCCTTGTTGTGCTCACCACGAGTGCCTCGCCACCGTCGCTCTCAAAAACAATGTCATTTGAAAACGATGCTATTTCACGATCATCAAGTTCAGCTTGCGCGACAGACGTGCGGCACGCGGGGCAGTAGAGCGCCGGATCGGCTTTGCGATAGACGAATCCTTTGGCAAAAAGTTCGCTGAATGATTCTTGAGCGATTGCTTGCACGCGCGGTGATATCGTCGAATAGAAAAGATTCCAGTCAACAGAAAGACCCATGTCAGCCCACAAGCTCTTGAACGAGCTGCTCACAAATTCCGTTTCGCGAAGGCATACTTTGACGAAGTCAGAACGTACCATGTGGTGGCCGCGGATGCCGAGTTTCTTTTCGACAAAGCGTTCAGTTGCCAGCCCGTTGCCGTCGACACCAAAAGGGTACACGACGGAAAAACCACTCATACGTTTGTAGCGAGCAATGATATCAGTGTGCGTGTAGGAAAAAACATGGCCGATATGGAGCGTCCCCGATGCTGTCGGCGGCGGTGTATCGATGGTGTAGAGGGGCCCGGGGTTATGATCGGCTTTGTAAACGCCCTTTTCGTTCCACAGTCTGCGCACTTCCCGCTGCATGCTCAGATGATCGTATTTTTTATCCATAGATTAATACTTCCACGCTTCTTTTCAGCATAGCGTCCACAGGTCATCTTTCGGCCGTCTTTTACAACAAAAATAAGTTTACCACAGGACGGCTCAGTCGTGGAGTGTGATGTTCAGGACGCATGCAACCCACTAAAAGTTCTGTCTGGGACCTGATTTTCAAATGGACAAAATAAGGGGGCGGCATGTTGTGCGGACACGCGCCCCCTCGTTGTCGATGTTAGTTGACGGATTTATTCGACAATTTTGTTCTCTTTCTGCAACCCATCAAAGGCGGTACCTACGTACGTTGCTGCAAAGAGCCACACGCCGATGAGGCCGAGAGAGGAGAAGGTGCCAATCGTCAGCAACGTTTGCGCTGAGTAGCGAAGATTTTCCGTGAGAATGGAGCCGAACGTCTTAAGAAGACGAGCACCAAAAGCATCGATCCAGCCTTTTGCCTTGAACTTCACGTCCCTGCTTGTCGGTATGTAGAGTACTTCACGCGTCGGGTTGTTGAGCGTATAGTTGAGGCCCTTGATGACAACGACGGCGCCGAAAAATACCCACATGAGTTGATAGGGGTTGGCTCCCATGAAGTAGAGCGTGAAGACTGTCGTTACGATGACGCCGATAGTTGCCGGGAAGCTTATGAGACAAAATCTGAGGCCGAGCCTTCGGAGGAAGAAACTCGTTCCAAAGAGGGCAAAAAGGAGCGATATGACGCCGATGGCAATCCCTTCACGAGACTTAAACCAGGCAAAACCGGCGCCACCATCAAGGCTTGACGGATAATTGGCGGCGATGAGCATTCCCTTTTGAAAGTCAAGAACGGCACCGATGAACTCGTAAAATGTTGCTACAGCAAAAACGCCCATGAGGTAGGGCTTTGTGAGTACAAGACGGAGCCCCTCAGTAAACCCTGTCTTCGGCTTCGAGCCCTCTTTTTCTTCCAAAGCAGGGTCCTGCTCAACGGCACGATTAAAGAAGGTTATCATGAAAGGAACGCAGAAGACGAGGAGACCGGAGATGGTAAAGAAGATCGGCAGGCCGTAGACAAGGCCAAGGCTACCCACAAGCCAGGGGCCGATGATGGTGCCAACCTGGGTGCACGTTGCAATCATGGGGTAGCCGCGCTTTGCCGAATCTGCTGTCGTCGTGCTCGCAACGAATGCCCAGAAAAGTGCTGGCAACGTTGAGCCAAAACTTTCGATGGTTAGATACGATACCCAACCAACAATGTTGCCGGGCACAAACGAAGAGTCGCCTGCCGCAATAAGATGCGGATTGGCAAGAAAGTACGAAAGAGTAACAAAGCCGGCCCCGTAGAGGAAGCACACAATGTAAAAAACCGTTGGTTTCTTAAAAAGGTCGACGAGCTTATTGTAAAAAAAGAGTACAAGTGCAACAACGACGACTGAGGCCATCTTGGCACGCGGTTGGTAACCAAAACCGACATGAAGGTCGAAAATGGGGTCCTTCATCGTCTTGAGCATCCAGTAAACACCCATGACGAGAAAAAAGATTGAAGCAAGAATACCGAACTTCTTAATTTCCTGAGCAGTTAAATCTCCCCAAATGACCCGCAAGGGCTTCGGTAACATAAAGCGTTCCTCCTCGACCGTTAGTGTGCTGTTATTATGTGTACAAAATATTAAAAACTGACAAGAGCTCTTTTACGCACCTATATTCGCACATTCTTTTCAAAAAAGCAACAATTCAACGGCCCCTTGACGGTGCTTTTGGGGCACCCATCGAACCACGACGTACGCCGTTTCGCCAACGCCACCACGAAAGCCAGAAGGGGGGCAAAAATGATGCCCGTTCCGGAGAAGCTGCGGCAAGGCTCTGTGTTTTCTTTCAAGGTTGAGAGTTCTTGGTGTGTGAGATAATGACGATGGCTGTGGCATTGGCACGCGTGTGGGTCAAAGAAACCGCGATGTTCATCGACAACTCATCGCGCCGCGCATACGTTGGCTCGAGCGTCTGCCAGTTAACAAGAAGCTGCGGTGCTCCATTGTGTGCGTGGACGAGGCTGAGACACGAGCATACGCGAAGGAAAGGGACTCTGTTTTTTGTGTCAAGCGAACAGAGCGCCTTAAAAAATGCTTCACGTACTGCAAAACGCGCGGCAAAACGCTGTGCTTCGAGTCCCGCAATCGAAAGGCAATAATCAATTTCGACATCTGAAAAAATGCGACGCAAACGCTGCCGCGGCCACAATGCCCAGGAAACAAATCGTTCGATTTCGGTAGAATCTATGCCGACGGCCACCATCATGACCGCCCACCGCGCGATTTATCAAGGGACCGATACATGAGTGCTTCTTGAATCTGGGCGGTGTCAATATGATCCCTGTTTGCCAAATCTGCGATGGTGAGAGCTATTTTGAGGACTTTGTGGTACGCGCGCATACTGAGGGCAAGTACGTCAAATGCCCTCCTAAGAAGTTCTTCTGCAGCCGGCGTCATCAAGCAGTGCCGCTCAACCATAGCCGGCGTCATGGAGCTGTTGTACGCCCCTGATCTTGCAAAGCGCTCCTCTTGGCGCGCGCAGGCCAGTTGAACGCTTGCGGCAAGGTGTTCTGAAGAAAGCGCAACTTCCTGACGTTCTTTCATTGTTGTGTAATCGACAGCCTGAACGCTCACGTGAAGATCTATGCGATCAAGAAGTGGTCCTGAAAGCTTGTTCATGTAGTATGCGATGCTGTTGTGACTGCAGGAGCATCCGCGATTTTTTGCGCCCGCGTAACCGCAGGGACACGGGTTGAATGCTGCCACAAGAAGAAAATTCGCGGGAAAGCTCGCGCACTGTTGAGCGCGTGCTATCGATATCGTTTGGTGTTCAAGGGGCTGACGGAGAACCTCAAGGGTCGGTCGCCTGAATTCGGTGAGCTCGTCCAAAAAAAGGATGCCGTTGTGGGCGAGGCTAATTTCTCCCGGCCGCGGGAATGAGCCGCCACCGACGAGGCCTGCCTGTGATATCGTGTGATGGGGGCTTCTGAAGGGGCGCTCTACAATAAGACCTTTTCCATCAAGCTTGCCAGCGACTGAATAAATTTTGCTTGTCTCAAGAGCCTGCTGGAAGGTGAGCGGCGGCATAATTGTCGGCAAGCATCGCGCAAGCATCGTCTTGCCCGAGCCGGGCGGCCCTATGAATACAATGTTGTGCCTGCCGGCGGCTGCAACTTGAAGTGCACGTTTGGCCTGGTCTTGCCCCTTGACGTGAGCAAAATCGTGAACTTCGTGACGGTGATGTACATGCGATTGCGATTGAGCTATGCTCGAAAAATGTTCGTACAAACTCTGTGTTGGCGTGATGAGTTTTTCCCCGCGCAAGTGATCGACAAGTTCGACGATGGTTGCAGCACCTATAACCTCCAGACCGTCAATAAATGAGACCTCGTTAACATTTGCCTTGGGAACGATAAGACGTTTTTTGGCAAGTCGTTGCGCGTCGCAGGCTATGGCAAGTGCTCCGTGAACGCTGCGTATGCCGCCATCAAGCGAAAGTTCACCTATAAAAAGCGTTTCATGCAAAAAATCGGCCGGCAGGTCGAGGCGTCTATCGGCGCACATAACACCAACGGCAATGGGCAGGTCAAAGAGCGTTCCTTCTTTTTTGAGATCTGCGGGTGCAAGGTTGACGGTGATACGTTTGGTGGGAAGATTAATACCGCTGTTTTTAAGGGCCGTGTGGATGCGCTTGCTGCTTTCCTTGATGGCAGCATCAGGAAGGCCGACGATGAAGAAATTAACGAGCCCGAGAGCTATATCAACTTCGACCTCGACGAGCCGCGCATCCACCCCAACCGTTGTTGCAGAAAAAATCTTGGCATGCATGAAAAAAACTACTTATTTCACTGTGCAGGTTATATCAAACGGCAGAACTTTTGGGATGACCTACAAGGACCTTACGTGCCCCTGTGTGCGAGCGTTATCGCGCGCTCGATTGCCTGTGCACTGACCGGCTTGAGATCATAAAAGTTTGCTGGCGGCGTGCCAAGCTCCAAGCATGGCGTATAACCGAGCTCACTGAACACGGGAGCAAGCTGCCTGCAATGACTACCGCCTACGTACATGACCGTAACCTCATTGCCTTCCTGCGCAGCCAATTTTTGGAGCACACTGATGTCAAGCATGGTGTTGTTCCACAGAAGAACATCCTCACTTTGAAACTCGCGGGAGAGGCTTAAAATGCGTTTGGTACGTGTAAGATAGGAGTAGAGCGGCTCGTAATCTCCTGGTCTGAATTCCTTGAAAAATTCCCCGGCGAGCGTTGCAAGCTCACCAAGAAGTCGCACGATTACCTGGCCAATGCGACCAGCAGGTACGTTGGCTCTGGCGTGCTCCATAAACAAGGTATACTCCTGATGGATTGCATCTACAGTGATGCCAAAAAATGTGCACGTGGGGTCATAGAGATCGCCCTCATAGCGTGGCATCTGGCCTCCGGTTTCCTTCAGAAATGGTTCGGTGAATACCGAAGGATCACAGAGAAATATATAGGCCGCATGGTGAACAAGGCCGCGTGGATCGATGTTATCAATGGCCGGATGACCTGCCCCCGCCAGGTACCTGAGCACATGCTCACGCTGCGTTGTGAACTCCTGAGAGCGGAGGATGCCCCTGAGACCGGCGTGTGCAACCGTAGCGAACATGGACGATGGTGAACCTTCAATGATCACGCACGTCGCCCTACCGTGACTGTTGTTGTAGTCAACGGCCCCCACGATAGCGCTGGCGTGATCACGAGCACGTACGTCGCCGCCATGGCAATCCCTGAGAGCGACAACGTGCTGAGTTCCCTTTCTCCATACGTCGCATTGATAAACGTACGCCTGGCTCAATGCAGCGCAAAAGAGCGTTGCACAGCCGCATAACAATTTTGTATAAAAGTCTTTCATAACAAACTTCCCGTATATTTGTACTCGTGCTTTGAAACAACAAAACATAACGAAAAAGCTCCCGCCTCTTTTTCCGTTGTGTAATCGCGTGAAAAGTCGGCATTCACTTATTCTAATTTTGATGGTACAGTCACGCACCGCATAAATAATTTTGCAGATATTATAAAAAAAGTCAACGCCGCTGTAGCAGCATGTAGCAGCAATGTGATAATGTCCTCATGATAACGAGATGAAAATGTCCGCTTTTGTTTCTTGGCCAAGCTGTAGATCAGAAGCCGAAAAATGGAAGGGCTTGCTTTTGGATCCAAGCTGGTGTCTACTGTAATGGTTGAAATTGAAAAAAAACACCGGTGAAGGCATTGCCGACAAGGGAAACAGAATTGCGCGCGCATGCGCGCGCAGAGGAAAAATTGCCGTGGGTAATTCAATCAACGTTGTTCCCGTGCGCTTTTTTCTTTTGGTGGCTGCATGAATGATCACAAAGAGCTTTTCGACGCTTTTGTTGCGACGCACCTCAATGGACCCCAACGCGATGCCGTTATGCAGGCGTCGGGCCCTCTCCTTGTCGTTGCCGGTGCAGGTTCAGGAAAAACACGCGTCATAACGGCGCGCATGGCTCACCTTATCCTCAACGAAAATATCGACCCATCGGCCCTCGTTGCGCTCACCTTTACCAACAAAGCCGCCCAAGAAATGCAGGCGCGCGTCGTACAATTTTTGGCGCCCAACGTTCCGCGCCCTTTTGTAGGTACCTTTCATGCTTATTGTCTGCGTTTCTTGAAGGCCCATCAAGAACTTCTCAATATTCCCTTTTTTTCCATCCTTGACGACGACGATCGGCAAAAAATCCTCAGCGGCATCATCAAGCGCAACAACCTTGCAAAAAGACTTTCGACGCGTCAACTTTCTCATGCCATTTCGCTCATCAAAAATCAGTCGATTGAACCAGAACGGTCGCAGGCCTGCAGAAACGATCGCATCATGCTTGAAGTTTATCAGGCCTACGAAAGTGAAAAACGTGCAAGTAAATGTTTCGATTTTGACGATTTGCTCCTCGAGACGGTCAAGATCCTCACCCACCACAAGGACGCGCGTGCCCGCCTTCATGAAACAGTCAGACACGTCATGGTTGACGAGTACCAGGACACCAACATTGTTCAACATGCCCTTTTAAAACTCATGGTGCAAAACGAGCGAAAACTCCTTGCCATAACGTCGCTCTGCGTCGTTGGCGACGAAGATCAGTCAATTTACTCATGGCGCGGCGCAACGGTATCTAATATTTTGAATTTTAAAAACGATTTTCCTCACACGACGATCGTCAAAATCGAACAAAACTACCGCTGTGTTCAGCCCGTTCTTGAGGTGGCAAATGAAATTATTGCGCACAACAAGAACCGCATCCGGAAAAATTTGTGGTCGACGCGCCCGGGATCTGATCGCGTCGTACTTCTTGCATGTTCGTCTGAATACCAAGAGGCCGATGCAGTCGCATCTTTTTTAAAAACAACCGTGCAGCAGAGCTTCGGCAGAGCAACCATGGCCGTCCTCTACCGAGCACACTACCAGTCGCGGGCACTCGAAGAAGCCCTCATCAAGCGCGGCATCCCTTACACAATTGTCGGCGGTATTCAATTTTACGAGCGCAAGGAAATCAAAGACCTTCTCGCGTATTTACGCCTCACGGTCAATCCCTTCGACAGAACGTCGTTTTTCAGGATTATTAACTGCCCCCAGCGCGGCCTTGGCCAAGCTTTTGAAGACAGTTTTTACGAATGCTGGCGCGATCATCCCACGAGTGATTTTGTCGACGTTGCCAAGGAACTCGAAAAGAACGACCAACTCACGACAAAAAAACAGCAAACGCTTCAATCATTTGTGGAACTTTTTCGCAATCTCAACCCCTCGGACAAACCGACAACCGTCCTTGAAACAATCATCGAAAAAACACGTTACCTCACGTATCTCAAAGACGAGTTTGACCGTCAAGAAGCCGAAAGCAAAGTAGACAATATCAGCGAACTCGTACAGGCTATGCGCCACCTTGAAAACAACGGCGTTGCAACTGTCGGCGCGTTCCTCGACGAAGTTTCGCTCCTTCAAGAAAAAATCGTAGCAGCACGACGCGACGATACCAACGCTGCCGTCCTCATGACACTTCATGCCGCCAAGGGTCTTGAATTTGACCACATAGCCATCGCGGGCCTCAACGAAGATCTCTTGCCAAGCTCACGGTCGGTCACTGAGCACGATGCGCTCGAAGAAGAGCGAAGACTCCTTTACGTCGGCATCACACGAGCCCGTGAACGGCTCATGCTCAGCTACGCACGCTGTCGCCACGTCTATGGGAACATGGCCGAGCACCTTCCATCACGATTCATCAACGAGATTCCGCCAGCACTCTTTACGCGTCACGACATCGGCCACGCTTCGATAGCGCACCTTGACAACCTCTTTGCTCAGTGGCTCTCAAATTCCAAGGATCAGCGGCGCGGCCCCATTCTCACATTCGGAGCAGCCGGTCGACGCCAACAGGCCTAGGTTAGCGTTCGGTGAGTTTTAATTCGTTGGCAATCCGCATGACCGGCATGAAGCACAGCACATTTTTGTGCATTGCACGTGATAAAAAACAATCCTTGACGCTGGCAGCTGCCAGATGCAAAAAATCGTGAAATTCTTTTTCTCGAAAGCCCGTCCAGGATGGAACCACGAGGAGTCGGCTCACGTCCTACTTGTGGAACGTCGCCGTAGTGTGTTAGGTTCAGAATATATCAAAGAGCGATGTCGAAAGTCGCCGCCACCCACGATGGAGAGACGTTTGTCGGTGCCAGTTTGTCGGTGGCTGATGGTTGTCGATGCGGGAGAGTACTTATGGAACTGTGTTCGTTTCCTACGCTACGCTGTGTTTTTACTATCAAGCGATAGCCCGTAAAGCGGACGCATCAGAGGCTTTTTGCACGCTCGTCCGGTGCGCGGCGCCACGCATTTCAGCGATCATAGCCGGCCGTTTAGTTATCCATGCTTTTGCATAGACTAAGTTGAAGTGCAACACCTATCCTGTTATATAATTATTTTATATGCAAAAAATCCAACAGGAAAAAGGTGTTGCATGAGAAAGTATACACAAATTTCGCAGGCAGAAAGAGCAAAGATTTTTTAAGTTCACAACAGCGGCCAATCAGCTCGCTTCATAGCTCGAAGTCTGGAAAGAGCGCCATCAACGATCAGTAGGGAGTTGAGAAGAAATAGCAACGAGCAAGGTTTTTATCATTATCCGCAGCGCGCCCAGGAAGGAGCTCACGGATAAACGAAAGGCGCATCACGGCTACAAAGCAGTACGTATCAAGGGATTTACCGAGTATGTCGAGGGAAAGCTCAAGCAAGGTTGGTCTCCTGGAACAATCGCTGGACGTTGGTCGATGGAGAAAGCCAATGAAGCCATAACCAAAGAGGCGGTCTATGCGTGGATTTACAGCAGTGACGGCATTGAGCGAGGACTCTATACGTTCTTGCCGCAAAAGCGACCGAAGCGAGGCGTGTTGAGAGCGCGAAAGCCATTAACGAGTATACCCGACCGTGTTTCGATCCATGACAGACCAAAGGATATCGAAAAACGCGACCAGCTCGGACATCTTGAAGGCGATCTTTTCTTTAATTCTGGGAGTCTGTCAAGCAACGTACTCACTCTTATAGACAGAAAAAGTAGAATGATCATGCTCACGAAGAATTGTTCAAAAAGATCACAAATGATTATAGACTCCATGGAAAATCTCGCCAAGACTCTCGGTGTCAAGAGCATAACGCTCGATAACGGTTCAGAGTTCACCCTCCATGGGCAGATAACAAAAAACTTGGGTATATCAACGTACTTTTGCGATCCGGGAGCCCCATGGCAAAAAGGGTCCGTTGAAAATGTACACAAGCGTATCCGGCGCTTCTTACCCTTTAAGGTCGATGAAGCACATATAACACAGGAGCGGCTTGACGAGGTTGCTGACCTCATAAACAATATTCCACTCGCCTGTTTGGGGTTTTATACGCCCCGCGAA
Organism: uncultured bacterium; assembly: GCA_963754845.1. Taxonomy (GTDB): domain Bacteria; phylum Babelota; class Babeliae; order Babelales; family Vermiphilaceae; genus JAKASV01. Next base: position 300,848 of record CAVWHE010000001.1, read on the forward strand.
ATACACGCGGGAATTGATGTGAAACAGAAAGGAGCGGCAGGATGCAGATGACCTTTTTTACCACCAAAACAACGTTTCAACTCGAAATTTTAAAGTGTTGCACTTCATACTTGACTGTGCCCTTGACTGTGCCTTTGTGGGTGCCTTTGGTCGCATTTTTGACGACGTCTCTTGTGGCCGAACCCAGCCTCAGAGGGCAGGAGAGTGGTAAGATTTATGAGTATCTCATGAATCTTCTTTCCATTGACGGTATAAAAACCGAAGAGAACGCTTACATTTTGCTCAAAAACGGGCCATTGCCACGCGGCGTCAACTATCTGGCCATTCCCTTGGTCGTCCTTTTAAACAAACCAGAGGTCGCGAGATCGAACGCCAAACTCCTTGCGTCGATTAAAGTTGACGGTGGCTTTGCGGTGTGTCAGCACATCAGGTTTGAAGTGATGATTCCTTTACTCAAAAATATGGGTATCGACACGCTCTTTACACCCCATGCCGTGCTCGGCAAGAAATACGAGGGAATAACCGTCGTTCCCTTTCCCCACTATGCCGTCAATGGGTGTGGTCCAGCAGCGCATAAAGATATCCTCTACTCATTCATAGGATTTGACACGCACTGGACGAGGCAAAAAATTTTTACACCGCCGCAACAACCCAATATCATCATTAAAAGGCGCGGCCGTTGGCACTTTTCGAATAGTCAGGCTGTGCGGACCCAGGAAAAGAAGGAGTACCAAGATGTTCTCAGCAGATCACGATTTTCGCTCTGCCCTCGCGGCACTGGTCCAAGCACGGTCCGTTTTTGGGAATCACTGCAAGCTGGAGCAATTCCCGTGCTCATATCAGACGCCACGGCCCTGCCTACAAACTTTGATTGGGAAAGGTGCGTCATACGTATCGCCGAGACCGACGTCATGAGAATCCCCGCAGTGATAGCTTCCATAAGTGAGAAAAAAGAGGCCGCGATGCGTGAGGCGTGTTTTGAGGCCTACGAGGCCTTTTCAGGGCCAAACTTCATCAGCGCCATTCGCAATCATTATGCCGCTCTAGGAAAACCATTCCCAAGAAGTTGCCAAAGGTATGCCAATGGTGCTGCTATGCAAACCTTGCGTTCGTTGGAGTAAAAAAGGAAGGACAATGCTCATGCATACAACACGCTTTACACATCTGGCACCCTGCGTACTTGCCATCGCTAGTTCGGCAGTCATTATGAGCACCGGCAGGTGCAGAGGAGCCGAGTGCCGAGGTTGCGGCCACACCACGCCGATGGTGCATAGACTAAGTTGAAGTACAACACCTATCCTGTTGTATGATTGTTTTATGTACGAAAAATCCAACAGGAAGAGGTGTTGCACGAGAAAGTATACACAAATTTCGCAGGCAGAAAGAGCAAAAATTTTTGAAGTGCACAACGGCGGCCAATCAGCTCGCTTCATGGCTCGAAGTCTGGAAAGAGCACCCTCGTGTCTTGCCGTCGCCGGAACGCTTGCCGAAAACGCGAGTACGCCCGGCAACGTCCTCATTTATCAAAGAGTTGCCCGTCAAGAAGAACTTGAATTAGTCACGGGTGCACGGCTTGACACTGCCGTTAATACCGTCGCCTGGTGCGCATGCCCCGGCGATTGTGTCTATTGCGCAGCCGGATCGGCAAGCGAGGGAAGCGGTGCCAATGAGGTTGCCATTTGGACGGCATCGCTGTGCGCTAAAAATCAATACCAAGAACGGCCCCTATGAAGGGCGATGCTATGATATTTTTGCCGCCAAAGGGAACCTCGGCGTAGAAAGAGATTGAGGGAATGCCGCGCAGGTAGCGTCGTGTCAGGGCGCTGGTATCGTACGTGGCCATCATGATAACTTTGTGAAGATTCCGTTCCGGAAGGCACGTTCCGCGCGGGGTTGATGTGCTGCCGCGATGAGCCCAGATGTTACCGACGAGCACGCTCGTGCTGTCGCCTTGTTTGAAAAACTGGTATCCGCACTTGATGAGAAACCCTTTGATGAATTCACCCAGCTGAGCGTAGAGCGTATATTGTTGCTCAATCGCGTAATCCGTGTAGACAGGCGCCCGCGCCAGTACAAGAGGTTCGGTTTGATCGGCATCAGTGCGTATGCGAGCAGTATGACTGCTGCCAAAGATGTTGCGAAGTTCTACGTCAAAACCGGCGTGAAGATAGGAGCCGAGTGTTAATTCAAGACCACCGCCGAAAATGAGTGCCACCGAGCCATTGTAACCAAGGGGAAATGCCGCTATGAGCCCAACATTCTCCTTGGCTCCTGTTGGCAAAGTGAGGCCAAAGCGTCCATCAAGGCGTACATTTTTGAGCAATTCTCGCGGTTGAGTAAAATCCTGAAGCCAGTCGCCGACACACGCTAGATCGCCGAGCCGCGTGCGGCGCCAGGGACCTATGGCAAGACCGCCGAGGGCTGCTGTTGTGCGGTCAAGACCGTCGGCAACGTAGGCGTGAACACGCTCGTCGGCTGCCAGAACGTGGCCCGTAAGATTGTTCCATCGCACACGATCAAAAGATACACGATACAGAGGCAAAAACACGCCGAGCATGATGTTATGGGGTAGCGCTGCGCGTACAGCGAACGTAAGTCCTTCGTTGACACGGAGTCGCGAGCACAACGCGAAGTGCCCACGATCGCCGTTGTCGCTTGCGCCGGTACTTGAAAGTTTCTGATTTTCTGTCGACGAACAACAAAAACCCTTGAGCATGGCGAGTGCACCAGGACGGGCGCCGCACGTGGAGGAAACGTCGGTACGCTGGCTTTCGGCTGTGTAGCCACTGGCAGCACATCCGTGTTCTGGCATAACAAAAATTTGAAAGCGCGTGCCATAATGCGGCGCTGGATTAAAAAAGAACTTAAAGGGACGTACAACGTTCATGGCCTCAACGACGCGGGGGGTGCCGATAACCGCGAAGTACATGACGACGGCTAGAAAAGACGGCTGATATTTCATGAAAAGTCCTCTTTGATGCTGCCCGACCTATTCGTTGACCGTGAGCGCAGTGTCCTGTGCAAGCAACCATGATCCTGTCGTGCTCAAGCGCACGATGGGTCCGACGATATTGACGTTATCGAGGGCAATTGGAACGCGATAGGAGCCTATGCCCCCGAATCGCGTACCACTGCGCACACGCTCAGGGATGATTTCAAGAGATGGTTGTTCGCATAGATTCCTGTCGCGCGCGTTAAAAAGAGTTGCTCCATCGCAGGCTATCCACGCGCGAAAACCGTCACAGTCGACAAAGTACGAGGGTTTGTCTTTAACAAAAAGATCAGGGAGTTCTTCAAGATGGGCACCTTCTTGAGTGGCAACCGTGAAGCGATGAATCGCGGAGCGATTGATGCCAGGGTGGGAATCAAGGGCGTACACCATGCCGCCGGTACCGGCACTGAGACTTTGCTGGCGCGCGTCGTATGAGATTGGATAAAGCCCGTTAACCGAGCAGTAGCCTTCCGGAAGATCGACAGCGTGCCAATCAAGGGATGGATCGCTCTTTTCAAAAAGTCCGTTACTGGTGGCAAGAATAATGAGCGACGATGTGATGACGGCGTCGAGGATGGTTCCATCAGATGCAAGGGGCCACTGCGGCCGCCGCGCGAGCGTTGTTTCAGAAAGTGTTCCGCGTACAAAATTCGAGCGCGCTATATCGATACACGCAAGACGATCATCGCACACGACGTAAAGAAGTCCACGGGTTTCGTCGGCACGGAGTGCGCGTATAAATTTATAATTGCCAATTTCCTTGAAGCGACTTTCAACGTCAAGTCCTGCGAGGTTGTTGCCAAGGCCTTCACGGGCGTCCCAACTTACCCCCGCATCGTTAACAAGGACCGCAAGACCACCGGTTCCGCCAACGAAGATATAACCGGAATCGGCGACACGCGTGATGCATGCTGCTTCAAGTGCTCCCGTGCGCTCAAGATCGCCGCCCGAAATGGCAACAGCGTTGGTCGTCGCGCTCAAGGCTTGATCGATTGCCCCGTCGGCAAAGACACACGGATCTCTCGCCAGATCGTCGCCTCCAAGCGCCGTCAGAATGCCGTCGCGTACAACACCCGTTTGGGCAAGGGCCACGCAGCCGTTGCCCGTTGCCACGATGACGCTTATCGATGCAAGTCCCGGCGTCTGACTAGAAAAATCGTAAAGCCCTTGAATGGGACCGCGTTTTTCAGGAACCTCGGCAGGACCGGGAAAAACAGTATTAAGCCAGTGAACAAGTCCAGCACAGCCGTGCTCATCGCCTGCGCCCCACACAGTCCTCTTGGCCGTATAAATTGCATCTGCGGATTTTCCGACAAGCATGGTGAATGAGCCGCTGTGCTCGTCAAAATCAGCTCCCCAGAGCGTGTCGAAAAAATTACCGGCACCACGCCGCCACGCCGTCCATTGCTTAATGCTACCGGAGGCGTCAAAAATGGCCTGTGAATGAAATATGCCAGGTTGATACCCTGCATCGGGCACGCTTACGACGGCAAAAACAGCATCGCTCTGTGTGAAAATTGTTGTGATATCGCCGACATCAAGGGGGCCACCTCCCACGGTTGCCTCCACATCGCCGGGAACGCAAAGATCCGCCGTCGTCGTCGCCCGCTGCGTAAATCCTCGATCAAAAAATCGCGTCGGATAGCCCTGCGCGTACCACGTTTGAGGGGGAGCATCTTTTTTGGCAAGCACGCCATTATAAACGTCGGCCCGTTTGACAACGGGCAGCGCGTACACAGTGCGCCGCGTCTGATGCGGTGTTCCATAACCGCCTAGCACGACGAGGTAATTGACGGATGTTGTCGTCGTCAAGGACCTTACTTTATGAATCGAGATATCAAGAGTCTCGCCGACGCCGGCAACGATTGCGTCAAGATCAGGAGAGAGTGCACCGCTGTCGACGACCCTTTTGAAAAAAAGCTTGTCTTTAACCATGCTTGCTGCCACAACGGCTGCGGCACCGCCGGCACCTGCCTGGGATACGGAGTGTACGTTGAGTGCGATGTAAAGGACCTGAAGATTGGCGTCCCAATGCAGATCGACGGCGTTATCAAGTATGTCGATGGCAGCATCGCCGATCGCCACGGACCCACTCGTGGCGCTGAGCAGGGCTGCACGCCCCCCCGTACCTGGCGCACACGTAGAACCTAGCTGTGCGTCAAGCTGAAAAAGGGCGAGCGGCTCTTGTGCCGCCGGCCCCTTGCGACCACGCGCAAGAACAGCAATACCACTGGAACCACGTCCGAAAGGATTGCCTCCACCATCGGTCACAGCGGCAAAAACGAGAGCGTTTGTGTGTGCCTCAAGCGCGATAATGCCGGCCGTCTCATGCGACCCGGACGCATCGATGACAGGCGCCGACGAAAGTACCTCAAGCCGTTGAGTGCTCATGGTATTATCGATGAGATGAACGACGGCTGATTGCTTTTCTTTAACGACGGCCAAACGATCGACCGGTATTTCTAAAATCGATTCCGTGCCGTGCATGAGCGCCATGAGGCGTATGCTGGCATCATAAAGAGGGTTATCAACCGAAGGGGCGATGCCATTTGAAACTTTTTCCGGCGTCAGGGGAAGAAATTTTTTACCCGTCGCCACGGCTCCCGCCACAGCAAAGTCCTTAGCACCCTCCTGCGATGCCCCTACGTAAAAGCGGCCGTCGTGGCCCATGGCGTAGACACGTACAGGGTTGATGAACGACTGCTTGCCATCGGTGCTATCACCCCAAAGAATATCGGCAGCCTCCACCAAGAAAAAACTCTGAAGGATACACACACACGTTAAAGCCCCGGCACACCGTGTCACATCGAGCATGGAGCCACCTCCCTCATCTGCAGGACCATCGCACACCGTCACGTATAAAGTAGATTGCACTATATTAGGGAAATTTGCGCGAAAGTTCCACCAAAACCGCACGAGGTGTGAGGTGTAGTGAAGCAGCACTATGATAATGTCCTCATGATCAGGACTTATGCAGACGCTGAAAGTTCTGTCTCGGAATTATACAGGGCCGCGCGTTGAACGCGCTCAGGTTGGTGCAAGGCTCGTGCCCTATGCGCGCGGTCACACGACTGCTAGAGATTCCCCTCTGTGTGTATTTGCTGCATAAAATTTTCCTTGAATTGTCGTCGTTTAGCATCCTTTTCTTGGTCGTTTCCACTGAAAAATTTCATGTATTCTGCTGCCACAACCTCTGCGATTGTCTCATAGATCTTGAAGAACTTGGCGCGTGCTGGTTCATAGCGGGGTGGAAAAATTTGCTTTTCCGAGGTTGATATTTCCTTGTAAATTCCGGTGGCTATTGATGGTATGGCTACCCTTGTGTGCAGGGTATCGTAGAGAGGTTCCAGGAGTGCGAACACTCGCGCGTTGACCCCGAATTTATCGTCGGCTGTATATGGTTCATACACAAGCCAGAGTCCCTGGTAGACAGTCCTTGGCCAATAATTTCGGGCAAGATTATGCTCGATGCTCTTGATGTACTCACGTAGGGGCTCCTCAACGCCTAGCTCAACGCCCGCGCGAATAATCGAAGGTATAAAGACGATGGTGTCCGGGGTTATGGAGACTGGCTCGGGAAGATTTTGCGTGAACTTTACGTACTTTTTTAACACTTCTGCATTAAAGGTTGGCAGTCGAGGGGGCTTCTTGCTTGCTACAAATACGGTGTGCATAACATCATTCCAAGCTCCTGTATCTTGTAGTTTGTCAAGCGCAAAAAGTACGTGGGAAGTTAGGTCATTGAGGAGTCTAGCTGCACCAGCGGTTGCAGTAGGTCCTGCACCTGAAAGCGCCTGACAAGCTACGGCCATTAATCCCGGTTTTTTTGAGGCGCAAAAATCTATGAGCGCCCCTAAATGATGTTCGATACTTTTCAGTAGGTCTTCCTGCATAGCCTGGCCATGACCTTGATACTGTTGTGTAGATGTATATGCATAAGGCATCGCGTTGGCAACCTTGAGTGCGGCTACAAGGGTGTAGTAGGCTCTTGTCTCGCGCATTTCTTGCACGAGACTTCCATTCATGAGACTCGCTATCATGTCAGAAAAATGGTGTTCCAAAGCCTCGTAAAATACGCGTATGTGCTCGCGCTCTTGAGCATTTTCAATGTTCCTTGAAAGGAGGTGTGTGACCGCGTCTTCGAGCGTATCTCCGCTGATGAGAACTTCCGAGAGCTTCCCAATATGGTTCTTCAGAGCATCAAAGATGCGCAGGTCTTGGGGGGGGAAAAGGTCGAGAAAGACGTCATAGATTTCGTATTTTTCCTGTATCGATTCTAGGAGCATAGAAAGACACTTGAGTGCATCGTTGGAGATTTTGGGCAATGTTCTGAACATGCGGTAAAATTCCGCCTTATTCGTGCTCGACAACTTCCTATTGAATTCATCGCTGCCATTTTTTAAAACGCTGGTTATAACGGTGCTGATGGCATCTGCGTGGATTTTTTGGACAAGGGAGGAAACCGGACCACTTCCCTCGATTCCCCGACCGTGGCCAATGCTTCGGATCAGCGCGAGGAGCGGTTCGGCTTGCCCCATACCCTGAAATTTTTCTTGTATGTGTTTGGTCAGTGTTTCAAGTAAACTAAGAGTAAAAGATGTTGCACGTGGTGTTAACTTGCCAGCTTCGATAGCATCAGCGAGTGCGCTACGTTTGAAAATCGTACCGCAGAATTCATTGACAGCTCCCACATCCACGGGAAGATCTCCGATAATGGAAGAAACTATCCTGAGCGCTCTTTTGTCATCTCCCACACAATCGCTTGAAAGGGCATAGTGTGCCGCGGCAGCTGCCAGAGACGCCTTTTCTTGTGCCGATTGCGCCGGCAAAAGGAATAAAAAACTCTCAAGGTTCGTTGCTATACCCCTGTCCACAAGTTTGCCGGCGAGTTTAAAAATTCCTGGCCATGATGGTGAAAATGATGCATACGCAACCATGAGAGGCATAACATTGCATGCGTTGATCGTTGTGGTTGCTGCGTTACCTGTCACGTTGGCACTACGGAGTTCCAGCGCTCTGCCGTAGTTTACAAGGTACTCTGCAGATGTTGCTGGGTTGGGGTATCTGAGCGTAGTGTGGCCTTCTGAAATATACCAACTCAAGAGGTTTTCTCTGCCGCCTTTCGTTAGCACAAGTTCGAGTTCACCATTCCTGGCAACCTCGTCTTTCATTATCAGAATCTCTACCCCACAATCGCGCAGGGTTTGAATTAGATCTTGAAACGACGTCGTCCGCGTGCGTGGCAACAATTTTTTTATAACAGCCAGTATGTTAGGAACTTCGCTTCGTATGTTGCACTTGAACTCTTCAACCCCGTAAACAATGCCATCGAGGTCCGAGACAACGTCGGCCCAGGCATTACGAGCTTCGGCAGATGTGCATGTCTCTGCGTTACTGTATTTTTCTTCATAAAACTTGAGCAGCGGCTCGGTTGCGCCGAAGCTTCTGAGGAGCTGCGTGTCAAACGTACGTTTATCGGGATCGTAGATGATGGCATTGATGAATTTTCGCAGGGCCGTTTCAACGCAGTCTGAGAAGGGGAACCGGACGGTTTTACCCCCTGCCGTGCACGTGTGTACAGCCGTGCCAAAATCAAAATCGGGCGGCAAGTTATTATGTGGGTAAAGGTCGTATCCGTAACGTGCCAGGACGTAATCGGCAAGTCTTAGTTGGTCAATCTTGCCTAGATCGAGCTTTTCGAGAGCCAGGTAGTCCGAACGACTATATCGCATACTCTGCGTTGGATCGCCTTCAACTATGGCAACGTCGCGAGGATTCGCGTTTACCGCCTCCGCCAAGCCTTCCAGGTACGCACCGCAATCCTGCCGGCTTGAAAAATTACCCCATAACCATCCTAGAAGGGTGCTGACAACTGTTGTTCGTGGGTAGAGGCCATGCTGTTCCTCGTCGACGGCATCGGCAATAATTTCAGAAAGATTGTGAGCGCTTTTTTGAAGCGGTTTATAGTGGACGCCAATGGCGCCTTGATTTTTTGCGTCCCTGAGACGTTTGAGTTCCCCGGCGTCTCGCACTACGCGGTCATCGTAACTCTTGAGCGTACTATACACGGCATGAGATGCCTCATCGAAGTTCAGCAGCCGTTCAAGGGCACTCCACCAGCTTTTTTTGTCTGCCAGCCCAACGCTCTCGGACGGTTCGTTCCCGCGCGTTTGCACTGATTCTCTGACCTTCTCGAGCATTGCGATGGCGTCAGCTCTACCCGGGGCATTAGATGCCCAGCGCAACACAAGCTCGTATAACCTCTCGAGTGCCTGATTACGAAATCCTTTGTTGCGCATAACTGTTTCGGCCATGCCGTGTAATATCTCATCGTTGATGTTTTTCTCAGCGTCTCGCATGCGCTCATCGATACACTTTTTAATGGAGACGATGAGGCGATCTTTGGCTTCAGTTACGCGTTCTGCCCCACCACCCGCCGTTCCGGCAACCGGTACTCCCGATGACGAACCGGCGCTGCCGACAGAGTGCCCGGCGGGCATCGTACTACTTCCCCCTTCATACACCGCGATTGCTCCGATAATACGGCCAAGGTCGCGCGCCGTTAAATAATGGGCGATTTTTGCGTACGAATTCGTTGTTCTAAAATTTCCTCCGACACCGCGCGAGAAGAACTCGTGCACGAGTTTAACAAGCGCATGCTCTTGTTGGCCGTATGTATAAAGATTGGTGATGAAGTTGCCTTTTTCGTACAACGCTCCTACTGCCGGGTCATAACACTCGTAGCCTGGGCGCATGGTGATGCCTTTGAGCTCAACGATCGGTATTTCGGCGCCAAGGATGAAGTGTGCGAGAACTGCGATAGCAACAACAGTTACTCTTACGACATGGGCGCACGTGTCAGCAATTTTGGCCATTGTTTTCTCCTTCACTTTCCGTCGCAAAGAACGCTCCCGTAACAGCGCGTGCCGACCTGCCATACGCACATCCGCACCACATACCGTATAGAATACAGAAAATGAATTTAAAATAACAAGGATTAACTTTAATTTCTTTAATTTTTAATGCCAATAAGAATTAAGAGAAGTTCAATAAACTAGATCCATGTAGAGACCCATGCGACCCGACGAAAGTTCTGTCTCGATGCAAGGACGCATCAAAGGGGTATGGATTTTTGGCCGAAAAACGCTCTTTTTAACTTTGCCAGCGCGCTTCGGGTTATTTGTCTGCCTCGTGGTGTTTTTTCGATGTAGCCCATGCGGATGAGATAGGGTTCATAAACGGTTTCGATGGTGTCCTTGTCCTCGCCGACGAGCGACGCAAGTGTTTCAAGGCCAACAGGCCCACCGTCGCTATGTTCAACAAGCTTTGTCAGGATGAGATTATCGATGCGCGTGAGCCCGACTTCATCAATGCCCAGGAACGTGAGAGCGCGCCGTGCAAGCTCACCATCGATGGTGTCGATTTCTTGCACTTGAGCAAAATCACGCACTCTCCGCAGAAGTTTTTTGGCTACACGCGGCGTTCCGCGTGAGCACGTTCCTAGTATCTTGGCCGCTTCTTCGGAAATATCGATTTTTAAGAAACGAGCGCTTTGGACAACAATATCGCTGAGCTCTTCGGCAGTGTAAAAGTCGAGCCTTTCGCTTATACCAAAGCGGCTGCGCAGGGGCGCTGAAATAGAGCCACTTTTAGTCGTTGCACCGATGAGGGTAAAGGGGCTGAGGGGAAGATTGACCGATTTGGCGCCGGCTCCCTGGCCAATGATAACATCGACGCGAAAGTGCTCCATCGCGTTGTAAAGAATTTCTTCTATGTGCGTCGGCATGCGGTGAATTTCATCAATGAAGAGAATGTCACGCAGTCCGAGGTTGGTAAGAATGGCAACGAGATCGCCCGCGCGCTCGATCGTCGGACCGCTGCAAATCCTTATAGCAACATCCATAACGCTTGCCATGATTTGTGCGAGTGTTGTTTTGCCGAGCCCCGGCGGGCCAAATAAAAGCATGTGATCAAGCGGCTCATTACGCATACGGGCAGCCTGCGTATACACCGCAAGCTTGCTCTTGAGTTCGGCTTGTCCGAGGTAATCCTCGAACTTTTTGGGGCAAAAATCATACGATTGCTCTTCAGGTGCATCACGCAATGTTATGATATGCGTAATTTCCGTATCAGAGTTGTTGTCTCGCGGGTCTTTCTTCATACGCACACCATTTTAATGTATCACGTATCGCGCATGTACCGTGGGTCGCAGAGGATCAACGATGCTGTGCGCTTTCACAAGCCTATATCGAGGGCCATGTCACAAAAAATTCCCTGCGTTGCTTTGTAGGCCCCGACAAGCGCGATCATGGCAGCGTTGTCGCAGCAGTACCGTGGCGATGGCACGCTGAAACTCATACCATGACTCTTGCATAAAGTACCGAGTTGCTCGCGAAAATAGGCGTTGCAGGCCACGCCACCGACGAAGGTGAGTCCCTTGGCCTGGGTACACTTTTTCAACGCTCGACTAACTCGTTCACTGAATATATCGCTCATGCACGCCAGGAGGGAACTTGCGACGTGGTGCTTGAGCATGAGATTGTCATCGGACAAAAATTTCTTGACCTTCATATCGTAGGCACCGCGCTTGACAAGGTCGTAGAGCACGGCCGTTTTGAGCCCAGAAAAACTAAAATCAAAACCTGAAACCTTCGGACGCGGATAGTGAAAGAAATCCTTAAACGCAACGTCGGCAGCCAGCCTTTCAAGAGCAGGTCCTCCTGGATAGCCGACGTTGATGAGCTTGGCAACCTTGTCGCACGCTTCGCCGGCCGCATCGTCAATGGTGTATCCAAGGCATTCATAGTCGCCGAGCGCGCGTACGTAATAGAGCGATGTGTGGCCACCTGATGCCGCCAAACACACGTGGGGAAAGGGGACGTCGTGTTCGATACAGGGAGAAAAAACGTGCCCTTCAAGGTGGCTAACCCCCACAAGTTTTTTGTTTTTCGACCATGCGATGGCTTTGGCAAAACCGAGTCCGACAAGGAGTGAGCCTGGTAGTCCCGGGCCGTGCGTTACAGCAATAACGTCAATATCGTCAAGGTCGCACGAAGCTTTCTCAAGGGCCTCGTTGACGATAAGCCCGATTTTTTCAAGATGTGACCGTGATGCTATTTCTGGAACAACACCGCCAAAGCTTTGATGGAGCGGAATTTGGGAAAAAAGGGCGCTTGAAATGATACCAATGCCCACTTCATAAACGGCGGCTGCCGTTTCATCGCACGATGTTTCAATACCAAGCACACGCATTGCCCTGCCCCCGTCGCCACGCTATGTCGTCATGGCAACAATAGTTTTTGGGTTTGATGCATAATGCACTTCTTGGCGCATGACGGCGTGGAGAGCATCATAATCAAGCGACGAAAGAAGAAGCTCATCGGCGATCTCATGAAGCTTTTTTTCAGAACCGGCAACAGCAACGACATCCGGTCGTATGTTGATCGTGAGGGGCGTCGAAAGACTCCCGCCGCTTACACTGTCGATGTACGATGGTTTGAAACACAGTATGATTGCCTCGTCAGGAATGCGGCCACCTTCAAGTGCGTGGGGAATTTCTTCGACGTACCATGATGCTGATCCCGAGGACCCTGCCTCGCTTTCAACGCCGTCATCGTAGGGAGCTTCGAGAAAACAGAAGGCCGATCCGCCACGCTCAAGCTCAGCAACGTAAAATTTATAGGGTTTTTTACGTGCCACTTTGAGGTATTCCACGACGTTGTTGTGAGCGACGAAGCTTAGGGAATCGGTCACGACGATATCAAGGGACGTGGCGCCTTCGTCGGCAGGAATGGAGAAGTTGATGCGCCTGGTTTCCTGATCAATGTCACAACGAATGCGCTGGCCTTTATAATAAATGCGTACGCCGGGCACGGTATCCACTGTCTTTGGAAACTGTATGATCGCGCACAACGATGTTCTCCGCGTCGGAAAACAGTCTTTCTGCATGAAAAGACTCTCGTCGGCTAATGCAAGGACGCACACAAAAACCGTCTGCGTGAGCATCGCAATCCCGAGAGCTGAACGTGGCACTATAAACATCATGCTTCACCTCGTGTGTCCAAGCATACAACAACCATTCTTTAAACACCGTCAAGGCGCTCTTTACATGTCAAAAGTATACACGAGTGCCGTCTTTTGCGCTAAATTTGGCGACGGTCGTGCATGGTGCGGCACTAGTGCATGCATTGCGCGATGCGCCCAAAGCGTACGCGCGACCAAAAGTCGAGTGGGTGCTTGACGAGGTCCCAGAGCCAAAACCATTCACGCGTATCAATTGACCAGAGCCTGAAGAGAATCCTTCCACGAATAAACCGGCTATCAAGCGGACCCCACGTGCGTGCGTCGTGGCTGCCAAGCCTATTGTCGCCCATGACCCAGTAATGATGATCATCAAGTTCAATATAGTAGACGTCTGTGCCGTTCCAGGAACTTTTACCAGAATGCCTTTCAGGGGTATGAACGGCGGGAACGAGCGGTGTGTCAGGCAAAGTAAGAAGAAGTTTGTCGTCGCGCGTGCGCAGGATTTGACAGTCTCTCATGCGATAAAACGGTTGCTTTTCAAAAGGAACGCTAGGATCATAAGAAACGCGCAGCTGGTGTTTTGAAATGAGAGAATCAAATATCTCCTGAAGCTCTTGAATACCAATATTACGCCGCGCTGCGTACGAAGAGGCCTCGCGCCGCGCCTCCTCGATGACGGCTGTCACATCGCCGTCAACAATGTCTATGAGCGGGTACCTGTTGACATAGGGCTCGTCAAGTTTGACACCGTTGACGTACACGACGGGCTTGCCATCCTCTATGACACCACGCACGATGTCACCGGGCACGCCTATGATGCGCTTGGTCCAGTTCGCTGGTCCCCAAAAGTACTCCTGAAAGATCCTCAGAACCGGATTCTTCGAATACTCGTACATGGGGTCATTGAACGATAAGATGTCTCCACGCTTGAGGGGCTTGAACAGAGGAGTCAGTTTATCGGCAAAAAAATATTCGCCTACAAGCATCGTTGTCTCCATCGAGCCGCTCGGAACTTGATAAAGACCGAATCCGAACGTCCTGATGAGAACAATAAAGGTAAACAAAATGAGCCAATCACGCGTTTCATTTGAAAAAAGCATCTTCCCCAGTTTTTTGAGCATATCATTCTCCTGCAAAAGCCCTTCTATCATCAACACCATACGCAATGATGCACTGCACGCCTCTATCGCGCTTCATGGGCCAACAAAGGGAGGGGGTTAATAGCACGACCAGCTTGGCACACTTCAAAATGCAGATGGGAACCATCGTAACTCTTGCTTCGCACGGCACCCGTTGCCCCAACGCGTCCGATGACGAAGCCGCGTTCAACATGCTGGCCAAGGCTCACCAAAATTTTGTCAAGGTGTGCATAACGCGTTTGGTAACCGTTGCCGTGATCTACAAGTACCATCTTACCATAACCACGAGCGTCATGACGAGCTTCGACGACAAAACCAGCCGCGGCAGCTTTGACCGGTGTGCCCCTTACCGATGCCATATCAAGTCCCCGGTGGAATTTCCAGCCGCGGGGATTTTTACGAGGACCAAAGAGCGAACTGAGCCAAAAGCGTGACGGATCTAGGGGCCACGAAAAAGGCTTTGCTGAGCCGACAGTCGTGCGCATGCCGTGGTTCACCGGATGTCGCCTGCACACGGTAAAAACGCGCCTGCGGCGCTTGTGCTTATTTTTGCGGCGGCGGACTTTTGCCCTTCCTGCGTCGGCCTTGCTCGCCTGCTCGGCAAGAATTTTGCTTGTGTAACTAAGCCACTCATGAGGAGCTATCCGCTTGAGTTCGGCGGCCATTTTGTGTTGTTTGTAGTACGCAAGCGATGACTTCCTTACGTACGCGGCGCAACGATTAACGAGGGCGATGTTTCTTTCTCTGCTACTGTTTTTTTTTTCGTCAGTACCGTCGCGCACTTGCCGTTCTTTGGCGAGGGTTGAGCCACGCAGGAGACGCCGTACGCTCACTACATAATTTTTGTACTCGGTTTGCAAGGCGACAATGGCGCGCGCTTGTTCTTCAAGTCGCCTGTGCTGTACGACAAGGAGAACCGAGCTCGTCACACAAGCTGCACACGAAAGACCCAAAAGTACACCCACAAAGCGCATCAGCACAAACCTAATAATCGGACCCCACTATTATAATACCACGAGAGCCACATCATCCGCCGCAACCCATCCAGAGCCATGCGACGACATCCGTATCTTGAACCAACCATCACGGACACTTTGCACATGAGCCTCATCGAGTCCATTGACGGTTGCGATGCGCGCGTAGCTTCTGTCCGGACCAGCGTACAGGAAAATGGATTTTTTGATAACTATGGCGCGATGATATGTTTTGAGCCGGTAGATAAGTGCGCATGAACCGGCCGACATACCCGTTGCACACACAAGACAAACAAGGACACCATATGAAGATCTTTTTACAAGGTACGGTGCACAAAAAATCAGCAAAAACCACATGAATAAAAAAAGCATCTGCCACGCGAAAAGCGAGGGCATGATAACAAGTCTTGTGATGAATGCGCGTGCGCGTGTCCAAAGTGAATCATCATGTGATTTGCCATACTCGTGATAGGCGCGCATGATCGAGGCTTCCAGTTGTGGATATTCAGACCAGGCACAGCCGTTCTGTGCACGTCGCCACGCGACAACGGCTTCAGGGTAGCGACCCTCAAAAAAGTAACAATTGCCCATGCCATAATGGACAGCAGGGCCTTTCATGCGCATCGATTCATAAAGCTGCAGGGCGGTCTTGGGATCGCCAGCTTCGTAGGCAGCGTTTGCCTTTAAAAATGCTTCCTGCATATCTCCGGCATCAAGCGTGGTTATAGAAAGAGTTGCCAGACAGAAGAAGACGTTGAAAAAGATGTTGAAGGGGTGCTTCATAGTATTTTTTCCAGTAATGTCACCCACGTCGTAGCCTGTTCAAAAAAGGCTGCTGATGCGCGCTCGTCGCGCCTTTGAACAAAGAAGGCGTACTCGTATACGTCCGTGTAAAAGCGTCTCCACGATTCTATGATTTCTGTGCTTTGCCCGGTGCGTACAAACGCGTGCTCCATGGTGTCTTCGGAAACTTCTTGGGGCAAACATTGCAAGCGGTGTGCAAAAAGTTCAATAAAGATCATGTATACACCGTGAGCGTCGCCTGAACGTGCCGCACGCTCAAGGAGTGCTCGTGCATGCTTAAAGGCGCGACTGCGTGTGAAAAATCGTGCACGCGAACGCATAACGGTTTTGCCGATGCGTACAAACAGCCACAGGACGGGGAAAGCAGCGATGACGAAAAAGATCGACCACGGCAGTGGAACACGTGTTCTTTGTGGTTGCCACGAACTGAGAGCGCTCAGCGGCATGAGGCCATTGTCGGGCATGCGTTGATTTTCTTCGCGGACACTTTTTTGTTGAATCGCCCCCTGTTGGCGGTGCCGCGATTGTGCCCCTGGTTTGATTGTCACGGGTACCGCTATGCTCGAGAGTGTTGCATAGCGACGCTCGGTAATATCAAAAAAGGTGAACGATTGCGGTGGAATACTCCAGACGCCAGGTTCAAGGCCCTGTACTATATATTCGAAGCTTTTGACGGGCAAGCCGTGAGGTCCCGGGGCTTTGTTGATGTATTGCTTTGAATCATACCACTTAAGGGCGGCCGGCATGCCGCCAAGAACGGGCGTTTCGAGTGCAGCCACGTTGCCGTCTCCTTCGATATCGATACGCAGGACCATGCCATCGCCTTCTGTGGCAACGTTTGGTTTGAGCGAGGCCTCAATGCGTCTGAAAGTACCGACTGCCGCAACGGATCCAGGGCCGCGAAATGGTGGTAATTCTTCGACATCGATGATGCATGCGTTTGAATAGAGACGCTTATGCTCGATGTTAAAACGGAAAAAGGGAGAAAAGAACGATGCGTGGTCATTGAGTTCGTTTTGAATCTCAAAGTCGGCACCACATGCCGGGATAACCAAGCGACCGGCAGTCTTAGGATAAATATGCCACCGCCAGGTAAAGCGGGCATACTCGATGCCGTCGATAGTTTCGGCTGCCGTGATGGGGCCCTCTTTTGCTCCGATGGTAAAACTGGCGAGGCGTGGTTCCTCGACCTGTTCGAGTTTAACGGTGTCGCGTTTTCCATAAAAAGTGAGACTGCAAACAACACGTTGGCCAACAACGACTTTTGGCACATCGGTTGAAAGCTTTATAAATGCTTCGTTGGTTGCCTGCGCTTTGGCATGTGCGGGATCAACGACCTGTTTGTCGCCGACGTTTATGCGCAGTGCCTGAGAGCGTTCCTGTTTGCCATCGAGTTCAATGACCGCAGGACCTATGACATACGATCCTGGCCGATCGATGATGACTTTGTATGAATACGTCGTTGTCGCCGCCCCATTTACGCTGTAAACCCTCACCCCCGATGGTTTGAGGGAATATTTGTCAAGACCGCCTATGTGAGGTCTGTGTGCCATATCGCGCCCGGCAACCGCGACTTCTGCCAGGAAAGGTACTCCGACGCCGGCCTGTTGAAGCGGCCCTCCCTCAAGCGTCATTATCTTGAGTTCGATAGGAGTACCGTGCGTCAACAAAAACGCACCGAAACATGCTATCGTGCATACTACCGCGCGAAAAATACCCTTACCAATTATGCTGTCCATCCTGACCCACCAACTGCTTGCTCACCATGCCCTTGATCAGTCCTCGCGTATGCCGCGCGTCTTTCTTTTCCTGGTCTTCCATGATGGCCATAAGACGGGCGTCTATTTTTTTGCCACCTGTCCCCTGGCCTACCGGTTGCAGCCCCGCGCGATTTTTGCGATCTCCCGGACCGGCGAGTTCGAGCGCCTGCTCGGAAGTACCCTTCTGTTCGTCACGTCCGCCAGCCTCGCCACCCGCTGAACCTTTTTGGGATCCTTGAGTTTCTCGACCTTGCTCAGGCCTGCGTTGAGCGTCCGAACCCCCGTAACGCTCATCACCACCGTCTTCGCCGCCGCTGCGATACTTTTCTTTATTCTGCTCGCGCGTTTCACCGGACGTGCTGCCATCGTTGTTGCCGTGTTCGTCGCGAGCACCGCGTTGTGAACTCTGCCCGCGACCATCATTGGGTTCGCGAGGACTTTGTTCTTGCCCTCGATCGTCGCCAGCTTGACTCTGTTTTTGGTGTTCCTCGGAACCATCGGTTTTTTTGTTTGTCTCCTTCGTGTCGCTACCACCGCGCGAGCTATCACCGCCAGCTTTCCGTTTATCGGCGTCCGCTTTAGTACCACCTTCACGAGAGCCCTCGTTGCCTGCATCGGTCGTGTCTTTTTCAGAGCCAGCGCCATCGCCCTCATCGTGCTCGCCCTTATTTTTCCCCTGCTTGCCCTTGTCGTTGTCTTTGTGGCCATCACCTTGTGTGCGGTCAGAACCGGCGTTGCCATCATTGCCTTTCTGGCCTTTATCGCCGCCGCCCTTCTGAGGATTGTCGCATTCGCACTGCTTGTTGACATCACTTTTGGTGTCCTCATTGCGTTGGTGCTCGTCGCGCTGTTTTTGGTCCTTGTTTTCGTCTTTTTTTTGATTCTGCTTTTGATCCTGCTTTTGTTGTTGCTGCTCGTTTTCCTTTTTTTGTTCCTCGTTCTTCTTTTTTTCCTCGTCTTTCTTTTGTTGTTCTTCCTGCGCGCGCTTCTCTTGGTCCTTGAGCATGTCGCGTGCTTTTTTGAGGTTGTGCTGGGCATGTTCGTCGTGCGCGTCGATTTCAAGGGCCTTTTCATAGGCCTCTATGGCCTTGCGAAGCTCGTTGAGAGCAACGCAGCTGTTGCCGAAATTAAAAAAAGCGTGTTCGCAAAGAGCTTTGTCTGACGGCTTTACATCAAGGCAGCGCTTGAAATAACCCTGAGCTTGCTTGTAATTCGCCGCTCTGTAGGCAACAACGCCGGCATCGTAAAGAAGTTCAGGATTGTCAGGATGCTCGATGAGACAGGCATTGAGCCTTTGCGACGCCTCGTGCCAGCTTTTGTGCTGAGCGGCGACGATGGCTCGGTCGTGGCCAAACCAACCGGCGAAACTGCACGAAAACCACGTACACCACACCACGCACGGACACCACAGCACAAAAATATGAAATTTTCTCGTCATAGATATCCCCCCACTTATAAAAGCCATTCAAGAAGTAAACACACGAACGTCACGAGGAGAAAATAGTGGTACTGATCTTCAAACATTGCAATTTTTTTGTCTTCGACACGCTCTTTATGAAAACCCTGAAGGGCTTTGACAAGCGTTCGCAGATCAGCATCATCGGCCGCCATGCGTATGTAAAGAGAACCCGACTCACGCGCAACGCTTTGGAGAATGCCCTCGTTGAGACGCGTAATGACGACGTTGCCTTTTTCGTCCTTCTGGTGTCCAACTTGATTGCCCTCAATGTCGAAAAGCGGAATGGGAGCGCCCTCGATCGTTCCAACGCCGAAGGTGAATATGTGAAGTCCCGATTGTAGTGCCCCTGCTTTGACGTCGGCGAGGTTGCTCGAAAAATCTTCGCCATCGGTAAAAATGACCAGGAGCTTATTTTTCCTCTTGGGCATGGCTGCAAACGCCTCCATAGCCTTTCTTATTGCTTGATCAAGAGCTGTCGTTCCCGACGAAATGGTCTGTGCGTCAACCTGATCAAGAAACATCATGAACGCGCTGTAGTCGGTTGTGAGAGGGCACTGAACAATGCTTGAACCGGCGAACAAAATGAGTCCAACCCGCTCGCTTGCAAGGAGCGGCAGAAGTTGTTTGATTTTGTGTTTCGCACACGTCAAGCGATCAGGAATGCAATCTGTTGCGAGCATGCTTCGCGATATATCGATGGCAATGAAAACATCGCGGCCCTCTTGCTCGACGATTTCCTCTTTTTTGTCCCACATAGGACGCAAGAGCGCGACATAAAGACCGGCCAGGGAAAGGGCTTGCAGAAACCCCTTGAGGATCATTTTAACCATGGGCGCATGACGCATAAAAGAGCGTGCGGGACGCGCCGAAGCAAGCGCACGCTTGGCGCGCTTCACGCGCACACAACGATACACGAGGACGGCGGCAAGCGCGAGAAAGACGCCTATCCACGGCCAATTTTCATAAGCACCCCACACAATCTCGTTGGGGATGAAATTTATACGTGAAACCATAATGTCGACGCCAAAAGTATTTCACTGCCGATCATCACAAGAAGTATCCACACAAACGGCATGAAGATAGTGTGGTACTTCGTATACAGCGGTGCTTCATATTCGACTTTTTCGAGTTTGTCGATGGTATCGTAAATCGTGCGCATTTCATGTTCATCGCGCGCCAAAAAAAACTGTCCGCCCGTGTCGTGCGCCATCTTTGAAAGGAGGTCACGGTTTACTTTGGGCATAACAACCATGCCAAAAACCGGATGAGCAATAATGCGCTCCTCGTCAGATCCTATGCCGATAGTGTAGATTTTAATGCCTAACTGTCGCGCAATGTCGATGGCGACCTTAGGGTCGATGTCCTCCGGTGTTGGCTCTCCATCCGTGAGAACGATCATGACCTTGCTTTTTGCTTTACTCATTTTGAGACGATTTGCTGCCGCAACAATGCCGCGCGATAAAACGGTCCCATCGGGGTTTACATCGCCGATTTTTGTCTCTTTAACAATCGTTGTGAGAGCCTTTTTATCTGATGTCAAAGGACAGCGCGAAAGGGCGTCGCGTCCAAAAATGACAAGCCCAAGTTCATCGTTAGTTCTGGCACGTATAAACCGAATAGCTTCATCCTGCGCGACGTTGAAACGCGAACGATCGTCGTCAGAACAGTCCTGAAGCTGCATGCTCCCGGACACGTCAAGGACCACAACGATACTGATACCTTTAACCGTGACCTTGCTTTTGACGTCAACGCGCTGTGGTTTGCCGAGCAAAAAGGCAAGAAGAAGGAGTGTCGCCAGCCGCACGATAAAAAAAACAATGCGATAGGGATGGCGGCTTGCCATCGCAGCGCCGGCAAGAGTTCCGGCAAGCGGGTAATGGTACACCGGAGCACGGCGCACAAAAAAACGCGCGGCAAGAACTACAATCACAGCGATCACGCTGGCCTCGAGCACAAGAGGATGCGCAAAACGCATAAAAAAATCCACGACTAACCCTCGGATTGTTCCAGAAACCAGCTACGTACTCTATCCCTAAAATGCTCATCAAGCTCCCCTGCCTCCATACTCATGGGCTTACCTACGGTGACATGCAGAGGTTGCCAGCGAACGATGTAGGAACCCGGTGGGTAGGCTACGCATGCTCCTTGAAGATACACGGGGACCACAGCCCTTCCAGTCTTCCTCGCCAGGATAGCAAATCCGGCGTAAAAGTCATGTACCGCCCCGTCGACATGCCGCTCACCTTCAGGAAACATGACCACGTGCGTCGCGAAGGTCCGCATCCACGCGAGCGCTGCGGCAAGCGACCGCGCAGCTTTTGTGGGCGTCGAAACGTTGACAGCAAGGGCGACGTACGGAAGTATGTACCCAAGAAAAGGCCTTTTAAAAAGTTCGCTCCAGGCTAACCATAGGTGAGACTTGCTACCGATGGCTGATCCCACAAGTGCTATGTCCAAAGACGACTGGTGGTTGGCAACAACGATAGCAGGCTCAACAGGCATGTTGTTAGCGCCACGCACTGCGAGGGGCAAAAAGCTACATTTAAGTGCAAGCCAGTAGAAAGTATATACAAGTGTATAAAAAAATCTACTCGTATACCGCCAGCGGACGGGCATGATCATGCACACTGCAATGGGTATGACGAGCGGGCATACGCATAAAGCCAAGAGCGCGTATGAGACTGTACTGCGTACGATGGCTCCACAATGCCTCATGAGGTCCCGTCCTTTGGTTTACAAGGAACGTAGTACATATCAAATTGTTCGTGGAGCCACGTGATGTAAACGGTCGATACACAGCAAACTTTAAAAATTACAAAAAAAGAGGAAAGAATAACAGCGAATACGCCCAACGTACCGAAGTATACGGAATGCTTGCATGATTCAAAAGTGTGTAGCGCTAAGAGCGCGCCCAGCGACCACATGCAAAACCGAGAAATGATCGCAAAGACGGCAGCAATCGTCAGATAGAGGGGGGCATTGTATGCTGCCATCGTTAGTGCACGTCCGGCTGACTTCATGAAGTTTCCAAAGCTCGGCATGCCATCGAAAAAAAAGAAAAGGTTCAGACTGAACCATGGCCAAAGAAGCGACCACAAGAGAGAATTCCGCATGCCGGCAGTCTCAGCGATATATACACATGCACCGGCCAAAAGGGCCACATACACCACGTGTCTGCCATAATCGACATAGTACCACAATGTTTTACGCTTTACCGACGGTCGCACTGCCAGTGTCGCGACTGTCATGGGTATGACGCGATGAATGGTCCACAAAAAGAGATCGCCTGCGTAGCCTGCATGCTGTGTGCAGCACGGGAAAAAGCTGGGACTAATACCTCTCCAACGGCAACCAAAAGCGAGCCAAAAAAGAACGTCGAATATCGCGCAGAGCGCGGCAAGCAACGTAGTCGACTTTAGTGCGACGAGTGTGCCAAGAACAAGCAGTCGCACGTTCCTTGCATCAAAAAAGCTGAGAGACCTTCCCCACGCTTTCACGAAGTTCACCACAAAGAACCCTCCCTTATGCGGTGCCAAAGAGCCGCACCCATCAATGCTGAGTATAGCAGGCCATAGTGCTTTGGCAAAGATAAGCGTCACGTCTGCAACGCCCATGTACGGCACGTGGTACTGTGAATGTTAACAGCGTGCAGAAAGGCTGTGAAAAACACACTGCAAATGTTGGTTGCAGGTACTCAGGTATCCCGAACAAGTCGCGGTAATTGTGAATTGCCGTACGTGTCGGCGCCTTCGGTGCCATTGCCCCCAATCTGCGTTCACACGTTCAAAAAACAAAAATTAACAATAAATTCAAAAATGAATTAAATTATTGACTTTGCAAAAATAAATTTGCGATTCTGAAGTAAGGCCAAGAATTTTTTGGAAGGGCGGTTTAGTGCAGGCGTTTTAACGTGGGTCCAGGTGCATGATGTTTACGAGGAAAGTCGTGCTCGGCTGCGTCATCTTTGCTGGTCTTTGTGCTCTTGATCCTTGCCCTGCGGCAGCCCCCCATCCCAGGAGGGTTGTCATCGGCCAAGGGCGGAGACTCAACGCGGAGGAACACGACGCTCTGATGCTCGCTGCCACCACCGTTGTTGCATCCGAGCTTGAAAGAATCGAGCGTGGAGTGTACAAACTGAGCAAAAAACTTCTAACCGTTGATGAAAAGGCTCATACGGACATGAGGAAATATGGTCGTATCAAAAAGAAGCGATGGACAGCACTTGAACAAATTATCGCGAGTCTTCACGTATTGCGATCAAGCGCTGGGACCTCGGAGGCTCTTGAGCGAATAGACAATGTCTTGAAAAACGCCGGGCAAGAGCGAACCACGCTTTTTTATCTCAGCTCGGGGTATAGGATTTAGGGATCTCAAAGGGTGTGTCAAAGATAGCCAGGGGCGCGGGCTTTAACGGCTTTGCCGTGCGATGAGGAAGCTTTTGGTGCAATTGCCCTCTGGGGCGAGTTTGCGTGTCAGTGGCTTTTCTGCTACGTTGTACGTGTCCCGCATTTTGGTGAGCCTCGATGTGAGGCGTTTAAGAGGTCCTGATAATGAAATCGATTATTGAAGAAGCGTCCTCTATTGCCAAGGCCGTGGAGGCAGGCTGGCTTAGGGCTGGCAAGCCTCAGGAATTCACGGTCCGTATCTTCGAAGAACCGGAGAAAAATTTTCTAGGTTTTTCGAAGAAATTTGCCAAAGTGGGGATCATGTACAAGGAGGCTCCCGAGGTACAGCAATCAGGCAAACAACGCGGAGTACGTCGACAAGAGCTGCCGGAACGTCAAGAGAGACAAGAAAATCCTCGTCAAGTGGTTCATCAACAAGCCGAAAAAGGGCGTGCGCAGGTTGCTCCAAAAACAGAGCCGTTAAAGGGAGCTCAGCGAACCGTCTCTCAGCCCGAGCTCGATCGGGAAAGGCCGCCGAAATGGGCCCCCGAGATCGTCGAAGCCAGTCGCGAATGGCTTCTGAGACTCCTTGAAACGATGGGTAAATCGTCCACGCCTTTCACGGTTGAAGGCAAGGGCTACACGCTCCACGTCCACTTTAAGGGCAACATTGTTCCTGATAAAAAAAAGGAGTACGTCTTTTTCAAGCACACCGGCCACCTCCTCGTTCAGGCAATGCGCCACAAATTCAGGCGCGGACTTCATGGCTGCAGGGTAGCAGTCACAACCGCTGAATGAAGTCATCCCTCGCCTACGACGAAGAAACGATTATTGCTCAGTGCACACCAGTCGGTGCCGGAGCATTGGCACTTCTACGCGTGAGCGGCACACGTGCCCGCGAAATTGTGGCGCGTGTTGCTCACCTTGCCTCCGGTGTTCCTCTGACGTCTGTGTCTACCCACACGATTCATTTCGGGCGAGTTGTGGATATTTCCGGCGTTACCCTGGATCAGGTACTTTTTTTGGTTATGCATGCGCCGCGAACGTTCACGGGGCAGGATACCGTTGAAATAAGTTGTCACAACAATGTTCTCATTATCGGCACCATTATAGACGTCGTTGTGAGTGCTGGCGCACGTTGTGCTGCCCCTGGTGAATTCACGCAACGTGCCGTTATGAATAATAAAATCGACATGCTTCAAGCCGAAGCCATTAATGACCTTATTCGTGCTGGCACCGCGGAGGCACTCAAACGTTCACTTGCGCAACTTTCCGGGAGCCTTTCATCGTGGGTAAAAACCATCGAAGGCAAGCTTCTTGAAGCCTGCGCGCTCACCGAGGCGAGCTTTGAATTTCTCGATGAAGATATAAGTTTTGGGGCCCACATCTTGGGCATCATCAAGGACGTTCGCAGCACCATCGCAGGCATTACTCGAAGCTTCGATCGACAGCAGCGCATACGAGAAGGTTTTCGCGTGGCATTTATTGGATCTGTCAATGCCGGCAAGTCATCGCTCTTCAACGCACTTCTTGATCGGGAACGTGCCATCGTTACGGAAATTCCCGGTACGACGCGCGACACTATAGAAGCTGGGCTTTGTAATCATGGCACCGTCTGGACACTCGTTGATACCGCCGGTATACGCGAGTCGCATGATGTCATTGAAAAGCAGGGCATGGAGCGCTCTCTGCGCGAGGCTGCCCTTGCCGACATTGTTATTCTTGTGCGCGACGGGTCACGCCCCCTTGAGGCCTGCGAACGTGTTTTCTATCAAGAGAGCATGCAAAAATATGCCTCAAAAATTATCACGGTGTGCAACAAGATCGATAGAGCACCGCATACGACGACAGGTGACGTCGATAACGCCGCCAACTCCATCGGTTGCTCGTGCACGCAAAGGCTTAACATCGAATGTGTCAGGCAAGCCATCACGTCAAAGGTAGCACAGCTTCAGGATGCTGCCGCGAGCCCATTTCTTTTGACGCAACGGCAGATGACTCTTCTGACATCGCTTGAACACAAACTGGCGCTCCTTGAGCCGATGCTTGCAGAACCTATTTATTACGAGCTCGTCGCACTTCACCTTAAGGATGCACTCGCGTTCACATCAGATCTGACCGGTGCATCCTTAAGTAAAGAATGCATGGATCTTATTTTTAGAAACTTTTGTGTAGGAAAATAAATTAACGCGCTGTGCGCAGCCACTACTCAAGCGCCAACGACGTTAATTTCGTCGCGGCGATTTGGCCACTGCTGCTGGCGATCCCCAACAACGGGTCGTCCCTGTACAAGTGTCGGACACTCCTGACCGCGACCAACGACTTTAACCTGTTCACGAGGAACGCCGGCATCGACGAGGCGATCAGCCAAAACCTTGGCACGTTTTTCCGAAAGCGCCATGTTGTAAGCGGCCGATCCCGCCGAGCTGCACGAATGACCTTCGACGATAAGAAGAGGTTTTTTGTGCGCATCACGACTTTCTGTAATGACCTTTTTGGCCTCAACCACATCGTGCTGCACCGCATCTTCTTGGTCAGACTTTATCACGTGTTTGTCAAAGTCAAAGTAGACCGTCTCCATCGCAGGCGCTCCCTCGTCCTCCTCTTCGTCGATCCACGAAAAGTCATTGGCATCGTCTTCGTTCTCGCTGCCAGCGCTTTCATTTTTGGACGCTTCATTCGTTGTGCCAATCGTGGCCAACGCTGCTGTACCTGTTTTTTCACACCGCACGTCACTCGCACTCTGGGGTTCGTCGACAAGAGCAAATTCTTCTATATCATCGTCAAAAACACCGGCAACATCGGCAGGGGCTTTTTCAAGGGGTAGACAAACATTCTTTGTTTTTCCACCTTTTCCTCTGCGTTGATAGTCCTCGACGGACTTTTTGTTTTTCCCTGAACAGCCACCCAAAACGAGTACAGCAACGAGTACTACCGCAAAAGCCCTGCCCAACGTGCAGTTCATAAAATCTCCAGCTTATAAAAGAGGTATAAAGCTCACACCCAAGCAAAAGCGTAAGCGATTTTATCATACACAGGCGCAAATATCTACTCATCGTAGACAAGATCATCTATATTGGTAGGCGTAATGCAGATTACTTTCACTACACAAAAAAGTTCCGTTTGGGACTCGAATGCGTGCACATGAAAAAAATACTCATCGACAGGCAACCGTGGCAAACGCGAATCGCCATTACCAAACGCGGAATACTTGAAAACATTTACTTTGAGGCCCATACCGAAAAAGGACTCGAGCGTTCGTTTATCAAGGGCATAGTGGCAACGGTGTTGCCGGGTATTCAAACGGTTTTTGTTGACATTGGCCAGGAAAAGGCCGGTTTTCTGCATGTCTCAGAAATTGACCGCGAACTCAGCATTAGGAGGCTTATCAAGGCTAACCAGGTTGATGAGGCCGACGATAGCAAACCAGAGCCTCCTCGCGCGGTGTCTACACGCAAACCTGTCGATGTTGCAAAAATTTTCAGAGCCGGCGACCCAGTTCTTGTACAGGTCAGCAAGGAGCCCGTGTACGCCAAGGGCGCGAAATTAACGACATGCTTTACCCTTCCAGGCCGCTACATTGTTCTCTTGCCCACTATCTCGCGGCTCGGGGTTTCCAAAAAAATAGAAGAACGTAAAGAGCGCGCGCGGCTCCGTGAAACGATCCGCGAAATACTTCCGGAAGGCATGGGCGCCATCATACGCACAACGGCTGAAAACGTTGCGACGAAAGAACTGCGCAGAGATATCCTTTATCTGGCTGAGACGTGGGAAACAATCCAAAAAAAATTTGCCACAGCAAAACCCTGCGAAAAGCTCTACGAAGACCTTGAAATTTCTCTCCAGGTTGTGCGCGACCACCTTGACGAGGACGTTGAAGCGATTATAACAGACAGCAGGGAAAATCAGGATGAACTCTACGCCTTTGCCAAACTAAATGCTCCTGAATTTTCCCACAGAATCGCCTACTTTGCCGAAAGCACGGGTATCTTTGAGCACTATGGCATAGAAAGCCAGATAGAAAAGGCACTCGACAAAAAAGTGCCCCTCAAGTCGGGCGGGTCACTCATCATAGAGTCCACGGAAGCTATGACGGTCATCGACGTCAACACAGGAAGTTTTATCGGTCGCGGTTCACTCGAGGAAACGATACTCAAAACAAACATTGAAGCCGCCGAAGAAATTGTTCGTCAGCTTCGCCTACGTAATATCGGTGGCCTTATCGTTATCGATTTCATCGATATGAAAGAAAGCGAAAGCCGCCACAAACTTTTTAACTTTTTTGACCAACGCCTCAAGGATCACGACAAGTTCCAGTCCGTCGTACTCAAGGTTTCAGAATTCGGCCTTGTACAAATGACGCGCAAGCGCTCGGGCAAGACGCTCGTGCAGGCACTCACCGACACGTGCCCTCTTTGCACGGGCTCAGGCTTTGTCAAGTCAGTTCCAACAGAGTCATACGCTATTCTGCGCAAACTTCACCTTGCCCTCGTAGGCCCGCTGCGCGGCACACATAAAATCGCTCTCCTTGTCGGCCCTGCCGTCTTTGATCACATAACAAAACTCGAGTATAACGCCATCCTGAGTCTCGAAAAAAACTTTTCCTGCAAAATAACCGTCGTGCGCAAGGATACCTTCGCCATCGATCAGTACAAGATCGAAAAAGAATGATATAATACCTTAGGAGCTTGTTGAGGATTCCTGAGGGGTGGCTTTATAGATGATGTGTGTGCGAGAGGCAGGGAGGTGTGATGGCAGATCCGCAGGAGATTATAGCGCGCTACCCGGGCTACCGTGCTGACATCGGCATCGAGGTCCATGTCCAACTGGCAACCCGAAGCAAAATTTTTTGTTCGTGCGCCCAAGAGTTCAATCGTAGGGCGAACATGAACATCTGTGACGTGTGTACAGGACAACCTGGCTCACTGCCGGTCCTTAATAAAAGGGTTCTCGAGTATGCTCTGCGCGCGGGCATTGCACTTTTGTGTACCATCAACAAGCACTGTTCGTTTGCGCGCAAGCACTACTTCTATCCTGATTTGCCCAAAAATTATCAAATTACGCAAAGCGATGAGCCGATTTGTCGCGGTGGCTCCGTGCGTCTGACTCTTGAAGATGGGAGCACCAAAGATGTTCGACTTGTGCGCATTCACATGGAAGAAGATGCTGGCAAGAGTATTCATGCCGGCAGTGTCGGCGAAAGCCTGGTCGATTTCAATCGCGCTGGCGTTCCACTTCTTGAAATTGTGAGCTACCCGGATATAGCCACTTCACGCGAGGCCCGCGAGTACCTCAAAAACCTCAAAACCATTGTCGAGTACCTCGGCATTTGCACGGGCAACATGCAAGAGGGAGCCTTCAGAGCCGATACCAACGTTTCCGTCCGCACACAAGGAAGTTCCGAACTTGGAACACGTGTTGAACTTAAAAATATCAACTCGTTCAAGTACATTGCCGATGCCGTCGACTACGAAATTGCTCGCCAGATCGTTGCTTTAGAATCAGGTGAACGTGTTTGCCAGGAAACGCGACTCTGGGATAGCAAAGACAAAAAAACGTACGTCATGCGCACCAAAGAAGAAGCGGCCGACTATAGATATTTTCGCGATCCTGATCTGGCTGAAATTCACGTAAGCGATGCGTGGATAGAGGCGCTGCAGAAGCAACTTCCTGAACTGCCCCACCAAAAGCTTGAACGGCTCTGCCGCCAGCACGGGCTTTCAGTGTACGAGGCCTCGATTCTCGTGCAGGACAGAGCACTCGCTGATTACTTTGAGAAGGCGCGTACGCAAAGCGCAAGTACACAGATTATCAAGTGGATCCTTCGTGACCTTTTGGGATACCTCAAAGAGCACAATCTTTCCTTGAGTGCGTGCAATGTTACCCCTGAAAAACTCGTTGCCATCGTCGGCATGCTCGAGAAGGGCGTTATCAACGCCGCAGCCGCCAAAGAGGTTTTTGTCGTTGTTGCACAAACCGGGAACAGTCCTTTCGATGTCGTAAAAACCAAGGGACTTGAGCAAATCGGATCGCACGACGACGTAGAAAAGATCGTCAAAGAAGTTATCGCCGAAAACCCCTCCGAAGTGCAGGCGTATAAGGCAGGTAAGGAAAAGCTCTTTGGTTACCTCGTCGGGCAGGCGATGCGCAAAACTCAGGGCAAAGGCGACCCCAAACTTATTAATGAACTCCTTAAAAAGAATTTAATGATCTAGGACCGAAACATGATTGAACGCATTAAGGGTACGCAAGACTTTCTCGATATGTCGCTCTTCAACTTCATTTACACGCAGTGCGCGCGACATCTTGCGCTCTATCACTTCGAGGAAATTTCTACCCCCATCGTTGAGCCGACGGAACTTTTTAAGCGCTCACTTGGTTTGCAGACAGATGTTGTGAGCAAAGAAATGTTCACCATCGTCAGTCGCACCGACTGTGAGAGCGAATCGATATGCTTGCGTCCGGAGGCAACGGCGTCAATAGTGCGTGCCTTCATTGAAAACAACGTGCAACAGACACCGTGGAAAGTTTACGTCGGCGGTCCCATGTTCCGCTATGAACGTCCTCAAAAAGGGCGTTACAGACAGTTTCATCAGGTGAGCATCGAAGTTATCGGCGCTGCATCGGTAATGTATGATGTGCAATTTATCGCCATGCTCGATCGCTTCTTCCACGAAAAACTTCTTCTCAACGATTACGTCCTCATGCTCAACTTTCTGGGGTGCCCGGAAGATCGTGTTCGTTACAAACGCGTTCTCAGGGAGTTCCTCGACAGCGACCGTGCTGCCGACATATGTTCGTTGTGCAAAGAACGCAAGGAAAAAAATATCCTCCGAACCATCGACTGCAAAAATCAAACATGTCAGCTCATCTATAAAGATGCACCGCGCCTCGTCGATCACCTGTGCCCGCCATGTTCAGCCGAGTGGGTCCAGCTTCAACGAGGTCTTGAACTTCTTTCTGTGACGCACGTCTGCACATCGTCACTCGTTCGCGGCCTCGATTACTACAATAAAACGGTTTTTGAATTTGCAAGCGAACGCTTAGGAGCCCAAAGTACCTTCTGCGCCGGTGGACGCTACGATCAGCTTGTAAAAGAACTTGGAGGCAAAGAGGATGAGCCATCCGTCGGCGCTGCCCTTGGCATCGAGCGCATTATGCTTCTCCTTGAACCATTGCGCGCCAAGCTTGCATTGCCCGAGAAACAGGCACTGCACGTCATCATGCCCCTGGGTGCCGAGCAGCACGCTCTTGCGCTTCTTCTTGCCGAAAATCTTCAGCACCACGGCTTCTGCATTGATGTCTTCCTTGACAATGATTCTCCCAAGAGCATGATGCGCAAGGCACATAAACTCGGCGCCTCCTCATGTCTTATCCTCGGCACCGAAGAACAACAAAATCGGACGGTTACCATCAAAAACATGGTGACGGGCAGCCAGGAGACGGTCGACCAGGCACGAGCCCACGCACACCTGTAAATCTCTCACTGCTCATTGCAGCGCGCCGTATTGACATGTTCCAGCCAGAGGGCGTAAGATTGCAGGTATAAATGAACAGGTGAGATAGTCTGGTTTTATACGCAGGAGGGGTCATGAAGTTTCTCGTCCGTTATTCAATGCAATCGCGCGTCTGCAACGCCCGTCATCGCGCACCGGCACCATCTTTTTTTCGTGCATCGCTCGCCATCTTTTTCATGATCACCGGCCCGACGGCAGCATTGGCCGTACCCGGTACTCCCCAACCGCCTCGTGAGCCGGCAGTTGTGAGCACCGCTTTCCTGTTGGATTTTTTGCATATAAAATAATTATATAACAGGATAGGTGTTGCACTTCAACTTAGTCTATGCAGATATGTTTCCTGCTTTGCGTCGCAGACATGCTCTGCACCTCGCGCGGGCGCTGACAGGATTCACCGCCTTCTCCCGCGGACGGCTCCGTTTGGATTTTCTGCTTTCGTTGCATGTTCGCGTTCTTTTCAGTCATATCTTCCTCTATACGTTCAGGCCTTCCCGTTTCCGGTACTATGCCTTCTGCTGACTTCTGCAGACTCAGACTCCCTTTTGTATATGGGGAGCTTTGCCAACGCCGTTGGCTTGTCTGCAGATCTCCTCGGGTAAGTGCACAGTCTTTCATCTCATCTACCTGCTCTATCTACTCCCGATGACCTTGGCAACGGGGACTTCGCCTTGGCCGGCGGGCTCATCCGGTCATCGTTAGCCTCACTTAGAGTTCGTGTTCCTCAGGCCGAGACTTTGCCTACGGCTTCCTTCAGATTCTACCTCGCGGTAGACACCCTTGCCTTCAGCTAATGGCTACGTTGCCTTCACCATTCGATACTTTCAATCTATAGCACTGTGCACATGCCGAGCACACCGGCACCAAAGGGAGGGTTGCGCCGCCCAACCTCCCTCTGGACTCCCAAGGGCGCCAACAGCCTGTTGGATCCTCTCCCGCGCGGTTATCCACGACACGACTTAATGGCTTGCCTTGCAGGGCAAGACAAACCATACGTCGGTCATGGGACGCGCTACCGGAATGATACCAAGGCACATTCATAGAAGGCAGACCTCTTGCATAAAAGCGGCTAACACCGGTGCAGAACATCAGCGATTGCCGGAAAATATTTTTCCACGATCTGGTTGCTTTGGATTATTTTCGCGTGAATTTTCATAGAATTGCTGGCAACCTGCGCGCGCTCACCGCGCGCCATTCAGGTATACCTCCGGTAGCGCGTCCCATGGCCGGCGTATGGTTTGTCTTGCTTTGCAAGGCAAGCCATTAAGTCGTGTCATGGATATACGCGCGGGATTGGTCTGTGCGCGCCTCGCGCTTCCGGTAGCGCGTCCCATGACCGACGTATGGTTTGTCTTGCCCTGCAAGGCAAGCCATTAAGTCGTGTCGTGGATAACCGCGCGGGAGAGGATCCAACAGGCTGTTGGCGCCCTTGGGTGTCCAGAGGGAGGTTGGGCGGCGCAACCCTCCCTTTGGTGCCGCCCGCATAGGGCGTTCTTCAGAGAAGACTTTTGCTGTTATTGCCTTTGGGGATCCAAGGGGAGTTGACCACCCCTTGGTCTGTGCGCGCCTCGCGCTTCCGGTAGCGCGTCCCATGACCGACGTATGGTTTGTCTTGCCCTGCAAGGCAAGCCATTAAGTCGTGTCGTGGATAACCGCGCGGGAGAGGATCCAACAGGCTGTTGGCGCCCTTGGGTGTCCAGAGGGGGGTTGGGCGTGCAACCCTCCCTTTGGTGCCGCCCGCATAGGGCATTAATTCCGCCGCCCGCATAGGGCGTTCTCCCCATCATAGTGCATTCAGAGAGGACTCTTGCTGTTATTGCCTTTGGGGATCCAAGGGGAGTTGGGCGGTGCAACCCTCCCTTTGGCGCCGCCCGCGCAGGGCCTTCCCCCGTCGCAGGGCGTTCTTCAGAGAGGACTCTTGCTGTTATTGAGGGTATGTTCCCGTCGCGGCACCCGTCGTACTGAGGCTCTTTTGTAACCGTTCAATCTCGCGCTTGACCACCCATGGCAGCTCGGTGGCAACGAACAACCTCATAGCTATGGCGTCGTCTGAAGACACGGATGCTCTAGCCCTCCTGAGCTTGAGGCATGTACCTACGGAGGCTCTTTGCTTGAGCAAGCGTAAAACCGCTTGACTCCAAAAACTCGATGGCCTCTATGCCGGCCTTTGCACCTTCACCGGCCGCTACAATTGCTTGCCGATAGTGCCGATCTGCAACATCACCGACAGCAAAAACGCCGGGTTTACTCGTCTTTTGCGTACGACCCTCAAGTTCCACGTACCCGTCGCCATCAAGTGCGACAACACCTTTTAAAAGTTCGCTGTTGGGCGTGTGCCCGATAGCAAGAAAGAGCCCGCCTATTTCCATGGTTTCAGGCGTGTTGGTATCATTGTGGAGGATTTTGAGCCCCGTAACTCTCGTGGAATCGCCGACGATCTCCTTGGCCTCGACGTTGAACATAACCTTGATTTGCGGGTATTCTTTCAAAATTTTCTGTGTTCGTCCACCGGCCCGCAACTGTGACTTTCTGTGTATAATCGTCACGGTACGTGCGTAGCGTGCGAGTTCAACAGCCTCGGTGATTGCACTATCGCCACCTCCGACGACGATGACATCCTTACCTTTATAAAAAGCAGCATCGCATCGTGCACACGCACTGACGCCCTTTGCCCAGTACTCTTTTTCGCCAGGAATGCCGAGCATGCGGGGCCGTGCACCCGTCGCTGCAATGACGGCAAGAGCGTGCACGACGCTTCCTCCGGCAAGTTCAAGTTTATACGGCCATGACGTGCAGTCGATACTGACCACCGCGTCATCGACAAACCTGGCCCCGGCCGATTGGGCCTGAACGCGAGAACGCTCAATAAGCTCCATGCCGAGCGTATGTGGTGCCCCGAGCCAGTTTTCGACGTACGCCGTTTCGGACAAAAGACTTGGTTCATGACCAGCAACAACAACGGTGTCGTACTGGCCAGCACCGTAAAGTCCCGCCCCCAGCCCCCCTGGTCCGGAACCTATGACAACGATAGGTACAACGTTTTCCTTGGCAGCTGCAACAACGGGGTCATAGCGAATCTTTGCATCAGAGGAACGGCAACAACCACAGGGACCGAGGATACTCTTGCCCCTCCAAAAAACACCCGTATGGATGACGACGGAGGTCAAAACGCCTGCTATGATGTACACAAAGGCGTAGGCTGCAGCGGTTCGTTTGTCGATCATAACAACAGTCCTTTCGGAAATTTTTCTGCGAACAAATCGGTAACAATAGGCGTTCGACAAGCCCAGAACAAATTGCTAGCATGATGTGTCGTTGCTCGTTTAGAGTGGTCTTGGCCACAAGGAGGAAGCATGAACAAATCTTTCATTCATCTTGTACTGGCAAGCCTTACGCTGCTTTCGGGCAGTGTACTGCACGCGGAGGGAGTTGTCAACGCTCAAGGGGCTGGCGTGCGCGAAGAGCGTCACACGCCACAAAAGGCCGAACGTGACCCGCTCCACCCACGAGAGGCGCAGCAGGCTAAGGGCCCGGACGGGGTTATCAAAGATCAAGGACCTGGCGAACCGTCGTGTGAGGACCCTCTTTCGCTACCACAGGATGAACTCGAACCACTGTACTTGCGAGCGGTACAGCAAGGCAGACAACTCGACTGTATTTTGCAGGAGTTGGCCTTCAATGTCGCCAACAATACCGCTCTCGCCCTAAAAAATCGTTCCGAAGTTATCAAAAACATACGCATGATGCGTGATATCATCGGAGAAATAAAAGAAAAAAACATCATTATCCTCAATGTGCACGTTGTAGGCGCCCTCATTATGATCACGCGCCGGATCGCCATCGAAATTGACCACGGACTGCGCGGTGGCGTCGCGTGCCTCAGGGGTGTCGATCTTAATGATATAGATTTGCCTGATTTTACCGGCTGTGACACAGACCGCCTCGCCACTGGGCTTGCAAAAAACCAAGCGCTCATCGAAGGCCTCGAAAACTCCGTCAACAAAATCGGCCTTCGTTGGTACAACCATCTGTACCGTTCATTTAAGGGAACGGTCATTGAACCGGCACGCGCGGCAGCAGTACCTGCCATGTGCTTCTCCATCGTCGTCGCAGCAGGCTTTTGCGTGTGGTACTACTTTGGCGGAGAAAACCCAAAGTGGCTCCGCGATCGCGTTGGCTGGCCTGCTGAAATGTCGCCTTACTACATCATGAATGATGCGTCAGTCGAAAACCCGATAGTCCGTCAACGGCTTCAGGACCTTGCCGAGCACCTCATTGTCGAGGCTGAGCAAAGGGGAAGCCTTTCGCCCGAACAGATAGCAGCTATCGTTAAACAAATAACACGGCTTGCTGTGCAGCGCCCCGTTGGCTGGCTCGGTAAACTCGAACATGAAGTATACTGCCTCCGCAGCGGTCAGTTTGTTCTGGGCGCCGCCGTTATGTCTGCTGGGCTTGCCATCACGGGTGTGTTTGCAACGCCGGTTGGTGCGTGGTTTTCGCGCAAGGGACAAGCACTTGATAATTTCCTCATGGGTGGAGCGTACAGTGATCGCCACGTCGGTGACATCATAAATGATACGGGTCTCACCTTCGATGATGTCGTAGGGCAAGAAGAGGCCAAGAAGTACGGGCGGGAGCTGTGTCTTTATCTTCAACAGCCTGAATTATACGAACGAACTAAATCAAGTCCAAAAACGGGTATTCTCCTCTACGGTCCGACGCGGTCGGGGAAGTCGTACTTCATCACGGCACTTTTTGGTGAAATTAAAAAGGCGCTTGGTCCTGCCGCCGCCTTTAAGGTTTGGAAGGTTCCTCTGCAAATGTTGCTCAGGCAAGGCATCCAAGAAATCATCGATATAGCGCGCCGCGATGCCCCGTGCATCATTCTCATCGAGGAGATCGACCTTTTAGGCCTCCAGCGCGTTGGCAATGCAGAACGTCTTTCGGAATTTCTTACTGCCATGAGCAGCTGTCTTCAGGATGACGTCATAGACAGGCCTGTTATCATCATAGCAACGACAAACAGAATGGAAAACGTCGACCAGGCGCTGTTAACGGATGGACGCTTTGGCAAACACCTTAGCTTTGGCTACCCGAACTTCAGCGACCGTTGCGAATACATTTCACACGAACTTGAAAGGAACGCATTCAATCTCGAACAGTTCGACGTTGAAAAACTTGCCCGCGAGACCGAGGGGTGTTCCTTTGAACGACTTGCTCTCTTCATCAAGCACGCATTTTTCATGGCCAAACTTTATGGCACTGACATCACACAAGATGCTTTTGAGCAGAGCATTGATGGCAACGTCCGCGGTATTTCTTGCAAAGGCGCCGCACTTACCGATGAACAGAAAAAGCTTGTGTGCGCCCACTTGGCCGGCCATACCCTTGCGTGCATGCTCCTTAATTCACGCATGGTTGTTTCCAAAGTAACCATACGTGACGTTGCCAGCAAGATTGAGGAGGAACACGCATGGCTCCAGCTCGTGCGCAAGGACGAAAGAGGAATGCCGCGTGAGTCGGTCGAACATGGCAGGGTCTTCATGACACACGGCCACGATACTCCCGGTATAGAAAGCAGAGACGAGCGCATTAAGCAATGCAAAATCTGCCTTTCCGGATACGCAGCTGAGAGCATCGTCTTGGGCTCGTGCGGTTACGGTTACCACCCCGGCGACAGACAGGAAGCCTTCACCATTGCTCGCGCTATCGCCAGTGGCGGCCTGGACCTATCTTCAGCACCTAACAACGTGTGCGAGAAATACTATAGTGCAGCGTTTGGCGTTGTCGAGGAATGCGAACGTGAGGTTGCCAAACTCCTGGCCGAACATCGTCAAGAACTCGATGCAATCATGGATGCCCTCATGACGAAGGATACGCTCGGTGAAGACGAACTACGCGTACTTGTCCACGGACAGGATGACAAGGTCAAGCGCCTTGACGCGGGTGGAGTTCTCGCACGACTTCTTGGTGATGACATCACCACGTCGTCACAGGCGGCCGAAGAACCTGGGGCAACACCGTGCATGGAAGGCACAACAGTCGCCAATCCGGCAGTGATCCCTGCGTCCGAGCACGAGACAACCGATGTCACTCTCGGTGCTGGTGACAGTACCACTGCGTGGGCCGAGGTGGTGCCGGCAGTA
This sequence comes from uncultured bacterium, assembly GCA_963754845.1. Classification (GTDB taxonomy): domain Bacteria; phylum Babelota; class Babeliae; order Babelales; family Vermiphilaceae; genus JAKASV01. Next base: position 338,044 of record CAVWHE010000001.1, read on the forward strand.
AACTGATATCGTCATCGATACGCTTTTACCTGATCCTCATGCGGCATCCCTCCACAAAAGGGGTGCCGCCCTTGGGTTTCAGGGCTTCGAACAGAATGAATCGATTTCATCGATACGTCGCTGATGCCGTCCGCCAGCAAACGATGCCGAGAGCCACGCCTCAACTATAGCGATAGCCTGGCTATGATCGATGTAGTTTGCCGGTAGAATAAGAACGTTTGCATTGTTGTGCTCACGTGCAAAACGTGCGAGCTCTTCGTTCCACACAAGAGCTCCGTAGATACCGGCAAAGCGATTTACCGCGATAGCCATGCCGATACCCGTCGAGCATATGAGCAAGCCGCGGGATACCCTGCGTGATTGTACGGCTTCGGCAACGAGCTCGGCATACAGAGGGTAATCGCAGGTGGTTTCTGAAAAACAGCCAACGTCGAACCAGGCAATTGAATCGTGGCCAAAAGGACCAACATGTAATGTTTGCACAACAGACTTAAGCGTAAAACCGCGATGGTCGGATCCAATGGCGATTTCCATATGCGCGCTCTCTCTTTCATCGGTTTCTCCGGCTCGTAGATCCTCAGGGAACCATCCGGTACACGCAAAAACGTGAGGATTCATCACGTGTTAGTCCTTCCCCTGCCTCGCTATGGGTGTATCGTGTATGTACATGTCGATTCAAAAACCAGGAACTCGCGCCCTTTTACAAGATGCCCTACTAAGAGTACCTTATGAGGAAAGGCAGTGTCTTGACAAGAAAATAGAAAAATTAGAGGCCTTGGTGCTATGAATCGCTGCGTTGTACTCATGGCTTCGCGCTACCTCCTCAGCGATAAAGAGGAAAGAAGCGTTTCGGTTATGGTGAGAATTTGTTTTGTGGGGATCCTCATCGGTTCGTGTGCTCTCGCCCTTGTGGTTGCCGTTATGAGCGGCTTTGAAAAAGCGACGCACGAAAAAATGCGCGGCATCCACGCTGATCTTACCATAAGAAGTTCACACGAGGGCCTTGATATAGAGGCTATCGGCAGGGTACTTGACAAAGAATTTCCCGATGTCGTCGCTTACAGTCCGCAAAGCACGGGTCAGGCTATGCTTCACGTCGGCGCGGTGCATGATCCGGCAAACATTGTTACCATAAAGGGCATAGACCCCCAACGAGAAGCCGCCACAAGCGAGCTGGCATCGAAAATTGTAGAACCTCGGTCACCACCAGAAGCTCTTGCCCACGCGGTACATGACAGCCATATTCTCGTGGGAAGTAGATGCGCATCCGCGTGCAATGTTACCGTCGGCGACAATGTCGACCTCGTGTATATGGTGGACGAGGGGGATGAGGATCGCGGCGTTACCTTCGCGTCGCGCACAGCGGTCGTCGGCGGAATATTCAAAACTGGCATAGACGATTTTGATTGTGTTCTCATTTTTTGTTCTGAAGCCTTTTTTAGTCAGATGTTCCCCGACGAGGCTCCCAAGGCTCTCAACCTTAAAGTGAAGGCAGGGTCAGTTGAGCGAGACCTTGTGAGCAGCTTAAAAAAGCGCTTTGGTCTTGAAGTTTATTCGTGGAAAGATCTCTATCCGGCCCTTGTTGCCGCCTTGAGGCTCGAAAAATACGTCATGTTCTTCATTCTGGCGCTCATTGTGCTCGTCGCCTCAATGAACATGGTGTCGCTTCTCTTCATGTACATGCACCACAAACGTGCCGATATCGCTGTCCTGAAAGCCACTGGCATGGGTAGCCGTGATATAGCCACAATTTTTTTCTTCGTAGGCATGGCACTATCGCTGACGGGGACACTTCTTGGCTTAGCCATCGCTTGGCTCATCGGTATTATCCTTAAGCACTACCCGATCATCAAACTCCCCGACGCTTATTACGTTACATGCCTTCCTGTTGAACTTGAGCTTGGCAACTTTGTTCTCATATTTTGCACGGTTATGTTCATGGGTGTCATCGCAACGTGGCTCCCAACGCGAAGAATTAGCGATATCGACATCACCCCCACGCTCCGCTTTGAGGTTTGATTTTTCCCGGCTTTACTTTTTTTGAGAGTCGCCGGGAGTTGGACACAAACGTTCAGCGACCGGGCTTGATGGTGCGGCGCGCTCGAAAAAACGAAGGTGACGCATGAGAGTCTGCTGAAGAGATGCGGGCAAAAAGTAAAACTCGCGGACAAGAGGGCTCTCGGAGGGTATGTCAATGGTGCGCCGATTCTCGCGAGCGTAGGCGGCTGCCCAGAAGAGCATGGCCTGCGCCGCCGTTGTGCCACATTGCTTCCGCGTCGGCAGCCCGTGGGCGATGAGCGTATAGAGTTCCGAAAGTTCGCGTAGATCGGCTTTGTCGTACACCCTGTACATATCGTTGACAATGTCCCACACAAGTACTACGAGTTGACCATTGTAAATACATGTCGCAATCACGTGGCTATCGTCGGGACTAAAATTTGCCGCAATGATGGCACAACCTGGAATCCTGAAGGCGTGCAAAATTTTTCCGGAACGAAGATCGGCAACCTCGAGCCCTCCCGTTGGAAGAGCCAAGAGCAAGCGTTTGCCGTCACTATTCCACGCCACGTCTGCATAAGGCCGCTCGTCGTCAGCGACGATGGTTTGTACAACGGAACCTCCGCGCCCCCACACAACCGCGACGGTAGATCCTGCCACGACCGCAAGTGTCTCTTCATCACAATTCCAGCGGATCACTGAAATCGGCCGGCCAATCTTAATGGTGTCAACACAGCGAGTAAGGGTGGCCTCGTAAACCATAACGTTCCCGTCGTACGTACCAAGGGCTATATACGCCCCTGTACAGCTATACGCAGCAGCCGTAACTTTCTCGCCTACCGCTAGGATCCTCGTTGCACCATCAAGAAGACTGATGGTACATATCTCACCTGTGGCACACGTGCCCACGACGGATGAACCATCGGAACTCATACTGATCGTCGGTTCAAGGTTGGCGAAAGATGTCTTTGGTAAACCGCGGCAAAGTACGTGGCGCTGGTACACGAGTGGGTTTTCAAGCTTGAAGTGCCTGCTCAGCATGAACGTACCTGCTGCATTGCGAGTGAAGACAAAAATTTTGTCGATGCCGAGAGCTCCGTCACCAAAAGCAAGAAGAACGCATCCATCGCAGCTGAGCTGGTATGAGGCGATGTGGTGATAAAGGAAGCCATCCCGCACAGCATCGGCAATGTGTTTCTGAACGTCGAAGTTTTCGTATTTTAGCTTGACGCGTGAATGGATGGTTGAGCGCATGATTGGCTCATTGACTCTTTCGGGAAGATTATAATCACACTGGATACAAAGAACGTTGCCATCAAGGGGTGAGTGTAGTAAGACGGCATCTAAACGATCGTTGGCCGCAACCGAAAGACGGAGCATATGATGTGCGCGACCTCGCGCAAGCGAGAGAGACTTTGCCAGAGGGACCGTGTTCGACTCAAGAATTTTACGCGCGAAACATTGGGCTCCAGCGAGCCCGAGCCCACGCAGAAGCGTTCCACAACGTGCGCTGCTGTCGGCAAGTCCCATAAAGCCATCATAATGTGCTATTCGACGGGCGCAGCTCGTACACGCCAAACTCGCAACACGATCATGCCCGTAGCCACTAGCAATTCTTGCGATGAGGCGCACTTCGGAATCCGAGTATTTATCGAGCACCGACAAAATTTTTTCAGGCGAAGTCTCGCAAAAAACTCCGTCGACAAGACGGCGGTATTCCCGCTCCTCGGCCTCGCGATATTCGCGTTCATTATCATCATCATCCATCCGGCCCTGGCAAGTTGCCGGAGATGCAACGCGTGGAGTGGACGGCGATAATGATCGCGATAACGTCGGTGACAGCTGCCCCGAGGACATCGACGGCGACGTCCTTGAAGCTCCCGGAGACAACGTCGGAGACAGTGACCCCGTGGCAGCAGGCGATGGCGCTCTTGGCGCGCACCGACCCCAGCCACGTCGTTCGTCCATAGCGCTGACTCTAGCGGACGACGCAACAATCGCAACCACCATCAAGAATCCCAAGGGCCTTATGGCAACGTCCCTTCGCGGCAAACACCAGCACATATCCGGCACCCCCGAAAAAAGCGACAAGACTCCAACGTCACAGCCGCTCCTCATAATAGTACAATGTGCACGTGAGTTCAAATGAGTTTCGGATGGCTAATGCTCCAGGGAAATTGCATCAAAAATTACGTATTCAACAACAACTACCTTAAGAATTTTCGGTCTACAGCAGCCCTTGCACGTTTGTTCTCGATGCTAAAATTGATTTCTGTTAGTAATAAGAGCGAAGCTATAGCTTTTTTACAGAAAGTTTCTTCATCACAAACGCAACCCCGCATTTATTCTGGGGATACTATTTCCCGCATTTTGATCTTAATCCGAGGACCTCGTGCATCAGAAAGGACAAGAAGGACTCCATGAGGATACTCGCTCTTTATGGTGATCTCCCCGATGTCTCTGAGGTCATGAGCGCCAACGTTGGCGACAAACGAAGGCAGCAATGGATAAGACTCAACGTTAATCCCTTCTCCCGTGGGTGTTACAGGTATAACATAGATCCATAAGTCGTCATCAGCAGGAAGCTTCATGGTGCCGTATGGACTATAGAGGTCAAAGGCTCTACTGTTAGAAAGCATCCCGGCCTGCATGTCCTGGTTGAGAAACAGCCGTGCAACCTCTTGCCGATCGGATTGCTTATACGCAAAAACCCAGACCATCGACGGGAAAGTATTTGTTACGTTCACGGTGATATCTTTGACAACTGCCATGTGCTCAGCAATCGCGTCAAGGAGTTCTTGTGGAACCATGGGGTGAGTCTCCGTTGCCATGCCGGCCTGATCCCATCGTGATAAGCCATGCAATGCGTGCCCCCACTTTGAAATTTGCTGGCCGGTTCGCTGATGACCTCCGGCAGCACACAAAGACATGACGACGCCAAAACACATCACAGAAACTACCAAAGAAAACATAGTCTTCACCTCAACACCCCCTTTAAACACTCATAGCAACAAAACAACACCAAGCTCTCGACTTAAACGCCCTACGAAACATGGCCGCGATGCGACGAAAAACGACGAGGCCAATGTTAATAAAAGAACAGGCGCGGCCGCATGCGATTATTCTACAAAATTAATTTCAAGACTGTCAATAATTTTTATAAAAAAATAAAAATTATGATTAATATTACGCGAACCCGATAGTCCTCAACCTCAGGCGACCGTACGCGGCCCACTGAAAATTCTTTCTAGGACTTGATTTTCAAACAAAATGGGTGTCTAATTTTATGATCCAAAGAGATCTAACCTAAAACTAATGACACCCGCGATGGTAATGGCAGAGGTTTCCCGTAATGCAAGAGCTTTCAGATACATCGACGCACTTATGGGATTGTGTGCAAGTCACACGTCAAAAACAGGAAACGCGTAAACGATGCCTTCGACAGCTGCACGGGTTTGCAACGAGATGAAAATGCGTAAACACAGAGGGCTTTCTATAGATGTCAACACCATACGGCGCGCAGCAGGACGAGTTTTTTATGAACGAGGCACTCAAACAAGCGCGACGCGCCGCGCGCACCAATGAGGTTCCCGTCGGCGCCATCGTAGTCGATGAAAACTGCACAATCATCGCACGCGGTTACAATCAAACTGAACGACGGAGAACCCAAGCGGCACACGCGGAAATCATTGCCCTCACAAAAGCGGGCAAAGTTCGTGACGATTGGCGTCTCAACACGTGCTGGCTCTACGTAACTCTTGAACCGTGCGCAACATGCATGGCGCTTATCCGCATGAGTCGATGCGCAGGCGTCGTCTATGGAGCATCGTCGCCACTTTTTGGTTACAAAGGAGTTGACAACGCATCGCCTTTTCAGTTATACAAAGAAAACGTCGTTGAAGTCGTCGCTGGCCTGTGCCACGAAACGTGCGCCGACATGCTGAGAAGTTTTTTTAGGGCCCAACGCTTAAAAAGAGAGAAGAGCTGTGAAAAAAAATATAGGCAGCGTTCGTGATTTTGCTACAATGAAATATGAGCTCGTAAGCCGGAAGCAGGAACTAGAGGAGGAGTTGGTGCGCCTTTACAAGGAAAAGTTTGCCGACGAGGTACAGGACTCCGGTGACCAGGCGCTCACGGCCACCCTGGAACTCATGAGTAGCTCGCTGCAGGACTCGCGCGTCGACGAGTACAATCGTATCCTTCGCGCCCTTAAGATGATAACAGATGGTTCCTACGGCGTGTGCATCGACTGCGGAGAGCCGATATCGGAGAAGCGGCTGCGGTCGTATCCGGACGCAACACGCTGTATCGCTTGCCAGGAGGCTTACGAGGAGGAGGGGACTGAAGCGCTTTCTTGAATAATGTAGTGCGCCGGTGTAGCTCAGGGGCAGAGCAATTGATTCGTAATCAATAGGCCGTCGGTTCAAATCCGACCACCGGCTCCACGTCTCTCTTGGCTTTTTTCCATCGTCAAACGCTGGTGTAGTTTTTGCGTCTGCGCCGCCTTTTTTATCTTTGTTGACCGCAATTTTATATACGATTGCACCGCAACCTTTGAGAGTGCTACAATGACAGAGAGAAGGTGTAGGTCGTCGTGTATTATGTAAGCGAGGGTTCCTATGAGGCTCAAACAAAGAATCAAGCATTGGTGGCAGGGTGGGAGTGAATCAAGGAGCCAGGCGCGCTCTTTTTGGAAAAATTTGATGTCGTCGACGCAAGAGAGGATATCGCGCGGTGCGGCCAATATTTCGCGTATGATACCATTTGCGCGTGGCGAAAATTGGCGCAGGAAAGACAAACGATGACCTCGCTCAAAGCGTTCCTCGAATGTAAGGCCTATGCTCTGAGACTTGAGTCGGTCGTTATGACATCGAGGGCCAGGTCGGGACACCCAACGTCGTGCTTGTCGGCTGCCGATCTTGTCGCAGCTGTTTTCTTTCATGCCATGCACTATGAAGTGCGTAATTTTGCAAATCCCGACAACGATAGATTTATACTCTCAAAAGGTCATGCCGCGCCTTTACTCTACGCGGTTTACAAGGAGCTTGGACTTGTAAGCCAGGACGAGCTCTACACGTACCGCTCCCTTGGCTCATGTCTTGAAGGGCATCCAACACGAAGATTCGCCTACGCTGAGGCTGCGACGGGGTCGCTCGGTATGGGTCTTTCCATCGGTACAGGCATCGCCCTGAGCGCTCGCATGGATAGGCGCGACTTCCGCACCTATGTCCTTCTGGGCGATGGCGAACTGACTGAAGGGTCAAACTGGGAGGCTCTTTCGCTGGCCGCACACTACAAACTTGGCAATCTCATCGCTCTTGTCGACTGCAATCGTCTTGGGCAAACAGGACCCGTTCTTCATGCACATCATCTTGCACGTTATGCAGCGCAGCTTGAGGCCTTCGGGTGGCGCGCCATCGTCATCGACGGCCACGACATGACACACATCGTCACGGCCCTTGACAAAGCGCGTCAGGAGGGCGAACGACCAACTGTTATTTTGGCAAAAACAATCAAGGGTTATGGCTGTACGTCTACAGAAAATAAAAATGGCTTTCATGGCAAAGCTTTCATTGCCGAGCAAGCGACTAAAGCCCTCGAAGAACTGGCGGAACGATTTCCGGCCGCGGCCGAAGCTCAAGGGTGTGACTATGCATGGCAACCCATCATGCCGACACCGCATGGCAATGCCTCCAGCGGTTGTTTTGCTGACGACGATTCCCGGATGCACTACGCGCAGGACGATGTTGTTGCCACACGGCAGGCGTATGGAAGGGCACTCGTTGACCTGGGTCGCGCGTGCAAGCAGATTGTCGCCTTAGACGCCGACGTAAAAAATTCGACGTTTGCCGAACTCTTTGAAAAGACATTTCCCGAAAGATTCGTTGAGTGCTTCATTGCCGAGCAGAACATGGTCGGCATGGCCATCGGCCTTGAGCGACGTGGAAAAATACCGTTCATTTCCACGTTTGCTGCCTTTTTCGCGCGCGCCCACGATCAACTCCGCATGGCGTCCATCGGCAGCGCGGCTCTCCGTTGCGTCGGATCGCATGCCGGCGTTTCTATCGGAGCCGATGGGCCTTCCCAGATGGGCCTTGACGATATAGCCATGATGAGCGCGCTTGCTGGATCGATTGTTCTTTACCCGGCCGACGCCACAAGCACGCAGGCACTTATGGCACACATGCTCGAATACAACCAAGGCATAAGTTATTTGCGCACGACGCGCATGCCAACGCCCGTCATCTACGACGGCAGCAGCGGTTTTATCATCGGCGGCTGCAACGTTCTCAGGCGATCCAAAACCGACAAAGCATGCATCGTAGCAGCCGGCGTTACGCTTTTTGAGGCACTCAAAGCCCACGACGAACTCGCGCGCCGTGGAATTGCAATTTCCATCATCGATCTTTACAGCATCAAACCCCTCGATCATGCAACACTGACCGATGTGGTGCGCACGTCAGACGGTGTCGTTATAACCGTGGAGGATCATTATCTTGAAGGCGGTATGGGATCGCACGTTTGCTACGCACTGCGCAATGAGCACTTCAAAATTTCGTGCCTTGCCGTTAAACGCATGCCGCAATCGGGTGAGCCCCAGGAACTCCTTGCGTTCTGTGGCATCGACGCAGCCGCCATCGTACACGCGGTTCTTGAGGCCCTGCGACGCTCACTATAGCACAGCTTCCCGGTGGCGCACATCGGCGGCGATTTCTTCATTTGAGTCAAAGCAAAGTAAAAAGTGGGCTGCCAGTTTTTGACCGTTTATGTTTTCGTGGGTACACTAATCCTTGTTATATCTTCAAGGAAAATTTCTCAGTGTTGTGAAAGTGTGAGGAATGCGTCGCATGAACATGAACAAGGCTTTTTTTCTTCGCAAGGAAGACAGGGCTCCGCGGTGGCGCCTCATCGATGCCAAAGGCGCTATTTTAGGACGTTTGGCTACGCACATCGCTGACGCTCTTCGTGGTAAGGACAAGGCGTGCTTTACCCCCCATACCGATGCCGGCGATTATATTGTCGTCATCAATGCCGAAAGCATCGCGTTAAGCGGTGACAAATGGGAGGGCAAGGAATACGCGCGCTACACGGGTTGGATAGGTGGTTATAAGGTTACCAAGGCTAAAGATGTTCGAGCCCAGCATCCTACGAGGCTCATCGAACATGCGGTGCGCGGCATGCTTCCCAAGAACAAGCTCGGTCGTGCCATGTTCAAGAAACTCAGAGTTTACGCTGGGGACAAACATCCCCATACCGCACAGCTTTCGTCGGCTACGTTAGCAGTTGCTCCCGCTGCCAATGATGCAAAAGCTCCTGTAGTTCACAAGGCGTAGGGTGAAAATCACGAGCGCTCCTCACGGAGTGCTTCATGAACTGGTTGACACTGCTAAGTCGGCTACTTGGTGTGCGACGTCCGGCGATGCGTGGTATACTGTCCGCAAAATTATCATCGGGACGAGAGTTGTTCCTTTTTCCCCTAAACGGGAATTCGCGGGCACATCAGCCACGGGTCTATGACGCGGACTCGCGTATACCTTTGAGGCTTTTCTTCTTCCAAAATATGCGATCCGTGGTATGTTTCCTTCATGTGAAACTTTGTGTTCAAAGCATGTCTCTAGGTCCATGCCGCTGCTGAAAAAGACGGCACACGAAGGATTGTTCACGATGAGGATTGTATCCAATGGCAACTCTCTTGATAACAGGCGGTGCCGGGTATATAGGTTCGCACGTCGCACATTTTCTGGCACACAACGGTCATAATGTAGTAATTCTCGACACACTCGTTTACGGGCAGCCCTACGATTATCCTTGGGCCACGTGTATCGTCGGCGATTGTGGCGATCGGGCCACTCTCGATGAGGTTTTCGGGCAATTCACCATCGATGCCGTTATTCACTGCGCAGCTTCAATCGAGGTTGCCGCATCGGTGAGCAATCCATTAGCCTTTTACAAGAATAACGTTGCCACGACGATTGGCCTCATAGAGGTGATGATGCGCCACGGTGTTACCAAACTCATTTTTTCATCAAGCTGCGCCGTATACGGTACACCCGAGAGCAATATTTTAACCGAAACTCATCCTCGTAAGCCCATAAGCCCGTACGGGATGACTAAGTACATCGTCGAAGCACTTATGGAGGATATGCAACGTTCTTCCAAGCTCTCGTATGTCATTTTTCGTTTTTTTAATGCCGCCGGATCGTGTGCCACGTCGGACCTTGGCGAACGCCACGTTCCCGAAACACACCTCATCCCTGGTGTGCTCGAGGCCGCGCACGCGCAGCGTCCCTTTAAACTTTACGGTTGCCATCGGCCAACGCACGATGGCAGCTGCGTACGCGACTTTGTTCATGTCCATGACATTGCACGAGCTCATGAGCTTGCCCTCGTTTACCTGCAAGCCGGGCACGCGTCAAACGTGTTTAATCTTGGCTCGGGGCGAGGTTATTCCGTAAAGGAAATCGTGCGTACCGTTGAAGAAGTGACAGGGACACCGATCACCCTCCTCGTTGAAGACGATCGCCCGGGCGACCCTCACATCCTGGTCGCCGATGCGCGCAGGGCAAACTCCGTGCTTGGCTGGTACCCGTCATGCTCCGACATCGAAACGATCATCGCATCGGCATATACCTTTTTCTGCAAAACTCATGGCAAAAAATCTCACACCAACACTGCCGGTCAGCACCAAAGACAGGCATCTTAGACGCGTCGCTTGGTGTCCTTGACAAGGTCCTTGGAAAGAAGACTCACCTGCTTGCCGGCTCCTATACAAAGAACAAGGTCGTCGTGGGCAACCATGTTTTCGACGGTGTCTTTAAGGCGGCTGATCTCATGGTACGCAACGGTATAGGGGGGCTTGTGTCTTTGAATGTCACTGACGAGATTCTCTGCGGTGACACTGTCGATGGGGTGTTCACTTGCCGGATAAATGTCGGTAATGATGAGGTGGTCGATGGGTCCGGCGAGGAACATCGCGATAAAGGAGTTCCACAGCTTATCGGTACGTGTATAACGGTGCGGCTGAAAGACGACAATAACTTTGTTTTTTGCACGCCTGCGTGCCACAAGGAGGGTAACGGCAATTTCTTGAGGATGGTGGCCGTAATCGTCAAAAATTTCAGCACCGCGACACATTCCTCGATACGTGAAGCGGCGATCGACACCATTAAACGAGGCCATGGCTGCCGTAATCGTTTCAAAGGGGACACCAAGTTCAAGAGCGAGGCTCACGGCAGCGAGTGCATTGAGGACGTTATGCCTGCCAGGCATCGTAACAATCATATTCCCAAGAGGTGCGTTGATGCCATTGCGACAGACGAGAAATGTCGATGACGTCGGGCCACAGAATACATCGCACGCCCATATGTCGGCGTGCCGCCAGGTATCGATGCCGTATCGTATAACCTTGATGTGCGGCAGAGGAAGAATTGCGCGAACGTTGGGATCGTCGAGACACACGATTGCTTTGCCGTAAAAGGGAACAGAGCACAAGAATTTTTTAAAAGTATTTTTAATATCGTCGAGGTCACGGTATGTTTCCAGGTGTTCAAGATCGATATTGGTGACGACAGAGAACGTGGCATGAAGGTGAAGGAATGAACGGTCGCTTTCGTCGGCCTCAGCAACTAAAAAATTGCCCGCACCCATGCGAGCATTGTTTGAGATACTCGTTAAGTGCCCTCCTATGATGACGGTAGGATCAAGTTTCGCTTCCATGAGTATGTGCGATATGAACGATGTTGTTGTCGTTTTTCCGTGAGCCCCCGCAACGGCGATGCTGTATTTTGCGCGCATGAGCTCGGCGAGCATGAGCGCTCGGGGAATCGTCGGAATTCCTCGGTCCTGAGCAGCTAGAATCTCGGGGTTATCCGACGAAACGGCTGATGAATACACTAGAATATCGATGGTGTGGTCGCGACATTCAGACCCATTGTTGCCGGCATGTACCGCACACCCAAGCTCCCGAAGATTGTGAACACTTTGCTGACATACGTCGAGATCGCACCCTGAAATAATGTATCCTTGCTGTTTCAAAATGGTTGCAATGCCACTCATGCCAATGCCACCGATACCGACAAAGTGAATGTGTGATTTTTTCTTGTACATGCCACCTTCCAGGACAAAAGTCTCTTCTTATATCTGGACAGCACACAAGAATAACCGAAGGATCGCCCGTTGTACAAATTTGCTCGGCAGTGCTACTTAGGGCTTGGGGCTACGAACCGCAGCACTTCTTATATTTCTTGCCCGAACCGCAAGGACACGGGTCGTTGCGACCTGTTTTGTTGGCGTTGTGTGCTTCCTGGTTATGCTCGGATCCGTCGTTGCCGAGCATGTGCATCTCCTCGAGCTCACGCTCGCGACGTTCCTCGATTTTGTGCTCGTCAAACATCTCGAGATTGATATGGAATATATTAAAAATGATATCAGCGCGTATCTGCTGCATCATGTCCTTGAACATATCAAAGGCTTCGCGCTTGTACTCGATGAGCGGATTTTTTTGGCCCCAGCTACGCAAATTGATGCCCTCTTTGAGATGATCGAGGTTAAGCATGTGCTGTTTCCAAGCCTGGTCAATTGTTTCGAGCATGAGCCATTTTTCAGCCTCGTGAATTCTTTCGCGATTTTTTTGGTTGCGATAGAGCTCATATTTTTCCAGAAGAAAATTATTGAGATCACGTGCCATACCGTCATTTGTGCGCGTAGTGATACCGGACCCCGCAATCGCCGCCTTCGGGATACCCGTGAGTACCTCGATGGCAGCAAAAACATGTTCGGCCTGTTCGTGGGTAACCACGCGGTCTTGGCATAGATGGGCTATGATGTCCTGGAGAGTTTTACCGATGAGGTCGCGAATGAGGTTATAGATATTCTCTGATCCTTCAAGAACCTCGCGACGATAGCCGTAGATGACTATGCGTTGTTGGTTGAGGACATCATCATATTCAAGAAGATTTTTACGGGCGTCAAAGTGGGACTTTTCAACTTTTTCCTGCGCCCGCTCAATGTTTTTGGAGACAAACTTCGACTCAATGGCCTCATCTTCCTTCATGCCGAAGCGCTCCATATTCTTCTTGAGCGTATCGCCGGCAAAGATTCTGATGAGATCGTCTTCAAGCGAGATGTAAAAACGCGACTCGCCGGGGTCGCCCTGACGTCCTGAGCGGCCGCGGAGCTGGTTGTCGATACGCCTGCTTTCGTGGCGCTCAGTTCCCAGAATATAGAGACCACCTGCCTTGACTGATTCAGGAGTGAGCTTAATATCGGTTCCGCGACCCGCCATGTTGGTGGCAATCGTGATGTGACCAGGTTCCCCGGCATGGGCAACTATTTCGGCTTCGCGTTCGTGCTGTTTGGCGTTGAGAACATCGTGGGGTATGCCGTTGGTGGTAAGGACATCGCTGAGGAGCTCTGAAGTTTCGATGGCAATCGTACCGATTAAAACGGGCTGGCTCTTCTCGTAACGCTCTTTGATATCATAGACGATTGCTTCGTACTTCGACCTTTTCGTGAGAAAAATTATGTCTGACTTGTCGTCACGGATCATAGGCTGGTGCGTCGGCACCGAAACAACGTCAAGTTTGTAGATGCGGAAAAATTCCTCCGACTCGGTGGCCGCCGTACCTGTCATACCAGCAAGTTTTTTGTAGAGCCTGAAGTAATTCTGAAGGGTAATGGACGCGAGCGTCTGCGTCTCTCGCTCAACATTGACCCCTTCTTTTGCCTCAAGGGCCTGGTGGAGCCCATCGCTGTAACGACGCCCTGGCAAGATGCGGCCTGTAAATTCGTCGACGATGAGCACTTCGCCATCTTTGACGACGTAATCAACGTCGCGCTTGAAAAGCGCATGAGCTTTGAGCGACTGCTCAATGTGATGAAGGAGCGTGATGTTTTCGATGGCGTAGAGGTTGCTGACGTTGAAAGCACGTTCGACCTTGTCGATGCCCTTTTCAGTGAGTTGCGTCGAACGCATCTTTTCGTCAACTTCAAAGTCCTCGGTTTTATGAAGACGTACTACAAGCTGATCGGCCATAACGTAAAGATTGCTACCCTCGTCAGAGGATCCGGAAATGATGAGCGGCGTTCGAGCCTCATCGATGAGGATCGAGTCAACTTCGTCGACTATGGCATAGCTAAGATCGCGTTGAACATAGTCGTCGAGCCTAAATTTCATATTGTCGCGCAGATAATCGAAGCCGAATTCGCTGTTGGTGCCATAGACAATATCGCAGTTGTAAACCTTTTTACGTTCACCGTCATTCATATGGTTCTGGAGAGCGGCAACAGTGAGACCGAGACCTGTGTAGACGGCGCCCATCCATTCGGCATCACGGCGTGCCAAGTAATCGTTGACGGTAACAAGGTGAGCGCCTTTGCCGCCGAGCGCATTGAGATAAAGTGGCAACGTAGCTGTGAGCGTTTTTCCCTCACCCGTTTTCATTTCCGCTATCGTACCTTGATGAAGAACGATGCCACCCATAAGTTGGACATCAAAGTGTCGCTGGCCAAGCCTACGGTACGCTGCCTCGCGAACCACGGCGAACGCTTCCGGAAGGATATCATCAAGAGAACGCCCCTGCTCGATATGTTCGCGAAACGTATTGGTTTTGCCGACCAATCCTTCGTCGGTTAGCTCGCGAATACGGGGCTCATAAGCATTAATTTGTGCAACAACCGGTTGCATGCGACGTAGCCGCCGCTCGTTAGCTGTCCCTAAGATTTTCGATAAAATTTTCGTGATCATCTGGACCCCAACCGCTGTCAGCTTTTTAACGAATTCACACTAGACCAGCCACCGACGCAAGCACAGCTCGGCCGTGGCGCCGCAAGATTTAATTGAGAAAAAGAATATCATAAAGCCTCTGTGAGCTCAAACATACGCATCGATGTGTATGAAATCGTCGCGATTTTCATGAATTTTTTGAGTTCGCGGTGGTATACCGGCCGCCGTGACATATTCACCGGTGTGCAGCTCCTGACCGTATGTTGGAGATCCATCGAGAACCTCTTTAATTATTTCAAGCCTATCGTTGAGGTTGCTCGCAACGCTACGCCTCTTGGAATACTCATATGCGAGCCCGTCAATCGCTACACGCAAAGATTGAAGGTCTCTTTCAAGGCGAGAAAGATACCAACCGTAGGGGTATGGTTTGTAGTGATTGGTACACCAAAGCGCAACCGATTGTCCAATGGCCTCGCGTGCATAATCCATGTCGTCATCGGCCGTTTCGAGAATGTTAAGCTCACGCTCGTAACGCGAGCTTAGCATGTCTTCGGTTTCAAAAAGAACAAAGTATGAGATGTGATGTTCGAGATAGTCATGGGCAAAGTGTAGCGTTGCTATGGTTGTTTCCAGCTGCCATTCAACTTCTTTCATTCTTTCGTACTTCGGCATAAGTTCTTGGCGGTCGGCAAGGTCGACGCCAACATCGTATATACAGTTTTGCACGATAGAAAGCTGTACGTTGAGCGCTGAAAGCTCCGCACGCATGTCAAGCACAGAGGTCTTTATATCGACTCCGTGATACCGTGCCATAGCAATGTCATAAAGTACGCGTTCGTTAACTTCGTGTATATACCCGTCGCGGTTAGGCGAAGGAGGATACGCAGCGTCGACAATAGCCGTCACGTTCGCGTAACGCGCAGCCGCCGCGCGGCACGTCGACCGCGCGTGATCAACGGCCATTTCGTCAGATTTTTCAAGAAGCCATGTCCCGAGCCTCATGAAGACGTAGGCGGCAAGACAAGCGGCACAGACAAAAACGCCGACCTTACTCACGTGGCCACCGTTGAGGTGCGGCACGGGGCAATTGATATGCGCGTGTACGTGGACATCGTACGCAGCACTTCTCAAGGCGGCAGCACAAAGAATGACCAAAAACCATACTCTAGCACGACGTATTACCATGATGAACTCCGCAGGATCGATGACCAAGGGTCCTCAAACAGTGCAACGTTATCGTCGTAACTATATCAAGAGCATCTTGCTTTCTCAATTGATGAGCCTTGTTCTTGCCAGAAACATGTAACAGAGGGGGATAATGAGAAATGCAAGGACCTTTCTGGCACGCCTTCTTGTACGAGCGCAAGAGCTCTGCGCGAAAAAATGGTACAAAAATAAAAATATATATTGCATTTTGTATTTTATTTTTTGTATGGTTATTCTATGGTGTAACAAAAAAGTGTGCTGTATATTCCTGTACCATTGTACGGTGGCTAAAGATGGCTGCCAAAGGAGGTAAATATGAAGCTTTCTTCTGCATTTTTCACGCTATTGATCGTGGCTTTCGGGGCGTCGCCGTGGGGCTATCTCAACCTCAGCGCTGCCGAATCAAAGCCGGAGGTTATTAATTTTGATATCAGTGCTGATTCCAAATATGTCGTTCTTGAACCGTGTGATAGGAGGGACACAAATTTCAACGCGTCTAAGTGCACAGACGTGGCATTTATATCGGCAATTAATTCTCGGGCACAACACTATTTGGGAAGTTTAAACATCGAAAAACAAGGTCTTAAAAAAACTTTTGCGCATGGTCTTAGTCTTAGTCTTAGCGAAGACCCTAAATTTAAGTTGTTCAGTTATGAGGAAGGTTATAAACCCGATAAGTTAAAGATTGTTCAAGAGGGCAAAAAGTATAACAAGGCATGGTTTATAAAGACATTAACGGCCAAGGCTCCCACCGGCACTCTCGATCATGCCGTGGTGTACGTCGAACAAGAGGACGGACCCCCAGTTCTTCTTCTTGTAGGCAAAAGTCATGATGACGGCTACATCATAAGAAGAAGAACTGATAAACAAAAATTCGCAATCCCTCAAAAAATTAGCGCCGTCGTGACGGAGGTAACGGGTCACGCGGATATTAACCCCGACAACGTTTACTATTGGCTTGCAAGGGCAATTTTCGAAGGAACACGTGCTAACGCAGAGGCATTGTGCAAAGCCACCAACGGTGTGCAAAACGCAGAAACCGAGCAGAATGCCTTTAATGATTTTGTAGCAGATGTTGGCAAAAATGCTTCGCAGGACGCTGATTCGTTCACGCAGGCGATGGTATTATTGTTCGAGAATGGGTATCCGGAATTAGTAGCCAAAACTGTTGTGGTAGCCAAAACTATTACACAAGACAAAGCAGCAGTCTTGGGGCCTAAGATAGTCAGCTTGTGTAAAGACATCATTAATTGGGCGCCACTGGTGACACTTGTCGAGACGACCCCGCAACAACCAAGCGGCGTAGAAGCCAGTGCTCACCTTAAGGCACTCGAAGATTTCAGCAAAGGGATTGCTAGGCTTCTTAGTCCCAAAAATGTTGCGATGCCGGAATTCGTTGAACTTGTCCTTTCCAATAAAATCTGCCATCTCGCTGAAGATTTACTCACCAGGCAAATAACGTCGAAGGATCCAGATGTAGTAAACGAAGGAACGATATGGGCAAAGGCACTCGATTCTCTTATAAACGCCCTGTTAGCAAAAGAAGAGTATAAAAAAGTCCTGGAAAAAATCCTTAAATCCCTTATTGAAATGGGCGCGAAGCATGGGGTAACCATCGATCCATCTGCGTCGTTAGCAAAATTTGCATGGAACAACTCCCTAAGGAAATTCGAAGATTTTGCCATTGAAGCCACGAAGTACATAAAAAACCACCCGGCTGAAACTGGAGGTGGATTTGTTGATACATTTAACAAGTTTAAAACATTGGCAATCAATGCGCTAAAGGATGCGTCGACGTACGATGAGCTCGAAACTACAAACGGAGAGATAAAAGATTATAAGGAAAAATTAACCAAGGCTGCGGCAATGGCGGAGGATGCGAAAAAGGCAATGGAAACAGAGATTGAGGAAGCGTTGAAGTCTAGAAGTGAAGCAATTGAAGCCGCAGACAAGGGGTAGATCTCGTAGCCCTGTAAAAAGGAGCTCATCGTTACGATTAAGGTGCCCTATGCCGGCGGCACCAGGGCGCCGGCAGCCTGTTTGATCCCTTTTCCGCGCGTTATCCATGCATCGAGTAGGGGGCGGCTGTCCCCCTACTCTTTGAGGTTCTCGAGGGCTGTGAAAACTCGCATGACGCTCCATGCATGGGCGCACTGTTTTTCGGGGTCACTATATAGCTGATTCTTAGAAAAATTTCTGCGGCATCAAACTAAAAAATCGACCGCGCTTAATAGTAAGGAAGCGTGATCCAAAAAGGATGTAAGGTGGATAAAAACTTGAAGCTCACCATTTTTTCTTGCACGTCGTTGATCGTCGTGCTCATGATAGCAGTCGCCGGCAACCTCAGCGGGGCGACACCGCGGCCGACCGGTGAGACCCCTCGAGAACAAGCAGAAACTGGCCTAACCGGAGGCTCAGCAGAAGTTCAGGAGTTGGGCGTACCGTCACCGCCTCCTTATCCTCCCGCAAAAAAGCCTCCCTACCGGGAGAGTGCGCTGGAAACAAAGACTCAACAAACTGGCACGGAAAAACAAGTCATTGTTGCCCTCGTATCCTTTACAACGAGTGATCATAATGGCGCAATAATCGTGGATGTCAAAAGAGGGCTTAGCGCTGGTGTGCCTATCATCTGTACCACGAAGCTTTTTTCCCAGTTGGTAACGGGGCTCGAAAAAGATTCAGAAAGCCAATTCAATCTCCTCGGTTCGCCCACAAAGGCTATCATCATGATTTACAAGCAAAAGGGCAATGACTTTGTCGTTATACTTCCAACGCAACAAGTTCCTGGCGTGGATCCTGTGAAAGAGCTCAACAAGTACGGCTTTGACCACTCTGTTCTTGAATTCGTCGCACCTGACAAAGTAAAAAGAACGTTCTCCAGCTCAGGATCGCAAACTTCTGCTGATACCGCTCAGCAAACCCAGCTCGTCACCTCGTTTAGCAAGCTCTTCAAAAGGTTGGATGTCGACGGTGGCACAGTAAATTCATGGGCCTTCGTCATCACGGGCCATGGCGGACTGGCAAAAGAGGAGGATGCTGGCAAGGCAGAGATTGCCGACCTTGATATTAACGTTTTTGTCGAGCTTCTCAAGGTCCTCGAAGGCCTTTCTACGCAATACATAGGTGTCGAAACATGTCTACTAGGAGGTTCCAACGCGGTTACACTCCAAAACAAGCTCGGTGAATTGTTGGCAAGCCGTTTTTCATTGCAGCAACGAGGATTATTACGGGAAAAACTGAAGGTTTGCAAAGACAATTTGATGGAGCTGACTACGAGAAAACAAGCGATCAAGGAAAAAAGAGACGATATAGAAGTGCAGTTGCGTACGGGTAATAGTAATAATCCGATATTCGAAATTACCTTGAAAGGCGATGCTCTCTTAAAAAAAAGAAGTTCTTTAGCTAAGAATATCGCAACGATTGACAAGGAAATTGACAAGCTCAAAAGCGAAAAGGATTGGCTTGAGAGAGAGGTTGCCCTGATGGGGTCATCCGCCGAGGATGTTTCATTGGCAGCGCAGGAGCTGCTCAACTGTGAATCTCTGTTGAGGAACCTGCAAGACATTAAAAAGTTTATGGAAGGGAAAAAACTTCCACCCACGCCTGAACTTGATACACGAATTAGGGAGTACGAAGCGCAAAGGGAGCAACTCAAGCGCAAGATCGCCCAGATCGGTCAACCTGCGAGGGCACTTTCATTCAAAATTAGCTTTCCTCTTACAATTCATGCCACGACAGATGCTACCGTATCCGGCGAAATACATCTAACAGAGTTTTCTGAAGCTCTCAAAGAATTTCTCAAGAAGACGCCTCCCCCTTGGTACAACGGCAAGCAACTCAGAAAACTTTTTGGTGCCCTCGCTGGGGCCGATCCCGACCCCAGCAAACTGCCATCAGTGCTCCTGCCGGGAACCAATACGTTCTTCAGAACACCTGAACTTGAGCACATGAGGGTTCTGACCTGGCAGTTTGTACAGAAAGCTAAGCTTGCACAAGCCATGGGGATGATGGACTACGAGGACGTCAAGCCATTTGTTCTAAGTGATGTTAAGTTTATACTCGCTTACCCTTGTGATATGAGGACGATAGAAATCGACGCTTCCACCTGCGACGACGTAGCGCTCATATCAAAAATTCCGGCACAAGCGCAGCACTACATCGGGGGGTTAAAAATCAAACAAGGTCCCGAGAACGTCCTTGCACATTGGCTCACCGAGACCACGGATGGGGGGTATGCACGCGGCAAATTTGCCAAAGCATGGTTTATGAAGAAATTGACGGCTCCCTCTCCAACTGACACCCTTGAGCGTGCTGTGTTTTACACCAGGGCATCAACCAGTGAAAAACGCGAACCAGCAGTATTTCTTGTGGGCAAAAGGGCATCTGGAACCGGCGAAGGTGAGTACGTTATAAGAAAAGGTGATAAGCCAGATGCAATGTCAGCCCCTCAAAAACTTAGCGACGTCGTGACGGAGGTAACGGGTCGTGCGGATATTAACCCCGGCAACGTTTACTATTGGCTTGCAAGGGCAATTTTCGAAGGAACACGTGCTAGTTTACCGGCATTGCACGAAGCCACTGGCGGCAATGAAGATCAGCAGACAGAGCAAGAAGCCTTTAATGATTTTGTAGCACGTGTTGCCGAAAATGCTTCACAGGACGCTCATTCGTTCACACAGGCGATGGTATTATTGTTCGAGAATGGGTATCCGGAATTAGTAGCCAAAACTGTTGTGGTAGCCAAAACTATTACACAAGACAAAGCAGCAGTCTTGGGGCCTAAGATAGTCAGCTTGTGTAAAGACATCATTAATTGGGAGCCACTGGTGACACTTGTCGAGGTGACCCCGCAACAACCAAGTAAAGCAAAAACCGCTGCTCACCTTGAGGCACTCACGGGTTTCATCACAGAGGCGGCCGAGCTCTTTAGTTCCGAAAAGACCTCGGCACCCAAAAATGTTGAGATGCCGGAATTCGTTGCGCTTATTCTTTCCAATAAAATCTGCCATCTCGCTGAAGGTTTACTCACCAGGCAAATAACGTCGAAGAATCAAGCAGTACCAGTCAAAGGAACGATATGGCCAGAGGCACTCGATCCTCTTATAAACGCCCTGTCAGCAAAAAAAGAGTATGAAAAAGTCCTGGAAAAAATCCTTAAATCCCTTAACAAGATGGGCACGAAGCATGGTGTAATTATCGTGCCACCTGAGTGACACGGCGTGCAGAAGAATTTACAAAAACTCGCCAGTCACAGGGCAAGGGCAATAGAAAGTACTAAAGTATTGAAGAAGGTAAAGATGTTAACCTCGTACCCGTCAGTTTAGCCCAAGATTATGAACGAAGGTGTAGTATGAAACTTACTCTTTATTTACCCGCGTTGTTGATCGTAATGCTTGCGATGACGCCATGGCGTGAGCTCAGCGCTTCTACTCCACCGCTGACGGTGGACACATCGTGGGGTTCAGGCAAAACAACAACCGCCTCTGCACCCGAGGCTCTTGCAGAAAAACGAGAGTCGGTGATACCGCCTGCTCCTCCTCCACTGCCGAGAACGCGAGGAACGTGGGCGGGCTCCAGCGCGCACATTAAGACTGTGCGATCGCCGGTAGCCAGTCGGCGGTCGATGATCCCTAAGCACATCCTTAATGCCCTCGTTTCGTTTGAAAGAAATGACTGGAACAGAGCCATCTCATGGGGCGTCGAGCGCGCCATCACTGCAGGTGAGCCCGTAATATGTCCCGCCGTTCTTTTTGCTCAACTACTCAACAAACTCGGAGGCAAACGGACGGGAGCAAAAATCGGGATTGAAAAAATACATGCGGAATTAGACGCAGCGGATTTGAGGCTGATATGCTCGCCAGCCGTCAGGGTTTACAATCAGCAACCCGGCAATTTTGTTGTAGTAATCCCGCGTAACGGTCCCAGTATCGACTATTATGGATTCAATGTTGCTGATTTGAGGCACGTCAAACCAAACAAGGTCGTCGGTTTTTTTGCTGGGGGTGCGGCTCCGACGGTACAGGTGAGCGATGATGAACTCATCGCTTCATTTGTGCGGCTTTTTAGGAAATCGTCCGGCGAAGGTCGTGAAGTCCATTCGAGGAGATTCGTCATCGTCGGTCACGGTAACGCGGGTAGCGACGTAAATATGACCGACGGATTCGTTGCTGGTCTTAAGCTGACCGCTTTTGTTAACTTACTCAAGGCTCTCAACGAGCTTTGCGTGGAATTTGTGTACACCGATTCGTGCTTCTTGGGTGGACGTAACACAATCGCAATTCAAGCACAACTTGAAGCATGGCTCACCGAGCGACGTGAGCAGAATATAGCGCATGCGTGGAATCACGAACGTAAAGAACGGCTGGCTCGGCAACGTACAAAAATTTCTCAGCAATCGGAACATGAAACTGAGCTTACGCGGCAGCGGCAGACAGCACTAAAAATCGCTCGCGCAGATACCTCGTCGCCCCCCTATTTTAAGCTCAACTATCCACTTGCTATACGTGCAACAACGGATGTATCAACGATAGGAGCGCCTGGTCTGCAGCGATTTTTTAGAACTCTTGACGTGTTTCTTGGCAAGGAAAACCCACCGTGGTATAGCGGAGAGGAACTCAGTAATCTCTTTGAAACCCTTGAAGGAAACTCCAAGCTCCTTGGCACACTTCCTTCCGTGCTTCTGCCCGGCTCTAACACATTCTTCACAACTCCGCAGCTGAGGAACATGGCGGTCGTAACCTGGCAGAGCGTGCAGAGGGAACGACTTGTCAGGGCACTCACAAAGGAGAGCGCGGGTCGTGTTTGGAAACTCAACCTCAAAAGCCTAGCACCGCGTAATCTCAAGTTCGTCCTTATGTATCCGTGCGATATGAGCGACATGGCAATCGATCTTTCTGGATGCGATAAGGATATCGGCATTGTATCGAAAATACCATCCAAAGCTCAGCACTATCTTGGCAGGCTCACGCTTGATCAAGATCCGACAAGGGTTCTCGCACACAGCCTTTCTGTAAAACTCGATCCGTCTGGCAAGGAGTGCGACGTATACGGCGTCTCGCCAAAAGCATGGTTCTTAACAAATCTAAGGGCTCCGGGGACCTCGGGGGTGCATGAAACCTTCAGGAATTTCGTTGCATACGTGGGGCCAACCATAGAGTCCGAGACTTTCCCCCTCGTGCTCTCCATGAGCAGGAAAATCGGCAGCATGTCTTATGAATTGCGGGTGGGAGTGTCACCGCGAACTGTCACAAAGGTAATGGACATATCAGATGAGATTTATTATTGGCTCGCGAATGCCGTGTTTTGTGCCACTCGCGCCGATGAACGGGCGCTCCGCGAGGCAACGGGTGGCAACGAGAACTCTCAAACAGAAGAAGCCGCGTTTGATAAATTTCTCGCCAATGCTGGCGTACGTGAACCAAGCAACGAGCTAAGTTTTAAAATTGCCATTAAAATTCTCGAAAAATACATGCTTTTTGAACTCGCCACGACGCTTACAAATTACGGCCTCCGAAGTGCCAACGTTGCCATCGCTCACACTGTCGCCCTCCGTATAAGCCAAGAACCTCAGTATGAGCTTGCCATGCAGGCTGAAGTGTTAAGAGACATTATAGCAACGGTAGCACCCTCAAAGCTCGACTATGCAAACCTACTCAGAAATTTTACTGCATATGCACGAACGCTTCTGGATGCCAACATCGTTGCGCTACCAGACTATCTGCAGCACGATTTTATAGACGTCATGAGCACTCTCGTCAAGGGCGAACTCAAGAAAAGGCGCAGCGGAAAATCACGCAAGGGAGCTCAGGCACGCACACCAATGCAGGAACTTGGCCTCAGCGATGTCCTTAAGGACCTTGCTGGCAAAGAATATTACAAGGATCTTCGATACGGACTTCAGAGTGCACTGGAAGGCCTGGAAAGGGAATTTGGCACAGCAATTATTAAGTAACGCGAACTCGATAATTGGATCAGCTGGATCTTCTCAAAAACAAACTCCAAGTGGAACATACCCGTCACAGATCCGTGGTTGGTTCCTTCATACATCTCTTCACAGTCATCGCAGCCTATTTTGCAAGAGAGTGCTACCGCGATCTTACCCAGGATTTGAAAGATACGGTTGAAGTCATCGATAAGGAAAAAAGGTCTTAAACTTACGAAGTAATTTTTGAAGGGGGTAGTGCTATGGAGCTCGTGGGACGAAGGATACTTGGGTGCTCGGTACTTGTGGTGATGGTATCGTGTGCGTCTGTCGCACCTCATGAACTTCAGGAGAACGCGATAAGCGGTGAAGTAACCAATGTACGAAGGAAAAATAATTTCGAGGGTAGGCACGAGGGCCGCGCCGCCTATAATGATCTCGTCAACGGTTCTCAAAACAGCAACCGAATTCTATGTCTCCGAACTCTCGCACAGCAGGTTGTATACAATTACGCGCTCTTCATGAAAGCGGCAGAAAAAACAAATACCGTACAGAGCTTTTCTCCGGTCGATAAACCTCAACCGCCGATGACCTTTGTGGCAGTGCCGTGTATGGAGAAGGTACACCCGGCTCTCATGTATGTTCTTGGTCCTAGCATCGAATTCGTGCGGAGGTTTAAGCAAAAGAGCTTCGTCGGTAGGACGACATCGGCCAAAGTAAGTGCGCACATAGAAAAGTACATCGCTGAAAAATACGAAGAAATCAATCGTGCCATGGCGGGGCAGACCGAAGGTTCTATAAATTATGCCGAAGCCGTAAAAGCCCTCCAGGACGCCGCTGCAAAAGCACGTAGTCAAACAACAACTTCAGCAGAAACGTACGAAGCTGGTGGTGGCAATTCGAATACTCAACAAGTTTCAAGAACTATCTGAAGCATTTTGGTACGTACAAAGAAAGGGAAAATCATGCGTATCGCTCTCAATGGCTTTGGCCGCATCGGCAAAACTTTTGTACGTACCGTACTTCTTGATGCCCGCGCACGCTCGAACATCGACATAGTCGCCATCAACATAGGACCCGGTAACCCCCAACGTGTTGCACATGACTTTGCGTACGATACACTTATGGGACCATATCCAGGCAACGTTGTCATGGATGATGCGACACTGTGTATCGACGGCAGTCGCATCGCCGTTATGGCAGAATCCGACCCACAAAATCTTGCGTGGGATGCCTACGATGTTGACTGGGTCGTCGAAGCCTCGGGGCGCTTTACAACACGCGAGGCGGCACTCTTGCATATAAATGCAGCACGAGCACGACACGTGCTCATAACGGCTCCGGCAAACGGAGATGATGTTACGATAATTCCCGGCATTAACGATACAGCTTTCGATGCCCATCATCACCGCATTGTTGCGCTCGGCAGCTGCACGTCCAATGCCGTCATACCGCTTCTAAAGGTCGTCGATGATGCTTTCGGCATCGTCGGCAGTCTCATGACGACCGTTCATGCCTACACCAACTCGCAGGTCCTCCTCGACGTACTTTCAAGCGACCCGCGCAGATCGCGTGCTGCCGCGCTCAACATCGTCCCGGCAACAACGGGCGTCGTTTCCGTCGTAGACAAGGTTCTGCCTGGCATGGGTTCACGCTTTGATGGTATTTCACTGCGCGTTCCCGTTGCCAAAGTTTCAATCGTCGACCTCGTTTTTACGGCGCACAAGAATTTCACGAGGGAGTCAATCAACGAGGCACTTGAAAGTGCGTCTCAGGGTGACCTGAATGGCATCATGGCTTTCAATCGCCAGCCACTTGTTTCAAGTGACTTCAACAACGATCCACACTCAGTAACGATTGACAGTCTCCTCACGCTCGCCAACGCACGCATGGGCAAGGTTTTTGGCTGGTATGACAATGAATGGGGCTACTGTCAGAGAATTAAAGACTTTTTGCTGCGGAACTCGTAGGACGCGCTCGAATATACGCTGCAACAAAAGCATCGTAGTAATATTTTGCAGAAAAAATGGCAATCGTCACGGCAATGATCATGAGAAGCGTCTCGCACGATGTCCACCCGGGCGCTGCGCTCAAATTGTCGTAAAAACCACGCAGACCACCGTGCTCACTCGTGTGATGATAGGGATTGGCAATGAGGACGGTGACATAGACCATCTGGGCGAACGTTTTTGCTTTGCCCAAAAAAGAAACGTTGACAGCGAGGTTATGCTCAAGAGCGAATTGGCGTAGCCCGAGCACAAAAAATTCTCGCCCGATAATAATGAGAGCCCAGGCAAAGAAAATTTTGTCAACGGCCAGCAAGGCAACAAGCACCGAGTACATAAGAAATTTGTCGGCAAGCGGGTCAAGAATGCGACCAAACGAACTTGTGGCTGTATAACGACGCGCCACGAATCCGTCGACAAAATCAGTCACGGCAAAGAGCGCGAAAAGAAGGGCAAGAAAACAATTGACGAGAAAGACGTCCCATGGCAAGAAGATGACGAGAAGCACCGGAAGCACGACGGGCGAAAGAACGAGCCTCACGAGGGTGATAACATTGGGAACCGTCACAATATCTTTAAAAACCATGGTTGCACACCCACAAAACTCTGGTGGCGACGCAGGGACTCGAACCCCGGACCTACGGATTATGATTCCGCCGCTCTAACCAGCTGAGCTACGCCGCCATCGCCAAACACCGCGCTTACAACACTCGCCTAGATACTCAGTTTCTGTACATCAAAAACCTCAAGTATAAAATTAAACATTGCCCGGAGGAAGGTCAACCCTGTAATAAGGGTCGCAGCGATGCCAAGCATGAGAGTAACGGCAAAACCCTGAATCGGCCCCGTAGCCAAATTTATAGAGAACGATACTTGTCAAAAGGTGCGTAATATTCGAATCAAGAATAACAACCATAGCGTCAGAAAATCCCTTGTTGACAGCCTTTTTTACCGAAAGCCCGGCAGCAAGTTCCTCGCGAATATGTTCATAAATGAGAATGGAGCAGTCAATGGCCATGCCGACGGTAAGCACAAGGCCGGCGATGCCCGGCAACGTGAGAGTCGCACCAAGCCAATACATGCCAACGAAGATGAGCAGCAGGTTATAAAGAAGTGCTATAAACGAAAGGGCTCCCGATAACTTGTAATAAAAAACGCCAAAAATGAGAAGAAGAAGGAGACCGATGGCGCACGAAACGAGGCCTTTTCTGATGAGCTCGGATCCCAGCGAGGGACCAATCTGACGCTCGTCTTCAAAAGTTACCGTCGCGGCAAAAGATCCCGATGTGAGAAGGAGCGCGAGCTCGCGACACGCTTCCGGCGATCCTATACCCGTGATCTCGCACTTGCCTGGCAGTTCTTTTTCAATGACGGGCGCAAGAAGAATTTCTCCATCAAGTTCAATGGCAAGCCTGCGGCCATAATTTTTACGCGTCAACTGGCGAAAACGCTCGGCGCCGACGCTGTTGAACTCAATTTTCACAACGGGCTCAAGGCCTGTCTGGCCTCCCTGAGCCGGAGCTAGCTTCTTGCCAAGAGCTTGCCTGTGATATCCGTGTACCGCGAAACAAGAAAATACTCGCCTTCTTTGCCACGGAGGATTTCTTTGTCGGGCGGCAGCTCTTCACCGCCAAGTTCATACAAAAGATCTTCGCGACTTCCTGCCGATCGCTCTACAATCTTGAACTCAAGCTTTGCAACTTTGCCGATCATGGCCCGCGCTTTTTGAGGGTCATCGACACCGGGCAGCTCAACAATGATATTTTTTTCGCCTTGACGCGAAACAGGCGTTTCTTCAACATTGAGTTTATTGAGCCGCAAATGAAGCACGTCAACGTTGCCGGCGACGGCCGCATCCCTCACCCTTTTTGCCTCTTTTTCATCGAGCCGAATCGTGAGAACTGTTCCCGCTGCCGTTTGCCGCAACTGAGGCTCGGACATATTGAGAAACGATGAGGCGTTTTGGAGACCATCGACGGTGGCAAATGTCAACGTGAGCGCCTCATTTTTGACCTCTCGCGTTTTGGGAAGAGGCTTGCCAGACTTCTTGAGCTTGTCGACGATGAGCTGCATTTTTTCAGCAAGAACAGCTTCGACGGCCTCGTGCGTCTGAACTTCAAGAACGAGGTACGTACCGCCGACAAGATCGATGCCAAGACGAAGTTTATCGCGAAGCGGGTAGAGGATGAACATGCACGCAAGGGCAAGGACAACCCAAAAACCAAACGATCAATACCGCTGTCCTGGAACTCGTCAAATTCATAAAAAATCCTTCCTACCACCTTATTTGCCGCAACAAAAAAACCGGCTGGAATGAAAATTCAACACACAACCGCGCAGGATGATGGTGCCGAAGAGGGGACTCGAACCCCTACAGGATTTCTCCCACAGCCACCTCAAGGCTGCGTGTCTGCCAATTTCACCACTTCGGCGTTCAACAGCGCCTACAGGCACGTTAGTTAATGTAGCACAGGCACGCTGGCTTATCAAATTTTGTACATACCCCGCAACTAGCTGGAGCAGAAAGTGCCCATCCAGTCGTACTGCGAACAGCGCGTCTTCTATGAATTATCGAGTTTGTGCACTTTAGCAAAAAACAAAAAACTGGCATTTTAATTGACTTTCTTGAATAAAGTATTGCAAAATGAAAAATAGATGATACGCGCCGTGATTTGTCCAACTTTATTTTTGTTGTCATGGTGTCCAGGGCTAAAAGAAGGAGGTGTCGTGAAGAAGATTTTTTGCGCTCTTGCGCTACTCATGCTCATCGTTAACGGTGGCATATTCGCCAAGATGAGGATCAAAAATTGCCTAAATTTTCCTATAATGTTTGGATACGAATGGAAAACATCTGGAGAAGAGGGGGGGGAAGCCAGAGTTGCCTTTGCGTGGATTTATAATGTCGCCACGTTTTGCGCAGTGGAACTGCTGCTTAATCTCATGAACCTTGCTGATTCTAAAATTAAAGGACCCGCCTACGCAGCTTATGATTGGCTCGCAAAAAAACAAAAAGAAAGAATGCGTTTTGTCACTCCCATTCTCCTGCCCGGAGAGAAGGAAAGAGTTTTCAGCGCCGGTGAAGGGTGCCACATGAAAACGAGCTATTCAATCTTTGCATGCGCCTTGAATCCGGATGCGCGCAAAGGATCAACAGCAGATGTTGACTACATGTGTGTCGAGAACGAACTCTACACAGATACAAATCGTCGTGATCTTGGGTGTGACCGCTGGATCGATGTTAAGTGGTATGACGAGGGAGATCATACCAAGGGCATTAAGATTGATACTAATATTTACGAACCAACGAGTACGCGTATTGGAAATTATAAAATTGAGCTCAACAACCAAACTTCGTACACCGTCACTGTTGTATTCAGCTACACGCACTATCAAAACCGCAATGACACCAAAACAGAACTCCACGTAGTCAATTCCATGGAGAAGGTCACGTGCTACACATATACCGATTACATCGTCACAGGCATTGCTGTTACTAAAGCAGAGAGGGTAGCAGCCGATAAGAGTACGTACGCTGTACAACAAAAAGCATGCCCACATCCGGAACTGGCCGAAGGAGCCACGTCAATGGTGTGCGGAGAGTTTCTCCCTACCACCACAAACGCTAACAGGGACAAGGATCACGTGTGGGAACTCTGGGAAAGTTCAGCATCGTGTGGAGGAAAAGGGATCGTCCTTAAACGTGACGATGTGATAAGGGATACGGCTTCAGGAAACTACAAAATCGAGCTCAATAATCAAACTTCGTGGACCGTTAAAGCAAAATTCAGCGACATCGACGAAAAATCAAACACCATCGGCATCTCAGAGAGCACGATTGTGCCCTCCCAAAAAGTGACCTTGTGTACACGTGGTTTTGTAGGAGGAATTGCTATCGTTGAGGCAATTAAGAATGGCACGAGCTTTCCAAAAAAGCCGTGTCCCAAGCCGGCGGCTGTGAAAATTACAGACATGGTTTGCGGAGAGCTTGAAATTCAGGACAAGGCCAAAGATCACGTGTGGGAACTCTGGGAAGATCCGATCAAGAGCGGCATCGGTACACAAATAAAACTCAAGCGCGATGACGTTGTAAGGGATAAGAATCCTGTACAGTGAAGCAATCACCGCTGAGTCCAAGGAAGGAAGGTCGATATGCGTGAGGTACTCAGCGATAAAAATGCCAACGTCAACGCAAAGGACAACGACGGAAAAACCCCTCTCGCCCTCTGTCCCCCGGCAAGCACGCATGTGATCGAGATTTTGAAAAGCAAGGGTACGGTGATGTAGGTGATCTCGTCTTCGTTCTTCTTCCGTATTAAGCGATAGGGTATACTAAAAAGCACGCGTGCGTGGGGTGCGCGTGCAAACTTTTTAACGGAGAATTTACGCGTGATTGATTGGCGCGGCCCATTGTGCATAGCAAATTTACAAATACCACGCTTTGTTGGCGGTCCTCTTGCTGGGCTTACCGACCGCGCTTTTCACGTTACGTCGCGCCTTTTTTGTGCACAAACTCTCCTCTATGCACCGATTCATCATGTGGCAGCCGTTGCTTCTATGCCGACACTCGCCGTCCTCGCCGACCCATCGACGCGGCCACTTAATTTCCAGATGACGGCGGGCAGCACCGATTACATCGAGGCGGCATGTGCGCGCGTTCTTGAGCATGGCGTTGACGCCGTTGATATAAATATCGGATGCCCAGCTACAACCATCATCCGCTCAGGTTCCGGGTCGGCTCTCATGGGCAACCTTCCCCTGCTTGCCCGTATTTTGACGTGCTTTCGTTCTGCTGTGGGAACCCATGCGATGACGGTTAAAATGCGCGCAGGTTTCAAAGAATACAATGCCGAACGCGTTGCTCAGATTGCACGTGATTGCGGCGCTGATGCCATCGTTGTTCATCCGCGCCTTCAAAGTCAAAAATTCCGCGGCGTGCCCGATTACACTATCGTTGCTAACGTCAAGAAGATTGTTGATATACCCATTCTTGTTTCGGGTGGCATTACGCATTTTGAGCAAGCTCTTGCCGTATACGAGCGCACAGGCGTTGACGGATTTCTTATCGGCCGCGCCCAGCTTGGCAAACCGTGGCTCATGCATGAATTCAATGAACGCCTTGCCGGGCGTTCCTATCGCCCTACGCGGTACGCCGTCCGAGAGGCGGTCGAACGTCATATGCGTGGCCTTGAAACCCTTTACGGCGCCAAGGGGCTGCCCCTTGCACAGCGTCACATAGGTTTTTATGCGCACGGCTGCCCTGGATCTCACTCCCTACGCCTGCGAGCTCACCATGCACGTTCCTGGAATGACATGCACGCTCTTGTCGACGACGTTGTTGAAGTCATCGATTTTATGGCCGACGAGGAACGTGCGCGATGATGGGCCTGCGTTCAACGGCTGTTCTGTATGTGCTCATGATTCTCGTCGTCGGGATACTTGGAGTGCGGCTCATGCACAAGGATGTTCACGGCCCCCTTGAGCGCTACTCGTCGTACATTGTGTACCCCTTTCTCGTCGTCAACAATGTCGTTGTCAACACGTTCAAAAATGTCGCTCAGCAGCGCAGGAGTACGGCCGAGCTTCAGGAACGCATCAAGGACCTTGAACGCGAGCGCTACGACCTTCTTGCGCGACTCATGAGTGTCGAAGCTCAGATCAAGCTTGATGAGGATACGAAGGAACTGCGTGAGGGAAGCGAGCGCTACGCCAGCGCGGTCGTGTGCGTCGCACATATCATAGCAAAAAACTTTTCCGATCAAACTCATTACTTTCTCATCGACGCCGGTTCGTCATGCGGCGTTACCACCGACATGGTCGTCGTTTACAAACACTGCCTTCTGGGGAAAATCACTCACGTCTACCCCTGGTACAGCAAGGTCGTTGCACTTACCGACGCGACGTGCGACATTGCGGCATACTGCGTGCGCACAGGGGCTTCCGGCATCCACAAAGGCAAAAACGTATGTGGTCAAACGCACCTTGCATACGTAAGCCACTTGGAGACAGTCGAAGAAGGCGATTATCTCGTCTCGAGCGGCACTGGCCTCCTCTTTCCTCGTGGCTTTGGCCTCGGAGTCGTCACATCATGCAAACACGACGGACTCTACCTGGCCATCAACGTCAAACCTTTCGTCAACCTTGAAACTATTGAATTTTGCTCGGTACTCCACAAAGGACTTCTTCCGATATGTTTCGACGTATGGACGACGGCAACGGCAACCATGAGCGCGACGGTCACATCAGACACGACGACGGCAATGGCGGCCGTCGGAGAATTACAAAAGGCAGGCACAAAGCTTGAGGAGCTCAGTAATACTCAAGTTTCGCCATCCCCTCCTGATTGCTCCTACCAAACGCCCATAAAAAAAGAAACGCCGACAGAGAAAGATACACAACGTTGAGCACAAAACCAATCAAAAGTGCGTGCCAATCAATGCGTCCTGTTTGGAATGTGCCACGAAGGGTTTCAAAGACGTAGCTAATAGGCATCGCACGGCCGATCAGCTGGGCCCAACGGGGCAGAAGACTGATGGGGTAAAACACCGCGCTCAGCGAGAGTATGAGGTAAGGGATTGACCATACAAACGTCGATATGCGACGTCCCCAACGCATGGCAAGGGCACCGATACTGAGTCCTATGGCGATACCCGACATAAGGAGGAGGATGACGATAGCGGGCAAAAGAAGACCGAGGCTCAGGATGTTAATACCACGCACAACCGCAATGATGAACGAACAAAGAATAAGAACAAAAGTCGCCCTAACAATAGCCAGAGTGATAACGGCGGCAAGCCATTCGCTTATGTCGATAGGGCTTACGAATATGTTCACGAGGTTGTGCGCATAAAGTTCTTCGTTGAAATTGAGAACAATTTCTCGGTTAGTATTTTCAACGATCATCCAGAGAACGACCGACAGGAGCATGAGCGTGCCGACATGGCTTGTCGGTGACCCACCCGTCTGAATCCACAAACTGATGAACCCCCACAACATGATGTCCATGATCGGGTAGAACGTGATATCAAAGAGCCTAAAAAAATCATGCGGAATCTCGCGCACGTAACGCACCATGAGCGCGTACACACGATCGGTATTCATGGCCGCCCCCTACGAAACTGTCACTGCCGCGCTATGCGAATAAAATAATCCTCAAGCGTCGGTTTTTCGATGGCTATTTGAGAATATAACACTCCTATGCCTGCCAGGGCCGACAAAAGCTCAGCAATTCTCGTTTCTTCAAGTTCAATAATGAGAAAATTTTTTTCGACGGTGTAGATAAGACCGTGAGAACTCAAGTACGCAAGAGCCGCCTCCAATTCCTTGACGACCATGAGCTCAAGACGTGTCATCGAGATGCTCGCGACCAAGCGCGCGGGAGTATCACACGCGACAATGGTTCCGTTTTTCATAACAATGATGCGATCGCAGACTTCAGCAACTTCGTTCATATTGTGCGAAGTAAAAAGAATTGAAATGTCGCGCTCTTTTTGCTGAAGAAGAATGAACTGCCGTATGTCGTGAGCAATATCAGGATCGAGTGACGCCGTTGGTTCATCAAGGAGGATGATTTCAGGACTTGGCAGAAAGGCCTTGGCAAGAATTGCACGCGTCATCTGGCCGGCCGAAAGACCCCTCACCATCTTGTTGCGCAGATCCGCTATGCCGAAAATTTCAAGAAGACGCGCGATATGTCGCTGCCGTTCATCGCGGGAGAGGCCGTAGAGCCTGCCAAAAATATCGAGATTCTCGTAAACAGTCAACTTGCCGGGCAACTTTGAGTAAGCACTTGCGTAGCCAACCCGTTGGAGCGTCTGGCAACGATTCTGTGCAAACTCCTTGCCAAAGTAAACGATTGAGCCAGCAGTCGGCGTCAACGTACCAAGGAGCATCTGAATAGTCGTCGTCTTGCCAGCACCGTTAGGGCCCAAGAGCCCGAGAATCTCGCCCCTTTTGAGCTCAAATGATACGTCATTGACGGCAATAAACTCACGTTTGACCTTGCCTGTAAACCAACTACGCGTGGTAAAAACTTTCCTGAGCTTATCAACCTGAAGAGGGTGACACACGGTTTGCACAGTCTTTGTCCTCATCGCAGGGCACACGTCTGATCACGCGCCTGCCGGTCCCCCAGAGAAACTAGATGAGCACCATCAAAAACGCCCCACAGCGTCTCACGAGCCCCTCACGGTGATGAGCATACACCATCGGCACACGCGTCAGCAACTTTCGATTTCGTAGTCACGCTGGCAGCACGCAGGCGCGCCGAACGAGCCGAGGGATTCTGACAAACTTCGTCCTTGGTTGCCATAACCACAGACGACGTTAAAACAGACAATGTCCCAGCGCGGCGCTCACGAGCAAAAAAATCCTTAACAAGACGATCCTCAAGAGAGTGAAAACTTATGCACACAATCGTGCCACCTGGTCTCACGACGTCGAGAGAAATTGCTAGTAGCGCTTCAATATTTGCAAGTTCCTTATTGACATAGATTCTCAGCGCCTGAAAAACGCGCGTTGCCGGATGAATTCTCCACGGCCCCTTAACAGGGGGAACGCTCCGAGCAACAAGCTCGGCAAGCGCAACGGTAGTTTTGATAGGGGCCTTGACACGCTCGGCAACAAGTGCTCGCGCAAGGGCCTTTGCGTGCCGTTCCTGCCCAAGTTGCCAGAATATATGCCGCAGTTTTTCTTCGCTTGCTTTTGCAATGACGTCAGCGGCCGTGACTTGTTGATGTGCCGGCGACATGCGCATATCCAGTTCCGAATCAATGTACAACGAAAATCCTGGCCGTTGGGCAAGCTGAACCTGTGACGGACCAAAGTCGGCAAGAAGTCCATCGACGGCCGTTATGCCGCCCTTTTTAAGAACTTTGTAAAGGAGCGCAAAATTCCCCCAGATCACCTCAAGGCGATCGCCAAATTCCGCTTTAAGCGGTTCGCTGAACTTTTCTAAGGACTTCATGTCCCAATCCATGGCGATAACACGGCACAGGGGTTCACGCATGAGAATCGCGCGCGTGTGGCCGCCAGAACCAAACGTGGCATCGAGATAGACGCCACCTGGACGGGGATTAAGGTAGTGAATAACCTCGGCAACCATGACGCTTTTGTGAACCGCATTTTCGTCGCCGGCCATGGGATCCCTTTTGTGCACACCGTACCTCATGATGCCCCTAAAAAGAAGAAATCGGTTCGCTCATGACGTTGGCAATGTTGCAGAGCCCCGTTGCTTGCGAACCCTTGATAAGCACAATGGAGCCCTGACAGAGCTTGCGCTCGATGGCATCCACGGCGTCATGCCATGACTCAACAAGGTCTACGGAAGCACCAACGGGCAGTGCCCGGCGTGTCCATTGAACCATAGACCCGACGAGAACGATGTGATGCGATGACGACATCTTGCGCAAAACACGGCCAAGTTGGCGATGCCAAAATGGACCATCGTTGCCAAGCTCAAGCATATCACCGATGACCAAAACTCTACGGCCACGCGCTGGCACCTCATCGAAGGCAGCAAGCGCAGCTTTGGCGCTTTCAGGATTTGAGTTGTAGGCATCATGAATGAGTATCCCAAGACCGTTTTTGAGCTTGCGGCGCTCAAAACGCCCGGGAACAACCTGAGTCTCCTGGGCGGCGGCAACAATGGTCAGCGGAGGAATGCCTAAAAGAAACGCAGCAGCCGAGGCGGCGAGCGTATTAGAGAGGAGGCCGCGATGGACGTGGGGGACTTCGAGCTCGAATTTTTGGTGGTAAATTTTAAAAGTGGCACGTATGTGATTGTCGTTGACACGAACCTTGCGCGCTTGAACCTGATTTGTTGTTTTGTAGCCAAATTTGACAACGGGATGAGTGTAACCGATGTTTGCAAGAAGCGGTTGGTCGCCGTTGATGATGCCAATATCATTTTCCGAAAAATATTTGAAAATCGCGCGTTTTTCCTGAGCGACACCGGCAATGCAGCCAAGTCCCTCTAAGTGACTGTGCCCAACGCATGTTATGATCGCAAAATTCGGCCGTAAAATCCGGGCGCTGTCATCCATCTCCCCTCGAGCGTTGATGCCGACCTCAAGAATGGCACACACGTCGCATGTGCGGATGGCAAGAAGATTGAGAGCTATGCCGAGCTTGGTATTTTGGTTTGCGTGCGATGCAAGGCACTCCATGCCGTGGCGGCGCACCATGTGTGCAAGGAGGTCCTTTGTTGACGTCTTACCAACAGATCCTGTGATGGCGACCACGGGGTTGGTGTACTGCGCGCGCCACGCGCAAGCGAGACGATAGAGCGCATCAAGAGGGTCACGCACGGCGGCGACAAAAGGCTCAGGAGATCCCTGCCGGTCGACGTTTTTGAGCACATCACGTTTGTTGGCATCGATGATGAGGCCACGTGCCCCCGCCCTCATGGCGTGACCGATATATTCGTGCCCATCGCAGTGTTTTCCCTGAAGGGCTACGAAAATATCGCCAGGCTGGAGCGTCCGCGAATCCACAGAAAAGCGCGCACTCTCGGGAAACGATGCCGAGGTAACCGCCGCCTCCGGCAGTGTGCTACGCAGAAAATGCTCATTGAGAAACATGTGAATCTCCGCCTTTCCCGTCCGTCAGACACAACGTAACAATAAAGAGACCCTGCATAATGCAAAAAAATGGCGTGATTTTTTAAACTTGTCAAGGATAAGCGACGCTGTCGAAGGGTGCCAGCACTCTCACGCGAATCGTTTGCCCGAATAGATGCCCGGCGAGGATGGCGAATCGGTGAATTTCGTCGTTAAGGAGTTGTTTTTCGCATGCCTGCACGTGGCAAGCCTTGCAACCCCGTGCAGCCGTCGAAGGCATCGCAAGTCCCTGGTTTGGTCGCGTAACGCCCTTTACTCTTTCGATTGCGTGCGGTATCTTAAAAGGGCAGGTGAATTTTCTTTGTTTTTCTGTTCATTCGAGCCTCGTTTGCGCTGAAAGATGCATTACATTACTGGGCCGCTATAGAGGGAACCTTCATGGCATTAGAGAAAGAGAAGGGATTGGGCAATCGTCTCGACGTCGGTGGGAGCGTTGGCGCTAAAAGATCGTGTCTTGGTCATGGCGTTGGACGTCGCAAGACAGCTATCGCCCGCGTCTGGCTTCGACGAGGGTCAGGGACCATCGTCGTCAACGGAAAAAATCACACAGACTACTTCGACACGCAGGATAATTGCAACGAGGCGGCGACCCCCTTCAGTGTCCTACCCGTGAGCGCAAACTACGATTTTAAAGTCAACGTTGTCGGCGGCGGCATGCACGCTCAAGCCGGTGCGATTTGCCTCGGTATAGCACGCGCCCTCCTTAATAACGACGAATCCGTACGACCCCTCCTTCGACAACACGGCCTCCTTTCGGTAGATTCACGACGGAAAGAACGCAAAAAGTACGGCCGAAAAGCTGCACGCCGCCGCTTCCAATTTGTCAAGCGTTGATCAAATGGAGCAAGGATTGATGAGCGGCTGCCGGTAGCGGGATCCTGGTCGGTGGCGATGGTCGGTTGGGGGTGTGCTTATCTCAGCTATTTGCCGGAAACCATTGGCCACGTGTTTTGTTTGTTGCTTTTTGCGATGCAACTTTGCTAGTATGAACGTGCTCTGCCGGGTATCGCACGAGTAAGGACTTCCGTCGGGACAAAAAAAGAGGAGGTTGATGCTATGAAAAATAATAAAAAAGAAACGGGGCACGCCGAGCCACATCATGGCCACATATGTCACGGTGCATCGTGCCCGGTAACTTCATGCCCCGTGTGTGGTCATGAAAGTTGTACGTGCCAAGAAAACAAAAGGACACGCATTAAAAAGTCACGCAAGCTCCTTCATAGCAAGTGATTGTTATGTTTGATGAGTTAGAAAAGTAAGACTATTCGTGCACCGCCGGCCGCGCAGTGTTGTGCCGGCGGTCGAGTTTTCGTCTCCTCCATAATCAACCAATCGCTGTGTATCTGTGTATGTCAATGTCACAGGAGTTTCGTGTTATGCAGGACAATGAACCTGCCAATCAGGCCGACGCTGACCATATTTTTTCGGGCAACGTTTATGTATTTCAGGCCTTTGATGTCGGCGAAGATATAAATCTTGAGGGCATAAGAGTTTCGAATGTTCTTGAGCAACAACAACGCGTGCTATCAAAATACTTTAAAAATTATCATATACCACTTGCCGCCAAGCCCCCACGGCAAGCGGGACCGTGGTGCAACGGCGTCAAGGTACATAGTTTTGGTGCGATATCGCTCACCTATAAGGTCCCCTTCAAGTCAACGCTCGCCCGTGTGCGACGCGACCTTGAAGGCATTAGCAGCCGCTGTCAAGAGCAAGGATCAGCCGACCTTGGCCGAGTTTTTAAGCGCATCAAGCCGTTTGTAAAAAAGCCCGGCCTTTTTCAGATGCAATCGTCGTACCTTGTCATCCAAGTCGACCCCGAAGAGGAAACGTTCGCCGACACCGTCGAACTCAAGCGGATCTACGGTGGCGTGGTGGCCTCGATGCTCAGATTTGAAACGGAAAACCTCTCGGAAGTTCAGCGCGATGAAATCCTTGAAGGCGCCATGGGTTATTACCGCGGCGATCTCATCGTCATCGACACAGCCGCTGCGTTTGTGTATGACTCCGAGTACGCCGAAATTCTCGAATTTTTCGAATTTGCAAACATCCAGCACCTCGAACTTCGGTACTTTGATAGAGTTCTTGATCAGCTCCTCAACGCCATGTACGAAGAAGGGGTACACAAGCTGTCCGTGAAAGCTTATATACCCTTCATCGGAACCATTGTTCGTGGACCGGTTGACGAGCTCAGCAAGCTCCGCGTCGATATTTCAGTGATAACAGAACGTCTTGAGGGAAGCATTAAACTTGCTGCCGAGCCATACTTTTCTGAACTCTACGCGCTTTTGCAAGACAAGCTCGATCTTAAAAACTGGCAGGAAGGTATCGAACGAAAACTTTCAATAGTCCACGATATCAGAACAATCCTGCAACATAAGGTCGATGTCGCACGTGAGGATATCCTTTCGGTGCTCATCGTCATCCTCATTTTGATCGAACTTATCATTGCCATCGTCAAAATATAGTTCCGTATATAGTTCCGTTTGGCGCCGCTCTTGCCAAGGTGATAAGCGGGTAAAACTAGAGATACGATCCCCCTGTGCCGTGGTCATCTCATGAGGTTTTACCGCTCACCGTCATATGGTCTGATTTTCGAAGTCCATCATAGTTTGTAAACCCTCGAAGAATCGCACGGGTTTCTTGTCTTTGCAGCCCATCGTCTGTTAGCATAGGTACGATCGTGTCGGGGTAGTAAAGCACGCAGCCGAAGGGGGAGCCCTTATGAAAAAGTTGTGGCCGTTGATGGTGGCAGCACTTGTGCTTGGTGATGCTCGTGAGGCCCATGGCATCGTAGGAGGTGATTGTCACACACGGGCAACAAGTCATACCTTTTTTTCGGTCAGACCCCAGTACCAGAGTGGCACGCCTGAACGCATCACGCTTTTACGCGACCGCATGGCAGCACGTGCGCGCGACTTTTGCTACGGCACCGTCCAGCTCGTTCCCTACACGAGCGTATCGCGCGAAGCATCGAGCATTGGCACGTTCTTTATGCCCTTTGGCTCATGTGCATTATCTGTTGCGTATGTCGGCCAGGGTACGAGCACTTTTGGAAAAATTCCCGGTGCACTTTCGCAGCACTTTGGCATTTACCCAAGCGGCGCCGCCGAAGGTGAGAGAGGGTCATTCAGAAGCTCTATCTCTATAGCGCCGCGTCAGACCGTCTTCGGGTTTGGTATGACGTATCGCCAAGTCATCTGCACACTTCCTGCATGTGAAAACTTTTTGTGGCTTGAAGCATCAGCACCCATCATGCACGTGAGAAACAAAGTCCATCTTTGCGAAGCGGTTGACCCGCACAATGGCCCCCTTATGAGCGAAGCCAACGGGGCCTCTCTGCCACAAAATATGACCGAGGCATTCAAGCAACCGAGCTGGTGTTATGGAAGAATCGACAACTGTCGCCACATGGACGTGACGCACCTGGGCGATATAGAACTCAAGGTTGGCTACGAATGGCTCAAAAATGGCTGTTGTTTCTTTGAATCGTACTTCGGGCTCCTCGTACCCACGGGCAATCGCGTCACCGGACGCTATGTTTTTGAACCCATGGTTGGACACAATAAACACTGGGGAGCCATGCTTGGCAATTCAGGCATTTTTGAGTTTCGCACGTGGGATTCCGGAAGTACGCTTGCCTTTGCCATCGACATCAACGCTCTTTACTTGGCGGATCGGGTCGAGTGCCGGTCGCTTGATCTCAAGTATCGTCCATGGAGCAGGTACATGCAAGTCTACGCCAGCAAAGCACAAGCGAGCGTTGCCGCCGATCTTGCGCGTGCTGGCGACGTTAAGAATGCCCTTATCCTCCACACGCCGGGCATCAATGTTTTCACGCAACCCTTGCGCGTAAGTCCGCGCACAATAAAAACGATCAACACCGGCTTTGTTTTCAATCATTCAACGCTCCAGGGCGAGTTTGGATACAATTTTTACGCACGCGACGCCGAATGTGTAAAACTCGCTGGCCCTTGGCGTACCGGTTCCGCCCTCAAAGCCATAGAACGTGGCGCCGGCACAACAAATCCCTATCAAACTATAAATCATTTCATCGAAAGTAGCGCTTCAGGCGACACGGAGCCCGTTGGCGTGCAAGATTACGACAAAAACCTTCTCAGTGAGCGTGACCTTGACTTTGAATCGGCGGCGCACCCGGCCGTTGTCACGCACACAGCGTACGCAGCGTTTGGATGGCACCATGACGTTCATGAGCTTCCGTGCTTTGTCGGCTTTGGCGCACTTTACGAAATGTGTGACGACAACACCGGTCTCAACCGTTGGGGACTCTGGCTCAAAGGTGGCGTTTCGTTTTGAATGCCTATGTTTCGATGTGTGCCACCGATGTGTATGACAGAGCCGATGGGGAGATCAAAAAGACGGGATTGCTATGTACAAGCTTTGTGAAAATGATCTGAGCTTCTGCCGTGTTGCCGGTAGCCGCATCGATGAGCTTGCACGAGGGTGTACGCCTTCAGTTAGTTTGTGCCGTGCAGCGTGTCGACCCGAATACTCATCCGAGCGTGCTTTCGTTTATCTTCCCTTTGATAGGAGTATTCGCGAGCGCGTCCGCGAGTGTGTGAATGGTGTAGCGCATGACAAACCGAGCACGCTCGTTGTTGTTGGCATCGGTGGTTCAAATCTCGGCACGCTGGCGGTTTATGAGGCCATCACCGGCCGCCATCGACCGTGTCGTGAACGCAGCATTCAAGCAATTTTTGCCGAAACGGTTGATCCTGACGATTGTGCAGCAATCAAAAATTATGTCGAAGCACGCCTGAAAGCTGGTGAACACGTCACGGTCAACATCGTTACTAAATCGGGAACAACGACCGAAACGCTCGCCAACGGTGCACTTTTGTGTGAGGTTTTGAAAAACCACTACGGCCAGAAATACCACGACCACGTTGTCGTTACCACCGATACAGGATCTCCCCTTGCTCACGTGGCATACCGCAACGGCATGAGGGTCCTTGAAGTTCCACGGCTCGTCGGTGGCAGGTACAGCGTACTTTCAGCCGTTGGACTTTTTCCTCTCGGTCTTCTTGGCATCGATCTTGACGCTCTTTGTAGTGGTGCCGAACACATGACCATGGCGTGCCTGGAGGCTGATACCACCGTCAATGACGCTGCACGAAGTGCCGCACTCATGTACGACCTTTATGAACGTGGCTATTTCATACACAATTTTTTCACGTTTTCCACCGATCTTTACGGGCTCGGACTGTGGTACCGCCAACTTGTTGCCGAAAGCCTCGGCAAAGAATGCTCGCTCTCGGGCACACCCGTCAGCGTTGGCATCACACCAACGGTGTCTCTTGGCAGTACCGATCTTCACTCGCTTGTACAGCGTGAACTTGCCGGACCTTCTACTACGCTGACGACATTCGTCGGTGTCCGCTCGTTGCCACCAGAACCCGTGATACCCAGCGATGATATTCTGGCGGAACTCGTTCCTCACATCGCCGGCACATCGTGTGCCACACTACAAAACGCCATGCTTGAGGGAACCAAAAAAGCGTATGCCACACGTGAACGACCATTTACAAGCGTCACGCTTGCTGAAAAATCTGCCGAAAGTATCGGACAGTTCCTTCAGTGGAAGATGCTTGAAATTGTTTACCTCGCGCACCTTTTTGATATCAATCCCTTTGACCAGCCTCACGTTCAGCTTTACAAGGACGAAATTAAACATTTATTGGCCGACGAGCATGGATGATTGCACGATCGTTATCATCGGAATTACGGGCGATCTGGCGCAACGCAAGCTCATTCCCGCGCTCTACGAACTCATCGCCACCGGAACACTCGAGCGCTTTATCCTCGTGGGAGCGTCGCCCGACGAAACAACCATGTGCGATGTTTTGGCTTCGGCGCGGCGCTTTATTCCCTCGTACCTCCACACAACGTGGCAAACCCTCTGTTGCGCAAGTCATTACGTTCGCCTTGAAGCATCAAACAACGCGCACTTTAAAGACCTTGCGGCAAGAATTCGCCACTGCGAGCACGAACACGGTCTTTCGGGCAACAGGCTCGTGTACTGTGCGACGGCATCAGAGCTCTTTTGTCCCATCACGCACAATTGTGTGAAGGAAAAAATCCTTGTTCGGGGAGCTCGTGATCCGTGGCATCGCATCGTCTATGAAAAACCCTTTGGACACGACTACGCTTCGGCCCACGAGATCAACACGTTCATTGCCGGGCTTTT
This sequence comes from uncultured bacterium, assembly GCA_963754845.1. Classification (GTDB taxonomy): domain Bacteria; phylum Babelota; class Babeliae; order Babelales; family Vermiphilaceae; genus JAKASV01. The sequence goes on from CAVWHE010000001.1 coordinate 380,723, forward strand.
AGATGAAGAGCACCTGTATCGCGTTGATCATTACCTCACCGAAGAGCTCGTGAGTAACATAGCCCTCGTGCGCTTTACCAACTGCGTTTTTGAACCGCTCTGGAACAACCGCTACATATCCTTCGTAAACATCGTTCTTCACGAAAAAGTGGGCATAGGAAATCGCGGTGCGTACTACGACGCCTACGGCGCACTCAAGGACATGATCCAGAGTCACGCTCTTGAACTCCTGGCACTCACGGCGATGGAGCCTCCGGAAAAATTAACGGGAGAACATATTCGCAGCAAACGTGCTGAAGTTTTGCGCAATGTTCGTGTTGCAGATGTGCTCTTGGGGCAGTACGAGGGCTACCTCGATGAGCCGAACGTGCGCGCTCATTCGCACACGGAGACGTTTGCCGCTGTTACGCTTTCAATCGACAACAACCCGCGTTGGGCCGGCGTTCCCTTTTGCGTGAGAACAGGCAAATGCCTCGAGCACAAAGAAACAGCTATCCGTGTGCACTTTAAAGACGTCGCGTGCCTTCTTGCGCGCGACTGTCCGCGTGAGCCAAACTGTTTGACAATCGAGGTGGTACCCGATCCATCCTTTGCCCTCACGCTCAACGTAAAAAAACCCGGGCTTTCCCAAGAAGTCGTGCCAGTGTCTATGGAATTTTGCCACAGATGTGTTTTTAAAGGTCACCGTGCCGAGCCCTATGAAACCCTTATTGAAGAGGTCATCCGTGGCCAGAAAGCCGTGGCCGTGCGTTTTGATGAAATTGAATACGCCTGGCGCGTCATTGATGCCGTCAAAGAGCGCAACCTTCCCGTATACCAGTACGCCAAGGCAAGCCACGGTCCAGCAGAACTTGAAATTTTTGAGCAATGCCACGCTCTTAGATAATTTAACACGAACTAGACAATCCTTAGCATCGAGTTATGCCCTGCGACGGGGGATGAATGCATAGGGCATTCTTGTCCTGCAGAACTTCCAAATAAAGAGTACATTGGTAGTGAGGTGATGCTATGAACGTTGGTATGATTGGCCTTGGCAGAATGGGTCGCGCTCTTGCCTACAGACTCACGCGCGCGGGATACGCCGTTGTGGGATTCGATGTCGCCGAAAGCGCTCTAAGAGCCGCGCAGGACGACGGTATCACTGTCGCCGAAAATCTTGAAAGCCTTTCAAAAAACGTACATGTAGCGTGGATCATGGTCCCGGCCGGCAAGGCCGTCGACGCCGTTATCGAGCACGTGTGCCGTTCGGGAGCACCCGGTCTTACTATCATTGACGGCGGCAACAGCAACTGGCAGGACACCCTTGAACGTGCACGCACCATTGCAGCGCGTGGCATGAGCTTTATCGATTGCGGCATCTCCGGTGGGCTCCATGGCCGTGATAATGGTTTTTGCATTATGGTCGGCGGTGACAAAAATATTTACAAAACACTCCTGCCGCTCTTTTCGGCTGTGGCAGCACCCGAGGGCATCGTATACACCGGTCCTTCCGGCGCCGGGCACTATGTCAAAATGGTTCACAATGGCATCGAATATGGCCTTCTGCAGGCCTATGCCGAAGGACTCAACATTCTCCATGAAGGAAGTTTTGCCGGCAATCTCGCCGACCTTGCTGAAATAACTCGTGCGTGGCAGCACGGCTCGATTATTCGCTCATGGATTTTGGACCTCGCACACACAATCCTCGTCGAACACCCTGACGTGGATTCTCTCGCCGGATCTATCGGTGAAAATGGCACCGGTCGCTGGGCGGCCGAAGAAGCACAGGATCACCGCGTGAATGCCCCCGTTCTTCAGGCGGCCCTTCAAGTCCGCATGCATTCGCGTATTCTCGGCTGCACAAACTACGCAACAAAGCTCGTGGCACTTCTGCGCCGTGAATTTGGCGGCCATGAACTCGAACACAAACGCTGAGAACTTTCTGAGAACCGCCATTTTCATAACTGCCCGATTGACATGTTCAGGTTAGATGGCGTAGTATCACGAAGGGAAAGCAAAGGGAGGTTTTTGTGTGGTTGTGAATGCACGTTCCTTTTTCCAAAAGGAGTACTCGTGAAGCGTTTCAGTCTGCGTTTACTTACCTGCCACGCATCAACGATCCATGCGCGTTTAACGTTGTTTCATATGCTCGCGGTTGCCGTTCTTTGTTCTTGTACACACCCGGCAGCGGCACGCCCGCATGTCCCCGACGGTTACACGCTCTTTAGCCACAGCGGCAACACTCTTGTGCTGAGCAGGCCGACGGGGCCGAAGGCGGCATCGCCCGTCCTCTGCCCGCCCAACGCGTGTTTGCCGGCCCTCAAAGTTTCAGGTGACGGGGCGATTGCGGTCAACCCCGCGCTAGCACGAACGCGGCGTGGCAATGGATTGTGTGCGTGGCAACAGCTTACAAGTGGCACACTTGCCGCCGGCACGTATGCGCTCTACTGCGCATCATACGACACGTTCAACAACCGCTGGCGCGCGCCAAAAAATCTCTCTGAGGGCGCACCGGTCAGCGGCAGCGATGCGCTTGAACCCCAGGTCGCCGTGGACAAATGCGGTCACGGCATGACCGTCTGGAAGCAGGCAAACGGCTATGATGAAACATCGAGCACAACGGTTTATAACATCGTCGGGCGACCCTACACGCTCAACTGGAAGCGCGGTGAAAAGCTGCTTGAACCGGCAAACATTTCCCTCGATCAATCGGCCAACGCCGATCTTCCCAACTTAAAAATCTCCGCGTGCTGCCAAGGTCTTGTTGCGTGGCAGGAGACGGTCGGCACCGCCACGGTTATTTGGGTGTCCGGAAAGACATCGTCGTTTGCTCAACAGCACGTTGAATCGACAGAAACGCTTTCTGCCGGCGACGCCACGAATCAGGTATCCGCGCTACGCTCCTCTGGCGGCGGCTCGATATCGCTCTCCTCAGCCCCCGGCACCGTCTTTATCTACGTCGTGGGCGATATTGACGGCGACCTTGATATCAACCTCGAAGCACCATCAGCGTTTGCCGTCGCAGCACCAACCAAAAGCATCGGTGATCCTTCGATCCCCTCGATAACGCTCACGGTCAACGAGGGAAAAAAGATCAGCGGGCATTGCGCGATAAATATTAAACCTGAATCAACGGTTGGAAATTGCTCGTTAAATATTGACAAAGCTGCAGTTATCGAAGATTATTGTACTGTTACAGTGGGGGGGAGAATAGAAGAAGCCTGCTCACTCGTCATAAACGGAACAGTTGAATGCACAACGGGCGGCTACAACGTGGGCGCCGGTGTATACGTGAGTGGCGGCCATATCGGAGGTGACTGTTCAATCGTCATCGAGAGCGGCACGGTCACAGGCAAAGGATCAAGCTTATCCCAAGAAACTTCAGTTGCAGGCATTGGCATAGCTGTGGATTACAGCGGCAGTATCAGTGGTGACTGCTCAATTGCAATTGATAACAGCGAGGCAACAGGCGATGGCAGTGGTGGTGGTTATGCCAATGACGCCAATTCAATTGCAGGCATTGGCATAGCTGTGGATTACAGCGGCAGTATCAGTGGTGACTGCTCAATTGCAATTGATAACAGCGAGGCAAAAGGCGATGGCAGTGGTGGTGGTGGTGGTGACAATGACCACAATTCAATTGCAGGCATTGGCATAGCTGTGGATCACAACGGCAGTATCAGTGGTGACTGCTCAATTGCAATTGATAACAGCGAGGCAACAGGCGATGGCAGTGGTGGTGATTATGCCAATGACGCCAATTCAGTTGCAGGCATTGGCATAGCTGTGGATTACAGCGGCAGTATCAGTGGTGACTGCTCAATTGCAATTGATAACAGCAAGGCAACAGGCGATGGCAGTGGTGGTGGTGGTGATGGTGCCAATTACTACAATTCAATTGCAGGCATTGGCATAGCTGTGGATCACAACGGCAGTATCAGTGGTGACTGCTCAATTGCAATTAATAACAGCGAGGCAACAGGCGATGGCAGTGGTGGTGGTGGTGATAACAATGACTACAATTCAATTGCAGGCATTGGCATAGCTGTGGATTACAGCGGCAGTATCAGTGGTGACTGCTCAATTGCAATTGATAACAGCGAGGCAACAGGCGATGGCAGTGGTGGTGGTGGTGGTGACAATGACTACAATTCAATTGCAGGCATTGGCATAGCTGTGGATAACAGCGGCAGTATCAGTGGTGACTGCTCAATTGCAATTGATAACAGCACAGCAACAGGCGATGGCAGTGGTGGTGGTGGTGGTGGTGACAATGACTACAATTCAATTGCAGGCATTGGCATAGCTGTGGATAGCAGCGGCAGTATCGGTGGTGTCTGCTCAATTGCAATTGATAGCAAAGGTGTTGCGACGGTCAATGCTCAAGGCTCTGATAGCTCCAATTCAGTAGCGTCCTTCGGAGCTGCCCTCAACAATGACGGTAAAATCAATGCCAATCTGTCCATCGCCATCGATGGTAGTACCGTGTGCGGCGACGTGGCGGTCACCGATAATGGCATGAATCCAGTCCCCATCACCGCCAGCGGCAGCGGGTGTGTGAGTGGGACGGTGACGTTGCCGGGGGCTACGGGGAACCCTGTATGGATCAGCGGCAATCAGACGTGCACGGCGTGCCCATCATCCTCTTCACTATCACCTTCAGTCGTCAAACCCGCCAATCCGGAGATGGCCGCGACCGTTGCAGGAACAACAGAATCTGAGGCAGCCGCGCCAAAAGCAGCTCTTCAACAACCGCCAGACGCGGGTGGCACGCGCAGCGCGCGCATCAATCGCACTCACCAACAATCAAAGCCAACCCAGCAACCAACGGTCACACTGCGTTCTGGAGCCATCAAGCAGGCGGCCGTTTTGAAAGCAGCTTTCGACGTCGTTTCAAGCGCCACGTGTCCGCCCTTGTTTATCAAGGTCGACAATCTTGACGTCTCGTGTCCGCCGGTCATTGTGAACGCCGTCACCGCGTGCGGATACGATGCGTGCACAGGAACGTTCAACGCACCGCAGGCCCTGGAGCCGGCCCCGCTAGCATTTTTAGCTCCGTTTGTACTTCCCACCCTCCCCCGCGTTGCTCTTGATGATAACGGCCACGGCATCGTCGTCTGGCAGAGACAAGACGAAATGCTTGTTTCGCACGCGTACGCATGTCCGTACGATTACGATGTGGCAACGGGTGACTTTGGGTTGACCTTCACGCTTGCAAACGGTTCTCAAGCCTTCACCCCCGACGCCGATCTGGGCGGCTGCGGGTGCGGCATCATCGCGTGGGCGCAAACGAGCACGGCCGACGATAAACGCGCTGATATTTGGGCGTGCACGTACAATCCGGTCACGAAAGAGTTGGGCACGGCGCTACTTATTTCTGACGGCACGAAGAATGCCGTTGAACCTCGTGTTGCGTGCGACTGTCGCCATCGCGCATGCGTCGTCTGGCGCCAGGCGAACGCTGACGGCACGACGTATTCAGTCTGGGCCAACGTATACAACATGACGGGAGCACGGGAGTTCGGCGGGCCGACAAATATTTCTTTGGCAGGACCGGCCGAATTGGGCGACGCTCACAATCTTTCCCTCGTCAAACTTGATAACCGCGGCAGGTATCGCGCGATCTGGCAGCAGGTCGTTGGTGTCGACAGTTTCGGAAAGCCGATCACGAACGTCTTTGCGCGGGCATATGCAGCGTGTTACGGCCGCTGGGGCTCCGTCGTCAACATGTCGAGCCCGTGCGACACCGGTGGCACGATCGATGGAAGCAACGACGCATGCAGCGGTAAAATGGCGTCAAACATGCGCGGTGGAACGCTTGTGGCCTGGCAGACGACGCCGACAGGGACTGACGATTATGCAATCTGGGCGTGTCGGTGTGCGACGTTCGGGTGTCAGACTGCGACGACGGCGTGTAAAGAGACCGAGCAGTAAGGCAGAAGGAAAGCGCGTGCTCAGAGAGCGATTAAAAGGGCGCGAGAGGCGTGCAGAAGGAAGTGGCGCGCGAAGCAGTATATATAGTTTCTCCGGCGAAGAAGGAAGCGTGAGCTTGAAAAAGTAAAAAAACGCCACTTGACGCAGCGCGTATTCACCCTGTAGTGTGGATATCGGCCGTGGTTGAGCCAGCGGCAGCATATGTTCATGCGTGGAGTTATCGTGATGTCTGGTTTCAACAAATTTTTGTTCGTTGAGCGGTTACGGGATGTTGCCGATGTTGAGCGTGTCGTGCTCTTCGGCTCGCGCGCACGAGCTGACAATGGACCGCGATCGGATATCGATGTTGCAGTTGATTGTCCCGGAGCCAGTGAGTCAACGTGGAACAGAATTCTTGAAATCATCGACGAAGCCGATACGCTCTTGAGCATAGACTGCGTGCGTTTTGATACTTTGCCAAAGACAAGTCCCTTGAGGCGTGCGATTGAGCGCGATGGAATTATGCTCTATGAAAGGAGCCACCGTGGAACGTAATCCAAGGGAGGAAGCATATCTAAAAGCTCAGAAGGCTCTCAGCTCTTTAAAGCAGATGCTTGATAAGCCGGTCCAGGAAGACCGGGCCACCATCGATGCTGCCATACAGAGGTTTGAGTTTACCATCGAGCTTTTTTGGGGACTTTTGAAACGCATTTTGAAAAGCAAAGGAGTCGATGCGGTTTACCCCAAGGACATTCTCAGGCAGGCGTACGCAGGGAATCTCATCGACGACGATGAGAGCCAGTGGTTAAGCATGCTCAACGATCGCAATTTGACGTCACACACCTACAACATCGACCTCGCCGACCTTATTTTTGCTCGGATTAAAGGCTATTATCCCGTCCTCGAGAACGCCCTCACTAAACTCTCACACGAACTGGCCAACTAAGCTTGAAAAAGGTCCACAAACCAAAGAATGTCGGTGAATGCTCAGCGATCTCAGGACGCCGGTCACGCAGGAACTGTCGACCACGTGGATTGTCCAACTCCCCTTGGATCCCCAGGGCAAGTGAATCAAGAGTCATGTAGTTACGAGGAAGGCCCTACGCGGGCGGCGGAATTAATGCCCTATGCGGGCGGCGGAATTAATGCCCTATGCGGGCGACGGAATTAATGCCCTATGCGGGCGGCACCAAAGGGAGGGTTGCACGCCCAACCCCCCTTGGATCCCCAAAGGCAATAACAGCAAGAGTCCTCTCTGAATGCACTATGATGGGGAGAACGCCCTATGCGGGCGGCACCAAAGGGAGGGTTGCACGCCCAACCCCCCTTGGATCCCCAAAGGCAATAACAGCAAGAGTCCTCTCTGAATGCACTATGATGGGGAGAACGCCCTATGCGGGCGGCACCAAAGGGAGGGTTGCACGCCCAACCCCCCTTGGATCCCCAAAGGCAATAACAGCAAGAGTCCTCTCTGAATGCACTATGATGGGGAGAACGCCCTATGCGGGCGGCACCAAAGGGAGGGTTGCACGCCCAACCCCCCTTGGATCCCCAAAGGCAATAACAGCAAGAGTCCTCTCTGAATGCACTATGATGGGGAGAACGCCCTATGCGGGCGGCACCAAAGGGAGGGTTGCACGCCCAACCCCCCTCTGGACACCCAAGGGCGCCAACAGCCTGTTGGATCCTCTCCCGCGCGGTTATCCACGACACGACTTAATGGCTTGCCTTGCAGGGCAAGACAAACCATACGTCGGTCATGGGACGCGCTACCGGAAGCGCGAGGCGCGCGCAGACCAATCCCGCGCGTATATCCATGACACGACTTAATGGCTTGCCTTGCAAGGCAAGACAAACCATACGCCGGCCATGGGACGCGCTACCGGAATGATACCAAGGCACATTCATAGAAGGCAGACCTCTTGCATAAAAGCGGCTAACACCGGTGCAGAACATCAGCGATTGCCGGAAAATATTTTTCCACGATCTGGTTGCTTTGGATTATTTTCGCGTGAATTTTCATAGAATTGCTGGCAACCTGCGCGCGCTCACCGCGCGCCATTCAGGTATACCTCCGGTAGCGCGTCCCATGGCCGACGTATGGTTTGTCTTGCCTTGCAAGGCAAGCCATTAAGTCGTGTCATGGATATACGCGCGGGATTGGTCTGCGCGCGCCTCGCGCTTCCGGTAGCGCGTCCCATGACCGACGTATGGTTTGTCTTGCCCTGCAAGGCAAGCCATTAAGTCGTGTCGTGGATAACCGCGCGGGAGAGGATCCAACAGGCTGTTGGCGCCCTTGGGTGTCCAGAGGGGGGTTGGGCGTGCAACCCTCCCTTTGGCGCATGCCCGCGTAGGGCATTCTTCAGAGAGGACTCTTGCTGTTATTGCCTTTGGGGATCCAAGGGGGGTTGGGCGTGCAACCCTCCCTTTGGTGCCGCCCGCATAGGGCGTTCTCCCTGTCGCAGGGCATTCAAAACAAGCTTTTGGTGTTATTGCCTGGGGTCTCCAAGGGGAGTTGACCACCCCTTGGTCTGTGCGCGCCTCGCGCTTCCGGTAGCGCGTCCCATGACCGACGTATGGTTTGTCTTGCCCTGCAAGGCAAGCCATTAAGTCGTGTCGTGGATAACCGCGCGGGAGAGGATCCAACAGGCTGTTGGCGCCCTTGGGTGTCCAGAGGGGGGTTGGGCGTGCAACCCTCCCTTTGGCGCATGCCCGCGTAGGGCATTCTTCAGAGAGGACTCTTGCTGTTATTGCCTTTGGGGATCCAAGGGGGGTTGGGCGTGCAACCCTCCCTTTGGTGCCGCCCGCATAGGGCATTAATTCCGCCCCCCGTCGTAGGGCGTTCTTCAGAGCAGACTTTTAATGCGATTGCCTTGGGGTCCAGGAAGGCTGATACAGCGTCCCCGATGCCTCTCTGGCACCCTTTTGCAGGGGAGCGTTTGAATTTACCGTCAATTGGCCTACACTTGAACGCGTGCTATCAGTGCAACGACCATCCAGGAAAATCGTTTATAAAGAGACTTTTTGACACTCGGGGGTGAAGTGATGAGAAACGTTTTGATTGCGGCATGTGTGGTGTCGCTCGGTGTTCTTTCGGCGTCTGCCCTCTGTACGTACGCACATGTGCAGCCCCTTGAGTATCCCTACGCCGGACAGGTCGGCCGCTTTGCCCGCGCTGACGTCCAGCCCGGCGGTGCTCCGCGTGGTATCGGTGGCCTCATTCGCGATGGTTTTTCAAAAGCAACGTCCTTGTGGTGTTCATCGGGGATGGCAACACGGGTTGGGGTGTGTGTTGCAGCAGCTGCGACCGTTTATGGAACCTACCGCTTTGTGCGTTGGCTCGTACGTCCCAGCGATCAAAAATTCACCGACCGCTTTGAGCAGCTTCTTACGCGCATCGAAGGTTTATACGACCCCGTGGCGCTACGTCTCGATCAGACGTATGACGAACACGTGAGCGTGAGTGTCATGGTCGCTGCTGCCCCCGCCGAGGATCTTCTCCACGATCTTGCCGTCGGCAAGGCCGTGCCGTTCCAGCAGTTTATGAGTGATCTGACAACGTACACCAAAAAACTTTCACAGCAGGCGCGATCACTTGATGCGCGCATAAGGGGCCTGCCGCGTCTCGCTCGACGAAACGCCACACAGGCTGCTCTTGGTGCCAGGATGAGTGCGGCACGTGATCGTGCGCGGAATATGCTTCCTCGCCTCGTGCGTTTGCGCGAGTACATGAGTGCGCACCGCGCCTACTTCTGTCTGTGGGACAGCGCACAAGAAACACGCGACGCCTGGGCAGAGGCAGGCATGCGCTACAGAACGAGTCTCAATCTCATAGGAGCCCGGCGTGGTGGTAATAAAGAATCAGCCGAGAGGTTTATGTGTACTTCTGACGAAGAACTTTTGGCGTTGCTTGCCCAAGCTCAGGTACCATTTGCAGCGGCCGCATATCGCCAGCAGCTCGAGCGCTCAATGACGACCCTTGCGACTTGTCGCACGCGCCTTACAAATCTTATCATGGGACCCTCGGCAGTGCCTTATGCGCGCGGCGAGTTTATACCAATCGATCAGAATGCGCGCGCCCTTCTTGCTGAACTCGAAGTTTTTCGCGCCTACATCGTGCGTCATGAGCCCTATTTTGGACTTTACAGAGAGTATGAGAGGGTTTCCCGTGCTTACGGAACATCTCCCGAGCCGGTGAACCCTGGCGGCGACAGTCGCTACCCCCTTCTCACCTATTTGGAAGCACTGAATCGCGATTTACAAAAGCTTCAATGGGCCGTGCCAACCAACTGCGGCAGCTATCCGATCATGCGCATTCAGGCGCTCACGCTCCTTGGCTGCCTTTCACGACGCTGCAATCTCATGAAAAGCGACACGCGCTATGCTCAGGAACTTCGTGATCGTGAAAGGGAACGCCAGTACAACGAGCTCATAGCAGCGCAACGACGCTTGGCCGACGAACAGGCGCGCACTGCAGCAGCCCAAGAGCACGCAAACACTCTCAGGGAACGTGAGCAGCGGCTTCTAAGAGAGCGGCTCGCCGGCCGCAGCAGCCATACCACTGGGATCGTTATACTCTCATGACAAAGTGCTCTTTGCGTCTCGTAGATTGCCACGTTCATTCGCGTTTTTCCGGCGACTGCACCATGGAGCTTGCACCGGCCGTTGAACGTGCCGTTTCTTGCGGACTTGCCGGGATCGCGTTTACCGATCACGTCGACATCGATTATCCCGATCGCAGCTATGATTTTTCATTCGACGTGGACACAAGGGCCGAGTTCATCGATGGTCTCAAACGCGCCTACGCCGGCGTCATCGAGATTTTTCACGGCGTCGAAATTGGCCTTCAGCCCCACGTCATTGAACAATCGCGCGCCTTCATTAAGAGGAGTGACTTTGATATCGTCATTGCCTCGCTTCACGTCATTGACCGCATGTGTCTCACCAATCGGGCGGGATTTTTTGTAGGCAAAAGTAAAGATGAAGCATATCGCCGCTACCTTGAAGAGATGCGCAACACGCTTGAGGCCTTCGGGGATTTCGACGTGGTTGGGCACATAGGCTATCTACGTCGTTACAGTCCCTACCCGGACAACAGTCTGCGCTACGTTGATTACGGCGAACTACTTGACAAGATTCTTGCGTATGTTATTGGGCATGGCAAGGCCATCGAGCTCAACACTTCGGGCTATGCGTATCACCTTGCAAGCCCCATCCCCGACTACGATATCATCAAGCGCTACAAAGAGTTGGGGGGTACACTCGTAACGCTTGCCTCCGACGCCCACACTGTCGATGGCATCGGTCGTGCATTCGACATGTGTACGATCAAGCTTGGCGAACTGGGATTTATGCACACAACGTGTTTCAGGCATCGCAAGCCTGAAACTGCATGTCGGTGTGCGTCATAGAACGGTATCGTGTGCTCATCGGGTGTACTGCACGAATCAAAAACCCGCCACGGTGCTCTTGACAGGGCGGCATAGATCGGGCGAGACTGAGGAAGACGTGACATGGTCTTGCCGGTTTTGAAAATGAGGAGCCTCCATGGATACGTGATTGCGTTTTTTCGCTATCGTGTCGCACGGATTGCCTTGGTCCGCTGCCTTTGTGAACTCACCGCTTTGAGCACATACCGTACCGTGAAAGGATGTGTGGCTATGAAAAAAGAGTCGTGCATATGCAAAATTGTGTTAATCGCCGGCATACTCATCGGCACAGCTGTTAGTTTGCGTGCTGAAGAGGAGCGCTGTCCTGTTTCAGGGTGCGTCGTAGGACAAAGCCCTTGTCTTTGCATGGCGCAGGATCAGCTCATGCCAGGGCAGATTTATTCAACGGGGGCAAAGGTCAATTCCGTCGCCTGGTGCTGCTGTGATGATGTCTGCATACTTGCCACCGGTGGCAACTCTCGCACAGTAAGCCCTTCTCCTGTTCCTGAGACCGTTCGTCTCTATCTTTTCAACAACGCAACGGGTGATTTTAATGAAGTTATTTCTCCTTTGAGCAATCCGTCAATACCGATAGTACATGGGGCTAATGTTAATGCGGTCGCATGGTGTTGCGTAGGTTCCAAACGGTACCTTGCTGTTGGCGGCTCTAATTTGCAATCTGGTACCAATCCAGAGCAAACTGGCGATGTGATTGTTTACGTCGTTGACTACACAACATCAGGCGGCATCACCATCTCGTGCGTAGCATCCTATACACACGGGGCACCTGTTCGCGCACTCGCATGGCTCTGTACGCCGTGTGGTACGTTCATGAGTGGTAACAATCCCTACGGCTATCTTGCCATCGGTGGTGATCCTGCTGGAACGAGCACTACGAGTATCCGTATTCTCACGTTCGACGGATCCCAATGCCAGTTTATTTCCGCCAGCGAGATAGACATATCAACAGGGACATCCATCAACGCGCTTGACTGGTGTTGCCGTTCCGGCAAACTGCCGCTTCTAGCAGCAGGTGGAAGAACGACGTCTGATGACGATGATGGGAAGACCATCCTGCCCACCCCTGAACCAGTAGTCCCCGGCCCCATGGAGCCACTTGATGGCCCAAAACCACCACAGGACGGAGATGATGATACTGAAAATACGGAGGACAACGCGCCCAATTTCTTTGTTTACACTTTTGGCGTGGAACCCGGATCCAATGACCTGGGAAGATACAATTGCGTAACGCAAGGAACATTCCCCGGCAGAAGAGTAAGGGCCGTTAAGTGGTGCTGCAGCGAGAAACTGTGCACACCATTTCCACCGCTTGCCGTCGGCGGTTGGCCATCGAAGAATGACCCTCGCAAAAACCTTGTCGTGTACCTCATAAAGCCGCCCTTTAATGGACCCGTTGAGGTTGCCAGTACTACCGTGGATGATAACGGACTGCACAATGTGAGGGCGCTGGCTTGGAATCCAACATGTGACTGCAATTACCTCACCTTTGCCGGAAGGTGTTCGTCTTGCAAGTGCGATGGCAACATCGTCGTCTGCAAACTTGTAAAGAACGAGCATGCGTGGGATCAGTCGCATAATGACGATAGGAAGGACGACTACAAGCTCGAGCAGGTCGCAACCACACAGTTTGCACAAATGATCAATGCACTCGGATGGGCTGTTCAGGGACGCATTTGTTCATACTTAGGCGTCGGGGCGAATTTCCTGAGTCTTCCACCTGCTCCATTGCAGTTACCGCCAACCGTCGGCATATATCAAGCGTCATTTTGTAAGCACAACGAGCATGACGTCGATCCGTGCATGCGATCGGCAGGTATTCACGCGACCCAGGAATAACTCACTTTGCGCCATGACACTCGTTGATGAGCGAACTGGTACAGCTCCATTACTTCTGACCACATGTGCCGCCTGTGTAACAACGGGCGGCCTGTTTTGTGAGAAAAGTGGCATTAAAAGAGGAGCACCAAAAAAGCCCTTCAACTTGAACAAGCTGAAGGGTTAGGGGGTGAACAATACTCTGGACGTATTGTTCATTTAGGGACACTTCAACAGTTCCAGAAACTGATAAAAAAGTCAAATTATTTTTTGATAAAAATATCACTGCTAGACAGCTACTGCAAAGTGCTGTTACACACATCAAGTGGACTTTCGAAAAGAAATGTTCTAGGATTGGCTCTGTCGTGCAGTTGAAAGAGTTGTTGTTTGTATAACAAAAAAAGAGGATTCTTCCTATGGATATGCGTGCCATGCGTGGTGCCGCTACTCAGTTTTCGGTGCTCATGTACGTGCTACTTTTATCATCGTGTAGTGGCTCTGAGTGGTTTTCAGGCAAAAAGGGCAAGGAATCTGCTGAGCAATCTGCGCAACCTGTTACAGCGGGTGCCAAGGAGGTGGCAAAGGACGACGTTATCCTTGCTACTATGGCCGGCAAACCCATTCTGACTATTAAGGAGTATGACGAGCAGCTTGAGCATTTTTTAGTATCTCAGCCGCAGTTACGCCAGATGGTACCGTATATTCCCAACTTTAGGGCCGAGGTTGCACGAAGTCTCGTAAGCCAGATCGTCATAGGAAAGTTCCTCGCCGATGATGGCGTTACAACGCAAAAGCCTGAGTACAAGCGTGACCTTTCGCTAGAACTCGAACAAGCCCAGAGGCGCATAGAGGCCAAACACTTCAGGAAAATGCTCACCAAGCCGGTCGGCGCCGAAGAGCTCAAGAAGTACTACGACGAGAACAAGGAACGTCTACCTAATGTCCTCATCTCGCGTGGCGGTGTACCTGCTGTAGGCGTATCCTTCGATAAAGAAGCCGACGCCAAGGCATTTTTAGCCAAGGCTGGCAAGAGCGCCGACGATCTCAAGAAGGCTGCCGAAGCTGCTTCGCTCACGCCGAAGATGCGTAACTTCGGGTTCGTAAATCCTCAAAGCTTTGGTATCGACGCGGCCCTTCGCGACAAGATTCTCGCATCCAAGAAGGCGGGTGTTGAACTTATAAAGGTCAACGACAAAGCGTTCTGGGTTGTCAACATCGGCGCCAAAGAGGAAGCCAAGTACCGTGCCTTCGATGAAGTCAAAACGATGATTGAAGAGACACTGGGAGAAGCAAAGCTCGAGGAAGCGCTCAAAGCGAAGATCGATGAGCTCAAGGCCAAGTACGATGTTAAGATCAACGAAGAACTTCTCAAGCAAGGCCAACCGGCAGCAGCGCCTATGATGCCTGGTGAGACATTCATGCCGGAAGAGGCTGAACAGGTGCCGGCAGCACCTGGTGAAGCTACCAGGCCAGCTGAAAAACCTGCAGCACCAGCGGCGGCGGCGCCAGGGGAAAAGGGAGCCGGCAAGAGTGCGTAGCGCTCCAGCGAACGCAATAACGTGCTCTTGAGGCATAAAAGTAGAAGGAATTTCGGGGGAAGTACGCGGTGTCTTCCCCCTCTCTTTTGGTCGCGCGCGGCTGCTTTCAGTGTGGTTGTACGCAAGGGGTTAAGGGTGAACGTGGTGGTGTATCGGTACATGCTCGGTTGCGTCGTAGCGTTGACGTGCTGCTGCTCCTTTCTTGTGTTCTGTGACGTTCATGAGTCAACTGCGTTGCCCCATGACGACGGTCTTTACACGATCGATGGCCTCAAGGCCATTGTTTTTGGCGATGATGCGGTCGATATCATAACCCTGTCTGATGTCACGCGACCGTCGCTTGATGGAACGATGCGTACACTCGATGACTTGGTTTTTGAGAAACTCATCTATCAGGACGCGGCAAAATATAGGATGTTGCCGGCTCCCGACGCCATTGACAGGCATCTTAAGGCCGTTCAACGCGAACACAATCTGAGTCTTGAGGAGCTCAAAAATATTTTTTCGGCTTCCGGGTATACCTACGAAGAAGGGCGCGAGCAGTTCGGCACCATCACAGCCGTGGCTACCATGATCGATTTCCGCATACGCTCACGTCTCATTGTGCCCGAGAAGGCCATCATTGCCTATTATGAGCAGCACCCGATCATGAAAGAAGAATGTTACGAGCTTGCGCACGCCGTTGTCGCGTGCCCATCGAACATCGATCAGAAGACCTTTGAACGCTTGCTTGCCTCTCTCGTCGAAACCGGCACAGGTGATCTTGACGTTTCATGGAGTTCGCCCTTTTGGGTTCTCAAGAGCGAACTTGCCCAAGAAAGGCAGTTCCTTACAACGCTCAATGTCGGCTCGATAACGATCGTTGGAGAATCGGCAGCCGGTGTCGAACTTCTGTGCATGAAAAGCAAAAAGCCTGAGCAGCTTACGCCCCTTGCAGAGCGCTATCAGGAAATTACTGATATCCTTAAACGTCCAAAATACGATGAACTTCTACAAAATTACAAAAACGAGCTCTACGCCGCCGCCGGCATCGTATATTTTTGAAGAAAAGACCTTGCACGCACACACTGGTTGCGATAGACAAATGGCCGATTCCTTGGTGAAATTTGCCTTTTTGCAACCTTCCCAAAAGGTCAAAAAACTGTATGATTGTTCTGCGCCAAGTGTACCTTGGGGAGAGATGGCTGAGTGGTCGAAAGCGACCGCCTCGAAAGCGGTTATTCCGTGAAAACGGAATCGTGGGTTCGAATCCCACTCTCTCCTCCAGATTTTTTTGTTTTGTACTACGTTTGCACATTACGGGGTTGACGTCAAAGAATGAGGCATGAGGGCCCGGATACGGTATGATGATACAAGCAAGGGGTGTTGTTGCTCTTGTAGTGTGTGCGCTCGTGAGTTGTTCGAGCGTGGCGATGGTATTCGACAACCGATTTTTGCCCCTTTTTCAGCGGCCATGGATTGCTCCTGACAACGGTCGCTCTTTTGTGTCGAGCACTGTGTTTGCGGTAACTACGAGCACCGCTTATGATCGTTTCTCGCAGGAGTGTCCTCTGCCGAGAATCTTCGGCGAGTACGATCTCGGCATGCTTGCGCTGGCTATGGTCGATCTCGGATATCCCGATCCTTTTAAAACCGAGTGGCAAGGTGCCCGCATTCCATGGTTTGTTAACGGTAAATTTCAGGGCCAGGGTGTCGATATATGCTGGCAACAGCAACTCAGTCGTCACGTAGCAATCGGCGCCAGCTTCATGGCGATGCGTCTTGTCTCGTGGTATGATTTTTCCCTTAAGGGGCGAAGTGATGTCGACCTTGTCCTCAAGCCTAACGATCAAGCAGAACTTGAAAGGGCACGTCTCTGTATCCATGAAAAGCTAGGCCTGTGCAGCGATGTAGCGCGTCAACGCGGCATAGGAGACATTGATGCGTACGTGCGCTTTGGTGGTCATTGGGACTATTGTCATAAGTTTCGTACCATACAATCGGGACTCCGTCTGGGGATTCTTATGCCTACGGCGCGAGCACGCGATGTTCACTACCCCTCATGGATCCCCCTGGGAGGCGACGGGCACTGGGGCTTGTACGCCATGATCGACGCTCTCTTTGAGCTCAAGGAGGATATAAAAGTTGGTTGCTTGATGCGAGCAAGCAAAAGATGGGCGCGCACACTCTGCCGCCGCGTGCCTGTACGGTGCGAGCCCACTATTTTTGGCGCTCTGGAAACGCCGGTTTCGATCAATCCGGGCGCAACACTCGTAGCCGCGCCGCATTGCACTTTTGAATGCCTCCGCGACGGGCTTGGGCTCAGGGTCATGTATACACTTGTTAAACATTTCGAAGATGCCTGGATTGTACAACGACCGCAGACTGCACCGTTTCATACGTGTTCACTGGAATCAACGACTGAATGGGCATCAGAGTACTTCTCACTCAATATTTTTTATGACATAAGCAAGATACGCACCGAGGCCCGCGCTCTGTGCCCGATCGTAAGTTTCTGCTGGGACATTCCGTTCGCTATGTGGGTTTCGAATAATTCTGCAAAAACGAATCGAGTCTCCCTTGGTGTCGAACTTTCCTTCTAGTTTTTTGATGCACGGGTGCCCATCATGAAATTCAGGTTTCTACCGGCCAAGAGGCTTTTCAGTCTTTTTTCCAACGACCTTGCCATAGACCTGGGAACGGCTAACACCGTCGTATACGTACGCAAAGGCGGCATTGTCCTCAATGAACCAACCGTTGTTGCCGTGAGACTCGGCACAAGCCAAGTTCTTGCTGCTGGCAGACGTGCCAAAGAAATGCTCGGCAAGACTCCCGAAAATATCGTGGCATGTCGGCCAATGCGCGACGGCGTTATAGCGAATTTTGAGTTGACTGAGAGCATGCTTCGTTATTTTATTCGCCTTGTCCACAACGAGCGTCGGACGCTCATCAAGCCGAGCATGATCATCGGTGTTCCTTCGGGCATCACCGAAGTTGAAAAGCGTGCGGTCAAAGATTCGGCCATGCAAGCCGGGGCCCAAAAGGTTTACACCGTTATCGAACCGATGGCTGCGGCAATCGGCGCGGGACTTCCCGTGCAAGAACCGTCGGGAAACATGATCATAGACATAGGTGGCGGCACAACCGAAGTTGCCGTTATCTCGCTTAAATCGGTTGTCTTTTGCCGGTCTATCCGCATTGGCGGCGACGAAATGGACACAGCGATTGTTCAGTACGTCAAAAGGAAGTATAACCTCCTCATAGGCGAACGAACGGCCGAGAGTGTTAAAATAGAAATTGGATCGGCTCTTTTGACTCCTGAATCAGCGCACGAATCAGTGGAGGTTAAGGGGCGCGATCTCATCACGGGTGTGCCAAAGACCATACGTTTGACGAGCCAGGAGGTCAACGAGGCACTCATCGAAACAGTCGCCAGCATCGTCGATGTCGTGCGCGTCGCCTTGGAAAACACACCACCAGAATTGTCGTCGGATCTTGTCGACCGCGGTATCACCATGGCTGGCGGCGGGTCCCAGCTCAAGGGGCTTGCCGGGCTACTTTCAAAGGAGACTGGACTGCCCGTCAACGTTGCCGAAGATCCCCTCTTTTGTGTTGTTCGTGGCATCGGACGCATGCTTGAAAATCTCGAATTTTTCAAAGAAGCGCTCATGGAGTGACCGCTTACGGAGAACCCTTGAAACGGCACGGCAGTGTACGAGGCATAGCTCTCAAAAAAACTTTTGGACAGCATTTTTTGCGCGACTTCAAACTCGCGCACAAGATTGTCGGCTACGTTGATCTTGACGATGATACCAATGTTCTTGAAATTGGTTGCGGCGATGGCTTTCTCACGCAGGTCATTATCCAATGCAAGCTCAAGCATCTTTGGGTTTTTGAAATCGACGAGCAGTGGGCACGCGACGTCGGCGGAAGATTGCACGACCCGCGACTTCAAATTTTTACTCAAGATGTCTTGAAGGCAGATTTTGGGCCTCTTGCAGAGTGGGGTCAATGGGCGCTCATCGCGAATTTGCCCTATAACATAACGCTGCCCTTTCTTCGCCTCCTTCATGCCAACCGTGCACTCTTTCGTGAAGGCATCATTATGATTCAGGAGGAAGTTGCCAAAAAAATCGTGGCTACCCGCGGACGTGGCTATGGCTTTATTTCCCTCTTTTTTCAGCATTATTTCGAGTGGCGAGTACTCGATAAAGTTGCACCTTCATCGTTTTACCCGCCACCCAAGGTGTTTTCGCGCTTACTTCATTTTAAACCAAAACGAGAGGTTGCACCTATCGAAAGGGAGCCGCAGTTTTGGACCTTCGTGCGTTCATGCTTTAAACAACCACGCCGCACGCTCAAAAATAATCTTGTGCAAGCCCACTGTCCCACGATTGCCATCCCTGCCGACACTTTGGCACTTCGTGCGCAACAAATGTCAATGGAAGAACTCGTGGCTCTCTTTAGCCTCGTTGGTTCGAGTGAGCAAACGTAGCCGCCAGCCGAGGAAGTGAGCGAAACCGTCCCTACTCGCCAGCTACGTTCTCCTCGGTTCCATGTTCTTTAAATAAGTGTCCCATCAGATAGCCTCTTATGGAGAAGCTGCACGTGCAGTACGGACACGCAAAAGTTTTTACTTCCATATGCGCGTGTCTTATGTGTTTTTCAAGGTCGGCTTTGAACCGCGTTTGGTAAGCACATTCAGAACATGCAAATCTTTTTCTTGTCGAATGAGCTGCAATATGGGCATCGAATCTAGGACGGTCGGCTGTAGTATAAAGAAAGCAGAGGTGACACCCATAGTGTTGTTTCTCTCCCGCGTAATGAGCTTCATGCCTGGCAACATCCTGTTTATATTTCGATCGAAAGCCACACTTCTGGCTACATTCAAAGGGCCGGTTTTTGTTGTGAGTCTGCTGATGGTAAATAAACCGGGACCTGGTATCTGTGGCATAGCTGCACGTGCCATATTCACACACAAACCTAGGAGCACCGCTATCTCTTACCTCGCCAGCATAAGGGGCCTCATCGCCGATGACGGGAGAACCAAGGTGGGCGTGAGCACCATCCTCGCTAACATAGTCATCATCCTCCTCGACCTCCGTGTCAGAGTTCTCGGAGATTCCTTGGGCATAGTGTCGAGCAAAAGTGGTCTGCAGGATACCCATGCCATTATTACCGTTGGCAGCACCCTCCGGTCCACCGTGGACAAGAGGCGCCGCTGGAGCATATGTTTCCTCATGAGGCTGAACGCCTGCGACAGGGGCACTTTTAACTCTGTTGTTTCCGCTATCTCCTAATGCTCTGGTAAACTTGATCAGTCCTCCAACCATAACCTTGAGTGTACGACAATTCTTGGCAACTCCGGCAATGTGGGGGGCCGTGCTAGCCGCCGAGGACGCATGCGTTGGACCTGGTACCGTGCAGACTTCGGAGGCGCAAGAACGAGCCGTGGTGGCTACATCGTTTTCATCATCGCTGCTGTTGTCGACTATTAGTGCGCGCGATCTCCTTTTTCTACGGTTGCCCAAGCTTAAGCCGAATCCACCCAAGGGTGAACCGGTTGAACCGCAGGCTTCCAGAACCGGTGCTTCTGAATCGGCAGATTTTCTGCGACTGCCTGTACTCGCGAGATCATGGACAAACTGAGTCACCTCGGCGACGGTGTTCCCGTTACCATTACGACGTTGCTTCAAGGGATGTTCTTGCGTTCCCTCTGACGTCTCGCTGTCCTCAATTCTGAGCGTCCTTCTCCTCTTGGTCGCCATGGTGGTACATGTGCCCACATTGCCGTGCTCTTCTCGCTCGCCCGCGATAGCACCGTCCTTTGCAACTGTTGCTACTGCCGCTCTAACCGGAGGAGCGTGAGGCGCAGTAAAAAGTGCGAAAGGTACACCTTGTCCGTTGGTTTCTGTAGTACCTGCCGCTCGACAGAAACTGGTGGTGGCCAAGGCGGCAGCTATACGGTCACCCTCGTTGCCACAGGCCGAGGGCTTCATGGCCGCGACATTCTGTGTCATTGCCACAAGTAGTGTTATCGTTAACGTTAAATGCTTCATGATGTATCGTGCTCCATAAATAAATATAAAACGTTTCTGAATACTGGTCTCAAACCCCTTAAGGACGAGCATCAGATTTTCTAAAAGTCACACGGACACGTACGAAATAAATTACGACGGCCTGCTTGCCACAACCATCGCCAAAAATGCCGATCATTGTTGAGGCGTATCCCAGGAGAATCGAACTGCGATTGCACTATAAAGAAATATAGTAAAAACATAAAATTATTCATATAGTCTAGTATATTTGCTAAGAAATATCAAAAAGTTGTTATTTTGTCGACGTCCTATACGAACGTTGTCCTTTTGGATCGATGCATTAAGAGGCGGCAGACTTCACTGCGACACGAACCGTGGTTTTGGTGGAACTGCTGGCGAAGATGCATCGAAAGCCACGATGTTATGCGTCGCGCACAGCAATTGTATCTTCCCTGCAGGCCTGGAATCGTACTAGTCAATGACAAAAACAAAGGGTATGCTGTGCGTATCGATCACCCTATTATTGAGAATTTGCGTCGGAGCGACGGAGAGCCTTGCATGAAATATTCACCCCGGTCCCTGTTCGTTGTGTGCTTCGCCGGCTGCGCCGTGGCCTTCTGCTTGTCGCTCTACGGGGGAGGTCCGGCTGATGCTCAGAACACCGGCCAATCCCAGGACCGGGCACGCCCCATCAAGGCCATCGTGGTTCATGGCAACAAGTACGTTCCCACGTCGGCCATTCTTAACCGTGTTCCTTTTAGGGTTGGCGAGCTCTTTAATCCTCTCAAAACAGGTTCCATGATTCGCGGGCTCTACAAGGACCTCAAGAGATTTCGCACCATCACGGTCAAGGGGAAAAATCTTGACGATAAGGACATGGAGCTCCATATTTTCGTCGAAGAAAAAATTCCTCTCAAGGAAGCAACTTTTAAAGGCAATAGCCAGGTCAGCACCGCCGACATAACCAAGAAGATTAATTTTGCCGAAATTCCCGCCATCGACAAAGACGATCTTGTTAAATACATGCGTGTCGTGAGGAAGCTCTACGCTGACAAAGGTTTTCATCACGTCGACATCAAACCCGACCTTATCATGCACGATGACGGAACGGCGACCGCAGCCTTTGACATCAAGGAGCATGCGCGGTCGATGGTCAAAAGAATACTTTTTGAGGGCAATCACGCGATTACCAGCAAAAAGCTCCGTGGTATGATCATGACGCGCGAAGAGTGGATTTTGAGTGCCATCGACAAATCCGGTATCTATCAGCCGGAAAGACTTGAAGCCGACCGTCACTTTATCGAAACGCTCTACCAAAGCAGCGGTTATCTTAACGCCAAGGTAATCGATATTGACGTATCACCTGACGAAAAAACCGGCCAACTTACCATAACGTACCACATCGAGGAAGGGGACCGCTATTTCATTAAGGATGTCAAGGCTCCAGGCAACGATATTCTCAGCGAGGCTCAAATTCTTTCGGCACTTCCTGTGCGCCCAGGGCAAATTTATTCGCGGGAACTCATCGCAGCCAGTATTCAGACGCTTGAAACAATTTGGGGCAACCGCGGTTATGTTTATGCGCATATAGAACCTTCGATTATCCCCGATGATGAAACAAAGACCGTCAACCTTTCGTTTACCTCCGATATCGGTAGCAAGGTATATCTCAACAAAATAACCATCAAGGGCAATAAAAAAAGCCGCGATAAGGTTATTCGGCGCGCCATTACGCTCACTGAGGGAGAGCCCATCACGAATTTTCACATGGAAAATTCAAAAAATCGTGTTGGATCGCTCGGTTACTTCGATCAAAACGAGGGCGTCAACTGGAAGATGACGCGGCTTTCGGAGGATCTTGCCGACCTTGATCTTATTGTTAAAGAGGTGCCGACGGGTAACGCTCACATCAAAATTGGCTTTGGTGGTACCGACCGCGACATTCGCTCGCCCATAGCCGGTCTTTCGGCCGAACTTGCTGCCGCCGATCGTAATTTGTTTGGTAGCGGCATTCAGCTCAATGCTGCAGCACGACTCAGCAAAGATGAGCGTACATTCAATCTGAGCCTGGCAAATCCGTGGCTCTTTGACAAACCGCTTTTTAGTAAGGGCGAAGTCTACTATCGAAGTGCGGGATACGAAGAATTTCACCACACCAACCCCGTCAACGAGCGTGACTGTGGCGGCAATATAACGCTCGGTTTTGTCACGGGACCACGGTACTTTCCTTTCGTTGACGAAATGTTTGTGCGGGCAAACGTTGGCGTCGACAGCATCCGCTATGCGCAAAGACCGGTCGCTACCATGCGCGGCCTTGGCAGCGACCACGCGCGACGTGCGTATCAGGGCATTCTCGACAAGCTCTTTACCCCGGCCGATTTTGCCTGGACGGCACTCAATATCGGACAAGATACGCGCAATCACCCCGTTCATCCAAGCCGTGGACAATCGTGGCTCCTGGAAGCACGAGTCGCCGTTCCCAGCGCCTCACGCTCCGTTGCCTTTCACAAGGTTGACCTCGACTTCAACTGGTACACGCCCTTCATCGGGGAACATGATCTTGTTTTTCATGCGCACAGCCACGTAGGTTTTGTTAATAACTTCCGAGGCTACGTCGTTCCCTATCGAGAGCTTTATAACATAGGCGGTCCGGCAAGCGTGAGGGGTTTTCTCTTCGGACAGATCGGGCCACAATTTATGTACGACGGTATCGGTGATCCCATAGGAGGTCGCAAGACCTTCTTCTGGAACGCTGAGCTCATATTTCCCATTACACCCGATTTTAACATGAAGGGTTTCTTTTTTTATGATGGTGGCAGCGGGTGGGATAATCCCTATATCAACGCTGACAATGCACGTTTCATACGGAGCAATGGTTTTGATTATCGGCATTCGGTCGGCGTTGGCGTGCAAGTTCTGAGTCCTATGCCCGTCAAAATTAGCTGGGGCTTCAAGCTCGATCCGCGGCCAGGAGAAACGCCGTACGAGGTCCACTTTGGCATGATCTATGATTGGTGATTTCCATCACAAGTGAGAGTAGTTAGCCGTGCGAATGCAGATAAAATGCATCTGGTCCTTGTGTACACTCATTGCCTTTGTCACTAAAATTGCTCCCATGTCAACCGATTGGGAAGATCGTGCCGCGGCTTCCTTTAAGACTACGTCGACGTGCCGCCAGTGGTTTGGCATTACAACATGCAAGCTGACGCCGGCTGAAAAAGAGCGTCCTTTCATATACGGCTTCGATGGCTACATCAAAAATGAATCTTTCCTCGATTCATACCAATCTTACGGACAACTCCAAGCCCAGATGCTTTTTTATCCCAATCGCCCCTTTTATGACCGTTATGGTCGCGATATCAATGCCAAGGGCAGATTCAACATGATTGCCTTTGAAACACGTCTGCGTGGCGAAATTGCCGGCCCAGACGTGGGCAAAGCCCAAACGTGGGGTGTCCTTGAAGTCGATGCGTGGGCGTCGTGTGCTAACCTCATCGGCATTGTTCGCGTTCGCCATGCCTTTATGTACTTTGATTGGGGGACGAGCAAACTCCTCATGGGACAGTACTGGCACCCCATCGTGGTTGAAGGATGCTTTGCCGAGACGGTATCATACAACACCGGTACCCCCTTCGATCCGTATTCCCGTGACGCGCAGATACGTTTTGTCAAAAGGTTTGGTACGGTCGATCTGACATTCGCCCTTCTTTCACATGCATCGTTTAGGTACCCTGGTCCACCGATTGATACGCGTGAGTACGGATATGTAACACGGTGCAGCAACCTCGATTCGCTCTACACGCGCAATGCGATACTGCCAAACGCTCACGTGCGCGTCGAAAAAATCTTTGGCGATCACCACGTTGGCGTGGGCGTCGATGTCACGCGCCTCGTGCCGCGCCTTGTTACGGATAAAAATTTTCGTGTTACCGAATCTCTTATAAGTCCCATTGTCCTGGCTTACGCGATATTTCACTGGCAAACCTTTGACCTGCGCCTCAAGAGCATCTACGCCCAAAACGGTGCGGCATACGATATGATGGGCGGCTATGCTGTTTCTGGCATCGACCCAGTTACTGATGCGCGCACGTACACGAACTTATCGTGCATTTCGGTGTGGGCTGACATGGTTCATAAGGGCCGCGTCGAAACCGGCCTTTTTGTTGGTTACCTCAAAAACATTGGTGCATCGCAGCCCATCATCCCATCGATAGTTGATTCATACGGTCAGTGCCAATCGCTCATTTATGCACATGGTCGTGAAGATGTCGATTATGCTTTCCGCTTCTCGCCACGCCTACGCTGGGCGCAACGCCCCCTCATACTCGGCATTGAATTGGAATATACGCGGGCTGCTTTTGGCACCGTTACGCGCACCGGTCGCGTCGACCGCACGACAAGCAGCAACAACCTACGGTTACTCGTTGCAACGTACTACTTTTTTTAGATCGTGTTCTGATTTTAGATCGTGTTCTGAAACATTGCGTGGAGCATAGTTCGGGAAACGACAACCGTCACCGTAGTGTGCGCGCAGTGGCTGATCATTGTATCTGTAGCTTTGTGTTGATAAGCCCTGAGCGGGCACGGTTGTTTTTGACAACTATATGCTTTCTTGTAATTCTTATGGCGGCGAATCTTTGGACGCTTTGTTACTGCTGGTGTATGCGTCGTGAAATCCTGATTTTTTGCCGTTCATCATAGGCACATCGTAACGATAATTTTAGACTAGGAAGTATCGAGCCTGCATCAAATTATTGCAATTTGAGCATTAAATTTTGTAGCCTTAGTCAGTAAACGCATAGTGCGTGGTTGGGAAAGTACGGAAGAAACTGATCATGAAACTTTTTTCTTCGGCGTGGTTGTATAGACTAAGTTTAAGTACAACGCCTATCCTCAGCGGCTTCATGCAAACGGATTTTGGATGGACAATATTTTGTTCACGACATGTGTGTTGTGCATGTCCTCTGAATACAGCACGGAACACAAATTTTCTATGGCCGAAGCTACAATCAAGCTGTCAAAATAAGAATATTTATGGATTTCGCTGATCTCTAGCGCGCACCTTATTGTCTCGAGGGTGACGAGTGACACCATAAAAGATGACTCAAGCTCGCAAACCACGTCCTTAAGGATGGCAATGGGAACATCCCTTTTTTTGTGCATTACGTTGACAAATTCATTGACGACTTGCGTACTTATGACCATTTCTCGCGCGCTCTTAAGCAACTTCTGAACAACTAACCGCTTGGCTGTCTCATCGCAAGAATAAGCATACATCAAAACGTTGGTGTCGATGAAAACTCTTGCTTCATCGTTCATGTGCCTGGTCCCTATCAAGTATAAGCCCCTTTGTATGTACACTCATTGCTTTGAGTTGCCGTCGCACGCGCTTCTTTTGTCTGGCTTCGGGGACATTTTCTGCAACAAGGATTATTATCCTGAGCTCGTGTTCAAGTTCCTTCCAGTACTTCTTTGGAATTTTAATCACCCCATCATGTACAGTCGCAACAAACTCTATGGCCTTCATCGTGGTGTTTCCCCGACCCCCCAAAAAAATTTTCAGACTGACATAGCATGCCATTTATTATACTATGGAGGTTTTATGACAACAAGTACCTGGGTTGGTTTTTTCTTGCTTCGCTTTGCTCATCTCTGGGAACCGGGCACCGTCAAGTATGAAGTGCACCACCGAGGAAAGAGCACGCACTTGTGTGGCACTAATCATTTTTAACAGCACGTAGAGCGCGTCTGGCGAAAGACGTTGTTAAGCGTGAGTCTTGGACTTGGGTACTACCGCATGCTAGACTTGGAACGTATACAACGCCGCCATCGGGGGGCAGCTGCGGTAAAACCCTTAAAACCAAGGATTGTTTATGGAGTTCTTTAGGAGCATGCTCTCGTCGTGGCACAACGTAGTCTTCATCCTTGTTGGCTTTATCGGCATCGCCCTTCTCATCATCGTCCACGAGTGCGGCCACTTTATCATGTGCAAAATCTTTGGGGTTCGCACGCCGTCATTCTCGGTTGGCTACGGGCCGCGCTTGATAACCAAAAAATTTGGCGAAACTGAATTTTCCATTTCCGCGATTCCCCTCGGTGGTTACGTTGAAATCGCCGGATCGGCCGAGGTAGGGCAAGGAGAACAACACGAGGCGCTTGCACGCGATGAAGGGTCTTTTGCTGTACGACCATTCTACCAAAAGTTTCTCATCATGTTCGGCGGCATACTTTTTAACATCTTTTTCGCCTATGCCATCATGATGGCAGTGTTCTTTTTTGGACTTCCCAAGACAAGCTTTCTCTACCCACTCAACGCCACCAACACCATCGCTGCCGTCGAACCGAATTCTCCGGCAAGCGGTGCTGGGCTCAAGGTCGGCGATCGAATTGTTTCATGCAACGGCACAAACCTTGAAGCCAATGTCTGTACGTTTTTTGAAATTATTCAAGCGCACGCTGGCAAACCTTTGGAGCTCCGCGTCGAGCACGACAATGTCGTACGTGAGGTCTCAGTTATCCCGACCTCGATGGCAGCGCAGGGAGTGAACGTAGGATTTTTGGGCGTCACTTTTGCCATGAACGCCACAGCGGGTGTTCCCTTGTGGCAGTCGTGTATGAACGGCGCACACGTGGCGACACGTTATATTGTTGCGACCGCCGCCATGCTCAAACATATTTTCGTCAGACGTGATGTTAAGGCTCTCGGCGGGCCTGTTATGATCATCAACATTATGTCGCAAAACGCCGCTCAGGGGTTCAAAGTTTTTCTCATTCTTCTTGCAATAATCAGTATCAATCTTGCCGTGCTCAACATGATACCGCTTCCCGTCTTTGATGGCGGTCAGATACTTATTTACGGCATTGAAGCGGCGGTTGGTAGATCGCTTGAGGATAAGGCGCGCCTTGTTATAAATCTCATTTCATGGGGCCTTGTCATGGTCCTCTTTGTTTACCTCACGTTCCAGGACATTTGGCGCATCGTAACCAACATTGCCCAGCATTGATGAGCCGCTTACATTGGTGCGACATTCTTAAAAAATGTGGTCGTTGAGAAGGACTTTTTCTGCAACGCGCTCAAAGAGTGGCACAGCAACCGTGGCCGCGTAGAGTTTTTTGCGTCCAGGAGCTTTGATAAATGTCACTATAACGCGTTGGTAGTCGCCCTTTTGTACAATTCCAGCGCACGTAAAGAGGTTGATTTTTGTTGTGTACGTGCCGTTGACGAGCGTATTTGCCGTACCCGTTTTGCACATGACGCGATAGCCCTTAATGCGTGCTCGTTTGGCCGTTCCTTCAGTTGCTGTTTTTTCGAGTATATCGCGGATGATATCGATATTTTTTTTGCTATAAATGTTTTTTTGTGGTGCGACGTTAACCGGCGTTTCTTCGGCCGGTTCGACGATGAGTCTGGGTTGGATCAGAGAGCCGCCACGGGCTATCATAGCAAAGGCTTGCGCGAGTTCAATGAGGGTTATGGCAATTTCGTAGCCATATGAAAGCGAAAGAATCGACTGTTTCGACCACGTCGGCGGGGCGCTAACGAAGCCCTTTTGTTCACCGGGCAATGTGACACCGGTTGAACGGTCAAATCCCATACGCACGTAGTGATGATAGAGTGACGTTCCCAGGCGTATGGCCACGATTGCTATGCCTATGTTATTCGATTCGGCG
This sequence comes from uncultured bacterium, assembly GCA_963754845.1. Taxonomy (GTDB): domain Bacteria; phylum Babelota; class Babeliae; order Babelales; family Vermiphilaceae; genus JAKASV01. The sequence goes on from CAVWHE010000001.1 coordinate 409,106, forward strand.
ATTACCTGCCAAAAAGGAATACGCCCGTTTTCGTGAACCGTCGTTATCTTGCGGCCACAGAGATACGTACTCATGCAGTTTTTGCAATCGATGACTTCATCGGGTGTAACGACGCCAGCTTCAAGGGCGGCCAGGGCGACAAAAACCTTCATAACCGACCCGAGTTCATAGCGCTCTGTGACAACGCGATTTTGTGTTGTTGAAATATCGATGGCACGCGTGTCGTTGGGATCAAAGCTGGGCTCACTCACCATGGCTATTATATCACCATTGTCAGGGTTCATGACAAGGATGGCACCTTCGCTTGAGTCGAAGCTCGCAAGGGTTTCTTTAAGTTCTTCGTTGACAAGAAATTGTACGTTGGCATCGATGGTGAGTTTAACCGGCCGACCATCGCAGCCTGTATGTCGCATTTTTTTGTTAAAATAAAAAACTTCTGAGCGAGCGTCCTTTTCGCATTGTGCAACCGATGGTCGACCGCGCAATGCTGTATCACACTCAAGCTCAACACCGCAGATGCCCCTGTTGTCAATATCGGTAAGCCCAACGACACTTGCAAGGGACGCAACGGGATAATAACGACTTTCTTCATTTACGAGCCGTATGTATGCGCATCCTGACAGGCGTATGATCTCCCTTTCGTGCTCGCTAAGACGTCTTTTAACGAACATAAAATTGTCGGTAGGACGTCGGGTGAGGCGCGCGGCGGCGGCAGGAAAATGGCGCTCGAGTAATGTCACAACTGCCTTGTCGCCAGAACACTCTGCTGGGACAATAAAAGCAGAAACACACGGTTTGTTGATAGCGATGGGCACATCATGGCGGTCGTAGATAGGCGCACGACATGCCGGAACTGTTACGAGGGTACGGTACTGCTGATGCCCCAAGTTCTTGAAAAAGCGCCCGCGAAGTACTTGGATACGATACAAGGAACAGAGAGCGATGGCGTACACAAGGCAAAATGCCAGAAATGTTGCCGAAAGCCTCGCATGAGAAAGTTCGCGATTCATGTGTAGCGCACGGCCGTCGTGCGTCCAAGTACTATTGGGTGCATGCCAAGTTCATGAGTGGCAAAGTTCTTTACTGTCGCCAAATTTTTGCGTTCGTGTACACAATGAAGAAGGGAAGTTTTTGTGTGCATGAGCTCTTGGCGAATTTTTTCGCTCCTCTGTTTCTTGTAAACTTGATCAACAAAAGCAGCGCGTTTTCTGAGGTGAAGAAAGGCCATGACGACAGAGCAGATCAAGAAAAGGAAAGCAAACGTAGTACGCTTCATGGTTCCGTGCGCATGCCAACATGCCTAACAGCTGTTGCTGTGGCCGGTATGCTGGTTGTAGTAGGCAACGAGCGTGGCGGTAATGCCGCCGAGTGCGGTGGCAAGAGTTGACATCATCGCATACCTTTTGCGACGCCGCTCGTCCTCAAGTTTTTCGGTGGTTTTTGCGTGTTCCTCCTGCATAGCCTTGTCACGCGATTCAAGTTCAAGGAGGACCCATTGACGAAGGGCATCACTTTCATTGCGCTGGCCACCGGTCTCAGATGCTTCGGCCCTAAGATCATGCGAGGATGTTACGCGCTTAAGAAGTGCCGCCCTCACCGCATCAGCTGCATCTTTTTTCATGGCAAGCTGCCGGTCTTTCGGACGCGCACAGCGCCCACGAACGTACTCGCGAGCAGAAGAAATGTGAACGACGCGCTCGCTGGCTCCATCGGCACTGCCCGCTCCTGGATCCGTTGCCTGCCGAAAATCGCTGCAACTCTTTGCCAATTTTGCATGCTTTTCCTCAATGAGTGTTGCAAAGGTATTATGGAGGATCCTGTGCAATTCCTCAGCGTAAAAAGCTCCCTCAACGTGCCTTCCAAACGCTGCAATCCCTGCTTCTCGAACAAGATCATCGATAATTATGTCAATATCTACCGGATCAGCCTCGAGTACCTCGTCGGGGATCTCAATTTCAAAAATAACCGAATCGTGCTTTCCATTTTTGCCGTCCTTGGCTGAACTGCCCGTGTCTATTTGCACGGTTACAGAGTTGCGGCGACCGCGCGTCGTTGGAGGCCTGAGGCTGCTGCTCAGCTCTACACAGTCCTGCCGTAATGGTGTTTGGTCGGCAACAACAACGACAACCGAAGAAGAATGGTCCTGAGACTTTTCTGATGACTGCGCTGTCTCCGATTGGTGAATTGCGGTAATTCGCTTAACTTCAGGTTTCTCTGCCCCCTGTTCTTCCATCGCATGGAGTGTGGCACCACCGTCGGCCGCCGCGCAGACGATGCACAGGAACCACCCGTGTCCATATCTCAAAATCGCAGTTTCACGCTTGACTTTAACCATGAAGCCCCCCCCTCAAGAAACGCCGCTAGCGGCGTTTCGTACACCGGCATTTATTTCTTACCGTACCCTCATTCACCACGTTAGCAAGGGCGTCATGAAAAAATCAAGGGTCGTAACCATTCACAACATTGGCAGACGCGAGGGCTTCGATAGACCCTGGCGAGGGAGGCGGGTTAGTACGGTCCAAGAGATACCAAAAAAGTGAAAGACCACCGAGCATGAGAACAAAGCTTGCCCGCGGATGCTCTTCGATGAGCATGAAGAGCAACGTGCGTACAAGTGCAAAGATTTCTTTGTAAAAGTAGAGTGCCAGGAGAAGGGTGACGGTGCGCGGATAGTGGGTCACGACATAACCGACACTGTTTTTGAGCCCCCAAACGATGGATTGGAAAACGGCTTTATCGCTGCCCATACCGGCGACCGCAGGTGTGACCGGCGTTACAGAAAAGCACCATACAAAGAGAACGACGAGCACCGCACGTAGTCTGCCCTGCATTTTTACCCCGCCGCCTCCCTAGTGCAAACACAACCTGACGAGCGCGCGCCGCGTTGGCTTGCCCGCTCATGCACCACATTCACACAACACCGGAAATTTTCGCCGTCGATCTCCACACCTTTCCTCGCTGAAGGTACAACATTCATTTTTTTTAACAAGAATAAAATGAGATCCGAAACACACAAACCGTTGAGTTGACAGTGCACAGTACGCTAGCATGGTGGCAACGAGTAACACATAGAAGGGGAGTTGCGCCATGGTTCCAAGAGTTGCCTTGAAACGTCGAACGAGTTTTATCGTAGCCTTCTGCGTCTGCGTGTATGCACACACCGCGTCTCAAGGCTCCATTTCTGCTGTCGCCAAAAGGGGTTTTATCGATGCGTCAGGCATACCTGCGCGTTTTTTGGACTTCTTTTCCGGTATTCGTTCCCTTCCCGAAGAACTCGACCAGATACCGATACGGAAAGTCGGTGGACACAAGACAGGTCGTTCCCAGCAGCTCAAGGATTGGACAATCATAATCTACATGGCCGCCGACAATGAACTTCAGAAGTTTGCCATTCGCAACATCCGCCAAATGGCCACCGTAGGGTCAACTGATTATGCCGATATTTTCGTGCACCTCGATATACGCGTTGGCAACAAAAAAACGTGTTCTCATTTTTACATTCAAAGGGGCGGCATCGATGAATTTGTTGGCGAGTGCCAAAACATGGACAGCGGCGACCCTCAGTCACTCATTTCATGCGTTCAGCTTGCCGTTCAAAATTTTCCCGCCAAAAATTACATGATCGTCTGCTGGGACCACGGTACGGGAGCCATCGACCCTGCACACGCCAGGAACGTCCACCCCATGGATCTCCTTATGTTCAATCCAGCAACTCAGGAACTTGAGCTCGATCGTTCGTGCGATTTTCTTGAGCTTTCCGATGCTGATCGGGAAATGCGCGGCGTATGTTGGGACGACTCGACCGGCCACTACCTCACCAATCAAAAGCTGATTTCAGCGCTCAAAGAAATTAAAGAGTCGCCGGCGATCATGAATAACAAAAAATTCGCCATCATTGGGTTTGACACGTGTCTCATGTCGATGAGCGAAATCGCTTTCATGGTCAAAGACTATGCCGACCTTTTGGTTGCCTCAGAAGAGGTAGAATTTGGCACCGGCTGGGACTACAGCAGCATTCTCGAACCGCTCAAACACGCACCCCTGGACCCCGTTTCGCTTGCATGCCACATTGTCGATACCTACGGCAAAACATACGCACCTTACACACAGGATTACACTTTGGCTGCGGTAAACCTTGACGTGACAAAAATGAAGCAACTTGAGGCCAACATAGGAACCGTAGCTAGCCTCCTCAGCACGTGTCTCAAGGGACAGAAAAACAACACGGTAAAAAAAGCCATCGCCCTGAGCAGAAATAGAAAATTCTGCACGCACTTTGAAACGCCTCAGTACATCGATCTTCACCATTTTTATCGCAACCTTTTGGCTAACCTCAAGAGCTTTTCCCTTACCTCAAGAACTAACGAAGAATATTTCGTGAAGAAACTTCAGGACGAACTTGAGTACGGCAAGAGCCTTATTGAGGATGTTGTCATTGCAAACATTGTGGGGAGGAATCTTTCACAAGCACGCGGACTTTCCATTTACTTTCCCGAGCAGAGCATTCACCATTCCTATTCAACGTTTAGCTCTGTTCTCAATACGTGGTCGAGTTTTTTAGCGCAGGCCGTTCCCCTAGCATAGAGCGATCATCACGTTGCTTTAACAATGTCGTCACTCACGGATAGAAGTACTGTCTGATTTTCGGGGTTCATCATAGTTTTCAGTTTTGGTATCGTACTTTCCGTAGAGAGCAGTGTTTGCTGATATCTTGTTTTTTATCGTGCGTTCGTTTTTTTGTTGAGGTGCGCCCATGGCTTGTGCGTATAAGATTTTGGCCGCGCTTATAGCTTTGCTCGCAGCGTCGGGCTCGTATCTGTTCGTCAGATACGTACGCGTAAGGCCGACAGCCCCGGAAACTTCGGCGTGGTTCAAAAACGTAGTCGCCATGACTGAGAACCAAAAATCTGGGACACTAACAAGCGCCGACAAAAACGGGGTCCCGCTTTCCTTAGATTGGGAGAGAATTGAGGTGCGTGACTGAGCATTTATCGAAAAAACTATAGACCTGCGTGACATTTTTGCCCAGGCTAGCGCACCTTTTTTGGTCGATGTTGTGAGGAAGCATCCCGAGGTTTTATCATCCTACGATATCTTGGGCCCACTTGAGCCCCTTCTTGCCAAGAACTTAGCTTCAGTCGATTGGCACAGCGTCACCGAGAAAATGCAGAACATACTGCGCGCTGAGTTCGTTCGTCAAGCGGCCGGCTTCAACAACAAAGATATTGCGTGGTTTGTGGTGGCCAAGGACACATCGCGTACACTGGGATTCGCACAATTTGTGGCATATCACGACGATCAAGAAGGTACCATGGGAATTCCCAACGTAATGATTGTGCCCGAAGGGCAGCACCGTGGCATCGGAAAACTGCTTATAAGCTCGATATTCAAAATACTGCCACCGACGCTCACCATCAAAGCTCTTGCCCTCACCGTTATGAACTTAAACACGCACGCGATCGACGCCTATACTTCGTATGGCTTTGTAGGAAAACCCTCAACTCAAGACCCTCTGGGATCGTATTGCATGGCGTACACGATCGCACACTCTAACACCCTACAAAAAGAAGCAGAAAGGCTCGCATAGGCATTACATACGCCGAATGGCTGACTGATTGCTAACACCATGGAGCACAGTCAGGGAGTGGTCACACGCGTGAAGGCTATACGAGGATGACGTTATCATTTTGCTCCTGCACTCACGGATAGAAGCAGCTCTTCAAGAAATACGACGGCGCGAGGCGACAGGGTTGGAAGAATGGTATCGAACGCTGTCCGTACGCACGCTTGGATGATAGTAGAGTGTGCGCGCTTTGTTCCGATGCCGTGCATGTGAAGATACCATACATGGCGTTCGTCAAGGCCGCCAACGGCAGCAGCGTGCGTGCAACGAGCATCGGGGCTCTTCATGTCAAACCACGGCTTAACCGTGGCACGCGCATCCTGTCCCAGGAGGATGATGGCATCTTTGTCACTCGCCTCGAGTTGTGTGTGGGAAACTTCGCTTATCATCACGCTCTTGTGGTTCAATGATCCGCCGTCATTGACTGACCCGACAACGCTACAATCACTCCGTGTCGATGGCGCTTCATGTCTTTGAACAGTTGAAAGGTCGAGAGTTCCGCCGCTACCAATAGAACACACGAAGCGTAGGATTGCCCGTGCGCCTTCACCCTCAAGTGTGCACATGACGGCACTCCGCCCCGATGACCCGCATCGTGGACTGGCCTTGTGGATAAAAACAACGTCGGCGTGGGCGTGGCAACAAATATTGATGTGTTCATGCAGAACGTCGGAAAGCCAGACAACACGAGCGTTCTTGCTCACGGTTATGTCGATATTCGTGAGAGGGCAGACACTACGGTCGATGATGGTGACACGAGCTCCGCAATCAACGATGACGCTCACGTGTGAGCATATCATGCCATCGGATGTAAGTGTAACAATCTGTTCCTCATGAGCATTCGGCAGGTGAATCGTACGTCGCGGGACGTCTTCTTCGTGTATCATGAGCGTGAATCGCCAAGTTCGTGCTCAATGAGCCGATCAAGCTCAAGAGAATATTCAAGAGGCAACGCACTCACGAATGTGGCCGTAAAGCCGTGAATAACAAGCATGCGCGCATCTTTTGGCCGGATACCTCTGCTTTGAAGACAAAAAATAGCACGCTCGTCAAGGGGTTTAACAGAGGCCTCGTGGCCGACGTGGGCATCACACGTTTTCACGTCGACGCATGGCTGGCTTGTCGCGCGCGAACGATCGTCAAGCATGAGCGCATCACAGTTCACGTACGTTTGTGACCCATGCGCCCAAGGCTCCACGACTACCGTCCCTGCATAACCGGTAATGCCACCGTCGTGGCAGACGGATTTTGAGTGAACCGTTGCCGTTGTATTAGGCGCTCGATGGATCACCTTGGCGCCCGTGTGTTGGTGCTGGCCGTCGCCGGCGAAGGCCAGGGAGATCATAGTGCCTCGTGCCCCGGCGCCATTGAGAACCATGCACGGATATTTCATAGTCGCACGGGCCCCAAAGTTGCCATCGACCCACTCAATACGTGCGTCGGCCCCGACGTGCGCACGTTTCGTTACGAGGTTGTACATGTTTTTTGACCAATTTTGCATCGTTGTATAGCGAACACATGCGCGGTTTGCAACGACGATCTCAACAACAGCACAGTGAAGTGCGTGTGTTGTGTACAACGGCGCGCTGCATGCTTCAAGATAGTGAACATTGCTGCCCTCCTCAGCGATGATGAGCGTCCGTTCGCACTGGCCCATACGTTCTTGATGTACCCTGAAATATGCGTGAAGTGGCAGTTCGACGTGAACGCTCCGAGGGACGTATATGAAGCACCCGCCGCTCCATACGGCCGCGTTGAGTGCCGCAAAGATATTGTCATCGAGACCAACAACGGTGCCCAGATGGCGACAAAGAAGGTCACCGTGGCACTCAACGGCTTCATCGAGCGAACAAAAAATAACGCCGCGCGCGGCGACGCTTTCCTTGAGACTTTTGTAGAGCATTTCCGACTCAAACTGCGCCCCCACACCTGCAAGAGCGTCATGTTCTGCGTGCGGTATGCCAAGCGCGTCAAACGTTTGCCTGATGTGTGGAGGAACCTCATCCCACGTCCGCGCCTGCTCATCAAAAGGCTTGGAGTAAAAGCACATGTTCGTTATGTCAAGCTCGTCAAGATCAACGCCCCACGAAGGTTTTTCCATGCGTTCAAAGTGCTCGAGCGCACGGAGACGCCACGCAAGCATCCACTCAGGTTCACGCTTGCGAGAACTCATGTATTCAATAACGTCGCGCGAAACACCGCACGTCGCATGCACACGTTCAGCTTTCGATGATGGCATCATAGCCCTGTTCGTGCACGGTAGCAATAAGATCGATTGCCCCCGAGCGCACGATTGCCCCTTCCTTCATCACGTGGACACAATCGGGTCGTAACTGTTCAAGGAATGTGCGGTGGTGGCCGACGACGATCATACTCGCCCCTTTGTTGCGTGCTCGATAGGCGTTGAGAACTTCCGCCATCCGAAGTCGCACGTCAACATCAAGGCCGGAGTCAATTTCATCGAGGAGGACGAGTTTTGGTTTAATGACAAGAACATGGAGCATTTCAAGACGCTTTCTTTCTCCACCAGAAAATCCACTTTCGAGAGATCTATAAAGCCACGCGCGATTGATACCGAGCTCATCGGCCGCTTCCTCAATACGCAAGCCGACGTCTTGACGGCAGAAACTACCGGCAAGACGCGCACGCATTGCCTCAACAAGAAGGGTGTGCGTACAAAGACCCGGTATGACAACAGGGTTCTGAAGAGTGAGGAACATGCCCATCCGCGCACGCTCGTCAGGGGCAACTCCGGCAAGATCGTTGCCTTCAAACCTGAGCGTTCCCGCACTCACTTTGAGGACCGGGTCTCCCATGAGAACATGGAGAAGCGAGCTTTTGCCAGCACCGTTAGGACCCATGATGACGTGAACGTGTCCCGGTTGGACGCACAAACAGATAGTGTGCACAATGGACGTTGTGCCCGCACCAGCACCGAGAGCACTAATTTTAAGCATAAACAACGCAATTGCTGTGCCGTGACTCCGATTTCATCATTGGCAACACCCTCCGAACCACACCACCGATGCATCATCGGCGACCAAACTACCCTGCCTAGACGCCATCAATCCATCCAACCATAGCCGAGATTTAAGACCTGACCTCGCCGCCGCCCCGCCCACTCTGCCTACGCTCGCACTCGACAAGCGTTGTACGAAGTCTATTCTCCCAAAACCCACAGTGAGCAACACATGCGTTGCCGATGTCCGCAAGGGAAAGACCGGCGCCATGCGGAAGAAACCGTTGTCACCCAATAAACCTGCCACGATACTCCTGCATGTTTTCACCGCGATACGGAAAAACCAATTGTCGTATGCGTTCGTTGAAGTAGTATTCAAGGCGTGAAAAAATTGGATCAGTCTGAAGTGCCGACCGACTCGCTATAGGACAATTATTGGCCCGCATTACTGAATACAAGTTAGCGGCAACCGCATCAAAGCGTCCCTGCGGCCCTGCTGCGAACGCCGCCATGGTGCCTTCCGCCCATGATCGGCGCCATGCGGGCGCCCAGTGTTGATAAACAGCCCTGATGCCGGCAAAGGTCGCATAAGCCAAAAAACCGCCATAGAGTGATACCTTGAGTGCACGCGGCAATGTCAAAGCTCCTCTGCGATATACGGCGGCACACAACCCGATTACACCAAGACCGGCCGTAGCTTGTACGGTATGGTACCATCGTCGCACACAACGCTCAGCGTGGGCCTCATCTCATGGCATTCCTGCGCGAAAGCGTCGTTGCCGAGTGCGGCGGCTTGCCGTGACACGGCACTCTCAAGTTCCGCTGGCTCAAGACGCCGATTGACACGCAAACTTCCGTCCCTAAGAAGGAAGGTTCTGACGGGGACGGCCAATGGAGCTTGGTCGCGATTGGCCGATGCAGCATGGAGGGGGCAGCATAAAAACAGTGACGCTATCGTGAGTCCACAGACCAACAATGGTTTCATAGAATGCCTCTATTCGTGAAGTTTCATAACGGATCAAAAAGGTCATCGCACGTTCAGGTTCAGTGTCACAAAAAAACCCGTAAACGTCAAAAGGGTCCCGCGTCGTTGAATATCATGGTAGTTCGGGCACCAATGGCCTGCGCTCTGTGGAAAACGCACGAGCGTGTGCCTTCACAAAAGATCGCGCCGCACCCCCACACGTTTGAGGGAGTGCGGTGCATAACAAATTGTTGAGCGACATGCCTAGACCGGCGTTCCTGAACACCGTTCTATGGTTCGTTGCGACTTATCTACCGGCCAAAGCTCTTGAAGGGCTGAAGCCGTATCGCTGTAAATTATCGAAGGAGAGAGTCGTTGCCGGATTAAAGTCGTAACGGCGTCGCGTCCTTAGAGATTCACGCAGAACCATGAGCTGGCGACCGAGGTAGTTGTGACCGCGTCCATCGGCACCGGCTCCCCATTGAGCATCATTGCGTCCAGCGTTTTCGACAAGCACGGCATCGCCTGTAGCAAGCAATTGTTGAGCAAGACCAGGATTTTGTCGAAACTTTTCCTCGAGAGCCCTGCCCATAAAGCGGAAGCATTCTGATCTGTCCCATCCAGCCCTAAAATGCTGAACACGCCGACCAGCTGCCTGGGCATCGCGAGCCCTGGCGAGGTTCCTTATATTGTCACACTCTACGGGATCCGTTGATTTCTTGGCTTGAAAGTAGTGTTCTGACGTTGGCCACCGTACACCATCGCAAACGAAGGAGCTATCGCGACCCTGGTAATAGTTTGTCAGAAAATAGTACGGCTTGGTGTTTTCGTAAAAAAGGATAGCACGAGGTATGGTAAGCCACGTGCCACCAGCGGCAACGCGAGGGGCAACCGCAGCACGTCGTCCAGCACCAGCCGCCGCGCCGCCCCCCTCCTGACGCGCCGCACCAGCGCTACTGCCTGCACCACCGTTGTTGGTGCCAGCTGCTGCACCAAAAAATTGCCGCGCTGCCCACAACGTAAGGCCGTCGACGGGTTTTCCGCGAAGGGAAAGTGCGCGTGGACCAACAAGCTGGCTCACGGGAACCCACATAAAATCGTCAGTAGTAGCACGAACGCCGCTACGGCCGCGACCATAAATACGTTCGTTTTCTCGATAAAGCGTGCTGCCAGGAATATAGTTTACTTCAAAAACGTGAAATACATCGCCAGTGCCGGAATCACGTTTCCACGCCGCTGGCCGCGTGCTGAAAGGGTGTACAAGGCCGTTCGTTATGGTGTCGATGGTTGAAGACGCAACATTGTCAGCACCGCCGGCACCACGTCCGACGGTTCTAAAATCAATCCAGCGCTCGTTAGCAGGATTCGATGTGTCGTGGACAAGGAGAACATTCAATTCGTTCGTGCGATTATCAAGACTCACGGCGAAGGCACGGGTATACCACCTGTTGCCCGGCCGCGCGGCCTGTACCACCGCGGTCGCTGTACGCACGACCCGACCGCCATTGCCGGTGCCAGCCGTTCCACTTCTGGCCACTGCTGGCCTGGCCGGAACACTATTCACGGCGGCGCGACCCGCAGCGACGTGATGTGCTCGACCAGCTGGACGAGCAACCGCAGCACCACCCCGTCTGACCAAGGGCCGCCCTACTGCGCGTCGCGGATGCATACAACACACAAAAACTGGCATGTACGCGAGGCATGTTAGAAAAGCCAAACGCACACATCCTCTCAACTTCATGGTCATTTTAAGATTTTTTCCATTTGTATGATTTCCCATATCTTTTCACTCCATAAAATTTTATACGTTTGTAGTTACGTTTATAGTATTGCAAAAAACCAAAATAATTTCAACTATTGGCACAAAATAAGAGAGGGCGCGCATTGCCGTTTATAAGCATACTTTGTAGACTTAAAAGAAGTGTTGATGTTTCTGTTTTTAGAGGGCGCGGCGTATTATGAACTATGTTGTGTGGCTTGATCGTGTAGGGCTTGGCGACCTTGCTTTGGTGGGGGGGAAAAACGCATCGCTCGGACATATGATAAGGACGTGCACGCACATCGGCATTCACGTTCCACCGGGTTTTGCTGTAACGACTCATGCGTACCGCCACTTCGTGGAGGCACATGGCATCGCCGACGACCTCGACGCCATCGTCGAAAGCCTCAGGACGCATAACGATACGGCAAGCATCAGCAAAGCTGCAACGAAGGCTCGCGAGCTCATCAACAACGCCGCAATTGCCGACGATCTTGCCGGTGCCATATGCGACGCCTACAAAAAATTGTGTCAGCTCTGCGGACGCACCAATCTTGATGTTGCCGTGCGTTCTTCGGCAACGGCCGAAGACGCTCCTGGGGTATCATTTGCCGGTCAACACGAAAGCTTTCTCAACATCGTCGGGACCGAAAAACTCCTCGATGCCTGCAAGGCGTGTTTCGCCTCGCTTTTTACCGACAGAGCCATCGCATACCGTGTTCAGAAGGGCATCCTTGATGCAAACATGGCCATCGCCGTTGGCGTGCAAAAAATGGTGCGCGCTGACGTGGGATGCTCAGGCGTCGCCTTTTCGCTCGACCCAGAATCGGGATTTGACGGCATCGTGACCATCAATGCCTCCTATGGCCTCGGCGAGAGTGTTGTTAAGGGTCTTGTCACGCCTGACGAATTCGTTGTTCATAAAAATACACTCATGGACGGCTTTGCTCCCCTTGTCAAAAAAGTATGCGGGAGCAAGGAAACAAAGACTGTGTATGATGTCGAGCGCGGCATGACACGGGAAGTTCCGGTGTCGACGGGTGAACAAAGAATGTTCTCACTCCTTGACATTGAGGTCCTAGAACTCGCCAAAAAGGTCATTCTTCTCGAGCGCAACTATAGCGCTCATGCGGGCCACAAAGTACCCCTCGATGTCGAGTGGGCCATGGATGGCATCGAGGGGCTTATGTACATCGTCCAGGCGCGACCGGAGACGGTTCATGCGGTTGCGGTGCGCAGCACGGCGACAAAATTCGTCACGTATACGCTCGATTCTAGTGCAGAGCAAGAAACTTCATTTGTCACACTTGCAACGGGCACGAGTGTCGGCCAAAAAATTGTCCACGGAACGGCGCGCGTCGTTAAGCGTGTCGAGGACATAGGATGTGTTGGCGTCGGCGACATCATTGTCACGTCAATGACAGATCCCGCCTGGGTTCCCGCTATGAAACGCGCAGTCGGCATAGTTACCGATTGTGGCGGCAGAACGTGCCATGCAGCTATTGTTGCACGCGAGCTCGGCATTCCTGTCATTGTTGGTACGGGAACGGCTACTAAAAAAATCAGCGACGGAAGGATCGTTACCGTCGACTGCAGTCACGGCGACGTCGGCTATGTCTACGATGGCGCAGTTCCCTTCAAACAAACCACGGTAACATTTGATACCACGCCGGCCGTTCCCGTCGATGTCATGGTTAATATCTCTGACCCCGAAGGAGCTTTCAAAACAGCACTTTTGCCCGTCACCGGCGTCGGACTCCTTCGCTCGGAATTTATCATCAGCAAAATGATCACCGTTCACCCCATGGCTTTCGTAAAACCCGACGCCATCAAGGACCGCCAAACACGGGAGCGTATAGACGCTCTCACGGTGGGTTTTGACGACAAAAAACAGTTTTTCATAACGCACTTGGCGCAAGCGGTGGGCATGGTGGCAGCCGGTTTTCATCCGCGCCCTGTCATCGTACGTCTTTCGGATTTCAAGAGCAACGAGTACCGAAGTTTGCTCGGTGGCATGTATTACGAGCCTTACGAGCAAAACCCCATGCTCGGCGTTCGCGGGGCCTTTCGTTATTACCACGATTTATATAAAGAGGCCTTCGCCATGGAATGTGCCGCGATCAAAAACGTGCGCGAAGTTATGGGCTTTAAGAACGTTAAGGTCATGGTTCCCTTCGTACGAACGCTCACAGAAGCGACGACAGTCGTTGACCTTCTTGCTCACAACGGCCTTAAGCGCGGCGTCGACGGACTCGAGCTCATTTTAACGTGCGAGATCCCCTCCAATGTACTTGTTATCGACGAACTGTGCCAGCATTTCGACGGATTTTCCCTGGGCTCAAACGACCTTACGCAACTCACACTTGGCGTTGATCGCGATTCTGAATTTTTTTCATCCGGCTTTGATGAGCGTGACGAAGCAGTCGTGCGTATCATAAAAATGGCAATTGCTGGTGCTCACCGCAACAATCGTCCCATAGGGATCTGCGGTCAGGCCCCCTCCGATTACCCCGAATTTGCCAAGCTTCTCATCGACCTTGGCATCGACTCTTTATCACTCAACGATGACTCAGTTCTTCCCTTTTTTGCACGGTATGCCTGAGTCCGTGCGCGACTGTCCGACATTCAAGTAAGCCCCTGCAAACGGGTTCTGCGCGTACGCGGCAGGGACAGCAATAACGAATACCCTCGCTCCGGTATCTGCGCGGGACTCCCGTATGTTGTGCTTGTTGTCATCGCGTTAAAATACGCTCCTGTAGCCTTTGAACCTGGCAGCCGAGAGTTCCAGCCGTTGGTTTGGCGCAGGTTAAGTGAACTGCAATTACAAAAACTCAACAGACCCTGGCCAAAAAACAAAAGCGGTCATTTTCATTGTGCTATCATGAGGACATTATCACAGTGCTGCTACACAGCTACATTTTCCATTTGCAAAGTCATATGAATATAATTAGAATTATGTTTGCGTTGTATCTAGTAAAATTAATCTTTCTAGCCATTTGCAGGATTGGCTGGCAGGTCGACGTGTTTTACACGGTCTGCAAACGTGCATTCAACGGCCTTAAGCGCCCGTCTTGTGCAGCATTAAGAGTAACGCTGATCTGGCTCCCTGCCCCGTTGTCACTGACGTTCCCTCGCCCGCGGTAACGGTATATGTGTGTCGTGAACGGTTGTCCAGACAAAGTTGGCGCCTCAGACGTGTACGGGGGTAGGTAGGCAGAAAAAAGCATCCCATCCTTGGGATCGGTCTTTGTTTCATTATGGAGAATTTTTAGATGAAAAGAGCAAAATTTTTTGTAAGGCTCCTCCCCTTGATCTGCGCGGGAGTCCATCTTCTCCACGGAGCCGACGATGGTACGTGCACCATGGGTGCTGATAAAGGTAAGTCACGAGAACACGTTATGCCTTTCTCTGCAGACGAACCTCTCGGTAATATACCCAGCCCGAGCCTCGAAGGAATTCTTCATCCGACCGGCCCTTCGTCGGGAGATGGAGACCTGGAGATTGCGGTCCTCCATGAAGCTGTCAATGTGGCATTGAGGAAAGTTGGTGCTGTTTCCCAACCAGTGCGCATGCTTGCCTGGCCATGTCACGATCACCTTCTCTATAGACCTGGGCACACCAACCGTGGACCCTTATCTGACTTTTGTGTCGCTGCCAATGAGGCCTTTAGGAATATCAACGGTGCCATCGGCACAAGCCTTGTGCCCGTCTCGCCCCTTGAAATTTTGGTCAATGCCGATGCCCGGGCAATGATTGCAGACAACGACCAACGCACGGCCTTTTTTGCTTGCATGTACGCCACGCGTGCGCTTGCGTGGCACTTTCAGCGCGGCAAATCTCTTGAGGATGGAGCTGATTTGATTGCGGCGTGCTCACAACTTTTTGCCATCAATGATATCCACCATGCAGCAATTTTTCGCAAATTTGAAGATGTTATGGTTAAAATGTTGCGCGAATTTCGTACGCTTGCCGCCCGCATGGCGCTCACCTACAGCTCGTCTTGCGTCCTAAACCCATCTGATGCTGCGCAAAAATGTGCTATCGCTGCTCTTAAGAGGCGTAAAAAATGTGATGTTGTTGAGGCCAGCGATCCTGCACAAAAAAAACTTCTTTCCGATGTTAATAATGAAATTTTTCGCTACGCCTGTACTCACGCACATGAGGAAGAAGAAAAAGTTCTTGACCATGCTCGTTGCCTCGCAAAGAGCGACAAGCTTTTTGAAAGAAAACTGGGCGCCTATGCCCAGGCTGGTATTTGTCAAGAAAAGGTTGCTATAATACACGAAAAGATTTGTCTGTGCCTTGCCATGCTCCAAGAATCTCTTAGAAGCGTCGCAGACAAACTTCCCGATGATGACGTCGTTAAAGAGGTTCTCGTGTCTGTGCTCAAGGGCAATGGCAGTGCCATCAATGATTATGGTTTCATTGAAGGCCGCATTGCAAGTACGTGTAGTCAAATTTTACTCGATCGTCTGGGCATTGTGCTCATGCCGTTTTTCTCAGAGGTCTGCGCACTCGCCGAGCAGGTCGTGGATTCCCTGAGCGTCAGGCTAATAACAAGACCTCAGTCCACAAAAGTACGCTCAGGCTCCATTGTTATGAGCTTACCCACAGGCTCCATTGTTATGAAGTCACCCAATAGTGATGACATACTGCGGCTTTTTGGCGAAAAGGACGCGTGCATAGTGCGTGCGCGCGAGATTCTTGATGTTCTCGACGCTTTTTTTGATATGTACGACGATCACTCAACGCCTCGTGCCTCTCAGAATCATTCTCAGCCGTCAGAACAGGATGAACAGGATTTTTTTGCCGATCTTGACGTAACAAAGGGCGAGAGGACCGCGAAGAGATGCGGAGGACGCGGTACAGCAAAAAGAGCGGGAAAATCAAGATCTCGGGTGCGACCACATACACGTTGCGGTCAGTTTTCTGCTGCGTGTTCAGCAGCCTCTGCAGCTGCTGCGGCTTCAGCCGAGCCAGACGAGGAAGTCGATGGTTCATGTACAGATACAGAGCCTGCGCCGACACACGTGCCACGTGTTCCCCATTATGCCCGACGTGTTCTGCGATGGTTTGATACCGAATTCAGCAAGAAGTGTTCGTGGGAATCCGCCATGTACCACACTTTCGCGCCCTTGACAGACTTTTATCTCATAAACGAGGGTGTGCACGATGCGTGGCGCAATGAAATCCGCAACCGCATCCTTCATGAAGAAGCGTACGACGATAGATACAGTATGCCGGGCGCTATAGTGCTCGAGGGTGGTTGCCTTGCCCATGTTGTCTTCAGCTGCACGGTTGGCCGTGACGGACTCGTGTATCATCGTGGGTATCGCTTCACAGCAGCCGATGAGCTTAAAAATAAATTTCATATTTCTGCGCACGACTTGTATGATGCCGCTAGCCAAAGTTCGGCAGCACATGCCCGTGTTTCAGGTTCGGCGCGTGTAGCAGCGCGTTCGAAAATATTTAAGATGGCATTTGTCGAGCAAGATTGTGCTTCAAAGATTGTGATTTACGATGAGCGTAATGGAGTTCGTATTGTTTTGTACCGATGTCCTGGGCTGATGCATTAACGCCTCATAGAGGGTGAAAGGGCCTTGTCATCGACTTATTAGCTTCTTGTCGGACCACATTGCAGAACCACTGCCAGCCGGCCAACCCGCTGGAAATAGTGTCACGTTACGGTATACTGTGGACGGCGTGTATCGTTACGTTACCCTGCGCTTCGGCGATCTTTATTGCGAAAGGAAAAAGCATGAAAAAGTTGATCTTTGCTTCACTCGTTACGTGCGTGCTCTCGTGTACCTCTCTGTCGAGCCTGGCCGTGGATACCGTCGCTGCTTCTTCGAAGTGCGAGACTAAGGCCTGCAAAGTTAAAAACAAGGGTGAGGCTGCTGTTGTCGAGTGTTCGTCAGAATCACAGCTTAAAAAAGTTCTTGAAGGGAACGATCGCGTTGTTGTTGATTATTACACCCCGTTTTGTGGTCCCTGCAAAAGAATGGCTCCCGTCTTTGCATCGGTGGCTGAAAGCACAAAGGACGTGACGTTCGTAAAGGTCAATCTTGGCGAACACACCAAGCTCGGCGAGCTGCAAACAATCGTGGGGCTCAACGCCGATGTCATCAGCGTTCCAACGTTTGTAACCTTCGTGGGCGGCAAGGAGGTACAGCGAAAAACGGGTGCTATCGAAAAAAATATCCTGACGGCACTCGCTGCATCGGGCGTCTCCAAAAAACAAGCTTCGTAGGTACGGCCGTTACGTATTCATTCCTTTGTCCTTCAGGACCGTGGCGATCAGTGTTGACAATTGTTCGTGGTTTTTCTCGCTGAATGTGGTACGGCTAATATCTGCACCTGTCGCTAGGTCCCTGAATACCGCCCTTGACTCGGTTACCGTGAGTTTGTTGCCCTGCCAGGTGTATTTTGTTGGGCTTATGACGAGGGAGTGATTTCCCAAAAGGTCGGCTACGACGGCAAGATGCGATTGGCCTCTTACGAAGCAATCGAATGTTGTCATGGCAAAGAGCGAGGTCGCCACTGCTTTTTGGTCTTGCGTGTTTGCGGGGTCGTAGTTCCACGAAATATTTGAGCCCGTCACGAGTTTTTTAAGTTTTTCGACGACGGCGGCGGGGTTTTTGTCATCGGTAAAAACGCAGATGTAAACGTTGCGCTGTCCGAGAAGCGTCATGAGAAAATTGAGCTGATCTGCGTAGTATTGTTCAGGCGGAAATTTGAGGGGATAGCGCTTGGCGAGGGCCTCGTGAAGTGCGTCGTTGGGGTTGCTGGCATTCGAGATCTCCGTCGGCGCCGAGGTATGATGATCTGGCCCCGAGCCTCTTCGTATATGGACAGCAACTGAGACGCAGTTGTCCGGTAGTGTCATCGGGGAGGTGACGGCAAAAGTGGGCGCGAACATTTTTCGAATTTCGGCGAGCATCGCGCTATCGTCGCGGATGCGCGCGCATGCCGACGGACGGGCGCCGGTCAGAACAAAAAGAGTTTGTGGTCTTGTTGTTGTGACCGGTTTAGTGAGACCCGTGAGTTCTACTTTGTTCGTGTAGTACGCTTCGTCACTTTCATGAAATTGTCTTTCCTGAACGGATAGTGCGAATAAGTCCGACGAGGCAAAAGGTTTAAAAAGGAGTGGAACGTTATACTTGAGCGACAGGTACTTGGCCCCGGCGTACACAAGAAGCCGGTCGCCAAGTCGTCCGTGGGGCACTGTGTAGGTAATGGCGACATCGGGCTTTTCTTGGCCATGGCACACGCCGGCTATGCATGCAAACGCAAGGCTCAGAGCGATGGATATACGTTTCATAGTAAACATTCCTTCCTGCTTAATTCGTTTTAACTGTGACGATTGCAATTGACTGACGCTTCCTTCTCGTGTCTTCATGGAGCGACGCACCTTCAAAAGCTTCGGCGTTGCGTCGCCGAGGTGTGGCATATCTTGCCTTTGTTTGCCAGCGATGCTGCAACGAGGCTTTCAAGAAGCTCGATATTTTCCTTGCTGCACTCAATGTTCCCTATAGTGACGCCTTCTGAATTTCTCACGAGAGCGCGCGCTTCGGTTATGATAAGTTTGTCGCCACGCCAAATATAGTGCGATGGGTAGATGATTACCGGGTGGTTTCCAATGATGTCGGCGATAATGGCAAAATTAGACTGGCCCCTTATCAAACAATCAAAACGGGACATGTCAAAAAGGTCATCTATCACCGATTTTTGGTCCTGGGTGTTGGCACGGCTGTAGTCCCACTCGATGCAAGGGTTGGGTATGAGTTTCCTGAATCTCTCCATGATGGCGGCCGGATTTCTGTCGTCGGTGAAAATGCAAACATACATCGAACGCCCGGCAAGGACTGAGGTGAGGGACGTAAGTTGATCGACGTAGTAGTGTTCAGGTGGAAATCTGAGCGGCCATTGCCTGGAAAGCGTTGGGTACGGATGACCTTTGTTGACACCGTGGTCAATGATATCGCAGCCCGAGCCTTTCCTGACGTGGACGGCAACAGAAACGCACTGCTCTGGCAGTTTCTTATACGTGATGGGCACGGCCGGAGCGAACATATTCCGTATTTCTTTAAGAATTGCCGCATCTCCACGAATGAATGGGTATGATGCTGGTCGTGCACCGTCGACAATAAAGAGCGTCCGAGGCTTCGTTACCTCGGGCAGGGAACTTGACCATCGCAGAGGGACGATGTTGGTATAATAGCTCTCATCATGCTGCTGGAGCTGCTGTTCGTAACGTGACATCATAAAAAGATCGCACGGGACAAAGGGCTTGAAGATGAGTGGAATGTTGAGCTTGCGCGACACGTACTTGGCCTGTGCGTATACCAAAAGCCGGTCTCCGAGGCGCCCTTGGGGTACCTTGTACGTGATGGCGGCATCAGGGGGCGTCACCTGAGCGCTCCAGGCCGTAAATCCATTCATGGCAACCAGAACAATGAATACATGCTTCATGATGATAAAATCCCTCATATGCGCTCTTGGCGGTTATAGTAGTTCTCGACGACACTCACGAGATTGTCCGCCGAAAATTTTCTATACGCCTGGCGACAAGCATCTCGCATGCGTTCCTCCTCGCTTGCCGATACACGTGCCAGAATTTCGGCGATCTGTCCTATTTCGGACTCCTTGACATTCATGGTGCACGTACTCCAATCAAATCCATCCGGCAGAATAGCATCGTCAGAGATGAGCACGGGAATGGCTTCTGCGCGCAGGGATTCCCAAAAACGAATGGACCCCGCGTTTAATCCCCGAGGGCACAGAGAAAAACGTGAACGTGCCAGAACGTTTTTGTATTCGTCAAGGCCTGGTTTGTAAAACCATTTAGGACGTTCTTTGATAACGGCACTTTCCGGGTGCCTCATGCTTACGAGACCTTGGCGAATCGGATGACACGCGGCCTGCCCGATGAATGTGTACCAAATGTCCTTAACCGGTACAGCGTCAACGCCATTGATCGCGTAGTGCGGCATTGCTACTATCTTGACTTTCGGATGTTTTTCCCACGCCAAGGTCGCCGATGGAGTGAACACGCACTCGATGCCGATATCTGCAAGAAGTTGCAAAATTGCCTCGCGATTGTAGTTGAGATTGTAGACTACCGTGAACCCGCCCTCTTTACACACGTCCTTGAGCTGGTTCCGTAGAAAGTCAAGTTTCTCCGCAAGCATGCCCTCGTTGTCGCGCGTCGCCCTCCAGAGGCCTCGCCAGGGTATTGCCAGATAGTGTAGCTTTTTGTGAAAATCCTTTTTTCTCAGAATTTCATAAGCGTTAATTTCAAGCTGTGCGGGATCCAGTGCAAAGTATGCGGAAAAATACGTGTGAATAGTAAGTTTGTGGCACGTCGTGGAGGGGGCGGCGAATATGTGAAGCGCGGCCACACATGTCATTATTCTCCCAAGCCGGGCAATTGTGTATCTCATGAACGTTCCGATTCAAGAACTACGCGTGAGGCGGGGGTGCCCAGTTTTCCGAGACGACCGCGTGGCTGCGTCGTCTTTTTAAGAAATTTCGGCCACCCCTTCGTCACGCACCACCGACCTTTACCACGCGGCGTAGGCGGCGTTTTCATCGAAGCCAAACTGATCCGTCGTTTCCATTATGTAATTAAGCGTCGAGTATTGGGGCTCCCAGCCGAGTATTTTCTTTGCCTTTGAAAAATCAGAAACGAGTTCTGGTGAATCTGCCGGTCTGTTAGGAGCGACAATGACATTAACCTTTGTGTGGTAGAAATCTTCAGCAGCCTTTACAAGCTCTTTGATAGACAAGGTTAAATTCGTTCCAAGTTGAAAGACGTCGGAGGGGCCTCCGTTCCTGAGGTATTCGAGAGCCATACGATTTGCCCCTGCCACATCTTTAACATGTATCCAACTCCTTACGCACGTTCCATCGGTGGTTGGATGCTTATCTCCGAAGATCGTAAACGGCAGGTTGTTTTTGGCGGCGTGAAACAAGATAGGGACGATGTGATTTTCTGGGTTGTGCTCCTCGCCAATGCCAAACTCAGGATTAGCTCCCACGGTATTTATAAAGCGCAGCGAGACGTATTTGAGTCCGTAGGCCTTGTGCGCATCTTCAAGTATGTCTTCAACCATGACCTTCGAGCGGGCATAAGGGCTCAGCGGATTCCGTGGATGCTCCTCGGTTACGGGCAAAAATTGTGCGTTTCCATAAATCGATCTGCTTGACGCAAAGATGATCTTATCCACATTGTATGCACGCATAACGCGCAGGAGCACAAGCGTTTTACTAACATTTGTTTCGTAGAAAGCAAGAGGATCCTTGAACGATTCACATACAACAGCACGCGCAGCGCAGTGAATGACGGCATCTACTTTATTGTTGGTAAAAATATCGGCCAAAACATCCCCATCGGCAAAATCTGCCTCGATGTACCGCGCCCAAGGAAATCTCTTTTTTATCTTTGAGTCGATAACAATGACGTCATTGCCATGCTGAGCACATTCAAGGGCTACCTGTGAACCTATATAGCCCGCTCCCCCCGTGACAAGAACTACTGGCTGTGCTTCACCTTCCTCGGTATGCAAGGAATAACAACACATCAAGATCGCAGAAAGAACGACGTACTGTGCACTCATCTTCACGAGACCTCTTTTTTTGTTGACTAGGCCCTGTTGACTTTTTATCGGAGCCATATGCAAGTCCCCACAAAAAGCAGAAAGGCCCGGTAATTGCGCAGCTTTTTATCGAAACGAGAAAAAATGCGTCTGTACTGCTTAATCTTTGAAAAGAAACACTCGATGACAGACCTCTCCTTGTAGACGTGTTTGTCGTATTCCACAACTTGCGTTCGATTACTTTTGCCTGGGATTACCGGGCAACAATTTTGAGCCCTTATTTGCCTGCGAAAAGGGTCCGAGTCATACCCCATGTCACCGATGATATGCAATTCAGAATCTCCCTTAATAAGCTCCTCTCCTTGGGTGATGTCGGCAACTTGGCCTGGTGTAATAATGAATTTAAGAGGATTTCCGAGAGCATCAACCTTAGCATGGACCTTTGTAGTGAAGCCCCCCTTGCTTCGCCCAAGACCCTCTTCTGCTTGTTTGCCGTGGCCAGCTGCGCACGGATGTGCTCTGACTATTGTTGCGTCAACAGACAGATACTCCTGGTCAGGGTCGCGTATACAAAAGGCAAAAAGTTTCTCCCATACGCCCTTTTTGCTCCAGGCATCGAATCTTTTGTATACACTGTTCCACGCGCCGTATCGTTCTGGCAACTCCCTCCATTGCGCTCCAGTTCGCATAATCCAGTACACTGCCTCAACGAAGTTCCTGAGCCTTTCTTCGCTGACGACGTAAATTTTGGCGTCTTCTTTCAGGAAGGCAAACATTTTTTCCCACGCATCACTTGTGATATACTTTCCCTGCATGATAGCTCCTGTTCGAGTGTTCCATTTTTTTGGATTGGAGTTATCATGCAAAAAAATCAGCGTTTTGAAAAGTCAACAGGGCCTAATGATAAACGCGGTTCCATTGTCGTTATACTCCGATGGAATCAAAAGAAAAGCCTGCCTCGCGCGCCTTGCGTGGGTCAATCATGCCGCGCATATCGACCAAAACACGGCCTGCCATGACCGAACCCAGTCGTGGCAAATCGAGATTGCGGTAATCAGGCCATTCAGTCATGACTACGCACCCGTCGGCTTTTTCGGCGGCTTCATACGCAGTGGGTGCATATTTGACGATGGACGTGGGGAAAATGGTTTGCATGTTTTTGCTGGCAAGCGGAAGTGGATCGTGGGCACGCACGTGAGCTTTGGCGTCAAGCAATGCTTTGATAGTTGAAAGAGACGGAGATTCGCGAACATCATCCGTGTTATCCTTGAAGGCAAGCCCAAGTACCGCTACGCCTTTGCCCTCGAGAGTACCCATGAGACGTGCAAGACGTGTCGCCGCACTTGCTTTTTGATATTCGTTGGCTTCAAGGGCAGCGTTGATGACGCGCATGGCGACGCCGTTCTTGGCTGCTGTATAAGCGAGGGCATGGCAATCTTTGGGGAAACATGAGCCGCCAAAACCGGGTCCCGGGTTGAGAAACATCTGACCAATGCGTCTATCAAGACCCATGCCACGCGCAACGGTATAGACACTCGCGCCCACGGCTGCGCACAAGTTGGCTATTTCATTGATGTAGCTTATTTTGGTCGCCAAAAATCCATTGGCCGCGTATTTGATGGTCTCCGATGTTGGTACGTTGGTAAAGACAACGGGGACACGAGCCTCGATCATCGGTCGATAAACCTCGTACATGGCCTTTTGTGCCGTGTCCGACTCAGTGCCGATAACAATGCGATCAGGATGCAGAAAATCACCGACAGCTGAACCCTCACGTAAAAATTCTGGGTTTGACACGACGTCAAAGCCATCACGCGGAGCACCGTTTTCTTCCATAAGCTTTCTGATCCACGCTCCCGTTCCAACAGGAACCGTGCTTTTCGTACAAATGATCTTGTGCCCCGTGAGATTGCGTGCTACCGTTGAAATGACACTTTTTATTGCCGAAAGATCGGCTGATCCGTCGGAAGCCATGGGCGTGCCGACGGCTATGAAAACAATATCTGCATCGCGCACGGCCGTGGCAACGTCATCAGTGAACGAGAGCCTCCCGGACTCAACGTTGTTTGCAACGAGCTTATCAAGTCCTGGTTCGTAAATGGGCATGACCCCGTGTTTGAGCGACGCTATTTTTTCCTTGACTATATCGGCACACACGACGGTATTGCCTATGTCGGAAAGTCCAGCGCCCGTAACAAGTCCAACGTAGCCGGTTCCTATAATTGCTATCCGCTGCTTCTGCCTCTGGCCGGACAGTTCGTGCATGGCGTTGAATGTTTGGCACACGAAGATGGCAAAAAGTACCCCGTAAGAGATTTTTGTCAACATCGAACTCACCTTCCAATTTGAAATACACAACAAGAACCATTTTGCGGCAGGTGTAATTCTCTGCACCAACTTCTGTGGAAAACTAACTTGTGTCCATGCTCTTTCAACTCCCCGATAAATCCCCACTGCTGCATACTTGTGTACGCGTGCAATCACACGGTCGCCCCCGAGTACCAGGACAACTTTCAGCTTAGTCGGAGGCTGCCCACAAAAACAACAGAATGATCATCCTCGGACAAAGATTGATGGACAATCGACGATTGTATCGTGTACGCTATGCCCTAAGTATCATGCACGGAAGGTAGGCATGCGTGGGCATCCTCGGTGAAGCGCTGTTTGGGGAGAATGGGTGTGAATGGCTCGGTCATACGGTTCGTTGTGGGCTTCGGTCTGTGTTGTTGTTGTGCGTGTGAGTGGGCGGTAGGCTCAAAGAGCGCGGATCTCACCGTTGTAAATGGTTACGGTGGAACACTTCTTGTCGTTTTTTCAAGAAGTTGTCGCGGCAAGACTTACACAAAACTCGTTGAGTCGAGCGAGGTTGTGCGTTTTGGGAAGGTCTACGAGGCATCGATTCAGGCGTACAGCGGCGTGTGGCGCGCTCTTGCTCCGGCTGAGCATACGATTTGTTCATGTGAACGAACATGCCAAGGGCAACCCGAAGGGGTAACGGTTTTTGTAAGGGGCATAACGGGCAGGGGCCTCCTTAATCCCTTTGGTTCGTGGAATTGCCAAACGTACTCCGGTGGTGGCTGCCAGCAACAACTTTCATGTGCATCCTTGTGCGTGAGTGTCGACAATGTTCTGTGCGCATTTCCTACGGTAAGAAAAAAGGCAATATGTACCCCGCGTAATGTATTGGGACTGCCGTCGTCTGCCGGCATCGATGATGCCTATGAGGCGGCAAAAATAGTGCAAGCAACGTGGGATTCTGTGTACGGTGCCGAGGGCCAAAAGAAACAGCAGTTTTCAGCGGGCTTTGCTTACGCCGTTGAACGGGCGGTTGAAGCCTTCGCGCGCGGAAAACCAGACGAAGTTCTTCACGTACCTTTGAGCCTACGTCACGCGCGTCAGCGCGTGCCAGAACTCGTCGAAGTGCTCTCCTTCTGAGGGAGGTCGCGGCAATGCACGATCAAGACGACAAGAGTTCCGGGATGTCATGCGGAACAGGCAACGATGCGCGCCTTGAGAAACTCTATGGCACAAGTGTTACGTCGGGCCTTTCCTCCGCGCGAGTCAAGGAGCTTTTTACCTACTACGGTAAAAATGTGCTTCCCGAAAAAAAGCCCGATTCATGGTTCGTCATTTTTGTGCGGCAGTTTCAGAGCCCTCTCATTTATATCTTGCTTGTCGCGGCCGTTATCATTTTTATCTTCGGGCACAACACGCTCGATGCTTTTATTGTCAGCGGAATTTTGACGTTTAATGCCATCATAGGAATGGTTCAGGAGGGACGAACCAGCCAGCTTCTGGCGGGTCTGAAAAAGTTCATAACGACTGAAGCGGTTGTAGTTCGTGACGGTGTCCAGGTGATCGTGGATGCAAGCAAACTCGTGCCCGGGGACCTCATTCTTGTTCAAGAAGGCATGCGCGTGCCGGCAGACATCAGTTTGACGCAATCCACGGGCCTTCGTGTCGATGAATCCGTGCTCACCGGAGAGTCACAACCGGTAATGAAGGACGCGAGGCGCGGTATACCCGAAGGATCGTCCATAACCCATGATCACGCTACTATTTTCAGTGGGACGTACATTCTTGCAGGTTCGGCGCAAGGAATAGTCACCGCTACTGGTCGCCAAACACACATCGGCCGTATCCACACGCAGGCGCGCGATATTCAAACTGAATTTCCTCTTGCGAAGGAGTTTGATCGCCTTTCGGTTTTGATTGTTTTTTCCGTCCTTGGCGTATGCCTCATTTTACTCGGCGTTGGCATAGCGGCCGGGCGGCCTTACCAAGAGCTTCTTGTTACGTTGACTGCACTCTTTATCTGCGTTGTTCCCGAGGGACTTCCCGTTGTTCTAACGTTGGTCCTTGTCTCTGGCGTCTACCGTATGGCGCGTCACCACGTTCTCATCAAAAAAATGCAGGCGGCGGAGACACTTGGGCGTGCCGACGTCATTGTCATCGACAAGACCGGGACCCTTACGCGCAACGAGCTCATGGTATCTGACGTTTGCCTCAGAATCACGCGCTGGCACGTTACCGGTCAGGGCTATGACGTGCAGCCGGCGGATGTGTATCGCCATGATGATTTACGTGGCAATGCTGTAAGAGATGAAACCGTCGACGACGGGGACGCGCTCAACCTCTTGGGCGTAGCCATTCTTCTTTCAAGCAGCGCCCACGTAAGCCGCGATACGTTAGGGTGTGCAACGGTTAAAGGCGATCCGACCGAAGCCGCACTCGGCATCTTTGCCCAAAAACTTGGCCTTAAAATGGACGCGGTACAGCACCAGTACACAAAGATCGACGAAATTCCCTTTGACGCGCAGCTCAAGTACCATGTCGTATTTTGTCGCCACAAAGAAAAGTGTGTTGCGTTTATCACAGGGGCCCCCGAGACGGTTCTTTCCTGTGCGCGGAACGTGCCGAGCTACGTTCACAACACTTTGACAGAATACCTCCAAGGAGGCCTTCGTGTTGTTGCCGTAGCCCAAAAATACATCGATGGTGCCGCGCTGCCGCCAACCGGTGCCGCTATGGACAGTGAAGTTCGCCTTGAGATGCTCAAGAATCTCGTGAAAACCGATGCTGAGATTCTTGGGCTTTGTGGAATTCAGGATACCCTGCGCCTCGGCGTTACCCGGGCCATCGCCCAGGCCCGAAAGGCTGGCCTACGTGTTATCATGGCAACGGGCGATCACAGGAAAACAGCCCTTCACGTTGCCACCGCTGTGGGTATTTTTAGTCCGGGAGATGGTGTCATTGACGGCGCAACATTTGATGAAAAAGACGATCGTACGCTGCGTTATGGCATTGAAAAAACGACAGTTTATTCACGTGTGCGTCCTTCAGACAAGTTAAAAATCATCGAGCTTCTTCACAGCGCGGGTCACGTTGTTGCCATGACGGGTGACGGTGTTAACGATGTTCCCTCTCTTGTCGCAGCCGACATCGGTATAGCCATGGGTCGAAGCGGAACGGAGGTTGCCAGAGAAGCCGCCGACATGGTGCTCCTAGATGATTCGTGCGCACACATTGTGACCGCCATAAAACAAGGTCGCCACATCTTTTATACATTGCGCCGCGTCGTACTCTATTTTTTTGCGACCAACATCGGTGAAGTTTTCATCATGATTTTTTCACTTGTACTTTGTTTCTTTAATCACGCAATTTTTTTGCCGCTGACGGCAGCCCAAATTTTGTGGCTCAATCTCGTCACCGATGGCTTTCTTGATACCGCGCTCTCAAGAGAACCTGAAGAGCCCAACCTTCTTGATAAATCGATGATAACGAGTGGCCTTCACGTGATTGATGGCTCTGTCATGGCAAAAGCGCTTTTCATGGCCTTGCCCATGACTATCGGATCGCTTGCTGTTTTTGCGCTCCGTTACCGTGAAAACGTTGCTCACGCACGGACGATGACACTTATTACGATGGCAATGTTTCAGTGGTTCAACGCGTGGAATTGCAAATCCGAGACACGGTCAGTCTTCAGTCGCCGGAGCCTCCGTAACAACTGGTTCATCGCCGCGGCAGCATTTGTATTTTTTCTGCAAATGGCGGTTGTTTACTGCTGGCCACTCAGATCGCTTTTTGGAACCGTACCTCTCTCTCTGCGTGACTGGTTCATCGTATGCATGACATCATCGTCGGTCCTCATCCTTGAAGAACTGCGCAAATTGATCGCGCGTGCATGCCAAAAAGCACCATAGGGGGAATTTTGTAAGTACGGTGCTTGCAGTGCAACATCGTTAGTGTACACTCATTGCACTTGATTGAGGGACACATGCGAGTTACGTTTATTGTTTTTTTGTGAAGAGTTTATAATCACGAACTGGTGAGGATGGATTTTCGTGGGAAGGGGTTTGATAGGAATCGTTGTTCTAGCTGGTGCTTTTTTTACAAGCCTGGTGAGCGCCATGGATTGGACGGTGCCGATAATGCTCTCAGAGAGCCCGTTTCCAAGGGAGCATGAGGCGACGTCGGGCACAGGTTGTGGACCAGGGCCTGGAATTCCGGGGCGCGAAAAATCTCCGGCACCCTGGCGGGATGTTCCAGGAAATGACGATACCACGCTTTTGTCATTCTTTGATAACGGGTCCCTTGTGTGTGATTCGATGGGTATTTTTCCTGCCACCAGTACATGCCCTTGCGAGGGCCAAGCTCCCACTTTAGATGGCGGTGCCGCGCTTTTGGGAGTTCGTCCAGAAATCTTCGATCAACGAGACGACCATCATCTGTTGGCGCACGCAGCCGACCAGTTCGTAGCCCTTCCGGATTTGCTGGACGAATCTGCTTCCTGTGGTTCTGAAAAAGCATCCAGTATGACGGCGGGTGAAAATGACGATCATATGCCACCACCGCTCATGGCGCCGTCCCCGCCACCGCTGATGGAAGCCGAACAACGGCCGTCCGAGGCCGAAATCGCATGCGCTCCGGCGGCGACATCGTCACATCTGGGATCATCGGGCATCGCGTCCCGTAAAAAATCCATGCGCGAGCGAAGCACCAGGAGCCAAGAACATGACGCGTCCCTGGAACCTCGCGTAAAGAGAACCATGCTTACACGAGCTCTCTATGGGTCGACGCTCGCCTACGCTCGCTACAAGCCAACGTACACAACGATTAGAAAAAGGAAACGTCTTTTCAAGTGTTCGTGGTGCGACTACGAAAATGTGAATTTCCTCAGCCTTATGGGACATATGTGCGCATTCCACACGTGTGAATGCCCCGTTGTATGCGACGCATGTGGTTTTGAAGCATGTTACATCGGCGAACTGGAGAAACACGTGCGTACACACCATCGCGGTCACAATCTTGCCGCAATGTTCCCGGATGTCGTTGTTTGTGCCCTTCGTGAACGTGGCTGCGAGGTTGGAGTGACTCCGGTGATTACGCCAGTTGCGCCCGCCCTCGAACAAGACCAGCTCACACCTGCGGCATTCTCGGCCATACGCACCGACGTTGAAAGTTATGACACGTCAACGGCGTACGCATCCTCGGATACACAGCAGCACTCAAGCCCATCGCTGCTTGAACCAGGTGACCCAACCGTCACTCCCACCGCGCCAACAATGCCAAGCGACAAGCTTTTCAGGGCTCCACGCGTCAATTTTTATGCGGCGACGCGCGCATTCAGAGAGTACCGCAATGCTACCTCTACGGATGCCAGTGGCAAATTGGTGCATACGTGTGATTATTGCACTTATGCCTCGAGGGCGATGAACGATGTTATGGCTCACATCTGCGTGAAGCATACCAAAGAACAACCATTTAAATGTCCGTGGTGTGGCATGGTGTCGGCGTACGCCATAAATTTTGCCAGACACCTTGCAAGGCGGCATAAGGTCTACAACTCAGAAACAGTTTTTCTAGATAAGAGTACCGCAGCAACGCAGCGGCCTGCCTTCCGTTGCAAAGGCTATGAGTCAACACGTGCTTATCGAGAGTATCGTGATACTTCAGTCGCAAGTGACATGGGCGAAAGATTTCATGCATGCAATCGTTGCGACTTTGCAACGTTGGCCCCTGTGACGCTCATGGCGCACGTGTGCCGATGCCATACCCACGAGAAACCCTTCGTATGCCAGCGGTGTAGCTATCGCACGTTTACGCACGATGTGCTGCGTAGTCACAAAAAGCGCTGCGACCATGGTGAAGAGCGTGGTGAAAGCGCCGAAGCGGGAGGCCGGTAGGTGTGTCGCGCACCGCGTTGCATCGTCCGCTAAAAATCGGCATTACCGGGATACCGCGGGAATGGTATGACGTCGCGAATGTTATCCATCCCCGTTGCAAGGCGCACGAGGCGCTCGAAGCCAAGTCCAAAGCCAGCGTGGGGAACCGTACCGTACGCTCGCAGGTCGAGGTACCACCAGTAGTTTTGTGGATCAAGGTTGAAGTCTTTCATCTTCGCCACGAGCACGTCGTACCTCTCCTCGCGCTGGCTACCGCCAACGAGCTCGCCGATGGTGGCGACAAGAATATCCATGGCAGCCACGGTTTTTCCGTCATCGTTTGAGCGCATGTAAAAGGCCTTGATGGCAGCCGGATAATTGTAAACAACGAGTGGTTTTTTGAAGTGCTCTTCGACGAGGTAGCGTTCATGCTCCGCTTGTAAATCCATTCCCCAGGAGACCGGGTATTCAAACTTCGCTGGAGCCTTCGCGAGTATCTCGACGGCCTCCGTGTACGTGACGCGTGCGAATGGTTCGTTGACGATGGCTTCAAGACGCCCGGCAAGTCCAACACTAACAAACTTGTCAAAAAATGCTATGTCGCGCTCGCACGTGGTGAGAACGTGATTGAGACAAAATCTAATGTACTCTTGCGCGCACTCTATATCGTCGTTCAAATCGGCAAAAGCCATTTCTGGCTCGATCATCCAGAATTCGGCAAGGTGGCGCGACGTGTTTGAATTTTCGGCGCGAAACGTCGGGCCAAACGTGTAAATGTCGGAAAGGGCGCAGGCGTACGCTTCGCCATCAAGCTGCCCCGAAACCGTGAGATACGCGGGCTTGCCGAAAAAATCTTTGCTGAAATCAACGCGGCCGTCGGGCGTGCGCGGAATGCTTTCAAAATCGAGTGTGCTGACACGAAACATTTGGCCAGCCCCTTCGCAGTCGGCTGTTGTTATGATGGGCGTCGTGACGTAGAGAAATCCGCGACTTTGAAAGAATGTGTGCGTTGCAAAGGCGAGGGCGTTGCGGACACGGGCAACGGCACCAATGGTGTTGGTACGCGCCCTCAGATGGGCGATGGATCGCAAGAATTCGAACGTGTGATGCTTCTTTTGAAGCGGATAACGTTCTGGCGGGCACGCTCCGATGAGTTCGATTTCGTCGGCCTTGATCTCGTACGCCTGTTCAGAGCCCGGGCTTTTGACAACCGTTCCCTTGACGCTCATTGCCGCACCTGTTGCTATATCGGGAGGGAGCTGGGCATGGTCGGCTCCGCTCGTGTCGACAATAACCTGGATGCCATCAAAATCCGAACCGTCATTGAGCACAATGAAGGTGCAGGATTTCGAGTGCCGCACACTCTTGACCCATCCCATGACTACAACGCATGTTCCCTCATCGTGCGCTGTTATACGATCTATTTTTACACGCATTCGGTGCACTCCGCATGGTATAAATACGTCCTGAAGCACTACCGGCACACCGATCATACCTGCCGATGCCGGTGGTGCAGTACACATGCCCAACATAACACGGCGCTCAGCATAGCATTAGACCGCGCACTGGACTATAGAAATTGTGCACCGCCCATCCAACAACAACGCGCCTTCGTACAAAGGGAGCGTATCGTTGAATTTCTTTTTTTAAAGGCTGGCAAAGTTTAAGAACGACAACAGTGGCAGTACGGCTGTTTTTGCGCTCCTGAAGCACCTTTCAAGCTCAGGTTGTATTTTGTTTTGTCAATTTTTTCGACGACATGACCCGCGCCTTTGGCATAATTTATATCGTTGTTATAACACACGTTCTCCATGATGAGGTTTTGATTGCCCGACCCATCGATGCCGACCGCGTCCATGTTTTCAGAATGTGCATTCATGACTGTGTTGTTGGTGACGGCTGCATAAGATCCGCCTTTTACGAAGACAATAAGGAAACTGTAGCGGCCTGTTGTGTTGGGAACACACATTGCAATAAGTTGCGGCAAACCCGTGGTATACGGCGTATTTTTATTACAGCAAAAGGCAAGATGTTCCACGTTGCTAATTTCTGCAGGACTATAGTTATCGGCCCTCAATAACATAGGCTCGCCTGTCGTTGAATTTCTTACTAATTGGTAAATAAGTGGACTTGCTTTGTTATTGGTCGGCTCGGAGCTTGAACTTGAAAATGAAATGGCAAGAAAAGTTCCCCAATAGGTAGAGCACCAGTCAAGGTCTATTACTTTTACCCTTTCATCAGAAACCGTAATGGCTGTCAGTTGCGGTGATGGCAGTGTTGCTGTAAGTCTGAGGATTTTTACCAACTCATAACCTATGTTACTGGCAAGCGCCAAATATGTGCCACCAAATGATGAATTCGAGCATGCCGCAATGCGCGTTGGCGATGGACTTTCGTGGTTGATTTTGTAAGCAAGAGTAGATTCTCCAGAAACATTGGTTGAAAGCTCATACAGCACAAGCTTTTTGTTGGTCGCGGAAACCGTGGCCAAAAATGTGCGCGCAGCGCCTGACGCACTATCGTTTACTTCGCACCATGTCATATCGTTCACGTCGGATGGTTGTTGTTCTCCCACAAAAGGAACCGAGTTTAGAACAAGTCCGCTCTCTTTTTCTACAAGCTGATATACAAAAATGTTCTTCGTTGTTGATGTTCCAGCGAGGCTTTTGATGGCGAGGTAGGCTGAGGACGATGTACAATACCATGTAGCACTCTCAATGGCGTTCGATGGTGCATCGTTGATGGTGATCGCACTGAGTGTAGTTTTGAGATCTCTGGCAAGTTTGTACACATACAAAAATTGAGAATTAGTAGAACCTGTTGTTCCAACTGCCAAAAATGATCCTTGGGCATTGCAACACCACGAAAGAGTCTTTATGGGCGGCGTGTCTGTGTTTCCCAGGTCGATTGGGCTCAATGGTCCGCTCGGAATACTGAGCTCGTATAAGTATAAATGCTTGCTGGTGGTGTCTTTAGAATTCGTTCCCACGGCTAAATATGATGTATCGGGATACTGCGCTGGCTCACAGCACCACGCAAGCGCCGATAGTGCATATATACGGGGCTGTGTTTGAAAAGCGATGGGAGTGTGATAACCAGGTTCCACTATTTTATACACGAACAATGCCTGAAGATTGGGAGGATTCAAAGGATTCACCCCGGCTGCGACATACTCATTATAAGCACCACAACACCAAGCGGTATACTGTACAGTGGCTATTTCTGGCGCGGCGCCCCCCCACAGCGCAAAACTTGAGTTCGCAACCCTCACACCCGCAACCTGTGCAGCTCCCCGGGCGTTGCATCCGTTTACGGTGCATCCCATCACAACACTCGAATAGTCGTTGCCCGTGAGCGCAAAGCCGGCACCGGCCGCCCCTTGCTCATCACTCGCTACTTGAAGACCCTGAACGGTGCAGCCTTCGAAAATATTTCCGATTCCGTCTTGACTTACAAAGCCGCAAATCGAGGCGTTGCTTGAGCCTGAAAATGCCTGGCAACCACGCACGCTTACGTTTCTACAGGCGTTGAGGGCGACAGCCGCTTGCTCATACGAGCGCAGCATGCAATTGTTTATGGAACTATTGTTTGCTTGGCCTGCTTCAATACACACCCTCTGGCCGCTTATGAGGCAGTCGTGGATAGTGATGCCTTCATTGGGTCCAGAAAGAAGAATGCCAGAGCCGCCCGATATACCGGCATCGGGGGCAATTGAACCGTTTGATATTTCGACGTTATTGATGTCGGGCATGACAACAAGACCATTGTCCGACCCCTGCGCTATGATCCGAAAGCCGCTGAGGTTGAGGGCAACATTACTCGCCATGATCCTCACGGGTCCATACGTATTTTGGGCAAGTTCATATGAACCCGATTCTATGATATCGCTGCCACGCAGTACACGTTTTGATGTCGACGCAACCAAGGTCAATGCGCTAAAGACGTTCAGTGCACTTACCGCGTACGCCAAAATTGTTGAAAATTTTAGGCGAATCATGAATATATTCCTTTTTCTTACATCGAACCGACACCGCCAGCACACCACGACTACCAGTAACAGTATGTGCAGGCAGACAGTGCACGTGCAACAAAACACTTGATGACACGCAAAGTGTCCAAGAATTTGTCAGGACCACACACTGTGCCATACTACAGTGTATCGGTAAACAACCAATGACAAAAAGGACTTAGAAAAATGGATGAGCATCGCGAAAACAACGGGCAGTTCGGGTTCACCGTCGTCCACCGCTCGCGCGTTTCGCGAGCGCGGTGCGGCGTTATCAGGACGGCACATGGCACCATAGAAACGCCGTGTTTTGTTGCCGTTGGAACCAATGCAACGCTCAAGGTTGTCGACTCAAGCATCGTCAATGGCCTCGGTCTTCAGCTCATGTTTTGTAATACCTATCACCTCATGCTTCAGCCGGGCACCGAGGTCATACGTGCAGCCGGCGGACTCCATTCATTTATCAACCGGCCGGCGCCCATTATCACCGATTCTGGCGGATTTCAGGTTTTCAGTCTTGCCTACGGCGGCGTCAAAGCTGAACTTAAAAGCAAAGGTGCGCAAAAAAATGACAGCAGCGTGTTACGAATTGATGAAGAGGGCGTTCTTTTTAGATCGTACCGCAACGGCGACAAAATTCTCCTGACGCCCGAAAGCTCGGTACGTGCCCAAAAAGATCTGGGCGCCGATATTATCATTCCACTCGATGAACTTCCCCCCTACCACATCGATGGCCATCGTCTCAAGGAGTCACTCGACCGCACGCACCGCTGGCAGAAACGCTCCCTCGATGTTCACCGTGCCGATCGACGCCATCAAGCCATGTATGCCGTCATACACGGGGGCCTCGATCGTGAGCTGCGCGCCGCAAGCTGTCATTACCTCACGGCGCTTGACTTCGACGGGTGGGCCATCGGTGGAAGTCTCGGTGAAAATCACACGCAGATGTTCGAGCTCCTTGATTACGTTGTACCGCGCCTGCCTGCTGAGCAGCCCAATCATCTCCTTGGCATCGGCGATTTTTACTCAATGAGAGAATGTATCACGCGCGGTATCGATACCTTTGATAGTTCTCACCCGACGCGGAGCGCCCGACACGGCCTCCTTTTTACAAGCACGGGAACCATAAAAATCCTCAACAGCGCCAATAGAACGGCATTGAGACCAGCCGATGAATCTTGCACGTGCGCGTGCTGCACAACAGCATCCCTCGCCTATCTTCATCATCTTTTTAAGGCCAAAGAAATGGCAGGCCTGGTGCTGGCTACGGTTCACAATCTTTCCTTCATGATCACCACAACGCGCCGGTACCGCCAGATGATCATGAATGATGAATTGTAAAACCAAAGTTCGACTGCTCGACAGATCCAAGGCGTCGGCACAGAACATGGCGGATCGGCGTAGGCAAGGGACTTTTTTTCGTCTATACTCAGTCACGGTTGGCTGAAATTGTGGCGCGAGCACCCCCCACCTTGCGGCAGGGAAAGGTTGACATGAAAGTTTTTTTGAAGAAAGACATCGAGAAAGTCGGCATCGCCGGCGAAATCATCGAGGTCAAGGAAGGCTTTGCGGCCAACTACCTTATTCCGCACGGCCTGGCGACTGTTGTTAATAACAAAAACTCTTCTTTTTTCAAAAGGCGTGAGCGCACGATAGAAAATCGCAAAGAGGCGATATCGAGCAAAACGTCTCTTCTTGCTGCAAAAATAGGCACGACAGAGATAACCCTCAAAAAAAAGACGCATGACGATGGCAAGCTCTACGGCGCCATCAATGCCGGCGACATCGTTGACAAGCTCGCCGAAAGCGGCATAGCGATAGCGAAAAATCAGGTCATCTTTGCCAAATCAATCAAGGCTCGCGGTGTGTACGAGATCACCGTGAAACTTTCTTCGCGTTTGCAGCCAAAAATCAAAGTAAAAGTCGTTTCAGAATAGTAACGGCGGATACGCTTTATGCAAGACGAACGACGAGTGCCGCACCATAGCGGCAGCGGTCGGGGGGTTCCCGTTGACGTTTTGGGCCGCGTTCCCCCCGCCAGTCATGAGGCTGAGTCGGCTGTGCTTGGTGCCATCCTTCTTCACGACGATAGCTTTGGCACCATTGCCGATTTTTTGTCAGCCGACGACTTTTACGTTCCAGCCAACAAAATGATCTACGAGGCGATGCTTGTCATTGTGCAACGATCGCAGCGTGTAGATCTTGTGACACTCCAAGATGAATTGACCAAGAGCAACCGACTCGATGCCGTGGGGGGCCTTGCGTATCTCATTAATCTCCAGGAGGAGATTCCCGTTATTGGGCTCATCGAACAGCACGCGCGCATTGTCAAAGAAAAAGCGGTCCTTCGGCAGCTCATAGGCTCGGCGAGTACGATCATAGCGACGTGTTATGACCAAAACGAACAAGGCATCGACAGCGTCCTCGACAAGGCCGAAAAAGTTATTTTTGATATAGCCAACAAAAGGACCCGACAAACTTTTGTCCAGCTCGATATATGGCTCAGAAAAACTTTTAAGTATCTCTCGGATCTCAAAAGTCACGGCAGTGGTGTTACGGGTATTGCCTCCGGATACCGCAAGCTCGACCTTATAACATCAGGATTTCAGAAAAGTGATCTCATTGTTCTTGCCGCGCGGCCATCCATGGGCAAGACCGCTCTGGCGCTCAGTATAGCGGCAAGTGCGGCCTGTCAGGGAATTACCGTTGGCTTTTTTTCGCTTGAAATGGCTGCCGAGCAGCTTACGCTTCGCCTACTATCTGCTGCATCAGGGGTACCGCACCACAATATTCGCAATGCCAATGTCAGCTCGCATGAATGGGTTGAGATGACGAACGTAGCGGCGCGTCTTGCTGAACAAAAGTTTTTTATCGATGACACATCGCTTCTTTCCATCATGGATCTGCGTGCCAAGGCGCGCAAACTCAAAGTCGAGCATAACCTCGGCCTCATCGTTGTGGATTACCTTCAGCTCATCAGTACCACGACGCGCTACGAAAATCGCCATCAGGAAGTTTCAGAAATATCGCGCTCGCTCAAAGCGCTCGCCAAGGAGCTCGATATTCCCATCATTGCGTGCTCACAACTTTCGCGCGCCGTCGATGGTCGCATGGACAAGCGGCCCATTTTGTCGGATCTGCGCGAATCGGGTGCCATCGAACAGGACGCCGACGTCATCATATTTTTGTATCGCGACGTCGTCTACAATCCCGAAACGGAAAATCCCTTGGGAACCGAGCTTATCATCGGCAAGCAGCGCAACGGTCCGACAGGGACGGTCTTTTTGAACTTTATTAGGGAGCTTACCAAATTTGATGAAATCGGCGACGACGGCGACCACCTTTCCGGCTCATAAGGCGAGCGAAGGGAAGGAGGTGGGAACAATCGTTGTGGGAATCGATCCCGGGTGGCACGTCTCGGGATACGCAATCATAGACCGACGCCGAAGCACGCTCGTTCTCGTCGATTGCAATTATTTGGCAATGTCACCGAAAAAGAGCCTCGTTGAGCGCGCTGGCATATTTTATGATTTTTTTTCGCGCATTATTGAGGAGCGTGCGGTTGCGGAACTTGCGCTTGAAACACCATTTCTTGGCAAAAATGCGCAAAATTTCCTCAAGCTTGGCTATCTCCGCGGCCTTCTTTACCTCCTTGCTAGTAAACATGGCCTGCCACTCTGTGAACTGGCACCGCGAGAAGTTAAGCAGGGAATTACGGGTTTTGGCGGTGCCGGCAAGGACCAGGTCGCACGGGTGCTTTCGCAGCTCTTTCGCCGCACAATCAACGCTCCTAAATACGATGTCACCGATGCCGTTGCCATAGCACTCTGCGCGGCATGGCGCACACACGCAAACGATATAAAAACTGAATAATTACCACCCCCCAAAAAAGCGACAGGCGCGGTCGCCTCAGGAAACTCTTCCCAGAAACGCACGAGCCTGCCGGTCCTTTGGTGTCGTCTGACGACGTATCATCTACGTCATCGCTTGACGACTAGTCGCACCTGTTGCGGCACTTGCAAGAGCGCCTGCAGCACGGCTTGCAGCAAGGCTTGCAACATGGCTTTTCAGCGCAGCAGCGTTGTTTGCAGCATGGTTTTTCAGCGCAGCAGCATGGTTTACATACACCATCTTTACAGACGACGCATTCGCTGCGCGTGTGTGAAGGAATCTCATAGCACTTTGTGACTCTAAGATCTTTACTCGTTTGGAAGCAGTGCGCAGGAGCACACTCTTTAACCTCAATCTTTTTGCTGACCTCATTAAGGCAAGGGCTGTGGGTGAACATGCACTCTTCCTCAAGATCACCACATGCCGCAACTTCTCCAGGACCAGCTATATTTTTTTCTACAACAATTTCGTCATCACCGAGGTTGATAACTTTGCCATTACCCGTAATGCAAAGACACGCAACACTGATAAAGGCACCGGCGACAAGCACCAGATATCGAACATCCATGGGAAATCTCCTTTTCGGACGTTGCCCGCCGCAGGACATCGGCCCGTGCGGGCGACCCACTTTTACGACCTGCACACCACGCTGAAATGTTCACGCGACTGACCCCCGCGTCGTCACGACTGCCGACGCTCCCGAAGGGCCTGACTGGTACTCTCCTTTCGTCTCTCGCCACCCTCGCGATTATTTCAGCTTTAGTTATTCTACACTTCTACACTAACTCATTATATATCATACTAGCAATAAGATATTTTAAGTTGCCCAAAAAGTGCGTA
This sequence comes from uncultured bacterium, assembly GCA_963754845.1. Lineage (GTDB taxonomy): Bacteria > Babelota > Babeliae > Babelales > Vermiphilaceae > JAKASV01. Next base: position 447,911 of record CAVWHE010000001.1, read on the forward strand.
GAATAGGTGCTTTTTTGGCAAGCAAATGTATCGCGACGGCCACACCGTAGCCGATCCTTTTTTCGTGGCACAGACCCGGAAGTCATTGACGGCATGTGCCCGTGCGTGACACGCGACGGGTATTCCATTACAACGATCTATTGCAAAGTTTCATCATTTACACTACGCTACTGTTCTGTTGTGATTGTGTAGTATTGTGTTTGTTATTTCTACTTCAATCGTAAGGGGATCCGTTATGAATTTCATCCGTTCCCGTATACTCGCAACCGGTGTTCTCTTCGGACTCACTTTGGTTAGTCTGACTGCAGTATCCCAAGGCGATTTTCCCCCAAGGTTATCCCCATCGGCTAACGCTTTTCCGCCACGCCTTGCCTTTCCGCCACGCCTTGCCTCCTTGTTTCCGCCTCGCCTCACGCCAAGCGTTGATTTTCCACCAAGACTCGCAACCTTCTGACGCGCTTTTTTTCGTGGCGTAGCACATTGTCTCATTGCCACGGATACTAAAAAGACTCAGCAACACGCCAACCCAAAAGGCCTGACGTGTTGCTGAGTCTTTTGAAATGGCGTACCTAGGGCAATCGCCCTGCGGTCATCCCACGAGAACTGGGGCGTAGTCACACGCATCAAGCGACCCGACAGGCCCTAAAAATCGAGTCTGAATCTGCCTTCCGCAAGAACGCCGGCATGTGTAGATGACATTTTTAGCGCGCAGCGTACATGAGTACAAAAACTATCGCGGCAAGGGCAAGAAAGGGGCCGAAAGGAATCTTTGTCGCGCGCGTCGCACGCCCTGTTGCAACCATACACGCACCGAAGATCGATCCGGCGATTGAGCTTGCCATGAGAATGAGCCATGCACCTTGTACGCCAACGAAGGAGCCTATGAAGGCGAGCACCTCGAAGTCTCCTTCCCCCATACCACGCTTTCCCGTGACAAGAGAAAAGACCGTCGAGATGATCCACAACACCCCGTAACCAACGATGGCACCAAGAATGCTTTCAAGCGATCGAATGGGAAGGAGGCCGTGTATACTCAGCACAAAGCCGACGGGGACAAGAAAGAGCGTCACAAATCTGCTTATGAGCATCGTTTCTATGTCAGAGCGCAACGTCACGATGAGCGCCGAAAAGAAGATGAAGTACGCGGGAATAAAAACGGGGCGTGCCACGGTAACAAGAGCAACCATAACGGCCGCTGTGAAGACCTCGATGAAGGGGTAAAGGACGGAAATCTGAGCGCCGCACGACCGGCAGCGACCGGCCAAAACAATCCACGAAACGACGGGGATGTTGTCGTACCACGCAATAAAACTTCCACATGCCGGACAGCGCGACGCAGGGACGATAACGCCCTGTCCACGCACGAGACGGTAGGCGACAACGTTAAGAAACGATCCCCAACACAAAAAAAGAACCGCGAGAAGGACTAAACCTGCGATCAAGGAACCCTTATTTTTTCAAGAAGTTCGTCGAGACGACGCTGCTTTTCGAACTGGTCGTCGAACCTGAATACCAACTCCGGTGTATACCGCGACCTGACCGCCTGAGCAAGAGCATTGCGAAGCGATGGCTTATAAAGAAGGAGCCTCCCGAGCTTTGCACGAAACACCTCGTGCCCACCGTCGATGTACAAAAAAATAGTACACACGCTCTTGTCCGCCGACAGCTTCACCCGGTTGACAACAAAACCCCGAAGCTCAGCATCGTCAAACGCAAGCTTAAGGAACATCGTTGCAAGCTCGTGATGCACAAGCGATTCCCGTTGGCTCCTACGCGTCAAATCCTGGCGATGGCTCGACATAGCTACTTTCTGAGAAGTCCCTGATTGGCCATGCGAAGCATATTTTGCTTGATCGCGCGCGCACGTCTTTTACGACGCTTTTGTGTGTACGATTCAAAATAGACGGTGCGCTTCATATCCCTAACGACCCCCTCGCGCTCAATTTTTTTCTTGAGCTGCCTAAGTGCTTTTTCGAGGTTAACGTTAACGCGCACAACGATATTCGACCTTTTTGGCATGATCCCCTTAGTCGCCTTCCTTGAAAAGAAACAAAAAACAAAGCCCTTTGAATAACTACATGCTACATTTTCATTCTAGCGTTATTGATCAACTGTGTCCACCGCCGCAGTGAGTGTTTGTACCAAAGAGAATCTTTGCCAGCCGCGCCATGAAGATGCAACCCTCACCATAGGCGCGACCGGCGAAGGTGCCACGAAAGCACCCGCGCCGGTCCGTCTGTTAGGTTCTTTATTTTGGATTCATTGAGGCAGTAATCATCCGCTACCTTCGAGTACCGCGCACCGTTGATCCAGCACCCCGTCCGATCCCAAGAGCGTCCTCAAGCTTCCTAATTGCCTTGTCTAGTTCGGCTACATCGTCTTCTTCGTCAAACGCTGCGACGACGTCAGCGACGGGCAAAGCCTGGTCGACAAGGGTACCGATATTTTGACGCTGTTGTGGGCTTCTTCCGTCTGACGGTAGTCCCCCCATGGCGGGCAGAGCGCTGTCTTGGAGATAGACGAGTTTTTCGCGCGGCGAGCGTGCGTTACGAATTCCCGTACTCACTTGGCGAGCCACGTCAGCGTCCACGCTCTGCGCAATATTTAATGTACGTCTGGCCAACTCATCAACGCACGCTGAAAGGCGCCGGTTAATGTCGTCCAGCAGAATAGTGCCACCATGCGTGGCCGCCGGTGCTGCTGTCACTCGACTTCCTGTCGCAACAGGCTTCCTGGCAGGTGTACGCGAGGAACTTGTTGGAACACTGCTTGCAGTTGCTGATTGGCGCCGCGCTCCCGTTGGGGATGACAAACGGCTGTTGGCCGCGGACGTAGTTCTTCGAAGTACCGGACGCTCGCCCCCCCCTGGCCGCTGCTGGGCCAAAACTCTCGGAGACGAAGGTTGGCTAATAGCTGGCCGCGGGGCAGCAGCTTCGGGACGACTGCCGTTTGTCGGGCTCCTGGTCGCTGAGCCGCAGGGTGAAAGGGGGTGGGTGGCGAGGAGGATCGTTGAACGACCGGTCGCTGGGCTGCCTGCTGTTGAATGACTTGTTGAGCGAGGGGTTGCCGCTGAGCCTCCGAAGCCCGTTCTCCCGCCGCTGCCGCCGCTGCTGCTGCTGCCGCTGCTGATGATGGTTGTACGGTGGCTTGTGATGGTACTGGTACACCGACGATGCCGGCTGCCATCGCTGCCGAGCCCGCCGCCGCTTCCTGCTGGCGCTGAATGCTGTTCGCGAAATCATCGCAGCGCCCGGCAAGATCGTCTGATACTTCCTATCTCCTGCTTATCGAGCTCTGCTTGCGCCCAAACATCGAGTTCGTGAGTGACCCTCGTGAACTCACCGGCGACCCTTCCGTATTCATAGGCGAGTCCCCGCTGCATGTCTTGCCCTCCAAGACCCCCAATTGTTTCTGCTAGAGCACTAAGTCGCTCACCCAGACCGGCCAACTGGTTCCACTCACCCGCGATGTCATCGACTATGGATTGCGGGTTCCGTTCGGCCGAACCGTATGACGAAAACGCCACCACGATCAGCGCGAGGGCGCACACTTCTTTAAAACTGAAATTCATAAAAACACCTCCACATTGTCCGATCGGTAATCTCTAAAGAGTGCGACGTACAGTGCGACGCAAGCCAACACCTGTGGCATCACCATAAGCGGCAATCTCTTCCTATGATCATATTTTAGATTTTTTGCACCAAAAAAGCAAGGTATGCGTCAATAAAAAAAAGCGCGGGTTCTATGGCAACCTTTCTGTGTTTGTCAACTGCCAATATTTTCCAAAGAATGAGCATGCTCATGAGAGTGAGGTTGTCGAAGTACCTGTCGATAGTCATCTGCGGTGTTTGTAGCGCCTCCGTCACGCCGTATTGACGCATCAGGGCAAAAGACTATTCTTGTAGCGTTCTTGCGCCGGTGCTTTCAATTTTTTTGCTTCGTGAAGGGGTCTGCTACGATGAAAAAATTGCGCGTTGGTGTGTTCATGGGTGGCAAGTCGATTGAGCACGAGGTTTCGTTCAACTCAGGCCGTACCGTGTGCGATCACCTGAGCACCGCGCGCTATGAGATAGTTCCTGTGTATCAGGTGCGGACAGGGGAGCTTTATATTTTGCCCTGGCATTTTCTTCATCGGGGTACAACGACCGATTTTGCCGCACGACTTGAGCGTGAAGCACGTTGCATTGTGTGGGACGAGCTTGCGACACACGTTGATTTTATGTACCTTGCCGTTCACGGTCGCTACGCAGAAGATGGTACGCTTCAAGGAATGCTTGAAGTTTTGGGCATACCGTATCTTGGCTCAAAAATCCTTGCCAGTGCTCTGTGTATGGACAAGTCTGTTCAGAAGGACGTGCTTAGGAGCCATGGAATAGCGGTTGCCCCTGGCTTTGTCGTTTATCCTCACGAACTTAAGGATCTTGAAGTCAACGGTGGTGCAGAATTTGTCACGCGTGTACGCGAGGCCGAACTTAAAGCCCCCTTTATCGTCAAACCGAGTGGCGAAGGATCTAGCCTTGGTGTTGAGGTCATCGCCACGTCCGACAGGCTTGTGCCAGCCATCATGAGAGCCGCCACTATAAATGAGAATACGATTCAACCGGTCCTCATCGAGGAGAAACTCGTCGGCATGGAGTTTTCATGCATCGTCATAAGCGATGCCGCCAGCCTTCACCTCATTCCTCTGACGCCGACTGAAATTGCGCACCGCGACGAAAATGCAATCTTTGATTATGAACAAAAATATATGCCCGGCCTTGCCGACGAACACACGCCGGCGCGTTGCAGCGCTGAAGACCTTGCAAGGATCCAGGACATATGTGTTCGTGTTACTAAGCTCCTGGACATTCAAACAATTTCGCGTGTCGATGGTTTTTTGAAACCCGATGGAACAGTCGTTATTTTTGAGGCCAATACACTTTCGGGTATGGGACCAGCGAGCCTTCTTTTTAGGCAAGCGGCAGAACTGGGAATGAGTCACACAACACTCATCAATCATCTTATTAAGACGCAGCTCTGTGCCTACGGCACCGACGTTGAAGATGCCGATACTCACCACGATGATGACCATGCAGGTTATATTACCATGGCGACGACCAAAAAAATGCGTGTTGCCGTTCTTTTGGGCGGTGCGACAAGCGAACGAGAAATTTCCCTTGAATCAGGAAGAAACGTTGTCTATAAACTCGTACCCGATCGTTACGAAGCCGTTCCCATCTTTGTCGATGACGCCATGAATCTCTTTGCGATAAGCCAGGCTGTTCTTGTACGCAATGCAACGGCAGAAATAAAGAACCTCGTGAAACCGCAGGACCGTATTTTGTGGTCAGATTTGCCGCGCGTAGCAGACTTCGTGTTCATCGCTCTTCACGGTGGTCTTGGTGAAAATGGCGCCGTGCAAGGTGCTCTTGAAATGCTCGGCGTACCCTACAATGGATCGTCGGTTTTGGCAAGCGCGCTGTGCATGGACAAGTACAAGGCGAATGAATTTTTGCGTGCTCGCGGCATTGACGTTCCTGCATCGGTTTTCATAGAAAGAGGCACGTGGCACGCTCATAGAGATGATTGTGTCAGACGCATAACGCAAACGTGCCGCCTTCCGGCCATTGTCAAGCCCCACGATGATGGATGCTCATTCATGGTTCAAAAAGTTCGCGATGAAGTGGCACTTGTTCATGCCATTGATACTATTTTTTCTACCACCAAAACGCATGCCCTTGTCGAAGAGTTTATCGTGGGAACTGAGCTTACCGTGGGCGTTCTTGGCAATGCCGTGCCACGTGCGCTACCACCAAGTCAGACCGTTGTGAACGGCGATGTGCTTTCAATAGAGGAAAAATTTCTCCCCGGTGCCGGCGAAAATCAGACACCGGCGCTCATTGCCCCTGAGGCGCGTGCTTTCGTGCAATCACTTATGGAGAAAGCCTTCAGTGCGCTCGGATGTAAAGGGTACGCGCGCATCGACTGCTTTTACCAAAACTCTCACGAAAGCCCGACAGGCTCTCAGCGCGTCGTCATCCTCGAAATTAACACGCTGCCGGGACTTACGCCGGCAACCTGTCTCTTTCACCAAGCTTCGGAAGTTGGCATGAGACCCATGGACCTCATTACTGCCATCGTTGAACTCGGCCTTGAGCACCACGAGCAGCGTACGCACGCTGTTAGCCTAAGCGGACGAGAGCGCGTAATCGTATCCACACCGCACCTATGACCGACCTTCCGATCTCCCGGTCTTTACGGTTTTTTGGTATGGTACTCTGACCATGCTATAATCTCAACTGTCGGGCAGTTGCAAAAAGTCAACAGGTCCTGATGAAGTGTGGTGGTTGCTTCTAAAAATTTGTCCGTATGAGGCAATGTTGTCGGAGAAGGTGCCATGGTATGTAAGTGTCGGTGCGCGTGGAAATCGATCACGAGCACCATATTTTTTGTCGTTTTGGGCGTTACGATTGGTCTTTTCCTTGTTCATAGGAAGCAGCCATCGGATGTTTGCTACGTTGGCAATGACAAACACAAAACTATTTTTTCATTTTTCGGACCTCCCGGATCAGGAAAGGGAACGCTTGCGCAAGAGTGCGTGAATCGTTGCGGCTTTCGTATGCTTTCGACGGGCAATCTCATCCGTGATCACATAGCTCGCGCAACACCGCTTGGGAAAGAACTTAAAAAATATACCGAAAGCGGCGCCCTTGTACCTGACGACATCGTTGCAGCCATGGTCAAGGGGTGGCTCGAGCTCAATCTTGGCGGAGAAAAGCCCGTCATTCTTGATGGCTTTCCGCGCACGCACGAGCAGGCAAAACTTCTTAATGACATGCTCAAGAAATACTTTCCTGACTATCGCCTACGCATCGTTGTACTTGCCATTTCAGACGACGACGTTGTAAAAAGGATCTCCAAACGGCTCATGTGCAGCAACAAGGCATGTCAGGCGATTTATAACACCGATCAGTTTGTTCAAGGGCAGGCCCTTGTGTGCACACAGTGCGGCGCAACCCTCTCAAAACGAGCCGATGACAACGAGGACGTTGTACGAGAACGCCTGCGCGTTTATGCCCAAACAAACACGCCGCTCCGCGATTTTTACATGCGATCGGGCATACACATCGAGGAGCTCGACGTCACCGGAAAAACTCCCGATGAAGTTTTCAGCGATTTTGTGCGTACCATCGTTCACGGACGCCGTACATGATGCTCACCATGACGTACGTGCACACCACCGAGAGAAGAACGGGCAGTCTGTACACAAGCGCCGCAACTGCGGCTAAAACGCTAAACCCGATCACGGTCTTTGTGCGTGCATCGTGCCGTACATCGTCCTTGAACGACGGAAACTTAATCGAGCTTGCCATGAGCACGGCAAAAATAATCGAGAGTGCCATGATGATCCAGGATTCGTGTGCTTGACATGGTGCTGCGGAAAACGGTGGCACGACGCTGAGGACAACGAGGGCAAAAAAGACGGCGGCGACGGGTGTCGGAAGCCCCGTGAAGAACGTTTTTTGTCGCGTACATATGTTGTTGAAGCGAGCAAGACGGAAGAGCCCCAAGCACAAATAACAGCACACGACAATTTTGCCAATCAAAGGAGTGCTGGCAAAAAAGGCTCCGTAGAGAATAATCGCCGGTGCCAGACAGAACGAAACAGCGTCGCATAGGGAGTCAAGTTCCATACCAAGCGTATTGCACGATCCAAGCGCACGTGCTAGTCGCCCGTCGAGGCTGTCGGAAAATGCGGCAAGCATGATGCAATAAGCTGCCGCACGGTACTGTTCATCCCAAGCATACATGACGGCAAAAAGTCCCAAAATTGCGTTGGCGAACGTAAAAATATAAGGAATAAAAAAGAGGCGTCTTCTTCCTCTTTCGCGCAGTTCAAGAAGGCCTGCCGGTAGTCTTATGTGCATATCCATCTCCCGATAACGGTTTGCCCACCGCGGACCCGCTGCCCCTTGGTGACGTGAATTGCAGCGGACGAGGGTAACAAGATATCAACGCGCGACCCAAAAATTATCATACCGTACGGCTCTCCAACGTTCAACACCGCGCCTTCCTTGACCCAGCATCGTATACGACGCGCCACGATGCCTGCTATTTGTCGCACGACAACGAGGCATTTGTTGTTGCACACGAGCACAAGATCATTGTGTTCGTTGGCAAGCGAACTTTTGGCAACGAAGGCCGGAACAAAGGCGCCAGGGGTATATGCTATGCGCGCAACGGTTCCGGAACATGGAACGCGGTTGATATGAACATCAAAAACAGATAAAAAAATAGAAATCTTGAAGGGATAGTCGCCAGAAGCATTGCCGTTGTCGCACGATACATCAACGATACGACCATCGGCAGGACTCACTATGAGCGACGTATCGGCGACGGCCTCAGGGCACGTGCGCTCAGGATTGCGGAAGAAGTACAAGCAAAAAACAAGTACCCCGAGGGCACCGTATAAAAGTGGCTTGCACACCACGAAACCGATCGCGCACGCAGCAATCAAAAAGATAGCGATTGAACGTCCTTCTCTCAGGAGCAGGTTGCGTTGCACATGCCGGATCATCGCACGTTTGTCCTCCACCTTCGCCGGGTACTACAATGGTGCGCCCGACAGGATTTGAACCTGTGGCCTACAGATTAGGAATCTGTCGCTCTATCCACCTGAGCTACGGGCGCACCTTAAGCAATCTCTCAGACAACCTGAAAATCATGGTAGCAGAAATTGCAACAAAATAAAGACGAGATAACCTCTCCTGCATGAGCAAGGCGAACACACCAGACATGTTTGTGAAGGTCGCCAGTGAATCTTTGTCCTTTTTTTATTGAAACGATTATTAACGAGAACTCGATAAGCCTTACGACTATAACTTGATACCAAGGATTATCGAGTTCTCGTTGAATACTTAATTTTAGTGCAATTATCCTGACGTGATACGAGACCCGCTGCCGCCATCATTCATCGCGCTGGCGATGTTCCTGAAACTCTTGAACAGCGGCTTCGGCAGTTGCTGGCAGGAATGTCCCCGTCGTTTGCAGCGCAGCGATCGTGATGCCATTTTTTCGCAACGACGCGGCAATAGCAAGGCGCATATCGCTTGCAATGTCCCACATGTCGAGCGTGTAGCTCGAGCTCAAAAAGCCGCGAATTTGGAAAACAAAGCCATACGTGCCAAAGCGATAGAGACGCACGACGGGCGCCGGGCTTTTAAGTACGTAATGACTTGAAGCCAGAACCTCAAGAAGAAGCGCGCGCACTCTTACCGGATCCTCGCGATAATCAACGGTGAGGAAAATGTCGTCAAATGCTATAAAGCCGCGCCCGTAGTTCCAGTTGGCAAAAGATTTATTGAGAACCTGAGAATTGGGGACGAAAATAGTCGCGCTGTTGCGCCGGCGCAGAATGACCGCGCGCGGCGTGATGCGTCGCACGATGCCGCGTACGTCTTCATCAAAACGAACATAATCACCGATTTTGACGGGTCTTTGTATGAGGATGATAAAGTACGAAATAAAGTCATACGCCGGATCTTTGATGACCCAACCGACACCGAGCATGAGCGCGGCCATGAGATACCATGCCTGCCCGCCAAGACCGACAGCCTGCACGGCAAGAATGATGGCAATGACGATGATGCAGTAACGCGTAAGACTCGAAACCGCGTTCTGCACGCCATGTTCTACAAGGAGGACATCGAAAATCCGATGAAGGACGAATCTGTCGAAGACAAAGGCAAAAAACATGCCGCCGAGAATGAAAGCCACAAGGTACACGAGCGAAAAAATGGAAATGGGATGCTCGCTGCCTTCCATAAAAATCGGCGATCCAAGCCAGCTACGAATATCGTCCCATGTGTTTATCTTAACGAGGGCCGGCGGCCAGTGCCATACTTTCGCGCCCATAATAACGGCTGCGGCAAGAAAGATGACAAGGATCGCAACAACAAAAACGCCGTACCATGTTTTTGCGTACGAAAATCGCTCCCTCACGGCCTCGTCCTTGGTCGAAAAGAAGAACGATGCGAGCGCCTGTTTGATAAAATTATGAGCAAGAATGAGAATCTGAGCACAAACGACCGTCATGACGGCACGAAGTACGATACGTAAAATGTAGCGACCGAATCCGACGTAAGGGTTGCTCAAAATTATGAGTGTGACAACGGCCAAAAGAATAATGTTGTAGTACGTGTCGACACGTTTATAGACCCACTCTCCCAGCGACGATTGAGGAGGGATTATGTGAAGGATTTGCTCTTTGCTGAGGAGCAATATGAGCGCAAGTTGCACGATGATGACGTTGGCGGCAAGAAGTATCGTCGGCAATTCCGATTTGAGGTAGTTGACAGTAACAAAGGCCTCACGGAATAAAAATATAATCGTCGTGGCATAAAGAAGGACGACAAAAATGAGCGCGAAACGTTCTTGAAAATCGGCGCTCAAGAGCGCGTAGCCATGCTGCACATTGAATTTTTTCAAAAAGACAACAAAGAGACGCGAAAGGACGATAAAAAGGGGTATTGAAAGGAGGTAAAAGATGACGTAGGTGTAGGGATCGGGAATGGCATAGATCTGCCCTACGATATACACGATGAGCCAAGGAATAATAACGGTTTTATAGTGAACAAAAAAGCCGGCAACGACGGCGAAGATGAGACTGACCGTTTTAAGGCCGCGACTGTTGCGTCCGATGCGCACAAACTCACGCGCCAAGCGCGGAAGAAAGGCGATGATTACAAGAAGGGCGGCGATGAGGGCGAGAACACGCGCGAAAAAAACGAGCCACGCAAGGCGCGTATCAAACACCGAAGTGATGGTCGCCCACAGGGCGCGCGGACTCACGTGTGTTACGTAGGAGGCGACATCGCGAGCAAAGCGCGACACATCGGCACCTATGCTGCGAATATCTTTGAGCGTTATCGCATACTCCGAACGGTACCACTTTATCTCCTCAAGCTCTTCAACGATGAAGTCAAGCTGGAGAATTTTAGCATTTATCTTCGCTGAAATTTCGTCATAAACATTGCGCGTCTCTTCCAAAATTTTTATATGGTTTTTTACCGCTGTTTCGGCTGCACGCACGAGCTCTGCAAGATGAGCATAAGCGGAAAGATTGCCCTTGAAGAGCGACTCCCTCAGCCTTTTAAGGTCACGCACACGCTCATGAAGCGTCCCGAGAGCCTTTCGCTGAGCCTCGGCAGCGGCAGCGCACGCTTCGTTCTTGTTCTTGGTGTGCACGCGTGTAGCAACGGCGTCATCGTGCATGACGGCGTACTTTTTTATTTCTGCCGCTATGTCGGCTTCGGACTTGAATTTACGCGTTGTTATGCGGTAGTACGACTCCTTGATGTCAACCTGAAGGGCCTCTTGCGACAGCTGCTCTTGTTCAAGCGCTTTGCGCGCTTCAAGAAGATCCTTTTCGCGTTTTGCAAGGAGCGACTGAGCGTTGATGAGCCCAACTTCGAAGAATGCCTGTAGGGAGGCACTATTTTTTATGGGCTGGCGTGACCACGCGTCAAGATCGTGCCCGAGCGCCACATCAAGCCTTTTGCTCGCTTCTTGGACACGTGCTTCTTTGGTGTCGTAGTCGTCGATTTCTTTCTGAAGGGCATCGATGACGGCAAATGATTGTTGCTTGTGTTTGGCCAGATCGTCCTGGGCGACAACAAGGTCAAGCTCAGTAACCCTGATTGACGATTTTTCCCTGTTGAAAATGTTTTTGAGAATTTCGAGCTTTGCCCGCGAGGTCGTGATGCCCATGGCGATGGCCGCACGTTTGTGTTCTATATCGGCAAGGCGCATTTCTTCAAGATGACTTTTATCTTTGTAAAGTTTCTCCTCAAGCGTCGCAAGTTCGCCCCTTTGACGACCGTTCATACCGAAGGGCTCCTGCGAAGTTTCAGCAGCAAGCGACCCGGACAATTCGGCACTTTTTTTTCGGTACGCCTCGTTCACGGCAGCGAGAATTCTTTTTCTATTTTCGAGTTCTATGCTCGCACTCTTTTCTTGCTCGGCAAGCGTTTCAAGCGCGCGCTTGAGATCGATTATTTTCTGGTTAATGCCTTGCAGATAATCAAACGAGCGGCCAGAAATCCCAGCGATCCTTTGCTCGCGTTTAAACACCTCGAATGAGGGATCGCCGACATACGCGGCAAGTTCAATGATGCGCTCGTCAATATGGGCGAGCATTTCATCGCGCGCTTTTTGTTGTTCCTTGAGAATCTGGAACCACTCGTTAAAGACCGACTGAGATTTGATGAGAAAGTCGTTTTCTGGATCGAGTTTGAGGGTATCACGAATAGCGGCGAGCCGCCTTTCTATGTCGGCCGTTTTTGTCTGAATTTCAGCGTCAAAGGATGCCTTCGCCGCTTCAAGATGCCCACGCTCTTTTTTGAGGGTTACGAGCTTCTCCTGGCGCTCTTTAGCGCCAATTTCGAGCACATCGCCAGGTTGCCCTATGCGATTCGTAACGCTCTTGAGAAGCCCATCAGACGATGCATCGAAGCGCAGCGTCAGCGCCAACAACACAAGGGCTCGGAGAAAAGAAATTTTCTTCATAATGCTGCGAAAGAATCCATCATGCGCAACGCCTTGAAACCGTGGTTGCTAGCGTGATCCCGTACACACGCGCGCAGCCACTCGTCAACCTCGCCCTCTCGGCCAGCGTTGATACCATCGCCATCACCACAGTCCGCGCGCTCCCCCATAAGTCGACAAAAAAATCCAGCCATGAATTTTTTTTCATGCGGGTAAAGACCAAGAAGCATGCATAGTCTACACAAAAAAACTTTTTTCAGAAAGCTCGAGTATCGCCGCTCAGCACTCTGCTTCTCGTTGTAAAGTCCCTCCAAATGCTCAAAGACACCGGCGGTCGTACTCCCCTCCGGCATGCATTCGTGGCAAACGCCGAGGGCGATGTGAGACACGACGAGATCGTCCAACGTCTCGATGCACGGATTTTTCACAGGCTCGACATCGCGAAAATGTGTGCGACATTCCCGCGTGCATCGTGTGTACTCAAGGTAGGAGCCGACGTACAAAGGGCACCCACGAGTCCTTCCGGCAACAACGCCATGATGGCTATCCAAAAGTGTACAAAGAAACCCCGGGTAATCCCCGCAGTAGAGCACAATAGCTCGGTCACGCTCCATAATCGATCGTCAACTTTTGTATAGCGATAAAAAAACAGACGCACAGCCCTCAGCTCTTTAAGAGTAATCTATGCGAGACTTCAGGGCTACAAAAAAATTTCACACGTATCGCACCGCTCCACAGAGCCTTCTTACTTCTTAAGTCGCCTCATCATGGTGGCGTTCACGTGATCGCTCGAGGCAGAACTTACTGCTCTGATTTTCGAGGTTCATCATAGTTGGCAATATTCGTTGGTTTGTCGAGAATTTCAAGGATTTTTTTTGCACAGTAAACGCGTCCTCTCGTGCCCTGCGAGACCTCAGAAAGGATGCCCAGTTTTTCAAGCTTTGCAAGGGCCCTTTGAGCTGCTGTGAAAGTAATGTTGAGTGCCGCAGCACTCGAGTGTGCTGTTAAAAAAGGATTGCAAACACAGAGCCCTACGACACTTGAGATTGTGCTTGAAGGTACCGTACTAACGTGGTGTTGCCAGTCATCGATGACGGCGTTAATACGCTCAGCTCGTGATACGACATCGCCTGCCTGTAGGTACACGCCGTTGAGAAAGTACGCGAGCCATGCATGCCACGTACCGGAGGCGCTCACGTTGTAGAGCTGGCGATAATATTCATCGCGTGTTGATTCAAAAAAAGCGCTGAGATACAAAATGGGCGCAGGGAGAACCTTGCGTTCCGCCAAAAGCAGCGTGATAAGAAGGCGTCCCATACGGCCATTGCCGTCCAAAAAGGGATGAAGAGCCTCAAACTGGTAGTGGCATAAGGCTGCGTGAATAAGAGGTGGCAGCGTTGTGTCATGCAAAAAAATTTCCAGGTTCCCCAAGGCATCCATGAGCCGCTCAGCTGGTGGCGGCACGTAGTGAGCATTGTCGATCGTGCATCCGGGAATACCTATCCAATTTTGCACACGCCTGAAATTGCCAGGATCAGCGTGCCCACCACGTACACCGTGCATAAGTTTGCCGTGAATTTCCTTGATGAGTCTCAGCGACAAGGGAATATCGTCGAGACGCCGTACGCCATAATCAAGAGCATCGAGGTAATTTTTCACCTCATGCATATCACGTGACCTGCCTTCGGAAACATAACCTGCCTGGTCGACCAAGACCTGGCCAAGCGTTGTTTGTGTGCCTTCTATCCGGCTCGAAAGTACCGCCTCACGTACAACAAAGGGACGCATGAGTACCTTCGGGTTGGGGAGTTTTCCTGTTTGGTATGCTAACTGTCCAACAACAAAATCGGCACGCGACAAAAGGCTGACAAGCTCATCGGTCCATGCCAACACCGGCGGCAAAGAGTGAGGCACAAAAGCGTAACAACCGTGAGCAACCCTAACGACATCCCCGGAAGGCGAATTCTTGATATCCACGAAACAACCCCTGGTAAAGATTCATGGATAAAGTATATCTTAATTTCCGCTTTTCTACCCCCCGCTGGAGTGTGTCGCACCGTTGCCAGGGCAATGGCACTGAAAATTTGGTCTTGACAGCGGGAGTCGCTATAAATCTGATGTTGAGAATTATCGAGTTCGCGTTACTTACTTGTTCTGCATCGCTCCACAGAGCCTTCTTACTTCTTAAGTCGCCTCATCGTGGTGGCGTTCACGTGATCGCTCGAGGAGCACAAAACCCGCGAAGATGTACCCGATTTCGGCAAAAAATTTCCGCACGAGGGCAAGAAGGGCTGGGGATGCCGGACGCTGCTGCCTGCCGAGTTCTTGCTCAAGCATAGCAGCGGTTTTGTTTGACAGGGTAAGCATATAAAGAGCGCGATCGGCCGCCTCGCGTCTGACTGCTGGTGCCATGGTGTCGCCGGCAACCTTGTAACGCATGAAGGCGATGACACGTGCAAGATCATCAAGGAGCCTGTTGAAATTCGCAACGATGATTTCCCGACGGTACTCACTCTCGCTATCCACGGTTTCATCGTTTTTCGTGGCAGCGTCATCGAGAGCCGCTGCGCTGTGTTCGATTTCGCGCATGAGAACTCCCGGCACGAGAACAATGTTAGAGCCACCGGCAACCGCCGTCGCCGCTTGTTGGCGTTCTTTTTCGTGTGCCCCGTCAACGCGCTCAACGGCAAGGGAGCCGATATTCGTGCGCGCACGGATGAACCAGGCAAGCGTCAGTGGATAAAAGATGTCTTCGAGGCACGTGCCGACTCGGCGTCCCACGCCCAAAAGATCTATGATGACTACGGGGCTCAAGGCAAAATTGATAAGGTGCGATTGTATCCAGGCATAACTTCCGAAGGGCGGTCCGTTCTTCTTTGAAATAATGTCGGCAACCTGTCCTTTGAGGTGCGTTATTTCAACGAGCGCTTCTTCGAGAGTACGCGCCGCGGTTGCTGCGCTTCTCTCAGGGACCTTGCGACTCGTAAAGATCGCATACATGAGTGCGACTGCTCCACACGCCGCGCCGGCAAGAGCCCCTATTCTTACGGTTTTACGCAGAACAGCGTTTTTTTCATGCGCACGCGCTATAAGATCCTCTTCGTGCCCAATGGCATCCTCGGTTATACGCGTGACAATAGGCTGCTGCACCGCCCGCGTAATGAAAATACAAAAGCACGAGAACACGAGAACAAGAACAGAAAAACGAGCCATATTCACAGTAACCTCCTTGTGCCTTTCACGCCATGCAGTTGATCGATGAGGCCACACACGGCTACAGACACCAACCGTGACTTTATCACGTGAAATTAAAGTACGCAAATGGCTCGCGCAACAACTACAAAAATCTTTGTACGCCTTATCCTACTTGTCTATCTTTTTTGTGCGCCCATGACCTTCTTGAGGTACGCTGCCGTGTAGCTTTTATCACACATCATGACGTCCTCGACATTACCGGCGGCTACAATAGCGCCGCCCTCGCTGCCACCCTCCGGGCCAAGGTCTATGAGGTAGTCGACGGCTTTAAGAATATCGAGATTGTGTTCAATAACAATGACCGAGTTGCCGTGGTCGACAAGTTTATTGAGCACGACCAAGAGCTTTTCAACATCACTGCTATGAAGTCCCGTCGTCGGTTCATCAAGAATATAAAGAGTTTTGCTCCCACGCTTTGAAAGTTCATTGACAAGTTTAATGCGCTGGGCCTCTCCTCCGGAAAGCGTCGTCGAAGGTTGTCCGAGGCAAACGTAATTAAGGCCAACGTCACACATGAGACTGAGGCGCTTTTCAATGGCTCCATGAAAACTAAAAAATTCGGCAGCTTCACGTGCACTCATATCAAAAACGTCGGCGATATTCTTACCCTTGTAGGCCACCGATAGAGTTTCTTTGTTGAAGCGCCGACCGCCGCATGTTTTACACGTCGTGACCACGTCAGGCAGAAAATGCATGCTCACGGTAATTGTTCCGTCTCCGCGGCATTCTGCGCACCTACCTTCAGCAACATTAAAGCTGAACCGACTTTGGGAATAACCGCGTGCATTGCTTTCGGCAAGACTTGCAAAGAGTGCCCGAATCGAGGCCGAAAGTCCCAGATATGTCGCCGGATTTGAGCGCGGCGTCCTGCCGATAGGACTTTGGTCGATGACAACAAGATAGTTGATGAGCTCTGTGCCTGCTATTTTTCGACCGTTGGGCAGCCGACAGAATCGTCGTCCCTGAACCGTGTTAATCGCCGGAACGAGCTCCTCCATGATGAGAGTACTTTTTCCTGAGCCCGATACACCGGAAATTCCGCACAGAACGCCCAGAGGAAAATGAACTGTAAGGTCCTTGAGGTTGTTGCTCTGTGCATGTTCGAGCGTGATGAATTTTTTAGGTGTGCGACGTAGCCGAGGAACTTCGATGTACCGTGTGCCAGCCAGGTACGCACCGGTCAATGAGTTGGCGTTAGCCGCACACTGCGCCGGAGTCCCCGTCGCTGTAATGGCACCACCGAAAGAACCAGCGGCTGGACCCATATCGATGATGTGATCTGCTTGCTCGATTGTCTCCATGTCATGTTCAACGACAATAACGGTATTTCCAAGGTCGCGAAGCTTTTTGAGTGTAGCAATGAGACGACCATTGTCACGTTGATGGAGCCCTATGCTCGGTTCATCAAGAACATACATGACACCGCTCAACGCTGACCCAATCTGTGTTGCCAAGCGAATGCGCTGACCCTCTCCGCCTGAAAGGGTACGCGCTGGACGATTGACCGAGAGGTACGAAAGACCAACGTCGTTAAGAAATCCTAAACGGTTGCGTATCTCATGCAAGAGCGGCCGTGCCACAGGTTCTTGTGTATCCGCGAGTGTGAGATTATTAAAAAAGTCGAGACATTCACGCACGGACAGTGAACACACATCGTGGATATTTTTGCCGTTTATCCTGACAGCCAAGGCGAGAGAGTTGAGACGCGCTCCGCTGCATACCTTGCAGAGCTGCAGTGCCTCTCGTGCGTCATCGCGCTTGCTCAGTTCCTGCTCATATTCACTTGGCGTCATGAGCAAGGGACTTAGGTGTATGTTGTACCTGACGAAAACAATACCGAGGCCGTTGCACTCCTGGCATGCTCCGACCGGCGAATTAAAAGAGAAGAGCCTCGGCTCAAGTTCTGGTACCGCAAGACGGCAATGAAGACACATGCGCTCCGCGCTGCAAAGCACCTCTTTGGTAGTCGTAATAATTTTGCATGTTCCGCCCGCGAGCTTAAAGGCGTTGGCAACCGCCTCTTCAAGCCTGCTTGTCTCATCGACGCCTGGCACAACAGTGTCGACACTACAGTCGACGGTATGCTTGAATGTTTTGCGCAGTTTAAGTTTTTCAACGTGTGCATGAGATTCAAGAAGACATTCGGAACCGTCGATGATAAAACGGCGCCATCCGGAGGAAACGAGGCGTTTTAATTCATTGGTAAACTCACCCTTGCGATCGCGAATCAAGGGCGCGACAATGGTTACGGGAGTACCGGCAAAGTCTTTACTGACCGCCCCCACAACACTTTCGACCGATTCGGCTTTAACAGGGACCGAGCATTGCGGACATGAGACTTCACCGATGCGGGCAAAAAGGACGCGAAGATAGTCATATATTTCCGTAACTGTTCCCACGGTCGAACGCGGATTGGAGCTCACGGTTTTTTGTTCAATGGCAATGGCCGGACAAAGGCCTTCGATGCGATCAACATCCGGCCTCTTTGAAGTCCCCAAAAACTGCCGCACGTACGCCGACAGAGATTCGACATAGCGCCTTTGGCCTTCCGCAAAAAGAACGTCAAGTGCCAGCGAACTTTTCCCCGACCCTGACGGTCCCGTGATAACAGTAAACGCGCCGCGAGGAACCTCAACATTAATGTTTTTGAGGTTGTGCTCACGAGCACCAAAAACACGAATCGTGCCAGCATCTTCCATTGTTACAATCCTGTTCCTC
This sequence comes from uncultured bacterium, assembly GCA_963754845.1. Taxonomy (GTDB): domain Bacteria; phylum Babelota; class Babeliae; order Babelales; family Vermiphilaceae; genus JAKASV01. The sequence continues at coordinate 466,409 of CAVWHE010000001.1, forward strand.
TATAAGTCTCAACACAAAAAACACATTAAACACGCGCGAGCGCAAAAAATCGGAAACGCGACCTGCACACCCGCACCATGTCACTCCATCCTTAAAGAGAGATTAACTAATATTAATTATATCAAAAATTACTCTTCGTTACAGACCACAATATTCAAAGGCTTCACTACAGGACTTACGCGTAGCCCTCGACGCAAGGAGGCACATACGCGCGCTGTTAAATCGGTCGATAGAGAACCTTTTTGACCCGAGCTATCGACAGCGCCTAGGCGACGTTAGCTTTTTGCCGTGCCATACCGGCAGCAGATCGTCGAGGGCGACGGAAAACGGCGGAATGTGGCGTAATTATCGCAGAATGCGTGGTGTTACCGTCGTCGCCGAAGGTGCCGTGTTGCCCGTGTTGCGTTTTTGCTTTTTTTGACAAATCGAACGCCCTTTTAAGGAAAGTAAGCGCATGTTAGGGCATTGTCATGTTGCTCACTTTGTTGCTGAAAAAATTTACATTGTTTTTCTCGTGTTCATGAGCACAATGAGTGACGTTCCTCCTTCTATCTGTTGTATGGTTGGAGACACTGCTTGATAAAGTAATAGATGCGTGTGTACCTCAGGGGCCCGTGTATCTGTTGCTTTATTTTTTGTGCGACCGGGCACTACGTGATAACCCGTTTTAGCTGACCCTGAGGACCATAGCCATGCATATAAGGGTTTTTGGTGCACGTGCTCTGTTGCCGTACGCGGGACCTCAAACGAGGAGTTTGTGTGCCTCGACAACTGTTGCGCCGTCAAAAACTATGGCAGAAATTGCTCGCGTTAGCGCCACGGCCTGGGAACGCGAGCGCTGAAAGATGTTGCGACCAATTGCGCATCCGGCAGCTCCACCATACGTAACATATTCGTAAACTTCCTCAAGGAGGCACGCGATATGTTTTTGACTCCCTCCCGCGCACAGAAGACTCGTGTTGCCTGCTGCGCACGATGCCATCAGCAGTGCGTCACGGGAACTCAAATTCGAAGACGCCCGCGGTGGTCGCACTTTGACAAAATCGGCACCGAGCGCGTTGGCCAATCCCGCCGCTCCTGCAACTACCGACGGCTCAGTCCCGTCGGCGATGTTACGTGCTCGTGGATAGATCCACACAATGGCAACAAGTCCATAAGAGTGCGCCAGGGCGACGTCTCGCGCGGCATTGCTCAACATAAGGTCTTCGTGACAACCACCGGGATAAAGAGAAATTCCAACGCCGCGAATGGCAAGTACGGTACACCGCGCCACGTGCGCGACATTATGAACCGACCAGAGCGGGGCGCTCATGGGATCACGTTCGCACGTATTTGCAAGATGTGTTTTTCCCGTGATCTTTATGATGTAATTGACCGATGGATATGCAGCACCATAACGGACTACGAGACCCAAGGGGGCTGCAAGAGCACCGATGGAACCTTCGTGGGCAATATGAAAGATGTGCTCGGGATTGTGCGCCTCCTCGTGAACATCAGGCCCACAAAAATCATCATTGAGATGTTCGATCTTGTGGTCAGCAACAAAGAGGAAAAAACGCCCCGTGCCGCGCGTCAGCGCGTGCATATTGCGCACATAGACATCACGGACTGCGATGGGAACGTCGAGCGGAACGGCGCACCTCATAGTCAATCCTCATGGACGTGCTCGTAGAATCACGTCCTTAAAAATTCTCCGTCATGAGCTTGCCGGCCAAAAAGTGAGCATGAAGATGCGCGATGGTTTGTCCGGCCTCACGTCCACAATTAAAGATAAGTCGAAACGATCTGGGATGCTCTGTGTCACCCGCAAGTTTTCGGGTCATGGCTACTATCGAACCAAAGACGTGGCAGCCCTCGCTAGCTGGTACATCAAGAAGATCGCGGTAGTGGCTCCTGGGTATGATGAGATAATGTACTGGAGCCTTGGGCGCCCTGTCCTCGATAACAATCGTGACATCATCTTCATCAACCACACGCGCCGGCAACTGCCCGGCAACAATTTTGCAAAAGACACACCCTGCGTCCACTGCTTCTCCCTTCTGAACACCATAAACCACAAGACTCTGGTGCCGAGAGTCGGAGTCGAACCGACACGATGCCAAGCACCGCGGGATTTTGAGTCCCGTGCGTCTACCAGTTCCGCCATCCCGGCACTTTCAACGATCTTAAGCCCACAAGGCCCCTCCATGATAGGTCAAAAGGACGGGGCAGTCAACCGTGGCTTGCCCACAAAATGTAGCTCGTACACGGCCACACGCCTGCACACCAGCATTTACGGCATAGATAAATCGTGGGCAAAGTAAACAAAACCGTCGTGCTCGGAAATTGGGTAAAAACCAACACGCTTGTACAACCTCTGCGCACGTAAATTATCGACGCGCGTGGTGAGCTGTGCCTGCTGCGCACCCTTATCTTTAAGTGCTTTCAGAGCATAACGCACGAGCTTTTCGGCGTAGCCCTTCTCTTTGCCCCTGTACTCGGGGTTAACGGCGAGGAAGAGGATAAAGCCAAGGTTGGCTGATTTCATGTAATAGGCCGTAAATCCGACAAAATTTTTTCCTTGACGCCACACTTTTATGGTGAGACACCCCAGGTAACGAGGTTCCTTGTCGGGAGCACGGTACTTGAGCATGTACTCGGGTGAATAATCGGGGCTTGCAAGAAGCCAATAACGATCGCGCTCAAAAATTTTTAGTATGTCCTGCGTATCACGTTCATCGTTAAAGTCAACGATCGCCTCCTCGGTCGCCGACGCACGCACAACGTGTCGCACCCAATAACCAACAACACCACAAAGGCCTACAAAGACTATGGCGGCTGCTAGTGTCAGCCACGTGATATGTAATTTTTTCATGATTTTGTACTGTCCCTCTGATACTCTATTTTGGCAAGCATAAGACCGCGCGCCGGTGCTGTTGGCAACGTATGCTTGGGATTACGTGCTTCAAAAACACCCCTAAGATACTCTAGCGTAAAATGCCGCCGACACGCAACGGTTATACACGCACCAACAATGCGACGTATCATGTAGCGCACAAATGAGGGGCCACATATAACGATACGATGTGCCCCGAGACGCTCATTGTACTCAAGCGCGGTTGATTCGATGAATCTCGTCGTTCCCTGACCAACAGGCTCGCCCGTGCAAAATGAGCGAAAATCATGGCAACCGACAAAAAGGGAAAGGCTCGCGCGCAACACATCCTCACAGGGCCTACGTCCAAGGTACCACCCGTAACGTTCGTAAAAGGGAAGTGGTCTTTCAACAAAAAAATGGTACCAATACGTTTTGCGGAGCACGTTCTTACGCGGATTAAAACCCTCGTCGCACCGTTCAAGTTCACGAATCACAATATCGGCTGGCAACTTGTTGTTCCACGCCCACAGCAACCGCGACGGTTGTAAATCAAGGGACGTTCGACAGAGAGCGACCTGCGCACACGCATGAACACCCGCGTCGGTTCGCGATGCCCCCGTGATAATCGCACGGCATGCAAAGACACACTCGAATGTTTCCTGAAGCTGTTGCGTCACCGTTACATGGCTCGTCTGAAGTTGCCATCCGTGATACGATGTCCCATCATAGGCAACGACGAGTCGATAGTTAAACATGGTTGCGTCCCATTGCAGCGCGGCACTTCATCATAGGCACGCGCGTCCTATGCCTGGGAGCGTTTACGCATGACGGCCCGCAGAAGTTTTTTGCGAAGTCGTAGCGAGTGCGGCGTTACCTCGATGAGCTCATCCGGCCTTATCCACTCCATGCACGTCTCAAGCTCCATAATGCGCGGCGGCGTCAGCTTGATCGCTTCGTCCGATCCTGAAGCACGCATGTTAGACAGCTTTTTTTCCTTGCAAGGATTGACGTCCATGTCATTTTCGCGGCTATTTTCGCCAACGATCATTCCTTCATAGACGGCGTCACTCGGCTTAATGAAAAGGGTCCCGCGAGCCTGGAGCATATCGAGTGCATAGCCGGTTGCTGATCCATTTTCCATGGAAACGATGGCGCCGCGCGAGCGAATTGGTATGTCTCCCTTGTACGCCTCGTAGCCAAGAAAACTGACGTGCATAACCCCTGATCCACGCGTGTCACTGAGAAATTGGCTTCTGAAACCAATAAGACCGCGCGACGGGATTTCAAATTCCAAGCGCACCCGGCCATGAGCCTGGGGCTCCATCGTGATGAGCTGCGCCTTGCGTCGCCCGAGCTTTTCTATAACAGTTCCTTGGTGGGCCGCTTCAAGATCGAGCATGAGATACTCAATCGGTTCGCATTTCCGTTCATCAATTGTTTTGTAAATAACTTCTGGAGCGGAAATTTGAAGTTCAAAACCCTCGCGCCGCATATTTTCGATAAGAATTCCCAGGTGAAGTTGTCCGCGTCCTGACACTTTGAAAGTGTCGGTTTGTTCGGTTGGTTCGACAACGAGCGCAACGTTAGTTTTGAGTTCCTTTTCCAGCCTTGTACCGATATGGCGCGACGTGATATATGTGCCTTCGCGGCCACTGAATGGCGAATCGTTGACCGATATGTACATCGTGAGCGTCGGTTCATCGACGGAGATGTAAGGATACGGTTGCGGAAACTCGGGCTGACACAGCGTCGATCCGATGGTTACAGGCTCCTGAAAGCCCGCAACGGCAACAATGTCGCCAAACCGCGCCTCATCGACGGCAACTTTGTCAAGACCAACGTACTGGAAAAGTTTGGTGACACGCGCTGGCGCGCTGACCTTATCTTTTTTGCAGCATACGATCGACTGACCGTTGCGGATGGTGCCACCAAAAACACGTCCAACCGCAATTTGACCCAAAAAATCTGAGTGTTCGAGATTCGTCACGAGCATCTGCACGTAGTCGCTCTTGCTCGACGGTGCCGGCACACGGGTGATGATAGTTTCAAAGAGCGGTTCCATCGACCCCGACGTGATGTCAGGCCGCGTGCCAACAAACCCAAGGCGCGACGAGCCGTAAAGAATAGGAAAATCAAGCTGATGCTCGTGGGCAGCCATGTCCAAAAATAAATCTTGAATCTCGCGCTCCGTTTTTGCCGTGTCGGCGTCCTTGCGATCAATTTTGTTGATGAGAACAACGGGGCTCAGATTGTTAAGGAGGGCTTTGTGGAGAACGAATTTTGTTCCCGGCAACACCCCCTCGGCGGCATCTACAAGAAGTAAAAATCCCTCGACCATCTGAAGCGTACGCTCGACTTCGCCACCAAAATCCGTGTGCCCAGGAGTATCAACGATGTTAATGGTGTAACCGCGGTACTTGAGGCCAGTTTGTTTGGCCAGAATCGTGATACCGCGTTCGCGCTCGAGCACATTTGAATCCATGACACGATCAACGTGATCACTTTTTATGGTTCCCGATTGTTGGAGCAACTGGTCGACGAGCGTCGTCTTTCCATGATCAACGTGGGCTATAATAGCCACGTTGCGGACGTCCTCCCGCGTCCCTGCAGTAACCTTCTTCAATGTTTGCTAACCTCCCTTATACGAACATCAAATCGCGCACACGCCGACCACATATATTAATCGGCGACGTAGGGCAAAAGAGCCATGGTGCGCGATTTTTTAATAGCGTGCGACAGCCGCCGTTGATGAAGGCAGCACGTGCCGGAAACGCGCGAAGGCAGGATCTTGCCTCGCTCGGTCAAAAAGTGTCGCAAGAAACCGGCATTTTTGTAATCTATGTAAGAGGCTTGCTCATCAGAACCGCAGAAGCGGCATACTCTGCGAGCGTAGCCATTTTTGCGTACACGTTTTTTAAGTAAGCGCGAGCTGACTTTCAGCTTTATTTTCTTTGTCATGACACGTGTTCCCCAGCTTCGGGCATATCACCCTCTTCAAAATCAGAACCCTCGTGATCCTCACTAGTACCAGAATTACCGTGCCCATGGTCATCTTCCTCGTGAGAATGAGAGAAAGAACTGCCCTCGCGACGCGGAACGGCCTCCTCAAGCGACGGCGGACGCTGGTAGGCAAGTAAGTCGTCTGGCGAAAGCACCGAAATGATGCTTCGCACGATAACTTCGTGAAATTTAACATTGATGAACGACTTCATCTCACTCAAGACCTCTGCCGAAGACTCTGGGAGCTCGAATCGTGCTAAGAAGTACACGCCGTAATCGTGCTTTCGCACGGGATAAGCGAGCCTATACTTGCCCCATCGCTCGAAGGATATGAGGGAACCCTTGGCAGTGCGAAGGCACGACTGAAGCTGCGTTTCAAAGCTCCTTATTTCGTCCTCGGTTGCCTCGGGAATAGTCAATGCCAAAACTTCGTAGCGTGCCATACAACAAAAAACCTCTTAAAAATGCCTACGCGGAAGTGCAACCATACACTATAAGACACAAAGTCTTATGAGGCGTCGTCGCACGATACATGCGACGCTTGTATCACATACGAAGATTATGGTACCAGAAAAGTTGGAAAAATCCAACTTTTCTGGTACTCACTCTGTGCTCTAATCGAATCTTTGGTGCCTCTGAATAACGCGACCGATGACCCTGAAATGATCCTTGCCGCGTATGAGGGCGACGGGAGACTGTTTGTGATTTACCGATTCAAGAACGATGAAATCCTCGGTGTACGTCACCTGGAGAACGGCTTTGATGAGCGTCTCGTTGCCATACTCAACCGCCGCCATGTCACCCGAACGCGTCCAAATTTCTGGTGAAACGATGAGATAATCACCCTTGACAAACGTCGGCGACATGAGGTTGTTGTCGATGTAAAGTGCGAACATGGAGCCATCGGCGGCATTGAGGACGGGAACGAACCTATCCTTGTGTCCCGTCGTTAGTTGCGCGAGCTGGTTATTGTAAGGCGACGGATTTGAGGGAATGTCGCCCACAACAGGCACAATCTGTACCCTCAGCTCAACGTCTGATTTTTCTGGCATACTCACGTTGTCATTAATGTTATCCGTGCGTTGGCGACGCTGAGCAAAAAGATCGATAGGGCTGACCTCAAAGGCGTTGGCAAGCTTTCTCAGCGAATCCTCGTTCCAGCGGCGTGTGCCATTTTTTATGTGCGTCAGGTAGCTTTCGGACATACCAGTTTTTTCGGCAAGAACCTTGGTTGTCCAGCCCTTTTCTCTGAGCAACTCTTTGACGCGCAGCTCCGTGGACGACGACGACATGTACGCCTTTGGTCCACAAGCAAGGGACTGCTTGTTTTCTTGAGCCCCCTGCGTTCTGGAACTACTTGGTGATGACATAACATCCTCCTCCTGCTATCCTTAGACTCCATACGTCTGAACTTTAGACAACTGCTTATTTCTGATTGTACTCGCAATTCAGAGCATGTCAAATTGAAAAGATTGCCCGAGATCGATAATGACAAAGAAAATGAGCCAGCGTTATTATGGCGCACCAAGCTGCAAAAACGAAATAGAAAGAGAGGCTTGGAATACCCAGAACTTCGTCTGTGGCATCGATGAGGTTGGACGTGGTTGTCTTGCTGGACCCCTGGTGACGGCGGCCGTTATACTTCCCATCAACAAAACGAATCCACTTTTGCGTGACTCGAAGGTCTTAACTGTCGAATCACGTGTTCGAGGGGCCGCGTGGATAATGCGGCATTGCTGGTATGCGTGTGGCATTGTTGACCACTACCTCATCGATAAATACAACATTTGGAATGCAACACTCATTGCCATGAAAAAAGCCTTTGTTCATCTCGTCGCCCTGTCGCCAAGACCTTCGCGCGTTCTCGTCGATGCAATGCCCTTGAAGCTTGACGATACACACTACGCCGACATACCCGTGCACAATTTTCCTCACGGCGAGAGCCAATCAAGTTCCATCGCCGCTGCCTCGATCATAGCAAAGGTCAAGCGCGATGCGCTCATGGCTGATTTCAACGCGATATTCCCCGGCTTGTACCTCGATCACAACAAGGGATACAGTACGCCGGCTCATAAACGCTTTCTTGCCGATCACGTCAAGATCATTATCCACAGGAACACGTTCTTGAACTTCCTTGAAACGTGCGACGATGGTGGAGGAAGTGATAACGATGCACACAACAAACAACAGTCCTTGTGCTGAGGTCATCGAAAGCTCGCTCTCAGGATGGACCGGCCAGTGTTGGCAATGGGACATGTGTCCATCCTTCGGCTCTCTCGTTACCATCTCAACAAGGGTCCGTACGCTCTTCGGGCTCGTTTATGAGATCACGACCGGTTCGATGGATCCGGGTCGTTATCCTTGTGTATACCAAAAAACGCAGGAGGAACTCCGCGCCGAGCAGCCGCAGATTTTCGAATTTCTAAAAACAACGTTTTCAAGCATGATTGTCGGATACCAGCAGGGTGAGTCACTCATCTATATGCGCTCACCTGAGCCGCCCGCCATCCATGCCTTCATCGGACAGGTCACCGTCGTGGAAGCATCGCAGTTTTTTGCAAGCGACCGCTTTCTCCATCTCATATTTGGCTTTACCGGCCGTCCGGTAAACAATGACGAACTCCTGCTTGCCGTTCTCAAATACCAAAGTGATGCAGGGATTCTTACGTATGAGCGCGCACGAATGTATGTAAGGACATACGCACTTCTTGTCGGCAACGATTATCGGCGTCTTAAGTTTTTTAGCCAGCGCGTAACCGACACGTTGGCAACAGTACAATAAAGGCAGCACAATCTCATGTTTAGCTTTATAGAAAAAGCTCTTAAGAAAATTTACACAGCGTGTACGTCGAAATTTCAGGCGATCTTTGCGCGCCCATCCGTTGATAACGAAGCTCTTGGGGAACTTGAACGCGTTCTTATAGAGGCCGACACCGGTGCGCGGACAACCAAGAAAATTATCGACAGTCTCAAAAGTCAGGTGAGCGCGGGCGCTATCAAGGACGGTGCCTCGCTACGGGTCGCACTCAACAAATATCTCGTCGCGCTTCTTTCTACACCGGCGCATTTTAAAGAAGGCGACGTCATACTTCTTGTCGGTGTCAATGGAAGCGGCAAGACGACGTTAGCAGCCAAGCTGTCCTACCGCGCGCAACGCGCGGGGGTTCGGACGCTCCTTGTTGCCGCCGACACTTTTCGCGCCGCCGCCCAGGAACAGCTTGGGCTTTGGGCGACGAAGCTTAACGTTCCCGTCACCCTCGGCAAACCCGGCGGCGACCCGGCATCGGTAGTTTTTTTAGGATGTCATGAGTACAAAAAAGGCCTCTACGAGAAGCTCATCATCGATACAGCGGGCAGGCTCCAAACTAAAACGAATCTCATGAAGGAGCTTGAAAAAATAAAACGGGTCGTGACCCAGCAACTGCCCGGAAAAAGCGTGAGCACCATCCTCACCGTGGACGCCATGCTCGGCCAAAACTCGTTTGAACAAGCACGCGTTTTTCACGAAAGTACGCATCTCGACGCACTGGCGTTGACAAAAATGGACGGAACTGGCAAAGGCGGCATCGTTTTTTCGATCGTTGAGCAGTTGTCGGTCCCCGTCGCCTACATCACGTGCGGCGAGAACGCCGATCAGCTTGAACCTTTTGACGCACAGGGCTACGTCGATGGTTTGCTGGGGTAGGCACACCACATCCGACACGGCATGGCCCCCCGCCCGTCTTCACGCGCGATCCGTTTGTAGCTGACACGAAATTTTCACGCCAATTTACGCACTAGTTCCGACATGCGAACACCACAAGCCAGCGACAAAATACGCATTACTCTCTTTGACTAACAGGAGCCTTTGAGCCAGAATTGTACTTATACGCCGCGGTCGTGATCGTTATGTGTGGCATGAGGCGCAGGCCTCCAGGAAAAGGGCTATCAAACGTGAGCACTCAAGAATCCCCCGTTACGCTTGAAAAAATAACCGCTCTCTGCAAGCGGCGCGGTTTCGTTTATCAATCGGCCGAGATCTACGGAGGCCTCAACGGCGTCTACGATTTCGGACATCTTGGCGTGCTCACCAAGAACAACCTTCGCCAGGCGTGGCTCTCGTCGCTTACCAACAACCACGGGACGATTGTCCTCTTCGATGGCGCGCTCCTGGGGCCGGAGGCCGTGTGGAAGGCGTCGGGGCATGTCGATAACTTCAGCGACCCCCTCGTCGATTGCCTCAGCTGCAAGCGACGTTTCAGGACCGACGACCCCGACGTCGCTCAAGGCTGTCCGGCATGCGGAAAAAATGAGTGGACCGCGGTTCGTCAGTTCAACATGATGTTTAAAACGGACGTCGGTGCCGCCGCCGATGGCGCGACGATCGCCTACTTGCGGCCCGAAACCGCGCAGGCTATCTTCATTAACTTCAAGAACGTCATGTCGACGATGCGCGTCAAGATACCCTTTGGCATCGCACAGATCGGCAAAGCCTTCCGCAACGAGATAACGCCCAAGCAGTTTCTTTTTCGCATGCGCGAGTTTGAGCAAATGGAGATGGAATGGTTCTGCAAAGGTAGCGATGCTGACGCGTACTTTGAATTCTGGTGCAACCATCGTATGAACTACTATCGCGCCCTCGGCATCAAGGAGGGTAACATGCGTCTGAGGCCGCACGCCAAGGAGGAACTCGCCCACTATTCGACACGGTGCATGGACGTCGAATACCACTTTCCCTTCGGATGGAAGGAAATGGAGGGCATCGCACATCGCGGCCAGTTCGATCTTACACAGCACACAACCCATTCTGGCAAAGACCTCAGTGTGTACGATGAAGAAACGAAAACCGCGTACGCACCGACTGTCATCGAGTGCTCAGTCGGAACAGATCGTTCGTTCCTCATGCTCATGTTTGATGCCTACGCCGAGGACGTCGTCGAGGACGAGGTTCGTATAGTGATGCGATTCCACCCGCGCGTCGCACCAATCAAAGCCGCCGTCCTGCCACTCACAAAAAAGCAGAGCGAACCGGCATCGAGGTTATGCGCTGATCTTCAGAAACTCGGCTACGTTGTTGAATGCGACGAAACCGGCTCCATCGGCAAGCGTTACCGCCGCTACGACGAAATTGGAACACCCGTCTGCTTTACGTACGACTTTGAAAGCGACAACGACGGATGCGTGACGGCGCGCGACCGTGACACAACGCGGCAGGAGCGCATAGCACTCGACAGCGTCGCCCGCTACCTCTGCAACCTTATGGAACGACCGTAGCAGCAGCGCAGAGCTAACCGAACTGGTAACCGCAGTCACCGGGTGGGTGAAGTCCGCTTTTGCAGCTTGTGGCGGCGTTTTTTGGGGTCGTTACAACGCCGCCATGTCTCTAGGCCCTGTTGACTTTTTATCGGAGCCATATGCAAGTCCCCACAAAAAGCAGAAAGGCCCGGTAATTGCGCAGCTTTTTATCGAAACGAGAAAAAATGCGTCTGTACTGCTTAATCTTTGAAAAGAAACACTCGATGACAGACCTCTCCTTGTAGACGTGTTTGTCGTATTCCACAACTTGCGTTCGATTACTTTTGCCTGGGATTACCGGGCAACAATTTTGAGCCCTTATTTGCCTGCGAAAAGGGTCCGAGTCATACCCCATGTCACCGATGATATGCGATTCAGAATCTCCCTTAATAAGCTCCTCTCCTTGGGTGATGTCGGCAACTTGGCCTGGTGTAATAATGAATTTAAGAGGATTTCCGAGAGCATCAACCTTAGCATGGACCTTTGTAGTGAAGCCCCCCTTGCTTCGCCCAAGACCCTCTTCTGCTTGTTTGCCGTGGCCAGCTGCGCACGGATGTGCTCTGACTATTGTTGCGTCAACAGACAGATACTCCTGGTCAGGGTCGTGTATACAAAAGGCAAAAAGTTTCTCCCATACGCCCTTTTTGCTCCAGGCATCGAATCTTTTGTATACACTGTTCCACGCGCCGTATCGTTCTGGCAACTCCCTCCATTGCGCTCCAGTTCGCATAATCCAGTACACTGCCTCAACGAAGTTCCTGAGCCTTTCTTCGCTGACGACGTAAATTTTGGCGTCTTCTTTCAGGAAGGCAAACATTTTTTCCCACGCATCACTTGTGATATACTTTCCCTGCATGATAGCTCCTGTTCGAGTGTTCCATTTTTTTGGATTGGAGTTATCATGCAAAAAAATCAGCGTTTTGAAAAGTCAACAGGGCCTAAGCGCCCGTGCTCGTGCGTTGCGTTATACGCCACGTGACATACCGCGGACATGGTGTGACAGCCGGTGAGCAGCACTCCACCGCCCTTATGAATTCAGTGCGTTCATGCCAAACCCTATTTTACTGACACGGTTGCTGGCGTCACCGTAACTTCAGCGGTGCCCGCGTTTTTAGTAGTGGTGGTGATGACTTTGCCCCTTTTCTTTTTTCCTCCACGGCCGCCCTTTCGTTTTGCTTCCTTGATAGTGACGTTGTATCGTTCTATTTTGGCACCGGATGCAAGACCGGTGTTATCGATCCTTGCGTAGAGGAAAAGGATGGGTGTCGTGTGATTTGCATCGTTTACATCGGCCGCAGTTGCCCTGAGTGCTTTGAAGGTGTAGACGATTCTTGCAGGCGAGCCAACAGACGTCGTGGAACTACCGCCGATGCGCTTAACATCGACGAGTGCAACATCACGCTCCTTTCTTCCTGCCGACGTTATCCAGTACCAGTTGTAACCGGTACCACTGGTCTGCTGAAGGGTGATATCAAACTTATCATACCTCATGGTTTCGAGTGTGTTTCCCGCCGCGCCTATGACCGCAGGAATCTCGCTGCTAACAGGACCCGTCACGGGCGGGATGGCGATGGGTTGCTCAATAACAGGTTTGGCCGCGATGGCTGCGGTACTGACCTGAGACACTGGCAAACTAGCATCGGCCACCCTGGCTTCAGTCGCCATGCCAGAGGATCCTGCCGGTACCGCCGTAAGAGGACAAAGACCGCCGACGGCAATCAACAATGATGCGCACACTATCTTTATAACGATCTTCATGAAACCCTCCACTTTTTGAATGAAAAACACCTCGGGCACGGTTGCACGAGGATATCCTTTGTACGCGTACCCAGAACAACAACCTCAGTCTATTAAAAAATAATATTAAAAGTCAATCTTTTTATTAAAAAAAAACGCAAATTCGATAAATATGGAACAGGCCTCGACTGAGGCGGTCCTGAGAAAGCTGCCAGACACAAAAACTATAGAACTCATTTTCTCGCAGGCCTCTTCAGGAAGGAACTCCGAAGGCTAACGCGTAAGTCCTGTATTGACAGAATTGTTCGACGGGGTTAAGACTTAGCTGTGTGGGGTCCTATATGAAGGGTGTATGGTGGCCAGTGGTGGCCGTGCCAAAGGAGTTACAAGGAGGTCTGTTAGATAGGCGGGGTTGTAGTGGTCAGTCTCCAAAGCAAGGAGTAGTCTTCATGAAAATGGTTCCGGGTAAGTTTTTCAGCGCGCCTTCTTCTGTTCTCGTGCTTGGATTTTTCAGTTTCTTCCGACTCATTCACGGCTCTTCTCCACAGGCGTGCGAAGAGCACGGAAAGTCAGCACTAAAGGCGCCCTGCCTTGCAGGGCAAGATATTTGCCTCTGCATGGAGCAGGGCACGCTTTTTGCAGCGTCTTCTGGTATAAAACACGGGGCGCAAATTAACTCAGTTTCATTTTGCTGCCAGCCGAATGCGTGTTTCTTGGCTGCCGGTGGTCTGCCGGCTGATATGGGTGTAACAACGCGCCTTTATTCAGTGACGAAACCTTTGTGTTCCCTCGTGGAAATGTACCAAAGTGCTGATATTGAAAACGGTCGGCCAGCACTTCCTATTAGCACAACGTATAATCTCAACGCTAATTCCAGCGAAGCTGGCATAGTCAACGCCGTTGCCTGGTGTTGTGAGGGGAACAAGAAGTTTCTTGCCCTCGGTGGATACCAACTTTCGATTCCCGAACTTTCAGAGCCAGCCGACGTCATTGTTTACGACGTGCAAGATATTACCCCCACGGCCTTCCAAATAAGCTGCGTGGGCGGGTTTAATCATGGTGCAGCTGTCAACGCACTTTCGTGGCTTTGCAAATCGAGCTGCGGTCCTTGTTCTTCCATGGGTGATGATGCCGGGGGTTATTTGGCTATCGGCGGCGGATCGGGGTCTAACAACAGCAACATCCGTGTTCTTCATGTTGTTCCCCAGGAAACCTTCGATTCTCCTACATCGATGACGAAGTGCCAAATCCAATTCGCTGAGTGTGGAAGCGCCAGAACAGGCGTTGTTATCCGTGCACTTGATTGGTGCTGCAAGAGCGGCAGAATTCCTCTTTTGGCGGCGGCTGGAGGAGGCACTAAGCATGATCGCTCCCCACGACACGAACATGAATGGGACTTTGGGCCATGCGAAGATCCTAACGTCTTTGTTTATACCCTCAATTGTTCGGCACCCTTAGGGGGTCAACTGCTTATTCTCACAAACACGCGCTACGAAGGTGACGTCGTTAACGCACTTGCGTGGTGCTGCAATACCGAGCAGTGCTCGTCATTTCCTCTCCTTGCCGTTGGTGGGCAGGTTCCGCATGAGCACGATCATGAACGGGGCGCGGGATCTATTAAAGACGAGGGCGAGCGCCATGCTCCGAAGAACGTCGTACTCTACTACCTCTCTTCCGCACACAAACTTCACGAGTTTGCCTTTGCAACGGTTGCCGACAACCATCTCACAAGTATCCTGGCCCTCGGCTGGAATCCAACGTGCCCTTGCAACCTTCTTACCATTGCCGGTGGCTGCGTAGAATGCGATGGCAAGGAACGCCATAACGTCATAGTATACAAGAAGGAAAAGGGTGAGCGTAAACTCAAAAAGGTGACGAGAGTCTTGTTTGATGAAACAGTTACCTCGCTTGCGTGGGGCATGATGAGCGGCCGCTGCTCGTACCTTGCAGTCGGTGCCACTGGTGGCTCCTGTGATGACATTTACGGTTGCGGGGGATTCGAGCTCAATCTCTACAAGGCGGTCTTTTGCCGTCCTGACACTACACCAACCGATCCATGCATGAGATATCCGAAGGTAGCCGACATTCATTGAGCAGGATTTTAAGCATCGTTTGCGGCTAGTTCGACTAAGGGCTTATAACGCAGCCGTCGGTATACCACCGGCGGCTGCCCGTGTGCCAAAGGGGTGACAATGGTCGTGGTCAATCGGAGGGCGAGTTTCTGGATCCTTCTTATCGTTGCGAGTGTTTTTGCATGTGCGCTTTCTCTGCGACATTTTTCACGCGTCTTTCCCATCATTGATCTTGACCTGCGAATGAATCGTCAGGAGGCACTTGAGCAATCGCGCGCCCTTGCCGTTCGTTATGGTCTTGGGCCACTCAACCCACGCTACGCTGCAACGTTTGCTGAAGATGGGCAAACGCAGGTGTACGTCGAACTTGAGGGCGGCGGAGCCAAAGCGCTTGATGCCATGGTTACCGGTAAGCTCTATGCCCCTTATACGTGGAAGGTGCGTCATTTTAAGGAATACGAAAAGCGTGAATTAACCGTGACCTTTAAGCCTGATGGTACGCCTTACGAATTTGTTGACTCATGTGCCGAGGATTTCCCCGGGCCAGCGCTTTCGCCCGAGGAAGCAGAACGCATCGCGCGTTCTCAGGCACACGACCACTGGGGCATACTCTTTGACGAGTACACGCGTATCGAAATGGCCCACGAAACGTGCCCGAACGGCCGCGTTGATCATACCTTTGTGTACGAGCGCCCAACCCCTACGATTAATAACGCTCGCTACCGACTTCGTCTTTCTGTTTGCGGTGATCGCTTCACGGGGCTCACCCATTTTGTACACATACCGCAGGAATTTATAAACCGTTACAAAAACATACGCTCGTCCAATAAAACGCTTGCGCATGCCGCCTCAGTTATTATTGTTATACTCTACGTTATGCTCATCGGCGGCATTGGCTTTTTCATGCTTTCAAAGCGCTCTATGCTTTCCTGGAAAGAGCCGATTTTTGTGGGCGTCGTTGCCGCCCTGTTGGCATTTCTGGCTGCAATTAACAACCTTGCGCTTTCCTGGGGCACCAGTTACATTACAACAATGTCGCCAGCGGTTTTCCTTTCCATGGATATTCTTGGCGCCCTCGTGCAGGCCTTTGCGGTTTTTGGATGCGCCGCCGTCATAGCCGCGATTGCAGAGGGTCTCACACGTGCTGCTTTTCCGAGAATGCCGCAGTTGTGGACACTCGGGCGTCTCGAGGTTGCTTCGTCACGCCAGGTAGCAGCATGCATAGTTCTTGCGTATCTTGCGGTACCGTTCTTCTTCGTGTATTTAGTTCTCTTTTATGCCGGTACGACGCATTACCTTGGATGGTGGACTCCTTCGTGGCTCCTTGTTGATCCCAACATACTTGCAACGTACGCACCATGGTTGGGCGCCGTCTATCAGTCGCTGTCGGCTGGCTTTTTAGAAGAGTGCCTCTTTCGTGCGTTCCCCTTGGCTGCTGCCGCGCTCATGGGTACCATCGTGGGTAAACGTAATTGGTGGATCACCGCGACATTTATCATCCAGGTCCTCGTTTTTGGTGCCGCACATGCTAACTATCCGGGTTTGCCGTCGTACTCGCGTCTTGTCGAGCTTGTTCTTCCTTCATGTTTTTTTGGTCTCATGTATCTTCGTGGCGGTTTGCTGCCCGGCATTATAAGTCATTTTATCTATGATCTTCTCTTCTTTTCGATGCCCCTTTTTGCCTCGTCGGCTCCCTACGCGTGGGTTAACAAGCTTCTCGTCATCGTCATCGGCACTATACCGCTTCTTGTCATCCTTGTGCGGCGGCTTCAGCGTGGCTCGTTCGGCGATGTACCAGCACGGTTTTACAACGATGCTTGGCTTGCTCCCATGACGAAGTCACGAGCCCCTGTGGAACCGGTTGTCGAGCTTCCTGAAGATGTGCAAGCGCCTGTTCTTTCGTGGCGCCAATTGTACGCGATTTTGGCAGTTGGTGTGGCAGCGCTTTTTGTTTGGCTTGCGTGCACACACTTTGCAAGCGATGCACCCGCACTTACGATAACAAGAAGCCAGGCTGGCGAATATGCTCGGAAAGTACTCGAAGAGAAAGGACATAGACTTGATTCTTCGTGGCTTGAATGTGCCACCATTACCTATTACGGCGGACCCATAGATCATTCAAGCGGCGGAGATCAACGTCGGTTCATCTGGACCAAGGCGGGCCGCGAAGTTTATAAGAAACTTCTTGAAAATTACCTCGACCCCGCCCTCTGGCGCGTTAGTTTTATACGCACAAGCGGCTCACCTCAAGAACGTGCTGAAAAATACGTCGTGGGCATTGCCAACAGGGGCGAAGTGCGTTACTACGCGCACAAAATTCCCGAGGATCGTCCCGGTATGAGTCTGACGCAGGACGAAGCCAAGCAGAAGGCATGCACGGCTTTGCAAGCTGTATATGGACGATCATGTTTGAGCCTTGAAAACATCGCGGCTACATCACTCAAAAAACCTAACCGCCTCGATTGGTCCTTTACCTTTGCCGATCACGAGGCATACAAGCTTCCCGAAGGACAGGCGCGTGTTGACGTGATGATGTCTGGCGACGAATGTACCTCATATGAGCGTTACATACATGTTCCGGAAGGGTGGGTGCGTGACGAGGCCACCAAGAATGCGTGGATAGGACTCACTGGATTCATCTGCATGAGTATACTTGGGCTCTTGTGGTTGGCAGCTGCCATCCTCGTACTTGCACGTCCTACGTCATCTATCAAACTCAGAGCCGTGCTCAGCATGTGGGCAATCCTGTGCGTTGCATTTCTCATAGAAAAAATTAATTCCATCCCCTCTCTTATGACGTTGTGGATTAATGCGCACGATCCTTACGCTCAGCAGCTCTTTCGTATGATTACTGGCACGGCCCTGGGAATCATAAGTACCACGGCCGTCGTTACGCTCTTTATCATCGTCGGTTGGTATGCCGTGCGCACAAGGAAGGCTTTCTCGCGTTCCAGCAGCGCGCTGGTGGGAGGCGTCCTCGGAATATGCTTTTGCGCGCTCGAGTCGCTTGTTATCTTGGTGTGGCATCCCAACGAGCCTCTCTGGGCTTCGTACGGTGGCTTTGATGCCACCATACCAGCCCTCAATGTTGTTATTGATGTCCTCGTTCGTTACGCCCTCTCTACTTCTTTGTGCCTTCTCGTTCTGGCCCTCCTTGAGCATTGTTGCGCCGCAACCATTGTCGGGTGGCTTGGGAGGATGCTTCTTATTGTCATCATAGCTTTTGCAGTTACCGGTGCCAGCTTTTTTACGTCACTCTCTTACATCGTCGTTTATGCGCTCGTCCTCGGTTCCTTTGGCCTCCTTGTTTATAGCCTTTGTCGTCGTGAACTGCCAACAACGGTTCCATGGCTTGTGGCAACAGTTTTCATCCTCAAGAGCGTACAGCAAGGTTGTATGGGAGCATATCCGGGAGTCATGCTGGCACACGTGGTAACCGCGGTTGCCGTCGCTCTTGCCGCGTGGTGTTGGAACACCTGGCAGGTTGTTGCCTCGCGACCAGTGAAACTGCGCGACGGTGACGCAGAGGCTCGCGCAGAAGATTCCTAAACGTTGAAGCGGACGAGAGCAATGTCGCCGTCGCAGACAATGTAGTCCTGGCCCTCGCTTCGGATGCGACCCTGTGCTTTAACCTTTTGCTCGTCGCCAAGCTCGAAAATGTCGGAGGCATTGAAGATTTCAGCGCAAATGAAGCCGCGTTCAAGATCCGAGTGAATTTCTCCGGCAGCCGCACGTATGGTTGTTCCCTTGATAATGGGCCATGCGTGTGCTTCCTTGGGGCCACAGGTGAAAAACGTGATGAGCCCGAGCTTTGCGTAAGTTTTTTTGATGATGGTGTCAAGTCCGCTTGTGGCGATGCCCAGAAGATCCATCATTTCACGCATCTGATCGGTCGGCAGTTGTGCAAGCTCGTATTCGGCTCTGACGCAGAGGGGAACGACTGTTTCGGGTCCGAAAAAGTCGACAAGGCTTTTGTAGTGGACATTTGATTCGTAGGTTTCGATGGCCGATTCAGAAATGTTTGCGACAACGAGAATTTTTTTGGCACACAAAAGTGTTCGTGATTCAGCATCGCCGCTTTTTTCAACAATGTCTTTGACGCGTGCATCGTCTCCGTCGTCAAGAGCTGCCCGAATTTTTTTAAGAAGTTCGTGCTCGTATTTGAGTTTTTTGAGCTCGGCGGCATTGCTCTCTGATTTGATTTTCTTTTCAAGCTTTGGCACGTGTTTGTCAAGCGATTCAAGGTCCTTGAGCATGAGTTCGGCAACAACGGTCTGATAATCGGCAAGGGGATCAACGTGCTGACTTGTGTGGATAACGTTGGGATCATCGAAGCATCGCAGCACATGAATAATGAGGTCAACTTCGCGAATGTGACCCAGAAATTGGTTGCCAAGACCTTGTCCGGCCGCTGCACCTTTGACAAGACCGGCTATGTCGACAAAGGTCACTGTCGCAGGGATTATTTTTTTTGACTGATAAAGGGCGGCAAGGTTGTCGAGGCGCTCGTCGGGGACCTGCGTTATGGCAATGTGCGGATCAATGGTACAAAAGGGGTAATTTTCCGCCGGGACACTTGACTTGGTGAGAGCATTAAAAAGCGTCGATTTGCCGACGTTGGGCAAGCCAACAAGACCAGCCTTTATTCCCATGTTTTCCGCATCCTTGAAAATTTAGAAAATTTAAGCACCGATGGTAACCCTGCCACGTGCCACGTGGATACATACTCAGTTCAAGTATGAAGGAAAAATGCCGTATGTTCAAAATTATGCGCGTGGTACCAGGCTCGACTGGATGGGACCCTGGGCAATCGCTGCCCTACGCGGACCGCGTCAACAGGCTGTTGGCGTTCACCAACCCTCTGGGTGTCTCCAAGGGGAGTTGGACTACCGACCCTTGGTGCCGCCCGGCATGAGGGCCTTTCTTGATGATCTTTGATTCACGCTCCTTGAGATGAGACCACGTCCCTCAATGCCAACGTTACTGCAAAGCAACAAAAGACTATGTTTCAAAAATCATAAAATTGTACTATCATCGGTAGAGTAGGAGACATTGAGGCACCGCTATCAAGAGAGGACGTCGTGAATACAGCAGTCGTCTTTATCATCGCCAGCGAGGGATACCAGTCGATTGAGTACGCAACGCCCAAAAAAATCCTCGAGCAGGCTGGTTTCATGGTTGCGACGGCAAGTGATAAGCCCGTAACTGCCATTGCCGCTGATAAGTCTACGACGCGCGTCGATATGACCATCAATAACATTATTGTGGATCATTATGCTGCCGTCGTTTTCATTGGTGGTCCCGGGGCGCTCGAAAAGCTCGACAACAGCGTCAGTTACGACCTTGTCAAGGCTGCCCATCAGGCAAAGAAAATCATCGCCGCCATTTGCATAGCGCCGCGCATTTTTACAAAAACGGGTATTTTCAAGGGCAAGCGCGCGACCGGCTGGGACGAAGATCACGAGCTTGCCGATCTTTTTGAGAATGCCGGCATGATATATGAGCGGCGGCCGGTTATTGTTGATGGGTCCCTCATAACCGCAACGGGTCCTGCAGCGGCGCACGAATTTGGTACCAAAATTGTTGAGAGATTGTCCCGTTAAAGACGTGTTGTGCGTTTTTTTGTCGGTTCCCTCTTTTTATTGGGAGGACGCTTATGCGTAGTGTGAAGTTCTTGTTCATGTCGTTCCTGGCTGTGTTATTTTTTGCTAGTTACGTTTATGGGGATGCCACCACAAAAAAGGTTGCCGTCGTTATTGCACCACGTGGCTATCAGGCCATTGAGTACAATGCAGTAAAACAAGCACTCGTCGGTGGAGGATATGAGGTTACAACGGTCAGCGTTGGAAGACACGGCTTTGGTCCACGGCCCCATCAGAATCCCAACGGGCCCGCTACAGATGC
Source organism: uncultured bacterium (assembly GCA_963754845.1). GTDB lineage: Bacteria > Babelota > Babeliae > Babelales > Vermiphilaceae > JAKASV01. The sequence continues at coordinate 487,253 of CAVWHE010000001.1, forward strand.
CCAGCAGCAACTGCATGCCAATCATCCCCATCGACCAACGAGCAACCAGGCGGTAGCATCTGATGGCTCGACGACGACTATCGATCTCTTCGTAACCACACCCGAAGCTCTCGATGGATTTGATAGCCTAATTCTCATTGGCGGCGAGGGAGCGCGCTTCTTGGGCGTCTCGATAATCCAAAAGGCCATCAAGACCGCTTTCGAAGCCGGCAAGATCGTTGGGGCCATCTGCTACTCGCCGCGTATTTTGGCAAAAGCGGGTATCTTGAAAGACAAAAAGGCAACTGGTTGGGATGATGGCAGGCTGGGGAAGATATTTGAAAAATATGGAGCAACTTTTGTGATTGCTCCCGTTGTAGTTGACGGGAATGTTATAACGGCAAGTGGACCCGAAGCGGCTGCTGATTTTGGTACAGCAATAGTTGAAATGCTCAAGGGACAGCAACAAGCAGTGTTACAGCCGGTACAGCAACCGTTATAAGAGGCATAGTATGCGTGTTACTCACATTGCGGGTCGCGAGGTCTTCAATTCGCGTGGACTACCGGCGCTTGAGTGCGAGATTATACTCGACTCCAGTATCGCCGTGAGAGCCGCGGTTCCCTCGGGAGCCTCACGGGGGATTTATGAAGCGAAGCCGCTCTATGATGGAGGGCAGCGTCTGGGAGGTTTCGGTCTTACCAAGGCGATCGGACACATAGAGCGCACACTGGGTCCTGAGATCGTGGGTCGTGAGCCCGACCTTGTGAGTATCGACGCGCGCATGCGTGAACTTGACGGAACGGCCGATAAATCATGCCTTGGTGCAAATACAATGTTGGCCGTAAGTAGTGCCGTTGCGAGGGCCCAGGCGACCGCGCTTGATATGCACCTCTATGAATTCATCGCCCACATCTGCAACTTTGACTCCATCACCGTACCGTACCCCATGTTCAATGTTATCAATGGTGGCGTGCATGCGGACAACCTCCTGGACATCCAGGAGGTTCTGCTTGTCCCCCTCGGCTTTGCTACGTATCGCCAGGCATGCGAGGCGGCGGCGACTGTCAATTATGTCCTGGCCGACGTAGTGCGCGAACAGGGGTATCGTCTCTTTGTGGGCGATGAGGGAGGGTTTGCTCCCGACATCACCGACGTTCGTGAGGCTCTGGAATGTGTCATGGCCGCAATTATACGTGCCGGCTACAAAATCCAGGAGGACTTTGTGTTGGCACTTGATATTGCGGCCTCACAACTTTTTGATCAAGCAACGCATCGTTATGTGGTTCAGGGAGAGGAACGTACTACACGCGAGCTCATCGATTACTACAAGGAACTTGCCTCCGAGTATCCCATCTTCTCTATTGAAGACGGTCTTGCCGAGGGCGACCGGACCGGTTGGGTGTCACTTGCGCACGAGTGTGCTGATGACTTTCAAATTGCCGGTGACGACCTTTTTGCTAGTAGCCCAGAACGCATTCGTGAAGGGATAAAAGATCGCGTTGCCAGCGCGGCGGTTATTAAGCCCGATCAAATTGGCACTGTTTCGGAGGCCCTGGAATCGATCATGCTCTGCAAGAAGGAAGGGCTCAACACCATCGTGTCCCACCGCTCAGGGGAAACGGAAGATGTTTTTATTATCGATTTAGCAGTCGGCACCAGCTGCGGCCAATTCAAGGCCGGAGGCATCATGCGCGGTGAGCGCACACTCAAATATAACCATCTTTTGCGCATCGAAGACAACCTCCATAGATCGCTCCTGCAGGCCTAAGGACGCCCACGATGGGGATAGCAGAGGCTTCCCGTGATGCAAAGGCTTTTCGGATACATAACAGCACGCGTCCGGGATAGCCACAGGAAAGCACGCACAACAGCGTACGGTTACGTGGTTAGTGACCAGTATTTGTGCGTTGTAATGCGGCGTCCAGTAACGTTATATAAACGGGAATGTTCCTGACTATTTCCTCAATCAATTGTTCGTCATACCCATGCATTGTAAGGGTGCGATGATCGACCATACCGAGGGCCAGGCGTACTTCAATTTCCGAAAGAATTTTTGCCTGCAAGCTATCGCGAAAAATCGCCTTAGGTGTCCTGATGGCAAGCGTACGACCTTGAGATTGAAGGTAGTCGCCGAGGTATTTCCAGGTTGCATCGAACGTATATTCAAAGCGCTGCACAAGTGAATGGCGATATGTTTTATACACTTTTTCGGGATCTTTGTGCGCACACCGTGCCAGTTCTCGTGACGTAGCAAGATCACGACTGGCTTCCTTGAGTGTTTCAAGGCCCCCGAGGGCCTTGTCATACTTTGTTTGAAGCTGTTGAGTATTCAGTGACATAATTTTCCGTTTTTCAAAATTTGTCTTTTAAAATTCTCTGATAGGGCTTGCAGGTCGACGAGGTCTACCGTGAAGGGGATCGTGCTTTCTTCGATCGCCTCTTTTATCTGGCTTACTATTGGGGGATCAATTTTTTTCCCGTTATCGAGCGCAATGTCGATATCAGATTCGGGTCTAAAATCACCACGTGCCCGCGAGCCAAAAACATAGATTTTCGCGTGGGGAAGTTGCTGGGTAATTATGGTTACAAGAATCTTGATATCATGGTCACTCATGAAAGGTCCTCGCAACCAGTAAGGAGAACTCAACACGCACTAGGTCCTGTTGAGTTCTCCTTATCGCCCTATGCACGCCGCCACAAAAAAGAGCTCTGAGTGGTAACTGTGTAATTTCTTTTTCTTCCACGCCTCATCCGTGATACACTGTCCTGGCATAATAGCTCCAAGTTTTTGCTTTTTATAAGAAACAAAAGACGTGCCGTGGAGTCATCATGCACCCCTTTTGCGGTTTTGGGAAGCCAACACGTCACTCAATGTGGTACGGCAGGAAATCGGTGATTTCAAGAACTCAACAGGCCTAGCTACTACGAATTACTCGACGTCATGGCACAGGACGTTTATGTGCACGAAATATTTTTGAGCTCAAGGTTAAAGCCGAGTACTGCTGCCGAAAAATTTGATATCGTGTGAACGAAGACATTGCACTTTGAAAGAAGAAGCGCTTCAACGAGGGCTTCAAATCCGTGCTGCGCTGGCTTGCGCCCAGCACTTAAATGAAGCGGATTTTTATCATGAGACCTCTCTGCGTCGTACATGACAACGGAAAATCCTACAAGGTCGGCTAAAGCAACGTCGATGAGCTCTTGCTCGTCAGAGGCAATAAAAAATTTTATGTCGGCTCGGCCTGAATTTTTTGCTTCCTCAAGAGCTTTGGCTGTAAGTACGTGGGGACTTACGGGGCGCACTTCTCTGACCTTGTCGGTTCCCCGCAGGTGAATGCCGATGACGAATGAACCGGCCATGTTTGTTTGATAAAACTTTTCGACTTCTTCATTCACCCAAGGCTTGATACGGACGTGGGAACGTATGGTTGCATTGATGTGCGCACGCGTTGCCTCACTAACGGGCACCTTGAACCGGCAGTAAAGGCAGCATTTTGTTATTTCTGTCGCACCAGGCAAGATGGTTAAGCACTCCCAAAAAGTTGGAGAAAAGTCCGCAGTTTCGTGTTCCAATGACATGTTTTTCCGGTACTGCTGACGCCGATTCTTCGGCGCAAAGGCAAAAAGCGACGAACCCCAGGGCGATAAATCCGCCATGCGACTTCATTGTTTATCTCCTTCGGCGAGCCCACCACAACGTATGAGCGCAGCGAATCAGGATTGCCAACTATCCCCACGCGTAATAAAAAAACTTCCCGCTCATGGTCCCATGTAGGTTCAAACTACATCGTGGCACCCACCTTTTTCAAGCATATGACGAATCCGGAAAATCAGACCAGTACTTATAAAATTTTATTTCTGTAATTTTTTTCAAAACACGTGATATGCCGTTGTGATGGAGGGCAAGGTATGTTACATTGGAACTCGTTGGTGTGCTTGGTGTTGTTGTGGCGCGAGGTGTTCTAAAGATGTCTCCAAGGATCTTGTTTTTTATTGTTGCCTCTTCCACTTTTTTGCTGTGCCTGGGTGGTGAAAGTGGCGCTGTGCCGTCAGAGCACACTACTGCTGGCGTACGTGATGGTATTCGGCCAGAAGAGACTTCGGATGCATTGTACAAAACTACACACCAGGAAAGACGTCGCCACGGCCACGGTCGGCGAACGCCGCGTAGCACGCGTGCGCGCATACACAAAACGCTGAGCACGATGAACTACGACGAGCTCAAGGCGAGCAAAAATATGCTTGTAGCTTCCGGCGACAAGAGTACCGCGCTTAAGTACCTTGAGAAAATGGTTCCTCTCTGTAGCGATATGAATGAGCTCAAGGATATAATGCTTGAACTTGCCGAGCTTTTCTTCGAAAATGGGTCGTTCGAAAAGGCAAGCAAAATGTATCATGAGTTCACACTCCTCTATCCCGGCAGCAATGACGTTGAACGGGCAATGTATCGAGCAATAGCAAGTACGTTCCAACTTACGCTCGACGCCGAGCACGATCAAACAAAAACGTGCGAAACTCTCGAGCTTGCCGAGGAGTTCATGAAACATAGCTTGTTCGCTACCTTCAGAGAAGAAGTTGCGTCAATAATTTCTTTGTGTCACCAGAGGCTTTTTGAAAGTGAGGCTCTCATTTTCAATTTTTACATAAATTGCGGCAATCGTACAGCGGCTCAAAAGCGTCTGGCGACCATGAAGGAGACGTATTTAAGTAGGAATATACCTGATGTTTCCCTGAAACTTGCGACCCTTGAGACTGCTCTTGGTGTCACCGCAGCTCTCGACCGTTCAGAGGGAGCTGGTGATCGTGGTGCGAAAACAGTCATACTTTGAGAGAAGGATAATCCCGCGATGGCTTTGTCGCCAGAGAAAGTACTCGGTAATCACGGGGAGCACCTCGTGGCGCGCGCTCTTGAGAAAACAGGTTTTTCTGTTGTAGCGCGTAATTACACGCGAAAACAAGGTGAAGTTGATCTCATAGCTGAGTCGCACAACGTTGTAGCCTTTGTTGAGGTTAAAACGAGGTCGAGAAGCATTGTTGACACGGCAGAGGTTGTCAGCAGGGCCAAGCAACGTCGCATCATAGCGGCAGCAAAAAATTTTATCGGAGAAAATCCTCATCTTGAAAAAACCTTTAGATTCGACGTGGTCCTCATTGAGAACCTTGACAAACCGACGGTGACATACATTGCAAACGCTTTTGAAGAGGACGCATGCTGGAATTCGTAGCGTTGCCGCAGTGGGAGCAGCGGTGGCGTACCGCTCTGCTTCTTGTTGTCGTTTTTATTGTTTTGTGTGTGGTGGAGCCCATTTACAGTAGCACCTTTGTGGCGTCACTTGTCGTTCTAGCGCTCGTTTTTGAATGGGTTCCCCTCGCATTGCGCACTCCCTGGTTGTGGGTGATGACCCCCTTTTACCCGCTCGCCCCTTCTTTCGTGCTCGTTCTCTTTAATGGCGATATCTTGTATCGTCGGCTTCTCGTGCCGGCGGTGATTCTCTGCGCTGCGTGTGATGCCGGGTCTTATATTGTTGGTAGTATGTGGGGACGGCGTCTCATCGCTCCCGCACTCAGCGCCGGCAAGACGTGGGAGGGTTTTGGCGGCGGCCTCCTTGGTGCTCTTGGTGCCCTCGTGCTTTTTTCGTACTTCGTGCGAGGGGTGCGACCGTCGTGGGGGGCGTGGGTGGCAACCGTTGGCACGTGCGTCATCGCTCTCGCTGGAGATCTGTTTGAATCGTTCATCAAACGTAGGGCTGGCGTCAAGAACTCAGGCGTCCTCTTGCCTGGTCACGGTGGCGTTCTCGATCGTTGCGACAGTCTTCTCTTTGTCGGTCCATTTTTTTATCTTGTGCGCAACCATGTTGTTAACTTCTTTTTCTAGTATAGGGCCTAGACGCGCGCAATCGTTGCATAACAAAATCTGACCGAGCACTTCATCGCGTTTACGTCACCGTGCGCTTCCGTCATATTCACACGCTCGATAGAACAGAGTTGATCTTTACTTGTTGCTTGCACAAAAAATTCTGCCACTTTTGCTGGAGTGCCTACAATTGCAAGAGCAACGCTGTTCGTCCTTAGCCAACCGTTGTCGACGGTTGGCTCAATCGTGCATGACTCTATCGTCATTGCGGCATTTCTGGCATCGGCCAAGAGCTGAAATACACTTTCATTAACGCTCAGTTCACCGCGCTCATGCAAGCGTACCGTTGCCTCCATGGCCTGCAGTGCGCGTTCACGTTCCTTGCTGGCGTTGTGAGATGCCTCGCACGTATCACATAGCTTGCAAAGGGCATCGCGTGTGCGCTCACATGCCCGGATGGATCGATTGAAACGAGCGTACACAAAAACGTACCAACATCCGAGTAAGCACGCGACGAGGGCGAGCGTAGCCGCGTAGCGCTGCCGAGCATCGATGCCAAAAAGCGGTGCACGCCACCGGCCATGTGAAGTGAGCAGGTACTTCATGGGTGACTGCTCGCTGATTGAGCGCGATCAACCGTCGAGACTTTCAAAGCGCCACACTCTTGTGCGACCTGAGCGTGTTGAGAGCACACGATGCGCTCTATCGTAGGGCGTATGTTGAGCGTGATTTCGCGGGCGTTGTGACAACCGGTGAGTTCGGCAAGAACAAAAGCATCGATCTCGGGTCGCGCTCCAAGAACAATGACTTCGTGCCCTCGTGCCACACCGGCTACATCGGTAACATCTAGTGCCGTCATATTCATGGCAACGCGGCCGATGACGGGAGCAAAGGTGTGCGCATCGGGTACGTAGACAAGGCCTTTATTGCTCAGTCGCTTGTCGTAACCATCGCTATACCCGATGGGCAAAAGCCCGAGGACCGTTTCCCTCTGTGTCGTATACGTCCGATCATAGCCAACGGTGGTGCCGGTCGGGATAGTTCGCAGCGCGATGATACGCGCGTGCCAACTAAGAACCGAACGCGGGTTATATGTAGGATGTCGCGCGTGAACGCGTTCGTAGTGAGCGTGCGAAGGCAGAAGTCCGTAGACACATGCACCTACGCGAACCATGCTGAACATGTCGAGGTCGTAGACGGGGCTCGCTGCCGAGTTTGTTATGTGGCGGCAATCTACATGTATGCGCTCACGTTCGAGGTTTTTAAGAACGCTGACAAACGCATCGTACTGCCGGCGTGTAAAGGTCTGGTCCTGACCCGCGCTTTCGGCAAAGTGGCTGCAGATGCCTTTGACGGCAATGAAGGGCAGGGATTGCGCGTATTTAACAAAAGATACCGCTTCATGAACAGATACGCCCAGGCGCGTGAGGCCTGTGTCAACCTTGAGGTGGATCTTGCAAACCTTACGCATACTCTTGGCACAGGCCCCAATATCGTTGAGGGCAGGATGGTCGCCGACGAGAAGATCGATGTCGTTGTCAATAGCATGCGCGAGTTCTTCGTCGATGATGCCAAGAACAAGAAGCGGTTTTATTATGCCACGCCTACGCAGGAATAACGCTTCGGAAAGCGTTGCCGTGCAAAGCATGTGGATATGGTCGTTATGTTCGGCAAGACGAGCAATTTCGACAATTCCGTGTCCGTAGGCGTTTGCTTTGACAACAAGAGAGATCTTTATGCGAGGGCCCAGAACCTTCGCGAGACTTTCAACATTATCTTCAAAGGCATCCTGTGAAATCTCAACCCACGTCAAACGCTCGTATTGCATGAAATCCCCGCACGTTTTGAGAGGACAAAATTTCCGCGTGCCACAAACTTCATGCAAAAATCGAAGAACAACCGTCGAAACACTCCCGACGCTGCTGTAGCACGAAGGTGGTGGCAATCGTTATGATAGTATAGACATGACAAGCCAAAACTCTACAAGAAAACGCGCAACAGAGTGGTTCCCGAAAAACCTTCTCTTCAAAACCGAGGGCCGGTGAAGGCAATAACATCAAAAGAAATGCCCTGCGACGGGGAGAACGCCCTATGCGGGCGGCACCAACAGCCTGTTGGATCCTATTTTAAGAAAACCTCTGTGGGAGTGAATGCCCTATGACTGGGGGAAGGCCAGGGGATGGTTGTCCAACTCCCCTTGGATCCCCAAAGGCAATAACAGCAAGAGTCCTCTCTGAATGCACTATGATGGGGAGAACGCCCTATGCGGGCGGCGGAATTAATGCCCTATGCGGGCGGCACCAAAGGGAGGGTTGCGCCGCCCAACCTCCCTCTGGACTCCCAAGGGCGCCAACAGCCTGTTGGATCCTCTCCCGCGCGGTTATCCACGACACGACTTAATGGCTTGCCTTGCAGGGCAAGACAAACCATACGTCGGTCATGGGACGCGCTACCGGAAGCGCGAGGCGCGCACAGACCAAGGGGTGGTCAACTCCCCTTGGAGACCCCAGGCAATAACACCAAAAGCTTGTTTTGAATGCCCTGCGACAGGGAGAACGCCCTATGCGGGCGGCGGAATTAATGCCCTACGCGGGCATGCGCCAAAGGGAGGGTTGCACGCCCAACTCCCCTTGGATCTCCAAAGGCAATAACAGCAAGAGTCCTCTCTAAGAATGCCCTATGCGGGCATGCGCCAAAGGGAGGGTTGCGCCGCCCAACCTCCCTCTGGACACCCAAGGGCGCCAACAGCCTGTTGGATCCTCTCCCGCGCGGTTATCCACGACACGACTTAATGGCTTGCCTTGCAGGGCAAGACAAACCATACGTCGGTCATGGGACGCGCTACCGGAAGCGCGAGGCGCGCACAGACCAATCCCGCGCGTATATCCATGACACGACTTAATGGCTTGCCTTGCAAGGCAAGACAAACCATACGTCGGCCATGGGACGCGCTACCGGAGGTATACCTGAATGGCGCGCGGTGAGCGCGCGCAGGTTGCCAGCAATTCTATGAAAATTCACGCGAAAATAATCCAAAGCAACCAGATCGTGGAAAAATATTTTCCGGCAATCGCTGATGTTCTGCACCGGTGTTAGCCGCTTTTATGCAAGAGGTCTGCCTTCTATGAATGTGCCTTGGTATCATTCCGGTAGCGCGTCCCATGACCGACGTATGGTTTGTCTTGCCCTGCAAGGCAAGCCATTAAGTCGTGTCGTGGATAACCGCGCGGGAGAGGATCCGACAGGCTGTCGGCGCCCTTGGGTGTCCAGAGGGGGGTTGGGCGGTGCAACCCTCCCTTTGTGCCGCCCGCATAGGGCATTAATTCCGCCGCCCGCATAGGGCGTTCTCCCCATCATAGTGCATTCAGAGAGGACTCTTGCTGTTATTGCCTGGGGTCTCCAAGGGGAGTTGACCACCCCTTGGTCTGTGCGCGCCTCGCGCTTCCGGTAGCGCGTCCCATGACCGGCGTATGGTTTGTCTTGCCCTGCAAGGCAAGCCATTAAGTCGTGTCATGGATAACCGCGCGGGAGAGGATCCAACAGGCTGTGGCGCCCTTGGGAGTCCAGAGGGAGGTTGGGCGTGCAACCCTCCCTTTGGTGCCGCCCGCATAGGGCATTAATTCCGCCGCCCGCATAGGGCGTTCTCCCCATCATAGTGCATTCAGAGAGGACTCTTGCTGTTATTGCCTGGGGTCTCCAAAGGGGAGTTGACCACCCCTTGGTCTGTGCGCGCCTCGCGCTTCCGGTAGCGCGTCCCATGACCGACGTATGGTTTGTCTTGCCCTGCAAGGCAAGCCATTAAGTCGTGTCGTGGATAACCGCGCGGGAGAGGATCCAACAGGCTGTTGGCGCCCTTGGGTGTCCAGAGGGGGGTTGGGCGGCGCAACCCTCCCTTTGGTGCCGCCCGCATAGGGCATTAATTCCGTCGCCCGCATAGGGCGTTCTCCCTGTCGCAGGGCATTCAAAACAAGCTTTTGGTGTTATTGCCTGGGGTCTCCAAGGGGAGTTGACCACCCCTTGGTCTGTGCGCGCCTCGCGCTTCCGGTAGCGCGTCCCATGACCGACGTATGGTTTGTCTTGCCCTGCAAGGCAAGCCATTAAGTCGTGTCGTGGATAACCGCGCGGGAGAGGATCCAACAGGCTGTTGGCGCCCTTGGGAGTCCAGAGGGAGGTTGGGCGGCGCAACCCTCCCTTTGGTGCCGCCCGCATAGGGCATTAATTCCGCCGCCCGCATAGGGCGTTCTCCCTGTCACAGGGCATTCAGAGAGGACTCTTGCTGTTATTGCCTTTGGGTATCCAAGGGAAGTTGACCACCCCTTGGTCTGTGCGCGCCTCGCGCTTCCGGTAGCGCGTCCCATGACCGACGTATGGTTTGTCTTGCCCTGCAAGGCAAGCCATTAAGTCGTGTCGTGGATAACCGCGCGGGAGAGGATCCAACAGGCTGTTGGCGCCCTTGGGTGTCCAGAGGGAGGTTGGGCGGTGCAACCCTCCCTTTGGCGCATGCCCGCGTAGGGCATTCTTCAGAGAGGACTCTTGCTGTTATTGCCTTTGGAGATCCAAGGGGAGTTGGGCGTGCAACCCTCCCTTTGGCGCATGCCCGCGTAGGGCATTAATTCCGCCGCCCGCATAGGGCGTTCTCCCTGTCGCAGGGCATTCAAAACAAGCTTTTGGTGTTATTGCCTGGGGTCTCCAAGGGGAGTTGACCACCCCTTGGTCTGTGCGCGCCTCGCGCTTCCGGTAGCGCGTCCCATGACCGACGTATGGTTTGTCTTGCCCTGCAAGGCAAGCCATTAAGTCGTGTCGTGGATAACCGCGCGGGAGAGGATCCAACAGGCTGTTGGCGCCCTTGGGTGTCCAGAGGGAGGTTGGGCGGCGCAACCCTCCCTTTGGCGCATGCCCGCGTAGGGCATTCTTCAGAGAGGACTCTTGCTGTTATTGCCTTTGGAGATCCAAGGGGAGTTGGGCGTGCAACCCTCCCTTTGGCGCATGCCCGCGTAGGGCATTAATTCCGTCGCCCGCATAGGGCGTTCTCCCTGTCGCAGGGCATTCAAAACAAGCTTTTGGTGTTATTGCCTGGGGTCTCCAAGGGGAGTTGACCACCCCTTGGTCTGTGCGCGCCTCGCGCTTCCGGTAGCGCGTCCCATGACCGACGTATGGTTTGTCTTGCCCTGCAAGGCAAGCCATTAAGTCGTGTCGTGGATAACCGCGCGGGAGAGGATCCAACAGGCTGTTGGCGCCCTTGGGAGTCCAGAGGGAGGTTGGGCGGCGCAACCCTCCCTTTGGTGCCGCCCGCATAGGGCATTAATTCCGCCGCCCGCATAGGGCGTTCTCCCCATCATAGTGCATTCAGAGAGGACTCTTGCTGTTATTGCCTTTGGGGATCCAAGGGGAGTTGGACAACCATCCCCTGGCGTTCTCCCCGTCGCAGGGCCTTCCCCCAGTCATAGGGCATTCACTCCCACAGAGGTTTTCTTAAAATAGGATCCAACAGGCTGTTGGTGCCGCCCGCATAGGGCGTTCTCCCTGTCGCAGGGCATTCAAAACAAGCTTTTGGTGTTATTGTCTGGGGTCTCCAAGGGGAGTTGGACAACCATCCCCTGGCGTTCTCCCCCACAGAGGTTCTCTCAAAAATAGGATCCAACAGGCTGTTGGCGCCGCCCGCATAGGGCACTACTTTTGATATGCTTGCCCTGTACAAAAGAGGGCGTACGATGCCGAAGAAATTGGTTGTCTTTTTTCTCCATGCCCTTATTATCTTTTTCGAAAGTCGCAGGCGTTGATGCTTTGAGCGATGGGTCGCATCAGGAGTATTTTTGCAAACGCGGGGTCGCACATGGATTTCGTCGCGTATCTTATCGAATACAACCGTTACATGAACCTTATTGGCATTTTTGTCGTTGTAGGCATCGCCTGGCTTTTTTCACACAACCGTCAAGCGATACGCTACAGACTCGTTATGACCGCTCTTGCCATGCACGTTGGCGTGGCCTTCCTCATGCTTAAAACGTTCACGGGACAGTACATCGTTGCAGGTATCGCCAGAGCGGTGGCATCACTCTATGGCTGTGCGGGTACCGGCGCCGAATTTCTCTTTGGATCTCTTGCCCACGCGAGCCCCCCCTGGGGACCGCTTTTTGCCTTTCAGGTTCTGCCTGTTATAGTTTTCTTCGGCACGCTCATGTCGCTTCTTTTTCACCTGGGCGTTATCGAAGTCCTCGTGGGCGCCACCGCACGGGTTGTGCGGCCCATCCTTGCAACATCGGGTCCTGAAACATTGGTTGCTGTTGCCAATAGTTTTTTAGGGCAAACTGAGGCACCTCTTGTCATTCGCGCCTATCTTAAAACACTCACGAAGTCAGAAATGTTCACCGTTATGGTGAGCGGTATGGCGACCATAAGCGGAGCAATCCTTGTCGTTTACGCATCGATGGGCATTCCAGCGCGGCACCTGCTCACCGCGAGCGTTATGGCCATTCCGGCATCGCTTCTTATTGCCAAAGTCCTCTATCCAGAAACAAAAAAAACCGCCGTATACCACGGTGTTTCCGGGCCACGCCAAGCGCGGTCAGGCAATATTTTTGATGCCATCGCATCCGGCATGACCGATGGCTTGGGCTTGGCGCTCAATATAGGTGCAGCTCTCATAGCTTTTATCGCTCTCATAGCCCTCGTCGATGTCCTTCTTTACGGACTTTCAACGTGCACTGCGCACCTCGCTTTTGTCGCCGGCGCGTCATGGAATATACCCGTCATTACTATCAAGGGAATTTTTGCCTGCGCTCTGGCTCCCTGCGCTTATCTTCTGGGTTTGACGCACCACGAAGCACACGTCGCCGGAGAGCTCTTGGGAACCAAACTTGTTGTTAACGAAATGGTTGCGTACAGTTCTTTGGCGACTATGGAACTTTCCGAGCGCACGCGCGCCATCCTCACGTATGCTCTCTGTGGATTTGCAAATTTTTCATCAATTGGTATACAGATGGGAGGAATAGGAGCTCTCGCGCCCGAAAGACGTGCGTGGTTGAGCGAGTTGGGACTCCGTGCCCTTCTTGGTGGAACACTCGTCAACATGCTTTCCGCCATGGTTGCCGGGCTTTTGTTGTAGAGTTAGTGTGTCGCACTCAACGAAAGTGCTGTTTCGTTGCCAGTTTTAAGGAGAAGTGGATGAAGTTTGTATCTGTATCGCCGGTGGTATGTATGGGCGTTTTTTTGCTCATGTTAACGTTGCTCGGTGGAAGGACCGCCACCGCTGCCCCGCGAAAGCAACTCTACGAACATCACGAGGTCACGCGCTACGTAAGCAGCGGACACGCGCGTGTAGCAATAGTCGGTGCCGGGGCCGTGGGGGCGACGACTGCATACGCCATCATGCTTGCCAACATAGCAGCGGAGATCATTCTTGTCGACGCCCGCGACGCGCGCAGTCAGGGCGAGGTTCTTGATCTCTCTGATGCGTTGCCCTTAAGCTCGACTGCGTACATCCGTAAGGGAAGCTTCCGCGATGCAGCGCGCGCCGATATCATCGTTATTACCGCGGGCGCGCGTCGCCGACCTGGTCAGTCACGTCTCGATCTCATTACTACCAATCAAAAAGTTATGGCCGACGTCTTTGATGCCATGGGACCGCTTTCACCAACAAGCGTTGTCATCGTCGTAAGTAACCCAGTTGATATTATGACGTACTGTGCGCAAAAGCTAACAAACCTCCCTCCGTGCCAGGTTTTTGGATCAGGAACGTACCTCGACACACAACGGCTACGCGTTATTCTCTCGGGCGCCCTTCACATCGCTGAGCAATCGATTCAGGCATACATTTTGGGCGAGCACGGCGATTCTCAGTTTGCCGTGTTCTCCTCGGCTCAGTGTGCCGGAGTTCCCTTGGCGTGTTTTGACGGTATGACGCGGGATGTTCTCGATGGTTACGCTCAGGCGGCAAAACAAAAGGGTTGCGATATCATAGCACTCAAAGAGGCAACGTTTTACGGTATCTCCGCCTGCATCACCGACCTGTGCAGAAGCATACTTTTCGATCAAAAGCGTGTTTTACCCGTGTCGTGCTATGTCGAAGATCTCGGTGTGTGTTTGAGCATGCCAGCCATTATTGGCGAAAACGGCATCGAGCGCATTTTATCAGTTCCTCTTGACGAACAGGAACGCGAGAAGCTCGAACAATCAGCATACGTCCTGCGCCAGACGCTCGACCAGTGCGCATCGTAACCGTACCGGGCGTCGTAACGCAACACCACACTTTATCCTCAAGGAAACTCATCTTTACTCATTGAGGCCAAAGCTGCAGCACCCGCTTTCATTTTTTGGCTGCTGCTCCTTGCCGAAAATTTGAAGGAGAGCATCTTTGGCGCGCTGTCATACCAACCAACTTTCACGTCACCGTCACAACTATCAAACCCTTTTTGATATTTTTGCCGAATGGTGCTAGATTAAACAGGAAATCTAAGATTTCATTATTATGACTCTAGTACTATCGCGGCGCGGCTATCCGAGTACCTGCTTCGAGGACGGTCGACCTTTTGGCGATAGTAATGGCCGTATATCCAAAGTTTATAGCGTCAGCGCTTGTTGCGCGGTTACCATCGAAAAAAGGCGCTGCCCCTCGGCATGAACCTTTGATTTTTGAGCCTTGAAACTAAGGTCGGGAGATGTTTTAACATTAGGGAGTACGATACATCATGAAACGTTTAACGTTAGTAATAATATTACTTGCGGCCATGACACACGGTGTCGCGGCCATGACGCCTCCCGCTCCTCCGGTTAGAGCGGCGGAAGCAACGGTTGCGAACAGCAGCACCATCGTGGACGAGCGAGAAGAACATGGCAACGTGGGCGCACGCACCGCCGTAGCGGCCAAGATGAGAAGGACGTTCCGAATTGAGGACGGAGAATCTGTCGCTGCTGCCTCTCAAAAAAATTCAGTCGCAAATTCAGAATCTCCGATTCTTGAAGCCTGTGGCTCAGTCGGTTCATCCCTGAGTGAATTTGGTTTAAACGTGGGCAGACGTAGACGAAGGATATCGCGCGCACTTATAGTCGACGACAGCAGCGATGATGGAAACAATGTAACCTCGGCAGCGAGCACAGCCCTCCCCATTGCCAGAGTTGTCAAGAAATATTGTGCAATCAGAGTTATGCTTTCAGGGCAAACCCTGCGCACCATACGCTTGCAAGCCGACGAAAAAAACACGGTTGAAAAACGCCCTGCCGGAACTATCCAACCCACTGAGGGCGCGCATACTACAACTGCTACTCTTGTCCACGATGGACTCGTGGGTGTCGCTGACGGTAGCTGTTCTGTGCAGCCTGTTCTAGCCCAGCACGAAAATCAAGAAAGCGCTGAAGAGGAAGACTCTGCCACGGAGAGGGAAGATGAAGACTCTGCCACAGAGATTGAGGATGATGCTCCTGCGAGTGGCGCTCCTGCGCTTCCTGTCCTCGCTATCGGCGAGTGGGCACTTGATGATGCTCATGGAGCAGGAAATAATCGCGGTCCGAGGTTTGTGTGCACACATCCGGGCTGCGACTACGTCACGAATCGTAGGGTGCACTTTACTGCCCACCTGAACGTCCACGATGGAATTCGTCCCTTTGCATGCAGTCAAGGGTGCGGATACCGAGCAAAACAACGCGGTGCGGTTGTTACACACGAGAGAACGCAAGGAGGATGCGAACACTACACGTGCACCACGTGTAACCGATTCGTCACTTCTGAAAAATCTAGGCTCGTCGAACACCAGGCGAATCATCTTCTGGCGAAAGAGTTTGCATGTTCCAAGTGTGGGTACACAACACGAAGTAAAGGGAGCATGAAAAAACACCTTAAAGAAGTCCACGAACATTTGAAGAAATTTGTATGCCACCACTGTGGAAAGGACTTCCGCTTCGAGGGGCATCTTAAAGGTCACCTACTGCGAGAACACCATGAATACCTGTAGTAGGTTGCTGTGACGTAGCACAACGGCCACAGCCGTGTCAAAATGCGTGACCAAGCGACAAAAACCATGCAAAGCACTGCCTGAAAGGCTCTTTGCCTGGCCACTTAAATCCCGCATCAAAACGAAGGGGTCCGAGGGGTGTGTCGTACCAAAGACCCACACCCGTTGCTGTCAATATGTTTGAAAATCGCGCTGCGTCGAGGTTCGTGCTACCAAGAGAGCCAACATCTTGAAAAATAACTCCCTTAAGTTTGCTGCTCAAGGGAACGCGAAGCTCGACGCTTGCGTTAAGAAGCGCTTTGCCGCCCTGAGGAACATAACGCCTGCATCCTTGCTCGTCAATAAATGTTCCGACGGGTGGCGTCGAGTCGGTGTAGTAACTGCGCAGTGAATGGGCGCCGCCAAGGTAAAAACGGCTGTTGAGTGGGATCCGTTCGATGTTTTGCCCGAAAACATAACCGGCGCGTATACGTGTCGCAACCACGAGCGTCTTGAGGGACACAAAGAATGATTGCTCGACAAGACATCTTAATAAAAAAAGAGGACTGGCACCAACCGCCGAAAGTGATGACATAGCTTTGCACGAAAGAAGCGTGTAAGAACCGCTTGTCGGGTCAAGTTTCTCGTCGAGACGATCGAATGCCGCCGTCGGTTCACAAAAAACATACGGTATGTTTTTGTTAAGGAGACACGGGTCGATGACGAACGCATTGCTGAGGCGATCGGCTATGCCTTCGTGGTCCTGACAAATACCGACACGCACCCACTCAAGGCCGATATTGGTCGTCAACGTTGAGCTCTGCAACCCTTTCGTCAACCCCGCCAAAAAGCCGTGTTGCTGAACGTTGTACCAATTTTGGCGTTCTGCAAAAAATCCTGGCTGATCGTACATAGTACTGTATCCCTGAATAACGCTCCTGACCGGCAGCCCGAAGAGCCATGGCATTTTGTAAACAGCCATGATGTCGCGCCGAGCACGTGAAAGATCGACGTCGCAGCGCAGCTGATCACCCGATTGAGTCGGATTTTTGACGATGCATGAGGCACCGAATTTGTACGTGATACCGTCAAGAGCGGGCGGCCAGCGCATTTGCTGAAGACCAATGCCGGCCCTTAAGCGCATCTCGCAGCGACCGGCCTCCTGCGCCTTTACAATAATGGCCGATTGTCCATCCATGCCGACTGTTTGTTCCGGATAGATGTTAACAGCATCGAAAACATCAAGCTCACGAAGTCGCTCAGCCGACCGCGTAAGTACTTCGAGATTGAAAGGGTCGCCGGCGTGGTAGCACAGTTCGCGTTCGATAACGGACCACGCAGTTGTTCGCGTTCCCACGAGTACGGTCTTGCCAAAAACACGCGCCGCTTGCAGATTGCCGATGTGCCACGTTACAGTTACTGTGTTGGTACCACTTCCTTCGTCGCGCGCGATCTCGACGCGCGGTTCTGACGCAGGTCCGTTTTTGGCGGCAGCCATCATCGATGCAATCCACTGCCTTTGACGCGCGACAAGCTCCTGGGTACAGGGAATTTTAACGCCGGCATCAATGTCATTGACGGCCGGACACAAGGCGCGCGGAAAGCCTGGGGGATCGAAGATGACATTGCCGACGTAATACTGTTTGCCCTCATTGATTGCCACGACGATGTGAACGCCGTCATCGACGCCTGAACATGTGTAATTTCCAAGGGAAGCGGTTGCGTCAAAAAAACCCTCGTCGTGGTAAAATTCAACAACTTTCCTAAGAGCAGCATGAAACTTTGAAGCATCAAAAAATGCCGACACAAGCACCGGCGCTACAATGGTATCGGACAGTTTTTGAACATCACCGCGAACAACACCCGCGAGGGTGATCTTTGTTATGGTGTCGCGGTGTCCCTCGTCGATGTTCATGTATACGCAGCTGCCCCGACTTTCGGCACCAACGCGCACGTGGACAAATCCCTTGTCTTTGTAAGCACTTGCGATTTCTTGTGCCAAAATCGCGGGCGGCACGAGCAGCACGGCGCGACCAAACCCGGACAGAATTTCAAGAAGGTTCTTTCGTGAAAAAAACGTGTTACCAGTAAATTCAAATGTCCTCACACCGTGAATGTCCACGAAAAAGGAGATGTCGACCGATCGTGTTTGTACGATAATTTTTTGCTTGAGCGTTATGCCAGGATCGAGAAAGCCGCGTTCTACGAGGTTGTTCCTAAGAGAACGGGCCCGCTCGTCGATGAGATTTTTTGAATACTTTTTGCCGACAAGGTAATTGGTGAGCGTACTAGCGGCGTCGGCAACAAGATTCTCGTACTCGACGCCAGAAACGGTGCCATGAGTATCGACATCAACGTCAACTTTGCCGACGGCAAAGCTCGGCCCGCGATCTATTGCAAGCGCCACATGAACGGTTTTTGTGTGGCTTTCATACGTCACGGTATCCTTAACGCGGGGATCCAAAAAGCCCTGATTGCGGATGACGCTTTCGATTTTTTCGATAGATTCGCGATGTTTGTGGATATCAAAGCGTTCGCCATTTTCAAGGGCGTAGTAGGCTCGGTACGTGTCCTTACCAAGCGCAACACCGCTCACTTTGAGGTTGCCGAGCAACCATGATGCGCATAGGTTAATGTCGATGCTCGTACCGGCTGCACCAGGTTTGAGCACGAAGCGCACGCTTTGAAAAACTTCCTTTTTGAGAATATAAGAAATGGCACGCGCAAGGCCTTTGGCATCGACTATGCTACCGCGTCCGAAACCGACGAGGTAGGAAATTTCGGCTCCATCGACGGCGGCATCGGAAAAAATGTGCACATCATCGACGACGAACGGTTCGGTAACTTCGCGAGCGACGGCATCCTCGCACATCTTTACATCCGTGTCAACCTCAACAGCTATCGTCACCGAGTCAGCCGTGCGCGCAACAGTGACCGCGCGGACAATCAAGGCGCAGAAGGCGCATGCCAACGCTAGGGAGACAATTAATGGGTATCGTGCAAACGTAAGAAACAAAACCGGTACAACCTCACATTATCAATCTAAGCGATTATGGTCAGTTTAGTATAGAGCACATCATGTTCAAGCGGTAGCCTTGAGAGAAACAAGTTTTTGTTGCTATTGGAAATATTTATAACAAAATTATTTACAAATTGATTTTATTTATGCTAGTTTCACAAGGAGGTGGACAGTAGTTAACAACCGCACGTCGGCCCTGCCACCCCCGTTGATGTTTAGCTTCCGGCGTTTTTTGTGGAGGTGCGCCATGGAGGTCCACATGGAGGTCTCATCGAGGTTTTCCATCGAGTGGGCAACGTGAGAATGTAAGTCTCGTACGTTCGTCGATTTTTCAACTCCTCATAATGTGTGGGAGGTGTGCTATGAATTTCAACGTAAGATACGGCATCGGGTTGTTGGTACTTTCTATTGTTAGCTTCTCTCTTTACTCCGCCGCTGGACACCATCATTCAAGGTCTCCTGTGCCTCAAGGGCAAGGACAAAATCTTGCATATGGAAAATTTTATAACAGCACGTTGGCCACGGTAACCAATGTCGATTTCTATGAATATCCGAATGCCGTCAACAAAGGGGGAAGTAGTGAGCTCAGCCCCTCCGAAGATTGGTGTTACAGTGGAGTACCGATCAACACATCTGTGAAACTCGGGGTGACGTATTCTGTTCAGAGGGGGGAGAGCAAGGTTTTCTTCCTTCTTGATTTTCCCACAGTCACAATCACTAAAACTCAAGCAGACATCATTCTGGCTGGTAATGAGAATGATGGATTCAAAATCCAAATCAAAGATAGTTATGGTAATGACCTTGCAAAATTTACCACGAAGCCGTTAGAGTTATCATGGGGAAACTTTTATAACAGCACGGGGGCCACGGTAACCAATGTCGATTTCTATGAATATCCGAATGCCGTCGACAAAAGTGGGAGTGGCACGCTTAACCCGGGCGACAGTTGGCACTACAGCGGAGTACCGGTCGGCAAGCCTGGGAAGCTCGGGGTAGTACTTTCTGTTAAGAATGGCAATCAGACCAGCATACGCCAATTTGATTTTAACGATGTCAAAATCCCTGCTGTTAACGCAGACATCTCAGTGCGTAGCAGCGTTGCAGGTGGCTTCGAAATCGAAATTACAGGAGGTACAGGCAAACCAGTGTCATACCGCGGACAGCTGAAATTGTCGCCAGGGCTCTTTTACAACGAAACACAAGGCAAGGTAACGCAGGCTCAGTTTTCGGATAGAAACCAGAGATCGGCTCCTTTTGTCATAAAAGAGCAAGCCCTTGCAAGTCACGGATATCTGATCCACTCCGGAATCTTGGCTGGGCAAACCATGGTCCTTAACATTCGAGGCAGTAGTGTTGCGGAAAAACCGTATGTTGTATGTTTCGATAACCTGAAAATTTCTGATCCTACAGCAGCTAGCTTCGCTCTAGAACAAGATAATACGGGAAATTTCATTCTCAGGGACGAGAATCACACAGTCATATCCACAAAGCGACCTGAGGAGTTCATAGTAGTGGTTAAGACCCTTGTCCCATTAGTTGGGTCCCTGGCCGCCAAAGTGAAATCTTACGCAAAAATCGTAGAGCCAAATCTAGAAATATGGCAAAAGAAGTACTTGACTACAGAAGTTCAATCCCTGATTGAAAAGATTAGTAAGAGAATGAATGAGGGGCCTTCTCGTGGCTCTCTACATTTTCTCACAGAAGATTTTAATGAACTTTTGGCGCTTCGTGATAGCATAAAAAACTTGGCGGAAGAAAAAAAACTTGAGTTGCAATATTTAAAACCATCATTTCAAACAATTGAAACTTGTGCAACAACGATTAAGGCAGTCATTGACAACCTTTCGGCTGTCATAAACAATCCACAAGCCTTAGAGGTTCTCCCGGCTGTCATAAACAATCCACAAGCTTTAGAGGATTTTCTGCGCCAGCTTAAACACCCTCAACATTAAATTTCCGTTGCGTATAAGGAGAAGTCTTTCGTTTTTACCAAAAATGGAGGTGTTGTATGAAGAAGTATACGGTTGGTCACTACGTAGCAGTCTCCGTTTGTACAGGTATCTTCGCCATTAACGTATGCCACGCCAGCCAAGGAGCCGTCGCCGCCCTTGCACGTGAAAATCCTGAAATCATGGCGACCGTTGAGCGGGGCTTGGAAGTATGGGCTGAGATGGATGTCATCGCACATGACCTAACAAACATTGGTCTGGGCCTAGCCAGAAATAAGGCTGCGGGTCATCACAATAAATCGCTCTGGACAAACCTTAGCGATAAAGTTGCAGCGGCGGTTGGTAAGCTGCAAGCACTAGCCAGTTCTGCTCAATCGGGCCCTCTCATTATGAAGCTTCGCTATGAGGCCCTTGCTAAACGCGCCCAAAGACTTGGCGCAGCAATCAGCGCCAAGGTGGCGACTGCGTCGCAAGGAGCGGCTACTGAGAACAAGCCGGCGGTTGAGGGAACCGCGGTTGCCGGACAACAGCAAAGAAGAATTCTGAGGAGGTTTCCTGCGCCTGGGAGTGTTTTTGGTACGGGGGCCGGTCGTTCTCTCGGAGGGCTTCCGCTTCCGACCACCAAAGAGCCAGGGAGTACCAGGAGCTCGGTTGGAGGAACCCCTCGGGGGGCCCTGTAAACAGGAGAGTTTCACTACATTCTCAATCAAGAGCTCGTCCTCTACAAAAGCCGACCCATCGGATGGGTCGGCTTCGTGGTTTCTTTCCATCGCGCATAAACATGCCCTCTGCAGGCGGCGCGAGACAATCACCCCCTGTCAAAGCAAAATGAAAATGTCCTCTGTCAAAGCAAAATGAAAATGTCCTCTTGCAAAAATTTTTACATAGAGCATATTTTATAATATATATCTTGATAGCAAAGGATGGACGCAACTGACCAAACTTACAAAAAGGATAGCTTTTTTACTCGCCACCGACTACCAAAGCGGCCCGATGGCTTCGTCGTTATTAGAGTTCTTGGGTCGATGGTGTAGCGAATTTTGGCGAGACGCTCGTGAGATCATCGCCTGCCGAATGCCACAATGGTCAATCGGTCCAGCTGGCATACCATCAGAAAACGTCATGAACCCTGCGGGCACGCGGTGGCAAGCGTGAAGTTTGCCGGTGGTCCGTGGTCACAACCGGCCCCCCAAAGGAAGTACGGTTGCTAGCTACGAAAAAAGCGCGGCTGCATTCGTTTTTACGCAGGCATTAGGACGCCGTGATAGTCCCTGAGGGCAACGGAAAAGCGAAACACCGCGCCCAGCTCCACCAGACTTGACAGGAGGGTCCCAGGAAGAGCATCACGCAACCAACAAGACTGTCCTGGCGCCTCGGGTCTGTCTGTTGAGTTTTTGATATCGCAGCCTACGTGTCTGCACTCAATCAGCGTATGGAGCGCTCCGTCGTCAGGTTCAGAGGCTGCAGGCGCGTATTTTCATGCCAGGTAACGCGCACCGGGTAACAACGTTGACAATAGTTATAACGAAGAATACATTTTCGAGAAAAATCATGAAAAATATTATTTTTTTGGTCCTTTTTATAGCAACTTTCCCAGCCATGGCCATGGTGCCAAGCCAGGACCCCACCGCCCCACCAAGCAATCGCGCTCAAAGCGAAGAGTTCCCCCGATGCCACCTGTGCGGCTACGCAACGACCTCGCAGGCAGCACTCGACGCCCACATGGCCGGTCACGCATCGCAGGAGCACATCGAAGGTGAACCTCGCGCTGGTGGTGACGGCCCTTGCCGAGGATCGGACGAAGATAGCGCAACCGAGTCAGAAGACGATGGTTGCTCTCAAGCTCCCACGCTAGAAATCTCTGGAGGACTTGGCCTCGTAGCACTCGTAGCCCACATTCCTGAGCAGGCACCCGATCGCACCGCGTTAGATGAAGCCGATGAGGCCATGCCAAGAGCAACGAGGCTTCGACGCCTCACTGAGCACCGATGCGACACGTGCTCATTCGTCACGATATGGCGCAGCAACCTCGCAAGGCACAAACAGAACGTTCATTCTGGCAAAGGAGCTTTTCCGTGCGACCAGTGCAAGTGCTCCTTTGACAACAAAGCTACTCTCGCCTTTCACAAAAAAATGCTTCACGGAACTCCCGCAGCACCGGACGACGGAAGCTCGAAAGCGCCCGCGCTAGAAAAATCTGGAGAAGTTAGCAGCACGGAACCAGGAAGGCTCATTCCTCAACCAACAACCATCGCTCCTGAGCCAAGCGAAGCCGATGAGGCCATGCCAAGAGCAACGAAGCTTCGACGCCTTACTGAGCACCGATGCGACAAGTGCCCATTCGTCACGGCATGGTGCAGCAACCTTTCAAGGCACAAACAGACCGTTCATTCTGACAAGGGATCTTTTCCATGCGACCACTGCAATTGCTCCTTGGGCAGCAAATCTGCCCTTACCTTTCACAAAAAAATGCTTCACAGCACTCCTCCTGCAGGATCGGACGACGAAAGCCCGCAATCATCCGCACTAGAAACATCTGAAGAAGTTAGCAGCACGGAACCAGGAAGGCTCATCCCGCAACCAACGACCATCGCTCCTGAGACAAGTGAAGCCGATGAGGCCATGCCAAGACCCATGAAGCTTCGACGTCTCGCTACGCGGCACAGCGTTCGTCTTGACAAGGAATCTTTTCAGGGCAACTCTCCTTCGGGTAGCCAATCGGCCCAAGGGGTGATTCCTAGCCCACTGGCAGCAACGGTTGGATGGTTTCGGTGCGACAAGTGCCCGCACATTACCAGCTACAAAGAGCACCTCATGGCCCACAAGCGTACCGTCCACTCTGGCGAGGGCACCTTCAAGTGCAATCCGTGCAATTCCTCTTTTCACTGTCAAGCGTCCCTCACCCGCCACAGAAAAGAGTACCACCGTGACGCTAAAGTACCACCTTCGCTATTTTACTGCGATGAGTGCCCCTATAGTACCAACCACAAATCGCACCTGGCAACCCACAAGCTCAACGTCCATTCCGGTAAAGGGACCTTCCAGTGCAACGAGTGCACATGTTCTGTCGGAAGTCAGAGGGTCCTCACACGCCACAAAAAAATTTATCACGGGATCACAGCGTTGCCCAATACCCAACCAAAGTAGCTCATCGAGGACATATCGCGTAAACAACAACACTGATCCAAACGTATTAGCCAATGGGCGCGACCACGAGGAGTGCGCACCATAACGTTGACAATAGTTATAATGAAGAATACATTTTCTGGAAAAATAATGAAAAATATTATTTTTTTGGTTCTTTTTACAGTAACCGTTTCCGCCATGGCCATGGGGCCTGGCCAGAACCCCACCGCCCCAGCAAGCAACCACGCTCACTGCCAAGAGGAGTTTCCCCGATGCCACCTGTGCGGCTACGCAACGACCTCGCAGACAGCACTCGACGCCCACATGGCCGGTCACGCATCGCAGGAGCACATCGAAGGTGAACCTCGCGCTGGTGGTGACGGCCCTTGCCGAGGAGCGGACGAAGATAGCGCAACCGAGTCAGAAGACGATGATTGCTCTCAAGCTCCTATAATTGAGAGCTTGGGAAGAATCAGCAGCACCGGGGAGACACCTTTAATGCTTGAACAAGCACCCGAGCACGCACAACCTAGCGAGGCCGAGCATGCAAGGACCACCGAGCTTCGATGCCTTGCCACCACACAGCCAGCAACGCTCCCATTATTTGGCTGCGCCAAGTTGTGGTGCCCCTATGTCGCCACACGTGGCAGCAGCCTCACAAGACACAAACATAGCGTTCACGCTGCCACAGGAAGTTTTCGATGCACTTGGTGTAGTAGTTCTTTTGGCAATCGCTCAGCCCTTACTCTTCACAAGAAGACCTTTCACCTCGCCACCGCTGCTGTACCGCAGTCACCAATGTTTCAGTGCGACAAGTGCGCGTTTGAAACGGCATGGAACAACAGTCTTGTAAGACACAAGCAAAACGTCCATTCTAATAGAGCATCTTTTCGGTGCGATCAGTGCGACTGTTCCTTTAACAGTCAATCGATCTTCACCCTTCACAAGAGGACGATCCACGCTACCATCGCGACGCTGTCTGAGATATGGCGGTGCAACAGATGTCCCTTTGTTACCAAGTACAAATGGAATCTCGTAACCCACAAACACACCGTTCACCCTGGCCGGAGAATCTTTCAGTGCGATGAGTGCTTCTGCTCTTTTTGTACTCAAGCAGGCCTCACACGCCACAAAAGTGCTCTCGAATCCCACAACAACCAATCGTCTGGCGCCGGATGCACACGGACAGGCACGCTCCAGTCATGAAGCCAATATGGCCAGTTCGAGCAGAGGATGCCCCCTGTTGAGTTTTTGGAATCGTAGACTTCTTGCCGTAACGTGTTGGCTTCACGAAGCTATAGACAATGATTTTCGGCTGCTCATCACCCTGCGCCATCGATGACCGGCGAAAGGCGGTACCCGAAGTATTCCGATAGCCGCTTTTCGTCGTCGATGACCTGCTTGAAAGGAAAGGCAGCACGTATGCGCTCTGTCGTTTTGACCGTGAGGAACCCCGTCGCCACGCTCAGCCGCAGCGCGTCACGGAGTGCGGCGAGTGTCCCGACCTGACGTCCGTTGATGTCGGCTATGATAGCGCCGGGCATGAGTGTTCGCGAAAGCTGAGCCAGGGACCCGGGCAAAAGGTGGCTGATGACAAGAACCGGCGAGGCCTTGTGTTCGGGCTTTACGTATTCAAGGAGATAGGGAGCTTGTTCAATAAGCAAGCTCACATGATCGTCGGTCAATTCCATAATAACCATGCCGGCGATTACTTCATAATCAATCTCTTCGTAGTCGGGATATCGCTGGCGCACAGGCTGCGGATCGGTCAGATCAAAGGTAAATGAAAAATCGCGAGCCTGCCCGTAGCGATACATCGTCATGGACATAGGCTCGCCGATGGGCGAACGTGCGAGAATATCGTAGAGCGACGCGCGATCGGAAAACCATGGTGCTGAAACATCCCCAAAGGCATCAACAGCAAGCCCGTTGAATGTGTAGAGCATATCTCCTTCGCTGATACCAGCCGTGCTGGCAAGCGAGTTTGCAATGACCGCGCTCACATAAAGGCCGGACGGAACAGGGTTGCCGAGTGCCTGCGCCAATGCCTCGCTACCATAATTAAAAACGAGTCCGAGCGATGCGCGCCTGACAAGTCCGCCACGGTAGAGATCTGCAAGAACGATTTTGAGCTCATTGATCGGAATTGCGTAGCCAACATTTTGAGCCGAAAGAATCATAGAAACGGCGATACCGACGGCCTGCCCGTAGACATCAACAAGCGGCCCTCCGGAATTTCCTGGATTTACAGGAGCTGTTATTTGAATG
Organism: uncultured bacterium; assembly: GCA_963754845.1. Classification (GTDB taxonomy): domain Bacteria; phylum Babelota; class Babeliae; order Babelales; family Vermiphilaceae; genus JAKASV01. The sequence continues at coordinate 513,375 of CAVWHE010000001.1, forward strand.
AACGATCGGCCCGAACCCGAGTCCCAACCACTAACGACACCCGTTGAACTTTTAACACGGCACTGACCGAGAGGGTAGCCGAGAACGATGACGGGATTGGTGCGACGGAGAATGTCGGAGTCTCCGAGCGATACTACGGGAATCCCACCCAGAGCCGATTCAATAAATACCCGGTCCTCGTCCTGGAGAACAAGGAGGGCCAGGTCACGCTCGGGACAGAAACCAACGAGGTCAACAAAAAAACTCTTTTGCCCAAAGGCGGGCATCTGAATCCATATGGCTTTTGCCTCATTAACAACGTGCGCGTTGGTCATGATATAACCGCGCGCGTCAATAAAAAAACCACTCGCACGCTGTTCAAACTGCTGACTCGCCATATACGGTTCAGGCCAGTTGAACGGCATGATCTGGGCAAAAACCTGCACCACGGCCTGCTCAACGTCGTCCTGTACCCCTTCACGTTGAATTTGTCCCAGAACGTACGCCATCGTCGGCTCTCCTTCAGTCCTTCGAACCCACATCCTTTCTGCAACACCCCCACCTGCAACGATAGTGACGGCAACAGTGTCATGTCAAGGATAAAGTTTCCAGGACAGTCGCGGAGGCACGCACGGGCATGATCTGCACAACTCATTTTCTCGCAGGAAACTACAGGAACGAGCTCCGAAGGTTATGCACAGGTTCTGCGCACTACTGACACGAAAAACCAACCTCGACGGTCAACCTCGTCGCGTGAAAATATCTAGCGAACATCGAGATGCGCTATCGCATCATTCGCCACTAGGCCCTGTTGACTTTTCAAAACGCTGATTTTTTTGCATGATAACTCCAATCCAAAAAAATGGAACACTCGAACAGGAGCTATCATGCAGGGAAAGTATATCACAAGTGATGCGTGGGAAAAAATGTTTGCCTTCCTGAAAGAAGACGCCAAAATTTACGTCGTCAGCGAAGAAAGGCTCAGGAACTTCGTTGAGGCAGTGTACTGGATTATGCGAACTGGAGCGCAATGGAGGGAGTTGCCAGAACGATACGGCGCGTGGAACAGTGTATACAAAAGATTCGATGCCTGGAGCAAAAAGGGCGTATGGGAGAAACTTTTTGCCTTTTGTATACACGACCCTGACCAGGAGTATCTGTCTGTTGACGCAACAATAGTCAGAGCACATCCGTGCGCAGCTGGCCACGGCAAACAAGCAGAAGAGGGTCTTGGGCGAAGCAAGGGGGGCTTCGCTACAAAGGTCCATGCTAAGGTTGATGCTCTCGGAAATCCTCTTAAATTCATTATTACACCAGGCCAAGTTGCCGACATCACCCAAGGAGAGGAGCTTATTAAGGGAGATTCTGAATCGCATATCATCGGTGACATGGGGTATGACTCGGACCCTTTTCGCAGGCAAATAAGGGCTCAAAATTGTTGCCCGGTAATCCCAGGCAAAAGTAATCGAACGCAAGTTGTGGAATACGACAAACACGTCTACAAGGAGAGGTCTGTCATCGAGTGTTTCTTTTCAAAGATTAAGCAGTACAGACTCATTTTTTCTCGTTTCGATAAAAAGCTGCGCAATTACCGGGCCTTTCTGCTTTTTGTGGGGACTTGCATATGGCTCCGGTAAAAAGTCAACAGGGCCTAGAGAGTTTGCCCCTCGCGTCACGCCCCACCCGTTGGAATGCAGGTGAGCTTTTGCGGCACACGCTGCACCACGGCTTGGGAGGAAGGCCGGCGGTGTTGTTTTGTCGCAAGAAGGTAATCTTCGGCGGCAAGTGCCGCTGTACATCCGTGGCCGGCGGCAACGATCGCCTGCTTAAATATCGGCTCCATGATATCACCGGCTGCAAAAACACCGGCAACCGACGTCTTGACCTCGTCGTGTACAACAATATGTCCAGTACGGTCAACAATAACCTGACCGTTGACGATGGACGTATTTGGACTGTGGCCGATGGCAATAAAAATGCCGCTCGCCGGCAGAGATTCTTGTTGGCCGGTTGCTATGTTCTTCACGTTCACGGCCGTGACCCGCTCTCCGTCGCCCTGTATTTCAGAGACGGTACTTGAATAGTAAATTTTTATACGAGGATCCCCAAGAACGCGCAATTGCATGGTCGCGGAGGCCGTGAGGTTTTCACGCGCTTGCACAACGGTCACGCTGCGCGCGCTGCGGGCAAGCGAAAGGGCATATTCCATCGCCGTGTCGCCACCACCGACAACCACGACGTCTTTGTTTTTGTACATTGCCCCGTCGCACGTGGCACACGTTGAAACTCCCTTACCCCAGTAAAACGCTTCACCGGCACAGTTGAGACACCGCGGCGACGATCCCATTGCAAGGATGACGGCGTTGCAAATAAGCTCATTTCCCTTGTTAGTACTAACAACAAACGGTTGCCGCCGAAGTTCGACCTTGACCGCCGTTTCCTCAAGAATTCGTGCACCTGCTTGCACGGCGTGATCACGCAGACGTTCCATGAGCTCAGCGCCGGCGATTTTGATTATCGTCGGCCAATTTTCTATGTACGTAGTTTCCGTTAAGTGTCCCCCCGGTTCATCGCCCGCAACAATTAGGGGATCAAGTTTTGCCCGAGCTCCGTAGAGCGCAGCCGTGAGGCCGGCAGGACCCGAGCCGAGGATAACAAGCTGACAGAAATACTTTTCAGCTCGCGCGGGAATACTGACGACGAGCAACCCGAGGAGGCCGATACCCATCGCAAGGTTCATGGACCATACTCCTTACACTTTCTATCATGCTATCTTCAACGAAAAACAAGCCGTCAATCAGCAACGATCGGTCTCGAGGCAAGGTAGCGCTCCGCATCAAGTGCCGCCATGCACCCAGAACCAGCTGCCGTGATCGCTTGCCTGTACCGCCAATCGACTACATCCCCTGCGGCAAAAACACCTGGCCGCGATGTCTGAGTCGTACCGTTAAAAACTTTTATATAGCCCGCCTGATCAAGCTCAACTTGGTCCTTGACGCTCATCGTATTGGGTGTAAGGCCAATGGCGAGAAAAATTCCCGACGTTGGCAGGTGGGTTTTCTCATTCGTTACCTGGTTCGTTATGGTAACCCCCGTCACATGACCGTTGGCACCGTGTATTTCGGTCACCGTGCTCCTATATACAACATCGACGCCCGGGTACTCATTTACGCGCTGCTGAAGTTCTGGCGTCGCCGTCAGTTTATCAAGTATGTGAACGATCGTTATCCCCTTTGCATACTTTGCCAGGGCACTCAAATGCTCCATGGCCGTATCGCCACCACCAACGATAACAACATCCTTGCCCTGATAAAGGGCAGAGTCACACACAGCGCACGTGCTGACACCCTTGCCCCAGTACTCCTCCTGACCGGGACAATCAAGCGTTCTTGGCAGCGATCCCGTCGCGATGATGACAACATCGGCAGTGAACTCCTTGCCACGGTGTGTCCATACCACGTACGGTCTTTTTGAAAAATCCGTTTTCACAACAACCTCGGCCAAAAGCTCGCACCCGGCACGGACAGCGTGATCCTGAATTTTATTCATGAGATCTGGACCGAGGATACTAATCTCTCCCGGCCAATTCGTTACGCAGGAAGTACCAACAAGCTGCCCGCCCGGTTTTTTACCCTGCATAATGAGGGGCACCAAACGGGCACGCGCGGCGTAAATGCCCGCCGAGTATCCCGCCGGCCCCGACCCAATGATGATGAGCTTTTGGTGTTTGGTTAATGTCATCGCCATGTACCGTCATTTCTTTGTTAAGTGATATATGATGTAGTTGAGCGCCTTCTCCCGAAGGCACGTCTGCATGAGCTCTTGCGTTATTATGGGAAATTCTTGGCCATGTACTCTGAGGTCCGGCAGGCGAAAATGAAGAAATTCGCGCATACGCGGCCTTCCTGTGAGGTTAAGGTAATATCGCACGTCCTCGTGGGTAACGTCGAGGGGCTCGTGGTGGGCAACGCGATCCATGATGATTGCCTCTTTGACCTGCTTCTCAGCCAGGAGCTCAGTCGTTTTTTGAAAATCTTTTTGAGTCTTATACACGAGGTAATCAGGGTTTGATTGCATGGAAAGCAGGAGCTGCTCTTGTTGGCGCAGGACAAGAAAATGGGGAGCAAAGAAGGTATGCTTTGCCAAAAAGAGCTGACATACATCGTCAACCGTCGCCTGCCGTTGAGATATGTCGTTGCGATACGAAAAGACCTCAATGAGCTTGTGGTGAAGCGCTTTGTGCGCCCTTGCGCGAAAGTGTTCGGCGAGGCTTTCAAGGCACACGAAGGCTGATGCAACGATATCTTTTATCGTAACACAAAACGTGAAAGGACTATCTGCCTGCCCGCTGAAATACTCCTGAAGCCCGTCATTTTGTGTGTAGATGACATCACCGATCCTGCGACCAACAAAAAGCTCATGAAAATCGCCGTCAACCTCCTCGTTGCCAATTTTGAGCCACATGTTTTCTGCGTGACCATCAAAAAGAACTTCGCGATGCTCATTTGCCAGCGCAACGTCGAAGTTAACCCAGTCGCCCACGCCGATCACCCCGTAGACGTGCTCCTGTCTGCGCTGCTCTTCTTCCCTCATAAAAAGCTCAACCTGTTTATCGAGGTCTTTATAGCGCTTGCGCTTGGGAGCCCTGAAGACGAGGAACTTCCAGTCACTGATATTGATTTCAGGCACAGTCGTGAGTACAAAATTAAACACCGTGTTGCCGACACCATCGGTTGCAATACCCGTCAAGCGTGGTCGCCCGATGAGAGAAATCTTTCGTTCGCGCAGCTCAGTATAGAGGATGTTGATGACAAAAAATCTCAACAAGAATGCGTCAACTTGCTCGGTAACATTCGCCCGATACTCGTCGTTAATGTAACTTAAGGGGGCTCCCTTTTTATGGAGACCGTAAGGTTGCACATCCCTCTGGCGCGCGACGAGCACCTCACGCTGAACGACGTCTGCAAACAAGGAAGGTATAGTGATGGAGACAGTACGCGGAATATAGTCACCACCCGCGCCAACCGTCATACAGGAAGACCACGACAACAGTGCCTCTTTATGCTGCTGCTTCATCTGATCCCTTCACACGATGGTGCAAGAGAAGGGACTCGAACCCCCATTCCCTTTCGGGAACTGGAACCTAAATCCAGCGCGTCTACCACTTCCGCCACTCTTGCAGCCAAGCCACCTGGTGGGCTGCCTTGGACTCGAACCAAGAACCTGCAGATTAAGAGTCTGTTGCTCTACCAATTGAGCTAGCAGCCCGGACACATGTTCCCTTCGACCCCTTTATCCTAGCAAAAGAATGCGAAAAGGGAAGCACATTAAATCGTCTTTATATCGTGTTCCTTTTTTTGCGCAAAACTCTCCGCCTTCTCGATGAAGGCCCCCGTTACGCGTTCAAGAACATCAGAAAGTCTATTGAAAAAATTTTCTGAAATAACTTTGTCTTTCTTGCCTTCGCGTATGAGGTTATTGAACTCTTTGCGAATGTTTCTTATAGCAACACGGCATTCTTCGAGCTTTTTCCCCAGAATTTTATTAAGATCCTCACGACGCGTCGAACTCATCTCAGGAAGCTGGATACGGATGATGGCACCGTCGTTGATGGGTGAAACTCCGAGCTCCGAAGAACGTATTGCCCTCTCTATGTCAGGTATAATCCCCGCATCCCACGGTTGAATAGTTAGAAGACGCGGCTCGGGAGCAGCAAGAGATGAAATGGTTTTGAGGGGGACCGCCGCGGATCCGTAACATGCAACGGGGATGTCTTCAACAAGCGATGTGTGAGCCCGCCCCGTCCGTATCTTAACGAGCTCGCTCTCAAAATGCTTGAGGGTTTTGCCCATTTCATCCTGCATTGTTTTTTCGAACGTCTTGGAATCGTTCTCAACGAGTGATAATTCTATCATTGCTTTCCCCGGTAATCACATACGAGATCTCTGATCCCCACACGGCGCGCGCACGAAGGTCCAATCGCTTGATCGTAAAAATCTCGCCAGTCAGCATCGACTTGATGAGAATCATCGTTATTGTGCGTACAACCATGACGCACGGGTTGGTCCTCAATCAGGACCCTATTTGGAAGCGCGCGAAACGCCTAATTTGAATTCTTTCTCCCGTTTTGGCCATGAGGTCGGAGACAACATCTGCCACGGTTTTTTGGTCATCCTTGACGAAGGCCTGGCGCAAAAGACAAACCTCGTCAAAGAAACTTTCCATTTTGCCGGCGACAATGTTTTCGACAATTTTTTCAGGCTTGCCGAGGCCTGCCACCTGACTGCGAACAATATCTCTTTCGTGCTCAAGGAGTTTTTGGTCTATATCTTCAGGAGCAAGGTAGAGCGGATTGAGGGCGGCAATGTGCATGCAAATGTCGTTGGCAAGACGGACAAATTCATCGGTTCGTGCGACAAAATCAGTTTCACAGTTAAGTTCAAGAAGGACGCCCACGCGACTGCCAGGATGAATATAAGCATGAACAATTCCCTGCGTTGCCTGCTTGCCGGCACGGTTGGCAGCAACGGCCGCCCCTTTTTTGCGAAGCACCTCGATCGCTTTCTCGATATCACCGTCGGCTTCTTCAAGGGCTTTTTTGCAGTCCATCATCCCAAGGCCGGTAATCTCACGCAGCTCCTGCACGCGTAGCATATCAATCTTTTTTGACATTGCCATCCCACCTGAACAGAAGAAACTCACAACAACACGACATCCATCGATAGTCTGCCACAACCAGCAGCTTAATCAATGGAATCCCATGGAACAGCAATCCCGCTACCTGTCCAACCACCGTTAAGACGCCGCGGTGCGTACAAAGTCCGTGCCCGTGAGACGACGACCGACAATCACCGCCTCACGAGCGACTTTACATGCCTCGGGTACGGGCGCGAAGCTCCGGCAGCCCTCCTCCCACCGGGCCTAAAGATACGCCCGTTTAAAAGATCCCCTTAGCGAGGCGACGCCATGTAACCGTCGAAGGCATCGAGTACTGGTTCTTGCAAGATTTTGATGGTGGCGCCTTTGATTGCATTCGTGCCGGTGACCAGGACCATACACTGTCCCTGAGCGGAACCATAGATTGCGGTGTACTGTTCAAGGGGCAAGGTTGCCACGAGTTTGCCAGTTGCCGGATTTATGAGCGAAAAACGCGAATCAAAAATATCATAGGCACGCCTGGCAAGAACATACGGACCAACAAAGCCAAAGGTGTCAAGGGGATAGACGTCGGCATGGACTGTTGTCCCGGCAAGCATGTCATGCACACAGATACCCTTTTCCGCTTGGTCAAGCCAAGGAACCAATACCACATACCAACCTCCGACCCTTACATCGGCACCTTCGTTGCCGCGGCAGCACGCAAACATCGGCTGGGCGCATACAGGAAGAACCGCGAGCTTACTCTGGACCTGTGTGTCGAACAGAAGGTGGTTAAGTAGAAAGGCGCCAGTTGCCGTGTCATTCCAGCCAAGCGTGATAACCATGCGACCATCGGGAAGCATGCCTTCTGGCATGGCATTTCCAATGTGCTCAACGTTGCGATAATCAACGGCGGAGAGTTCGCGACCGCTGGCAAGATCCCAGGTGTAAATAACGCCTTCGCAGTACGCTATAATAGCTTGCCTTCCGTCGCGCAACAGCTGCGAAAAGACATGCGGGCGCACACTTTCCGAAACATCAATGGTCATGACATCTTTGAGGTTTTGTAGGTCAACAACCTTGATTTGGCCGTGCTCGTGAGACTCTTCCCCTTCGGCGCCGGCTATACGGCTGAACCGATGATGAGGTAGCGCTCGTCAGCCGACAGGCAATAATGCGGGGCCATAAACTTTGTTAGAGTGGGCATAATATAAACTTTTTCAACGGAACCTTCCTTGCCGTTAACAACAAGGAAGGCATCGCCAAAGAAAGCATTGTTAAAGAAAGAATGAGCTTGAGGGAATTCTTGGCGCACGTTTATGATAACGGTCCTCCCATCGGCAGACATGCTTTCACACGAGTACTGCCGTGCCCCGCGTCCCGCCCATGCCGCCCGTTGCTCATTGCTTATGCCGCCACCAGGCCAAATAATTTTTGGCATCGGGACGGTCCTTGTGATCCTACGGCCTTGCCAGGCAAACTCGTGAAGGTAGATTTCACGCACCAACTTACAAAGTTCGACGGGAGTATTTTTTTTAAGAACAGCCGAAACTGCCTCGTCAGATGATTTACCATGACTGCAGAGTTCAGCAATCCGCTTCGCCAAAACACGAGCACTCTTCGCAGACAACAACTCAACGCTGCTCGCTTCTTCAACGCCTCTTACTGGCCGCGGAGCAGCACCAAAACAGACAATCGAGATCAGAATGGTAACGGCGGAAAAAACACAGGATGCAAACGTAGCACGATAATTCATGTGAGAAAACCTCTACAAAAAAGGTGACCCCCACCGGCGCTTCGACGTCGCTGTACGTTGAAAAAGACCACGTTGTTTACGGGACGTCGAAAATGACAGCAATTTAATTCTAAAAAAATCGTATCGTATAATAAAATCAATGATTTGCAAAAAATTAAAATTGTCGTGGCAAAAAATACGTGAACCCTCCCGATCTCTAGAGGCCTCCATTCTCTTTACGCCCGGAGAGAACCGGCGTACGCTGATTTTGTTGGGGTAAATTTTCTCAAAATTTTTCGCCAAAAGGACGTACGATGAAGTTTTTTCTTGATACGGCCGACATACATCGCGTAAAAGCATGGCTCCCTCTGGGTATCGTTGACGGTATCACAACAAATCCGACGCGTGTATCCAAGCTCGCAAAAAACAACGATGACGCACGTAGGATCGTTCTCGATATATGCGCCTGCGTTTACCCACGTCCAGTCAGTATACAGGTAACTGAAAAGGACCCGGAAGCAGTCCAAGATGAGGCAGAGGCGATAGCAGAACTTGCCGAAAACGTTGTGGTAAAAATTCCGTGCCAGCTTGTGTATTACCCGGTTATAGCCAATCTCGCACATCGTGGTATTCCCCTCAACGTAACGCTTGTTTTTAGCCCCCTACAGGCACTTGCCATGTGCAAACTCGGTGTCAAATATCTCTCCCTCTTTCTGGGCCGTTTCCAGGCACACGGTGGAGACTGCAATGAGCTTGCCCACGCATGCACACACATGATCTCAGAATACAATTTTTCCACGCGCACCATCGCAGCCTCGATACGAACAGTCGAACACCTCAACCTTGCCCTTGCCGCCAACGTTGATATCGCAACACTCCCAGTCGAAATACTCAGCACGATACTCACACACACGTTGACGGACCAGGGGGCTGAAAAGTTTCTTCTCGACTGGCATGACGCGGGCCTCACACACTTCGCACATGCTCTGCATCACGACGAAACGTGAAAGAGATATGGAAAGATACAGAAAACCAAGGCAGGGACGGATGTTGTGATGTTCGCCTACCAAAAAACCTGAGTTCTTCCAAGGGTAACTCCGCAGAGAACCTCCCTGAAGTCTCCCGTTGTTAGGTGGGCGAACCTCTTCTCAACCACCCATCCTCGCCTCATCAACAAGACTAATAAATTCAAATAGATAAAATCAATAAAAAATTTACATTTTGAAAAATTGCCTTGGTGTGTGATGTACGTTGCCCTCAATTCCCCTCCTCGAGCACCTCCCCATCCCCCAACAATAATTATTTATATATATATATATATATTATAATAGGCCACGCCTCTCAGTGGTGGATAACTTTCCGCCAAAATCAAAAAAGAGCTTTATATCCAACGTTTTTCCCCTTGACGCCTTCGTTGCAAGGTGGTGGATAACTGGTGGATAACTGGTGGATAAGTTCGCCGAGCTCGTCTGGATCGATGTTTTGATCATTTAGATTTTCGTTTTATACGATTGCATCGTACGTATCGAGATGTTGCTCTGCATTGAGGGAAAGGGGGGTTGGCAGAGTTATCCACCAGTTATCCACCAGTTATCCACCAGTTATTCACCAGTTATCCACCACCTTGCAACGAAGGCCGCATAGATAAGCAATGACCATAAAAAGTTTCGTGGATTGTGTGTGCTTTGATGGTACTACCGAATTCCTGATCGCTTCTTGCGTCCTTTTTGCTTTTGGACTAAAATGTTGCTGCTGAGGTTTGTCGTTGACGTAACCGTCTTATCGTTTCTTTGGTGGTGCGCTTTAGTGCTTTTTGCGTCCAAAGGTGCTTGTGAAACTTTCGAGTGTCATAGATGAGCTTGTTGAGGAAAAGGGCCTCAGTCGCGAACTCATAAGTTCTATCATCTGCGAGGGCGTCCTTGCGGCTTTTCAGAAGAAGTATCCTCATGTCGTGCTTTCGTCCGAGTATGACAAAAAAAGCGACGACATCGTTGTAAGGGTGCAAAAAAACGTGGTCACCGTGGTGCGCGATGAGGAGAATGAGATAAGCCTTCGCAGAGCTCGTTTCATAGACAAAAATGTCGATCTTGGCGGACATGTGATCGTGCCCTTTGAGGGACAGATTGGCCGCGTTGAGATCATGCGTGCAAAACAGACGATAGCTGCGCATATCAAGAAAATTGAGGCCGACATGGTCTTTCAGTCGTTTAAGGACAGGGAAGGGACCATTGTCAATGGGGTCATTCATAAATGTGAGCGGGCCGGTACGGTTGTAAAATTGCGAGAAAACCTGGCTTTTTTGCCCAAATCGCTCACCATGCCCCACGATCGTTGCATTGCCGGCTATCCCGTGAGGGCTCTCCTCAAGGAGGTCCTCGCTGAGCCACGCAATGAAAATCAGCTCATTCTTGATAGGGTTTCTCAAGAGTTTCTCATTAAACTTTTTGAACTTGAAATACCAGAGGTCTTTGAAAGGCTTGTGGAAATCAAGAAAATTGTGCGAATCCCTGGATACAAGTCGAAGGTCCTCGTCATTTCTAACGATAAAAATATAGACCCGGTTGGTACATGTGTCGGCGTCGGTGGTGTGCGCATCAAGCCTATACTCAAAGAAATTGAGGGAGAAAAGATCGACGTCATAGCCTGGACCGATGTGCCAGCCAAGCTTGTTGCTCAGGCTCTTAAGCCCGCCCAGGTTAATCGTGTCGAGATTGTTGATGATCACAACGCCAATGTCTGGGTTGATGATGAGCAGCGATCGCTCGCTATTGGCCGCGCTGGGCAAAATGTCGCCTTGGCCTCAAAACTCGTCGGCATGGATATTCATCTTGTCCAATCATCCACGGGCATTAATCGCATGAGGGATGATGGTGAGGAGGAGCATGGGTACGACGACGTGGTCGGTGAGGCGTACGATGCAGAATCAGCCGATGACCGTTAGAGCCGATTGCTGGTGTTTGTAGTGGTATTTTTTGTTCTGCATGGGGGCCGGAAATTTAATGGGAACGACGCGCGTATATGAATTTGCACGTACATGTGGTGTCCCTGCGCGAGACCTGCTTGCCATGTTGCGGGAGGCGGGATTTGATGCTGTCAGCCATATGTCAGCGCTTTCGTCCCGGGAGCTTGAGTTTCTTCGCGCCAAGCTTGAACTCAAGGTGGGTGAACCCGCGGCCATCCAAAAAGCAAAAACCAGCGTTGACCCTGCTCGCACTGAAAGTGGGCCACCGCGATCTTCGGTGGAAGTGGATGCTCATAAGCGTGATGTTGAAAGTGTGGGTCCGCCTCCTGTTGCCAACCTCAGGGTTGAGCAGCATGAACATCGAAAAGGTACTGTGTCCGGCGCGGGTGGCGTTCACCGTCCTTCAACCCTACCTCCCCCCGCAGCTGCCCCAACTCCTCCAGGCGTGCGTCAGGCGACGGAGGTTGTCAAAGGATCTGAAGTCGGAGTCGAGAAAAAACCTGCTCCCGTCGATCACGGTATTACGATTGAGCCCATGGCGGTTGCCGATTTCGCCCTCAGGGTCCGTAGGCCCGCCGGTGAAGTTATTTTGGCGTTGCTGCGCATGGGCATCGTGGCCTCAAAAAATCATGTTATAAGTGTTGACGTCGTCGCTCGCCTCGCCGATTTTTATGGACTGAAAACTGTCAAAAAGGCTGAGCGACACAGCATTCTTCATGGTGTTGTCGAGACTACCGGCGCCTCGTGTGATCGTCCACCAGTCGTTGTCGTTGTCGGACACGTCGATCATGGTAAGACGACGCTTCTTGACTATATTCGTAAGACGCGTGTTGCGGTTCGCGAAAAAGGTGGCATAACGCAGCACTTGGGCATTTACGAGGTTGAAACGAAGCACGGTTCCATAATTTTTCTCGACACTCCCGGCCATGAGGCATTTGCGAAGATGCGCGGCCGTGGTATGGGTGTCGCTGATCTCGTTGTTCTTGTTGTCGCCGCCGATGATGGCGTAATGCCGCAAACGGTCGAGGCCATTAAATTTGCGCACGAGGCAAAGTTGCCCATTATCGTTGCCATGAACAAGGTTGACAAAGTTAACGTAGCGCGTCTTGATGTTGTACGACGTGGTCTTACGCAGTACAACGTCATTCCGGAAGAATGGGGTGGCGATGTTGTCTGCCTGGCGATTTCGGCAAAGACGGGCGTCGGCGTCGACCAGCTTCTTGAAATGATTGTTTTGCAAGCTCAGCTCATGGGCCTGCGTGCCGATGCTCAAGCTCCGGCATTTGGCCATGTGTTGGAAGCACGACCAGAGCGCGGGTTGGGTCCACTGGCGACCGTTCTGTGTAAACAGGGAACTGTTAAAATCGGCGATTATTTTGTTTGTGGTGGCACGGTGGGCAAGGTGGGCTCGCTTCTCAATTCTGTCGGACTTCGTGTTGCTCAGGCGGGTCCTTCGGTTCCCATTCAAATCGTCGGTTTTTCGGCTCTGCCGGAGGTCGGCTCCGTCTTTAAAGTCGTTTCCTATGTCGATTATCGCGCTGCTCGTGAGGCGTTAAGTGTGCATGCCCCGCGTCCACAGAAGCTCGTTGCCGAAGGCCGGGTTAACTTCATCCTAAAAACCGATTCTCTTGCCTCTAAAGAAGCGATCCTGGAATCGCTCGGCAAGCTTGCCAAGCGTCTGAAGACCGAATTTAATATCATCGGTGCCGGGGTCGGTCCTGTTAGTGAAAGCGATGTGGTGCACGCTGCCGCGACAAAATCGTCTATTCTTGCTTTGCATGTCAAACCTGATGCCAATGTGAGTCTTGTTGCGCGCAACAGCGGGGTTTCAATAGCGGTCTTTGATGTCATCTACAGACTCCTTGAGCACCTGGAAGAAACCTTCGAGCGCACGAAGAAGGTTGCCATGGTTAAGACAAAGATCGGCGAAGCGGTTGTCCGACAAGTCTTTGCTATCAAAGGCGTGGGGGTTGTCGCCGGGTGTTACGTCAGGGACGGTCGGTTCTTGCGCGATGGGCTCATTTCAGTATATCGCCAAGGAGCGGAAATAGGCTCAGGCAAGATCAAGAGCTTGCAACGCGAACGTAAGACCATTAAGGAAGTTCACGCCGGTCTTGAATGTGGATTTGTCGTTGACGGGTTTGATGATTTTCTTGTGGACGATCGGGTCGACTGCTTCATTGAGGCGCCTCCGACTAAATAGCCGGTAGCGTTGAAGGGGTGTGTGGTGTGGTCAGTGGGTGCGGGGTCGTTTACGACCTTCATGTGTGCTTTTATTATTTCCCTGGCTACCGTCCCCTTCCTGCGTCGTCTTGCTTGCTGGCTTGGCGTTGTTGATGTGCCCGATGGGGTAACCAAACACCATGAACGTGCAACCCCGTACCTGGGCGGTGTTGCTGTTTTTTGGGATTTTGTATTTCCTGCGTCTTTTTTGTGCCAGCGTTCGTAAATAGCTTCTCCCTGCTTCTCCTTGGTTGTTGCGTCATAGTTGTCGTTGGTCTCATCGATGATATTGTTGTGTTGAGGCCTGGGCAAAAGTTTGTTGGCCAAACGTTGGCCGCTGCTTGTTTTCTCGGTGCCACGCCTTGCTGTTCGTCGTCGTGTTGTTTTATTACGTGGACGCTTTCATGCGGTATGGCTGCCCTGTGGATGTTGACGGTCATCAACGCTTTCAACCTCGTCGACGTCATGGATGGCCTTGCAACGACCATCGCTCTCTGTGCGTCGACCGGTTTTTTCATCATCGGCGCGTGCCAGGGGAAAATTTTTCTCATGCCCGTGCTAGCATCAATGATGGGGGCTCTTGCTGGATTTTTATGGTTCAATTGGCCGCGGGCTTCGATTTATCTCGGTGACGCCGGCTCGCTTTTTATCGGAGGATTTTTGGCGGTCGTTTCTTTTAACTTTCACGATGCTGGCGGTCCTATCACTGGCTATGGTGTACCGTCCGTTATTCTTATTGTTCCCCTCCTGGAAGTCGTTACGCTCGTCGTCGTCAGGTCGTACAAAGGATTACCATTTTACTTGCCAAGTCCCGACCACTTTTCAATCTATCTACGCAACAACGGGTGGTCGAAGTCGGCGATTCTTGCGTACGTAGTTTTTGTGGCATGTCTGCAGGTTCCTATCGGCCTTGCTTTTGCTACCCATACGTGCGGCTTCATGTGTACGGCTGCACTTGAAGTTATTTTTCTTGTTTTCTGGTTTGCCATCCTCATCTTCGGTAAGCACATACTGTCCGGCGCTCTTTAATAGCTCATTGATTCTCTAATCTTTTGTATGGTGTTTTACAAAAATATTATTGACATTTAATTCTAGCTGTCCTTATTATTAATTTGGTTAGATTAACCGCCCAAATGACTGTGTTGTTGTTCTTTTTTTTGTTGTAGGTTGTTGTAGGTCATGTTCGGCAGGAGTTGCCGAGTTAGAGTGAGAGGGAGGTATTTCAATGGAAGCGCATAGTAAGTTCGGTGTTCGTGTGGTCTCAACGATTTTTTACACTTTGTTAATAGTGCTAAGTCAACGATCGTACGGTGGCTTTAGTAGTGCAACGCCCCTCTTTCTTGCTGCATATCGTGGCAAGCTCGACGTAGTCAGAGACATTTTGAACATGCTCATAAAAAGAGGAGGGACCGCATTCAGGACCCAATTAGAGACAGTGTGTACACCTCCGGGTGGACAGGATACGACGCAAAGTACCTTGGCGTGCATTCTGGGCAATAGAGGTGGTGATAGGGTCTTTAAAAACGCTGGTGCTGATGGCAATACGCTCTTAAACCTGGCTACCGCCTGGGGAAACAGCGATGCAATTACCTATCTCAGAGCCTCGTGTGGGGTTGCATAGACTAAGTTGAAGTGCAACACCTATCCTGTTATATAATTATTTTATATGCAAAAAATCCAACAGGAAAAAGGTGTTGCATGAGAAAGTATACACAAATTTCGCAGGCAGAAAGAGCAAAGATTTTTTAAGTTCACAACAGCGGCCAATCAGCTCGCTTCATAGCTCGAAGTCTGGAAAGAGCGCCATCAACGATCAGTAGGGAGTTGAGAAGAAATAGCAACGAGCAAGGTTTTTATCATTATCCGCAGCGCGCCCAGGAAGGAGCTCACGGATAAACGAAAGGCGCATCACGGCTACAAAGCAGTACGTATCAAGGGATTTACCGAGTATGTCGAGGGAAAGCTCAAGCAAGGTTGGTCTCCTGGAACAATCGCTGGACGTTGGTCGATGGAGAAAGCCAATGAAGCTATAACCAAAGAGGCGGTCTATGCGTGGATTTACAGCAGTGACGGCATTGAGCGAGGACTCTATACGTTCTTGCCGCAAAAGCGACCGAAGCGAGGCGTGTTGAGAGCGCGAAAGCCATTAACGAGTATACCCGACCGTGTTTCGATCCATGACAGACCAAAGGATATCGAAAAACGCGACCAGCTCGGACATCTTGAGGGCGATCTTTTCTTTAATTCTGGGAGTCTGTCAAGCAAAGATCACAAATGATTATAGACTCCATGGAAAATCTCGCCAAGACTCTCGGTGTCAAGAGCATAACGCTCGATAACGGTTCAGAGTTCACCCTCCATGGGCAGATAACAAAAAACTTGGGTATATCAACGTACTTTTGCGATCCGGGCGCCCCATGGCAAAAAGGGTCCGTTGAAAATGTACACAAGCGTATCCGGCGCTTCTTACCCTTTAAGGTCGATGAAGCACATATAACACAGGAGCGGCTTGACGAGGTTGCTGACCTCATAAACAATATTCCACTCGCCTGTTTGGGGTTTTATACGCCCCGCGAAATACACGCGGGAATTGATGTGAAACAGAAAGGAGCGGCAGGATGCAGATGACCTTTTTTACCACCAAAACAACGTTTCAACTCGAAATTTTAAAGTGTTGCACTTCATACTTGACTGTGCCACGGACCGCACATCAGCTTTTCTTAATTAATCTACCGGCTTTACCGAGAACCGCGATTTCTGTGTGAACGAATCGCGGCAGCCACAAGAGTAATTGATTTCCTGAAACTCAAAACTGAACGCCAATACCAATACCCGCTGCGACGCCACCGAGTTTGATGGAGGTAGCTGGGGTACCTGGCAGACATTTACAGCATGTTGTGCGTGCCATGTAGTCGAGGAAGAGTTCGATAAGCAAGGCGTGTCGCACCTTGAAAAGAAGGCCAGTTTGAAGGACGCCGCCGACATCTCTTTTGTACACCTGACGGACGATGCCAGCATTTGTGTCGGGGCCACCTGTGCGCATGAAGAAGGCCTTAAGTCCGCCGCCGATGAATGCGTTAACCCAATCGTGGCAGCGGTCGCCGAAGAGGAATTTGATGCCAAAGCCAAACATCGGGAGCTTGTAGCACACAGGCTCTCCGCAGCGACATGGTGCAACCTGTGGCGGGCACACGGTAGACGAAGAGGCCTGGTCGAGAACATAGATCAATGAGTGGCCTTTGTGTGAAAAATATCCGCCGTTGATTTCGAGATCTATCTCATTAATACAACGGCAGCAATTACCGGCAATATCGTAACGGAAGGCTCCTTCGACATAATAACCGCCTTTGGAGCCACCACCGGTTTTGAACATCTCGCTAAGCGTACAGTCTTGGGGATAAAAGTAGCCCTGCTTAAGCACAGCTGAAAAACCATGACAGCAGTCACACGCAAAAGACTGATATACACAAGAAAGACTCAGGAGTATCGCAATGATCTTCCTCATTACCCACCTCTTGCAAAAGTGCACACGCACCTGATACAGCCCCACCTTACGACCACACGAGAACTAATCATACATCCCAAAGACTAACACAGGAAAACGAAAAGTCTATGACGAATCAAAGACCGCGTGCCGTTGTGTTCACCTTATTTTTATAGTACGTTTAGCGGCAGAATACAAGACTAAATCAAATATGCGTTTTTTGGGCGAATTTTACGATCATGATTATGTACGGTTTGCGCCGTGCTTGCGCGGTGCTTGTGATGTTGCTGTGTGCGTGTGGGGCGACATTGCTCGTTGGCGCCGGATTCATGGCAAAAGGAAACTTTTCCGTGTATCCCGTGGGCGAGGCTTCTGTGACCGTGCGCTTCTCTCCATTGAAAAAGGGGGTCGCACGCGCTGCCCGAGGGGCGACGGTCGTGCTTGCGGTTGTTGCTGCCGCCTACGGTGTGTACCAGCTTGGAGTAAGTCTTTTTTATATACCAAGTTCGGTTCTTTTTGATCGATCATCGCGGTGCCTCCATGAAACGAACATTTTAACCGCCCGACTTGTGCAGGCGATGCGGGCAGACAATCATGCGCAACTTCGCATGATTGGGCGTCCAGTCCTTTTGGCATCGCGGCTCGCCGAAGACACGCTCCTTCGCATGGCATCGTGTAAACGTCGACCTTATCAGGACTTCATGAGAAACCTTAATGGGCGCATGGCAGCTCTTGCTTTTTATCGACGCAAGCTTGAAGAACGCAGCGGCCAGATGGTGTCCGGTTCCGGCGATGGTGGTCGTGCATGGCGTGCGAGAATGGCCGAGCGCGCGAGCGCTCTTGGTGCCACGCTTTCGTCCTTGATGGAACTTGAGCGCGTTATGAGGTATCATCAAAGCTTTTTTGAGCTTTACGATCAAGAATCTCTTGTGCGCGAGCTCTATGGTGACCGAGATCTTCTTAGGAGGATCGATATCGTGAGCGAGGGCACCAACCATCCTTACGTTGCCTATGCAAGTCGTCTTGGTAGCCACGTCAGGGAGTTAAGGAATCTTATTAGACGCGCCGACCTCCGACGCTACCGACATCGCTACGAGGTCGCTGCCAATCTTGCCGAAACTCTTGAGGCGCGCCTTGCACGCGTGAGAAACTGCTCAGTGCATCGCGAGCAAAGAACGAACGCCTTCTGGGACCGCGTGACGCACGGTCTTTCGGCCGCCATCCTTCAGGTTTGACTGGGCCGAGCAGCCGGTTAATGAGCGCAAAATTGATCGACTTAACAACCTTGGTTTTAAGTAGGAAGATGGAGTTAGAGAGATTGATTGGTGCGCCTAAGAGGAGTCGAACCTCTAACCTTCAGATCCGTAGTCTGACGCTCTATCCAGTTGAGCTATAGGCGCACGCACTCGGTGGCGGAGAGAGAGGGATTCGAACCCTCGCGCCCGGTTTTATCCGAACTCTTGCTTAGCAGGCAAGCGCTTTAGTCCACTCAGCCATCTCTCCTGGTATTTCAAGCTACAAAAATAATGATAGGTAAATTACCGCCAATTGCAAGCGAAACTTGATCGAGACTCTCTCCTTTTTTATTCTTGTCATATTGAAATAAAAATTGTCACCACTTCATGCTCGCGGTAAACTGGAGAGGTGAGGTGAACATCATGAAGAACGAAGGGGGAAATCTTCCCGACAGACCTGGCGTGTATCTTTTCAAGGACGCCTGCGGGTCTATTATTTACGTTGGCAAAGCATCATCGCTTAAGAACCGTGTAAGTTCATATTTTCGCTCGCGCAACGACGATTGGAAAATCAGTTCTCTCCTTGCCGATCATGCGTGTGTCGATCATGTTGTTACGGGTTCGACTGAGGAGGCGGAGCTTCTTGAGGCGCACCTCATCAGGCTCTATCAACCTCGTTATAACGTTCTTTTGCGCGACGGGCAGCCGTTTGTATACATTATGGTTGCACGCGGCAAACTTCCGACGCTCAAAATTGTCAGGAACAAGAAAGAAAAAGGGACGTACTTTGGGCCATTTTTGCACAAAAAGGCTGCACGATCGGCATACGATTATTTGTGTAGGACGCTGCGACTCAAGCTGTGCAAGCACCGCATAGAAGAGGGATGTCTTGATTATCACGTTGGCACGTGCGCTGGTACGTGTCGGCCTGCTTTTGACCGCCGTGCCTACGAAGTTCGTCTTGAGCTTGCTGTGCATATTCTCGGCAATGATCGTGACGGGTGCCTCACAAAGCTTCATGAACAAATACGAGCGCACAGCGCCGCGCGTGATTTTGAAAAAGCCAAGATTTTTTACGAATATCTTCTTGATCTGGATACCATTTTCAGGACTCTTGCGGCACGCTTTGATCCCCAGCGCTCTATGACCTCGGTTCTTCACACGCCGCAGGCGCATGCTATTATCGATGGCAAAGCTCTTGCAGCAAAAGTTCAGGAGTTTATGGGCGTTGACAAACCTGTCGTAACCATTGATTGTTTTGACGTTTCGCATTTTCAATCACGCTCCATGGTTGGTTCGTGTGTCCGTTTTTGTTATGGTATCCCGCAGCCGGACAAGTTTCGTCATTTTGCTATCAAAAGTTTGGTTGATCAGGATGATTGTGCAGCCCTCGCTGAAATTGTCGCACGACGTTACCGTGACGAGGCCGACGAGCCAGATATTGTTCTTGTCGACGGAGGCAAAGGGCAACTGAGTGCAGCACGAAAAGTTGTGAGGACGGCTCCATGCGCAAGTCTTGCTAAAAATGGTGAACGTCTTTTCTGCCAGCGTTACCCACGGGGGATTGCCCTTGACATCCACAGCTGCGTTGGCACATTATTGATGGCGTTGCGTGATTACGCGCACCATTGCGCGATAAAGTACCATCGTGAAAAAAATAGGATGCACGAGTGACCACATCACAAGCTCCTGCGCATGTCGGTGATCTCATGGCTGCTGTTCTCGATTGTCGTCAGGACTGGAGGTTTAAGCTCCTGAGCAGTTGGCGTGATATTGTAGGGCCGCTTGCCGATAGAGTTGCTCTTGAAAATATTTGTGATGACATGCTTGTACTTTCCGTCTGCGATGCGTGCTGGATGCACGAATTGTATGCGATGTCGGACTTTCTTCTTGCCTCCATTAATAAGACCTTGGACAGGCCGCACCTCAAAAAGCTACGCTTTAAGAGGGCGGCGCTGCGAACTTCGGGGTCGCCAAAAATTCCCTCGGGCGAAACTTCTGTGCAGCAGCGTGTGTGTGGTGCTTTAAACGAAAGAGAGGAGAGAGTGCTTTCCTCCCTCAAAGATCGGGAGCTCGCCAGCGCCCTCCGTGGTTTTCTCGAGCGCTGTTATTGCAATCGGGGGTTTTATGAGAATTCTATTCATCGTTGTTGCGTTGGGTATCGCCAGGCAAGCGTTCGTTGTAGGAGCGCGCGATGAGCTCCGCGGCGATCGTGTGACGGCCTCTTCGGAGTCTCGCGACATCCATCATTACATGATTGCTCACTACAAACAAGCGGACGGAAATCTTGGGGAGGCTGCTGAGTGTTACGAGCGTATTCTCGAAAAAGACAACGTTCCTGCCCCTGTTTATAGAGGCTACGCCAAATTTTTACGTGCATGCGAAGACCATGATCGTATCGTTTCTCTTATGCCAAGGCTCGATGAACTCTTCGCCGACGATTGTGAGGTCGGTCTTGCTATTATCGAGGCGCTTGAAAGTGTTGGTGAGCACAGGCTTTCTCTCGAAAGGCTTTTCAAGCTTGCGCATCGAAATCCGCATGAGCAAGAAGTTGTTTTTAAGGCTGTTCAGGCCTACATTTTAAAACATGAATTTGAAAATGCCCTTGTTGCGCTTGATGCTTTTCTTGACGATGCATTGCCGCGGCCAAATCTTTTTATGTTTTATTTCCTCAAGGCGCAAGTTTACATTCAATTGGGCAAAAAAAGGGAGGCTCTCGAGGCTCTCAAAAAAAGTCAAAAATTGCAGCCGCATTTTGAGCAAAGCTGGCTTGTGAGTGCCATTATCGAAGAGCAGCTGGGCAACCTCGAGGGTGCTATCGGCGCTTTTTCTGCCTTCCTCGATTTAGCCGGCAACGACTGTGTCGTACAAAGTCACGTGGCAGAGCTTGTTTTTAGACAAAAAATGCTCAAAGATGCGACCAAGAAAGCGATGGCGCCACCAACACCTTTGGATCGCGCCATGGTTTTGCTTGAAGAAAAAAAATCGAGCGAGGCTCTTGCATGCGCCGAAAGACAATTGAAGGACAGTCCTTCAGACTCTAACGCGCGCCTCGTAGTTCTTGACGCGCTTGCTGCCGACAAGAAGGTCAAAAAAGCTTGTGCGTGCCTGCAGACGTGGATCGAAGAAGATCCTTTGGATCGGACGTGGTTTAAGGTCCTCCACGCACTATGTACGCAGCACGCTTGGTACGACGAGGGCATAGCCGTTCTCCACAAGGTTCAAGATGAGCACCCCAAAAATATCGTGCCCGTCATGTACCTCGCCGACCTTTACCTGCGTATCAAGAGGAAGCCCCAGGCAATCTACTACGTCAAGCGAACTGCGGTCATGAGCGACGATTCGAAAGTTCGCGTACGAGCGTACTACCAGCTAGGATGCCTGTACTATGAACAGCGCCAATTCAAACATCTAAAAGACGCTATTACCCAAGGCCTTGGGGAAGACGCTTCGTTTGCCCCACTCCTTAATCTCGCCGCCTACTATTATGCTGGCAAGGGGAAAGACCTCATGCGTGCCCAGGAATTTATTGACCGAGCCCTTAAAGACGATCCTAACAACCCCCATTATCGTGATACGCAGGCACATATTTTATACAAGAAGGGTGAGTATGACAAAGCCGTTGCGATTCTCGATCCTCTTGTAACTTCAATGCCCCGTGATAAATTTATCCAGAAACATGGAGCCAAGGCTCGCGCGCGCTGTGGGCGTGTATGAAATTTTCGATGATTTTTGATGTAGTTTGATGGTTGAATTTTCGGGGATGTGTTTGCGTGGGTCGAGTATCGGGTGGCAGTCGTCCGCGTCCCGGACGAGGGTGCGTTGTTCTCGTTGCCGGCAGGTCCGGTGGGCATATCATCCCTGGTATGACGCTTGCTGCGCGTTATTGCGCCGAAAATAATCCTTCGGATCTCGTTGTTTTTTCGACGGGACATGCCCTCGATAAAAAGGTACTCGCTGTCTACGCGGGCGTCGTGAACGAGGTTGTCGATCTCCGCATTGATGGCGTCCCCAGTCGCCTTTATGGCTACCCCTTTTTTTGCTGGCGCCTTTTTTGTGGTTTTCTTGTAAGTCTCCGTCGTTTGGCATCACTGAGACCCGCGTGCGTCATCCTCATGGGTGGTTACGTTTCCATCCCCGTTTGTTTGGCGGCTTGGCTTTTGCGTATTGAGTGTGACCTCTACGAACTTAATGCGGTCCCTGGAAAGGCGACGCGTGTTCTCAGCCGGTGTTCGACGAACGTGTATGTTTGTTTTAGCGCGTGTCGCGATATGTTTTTTGGGTCGCGGGCGAGGGTGTGTGAATATCCTCTTAGGTTTCAACGGCCTTGTCTTTCACGCGCTCAGGCCCATGCGTTCTTTGCTCTTGACCCGGCGAAAGTGACGATTCTTATCCTGGGTGGTTCGCAAGGTTCAGTTACTCTTAACGACGTTGTGCATAATGTTTTAGTCCGCCATCCGATGCACTGTGATGCCGTCAACGTTATTCACCAAACAGGATCGTACGATACCACAGATTGGGCAGGTGCGTATGCGAGTATGGGCGTTTCGGCTTCTGTTTTTAGTTATAGCCACGATCTTTCACGTTCCTACGAGGCCGCCGATATCATCGTGAGTCGTGCCGGTGCAGGTACGCTCTTTGAAGTGATCTTTTTCAAAAAGCCGTGCATCCTCATTCCCTTGGAAATCGCTGGCAATGACCATCAGCTCAGCAATGCGCGTGCCATAGCTTGCATGCATCCTAATCTTTTTACTGTCGTGCGCCATGGAAATATCCACGACGCGGATGATCTTCTTGGGGCAGCAATTGTGCAAGCTCAAGAGGCGCTTGGGGTGCCACGTTCGGCGCCCTGAATGTTATGCGCTGACGTAAGGGCAAAGGTCGTCTCATTTTGCAATTCGGACACAAACGTGTATGCTTTTTCCGAGTTGAAGTAGGGTTATATCTTTGCGCCCGGCAAAGGAAGTGGCCGTCACGTGAGGCAAGTTTTTTTAGATCGTGGCACTGTCGTCATCAAGGAGGTATGTCAGCCGCTCCTTGACGATCATTCGGTGCTCGTCTCCGTTCACTACTCGTATATAAGTTCTGGACTGGAAGTTGCGGTTATCAATGCCGCGAAGAAAGATACGAGTATCTCGCGCAAAATAGAAAAAGTGATTTCGAGTATTTCCGCGCGCGGCATCGAAGGTGACGCGGTCCTCATCAAAGGGCGGCTCAAGGGCGAACTCGAGGCCCTCGGTTATTCCTGTTCTGGTCACGTCATTACCGTTGGCAAGAAGGTCAGGGACTTTCGTACCGGCGATTATGTCGCATGCGCCGGCCTCGGATTTGCCAATCATGCCGACATCGTGTGCGTCCCTGAGAATCTCGTCGTCCACATACACAAGCGCGATCTTTTGAAAGATGCGAGTCTGACTACTCTTGGAGCAACCGCTCTTCAAGGACTCCGCCGCGCGTACCTTCAGATCGGCGAATGCGTGTGCGTGTGGGGATTGGGGCTCATCGGGCAATTGACGGTGCAGCTTGCCAAATGTTCCGGCTGCAGGGTTATCGGCGTCGACATTCTCGACGATCGCCTCAAACTCGCCCTTCAATCGGGAGCCGACAGCGTTTACAATGCTGCCGACGGCACCATTGTGCGCGACGTTATTTTTTGCGCCGGTTCTGACGGGGTGGACGCAACCATCATAACTGCGGCATCAAAGACCGATCCCGTCGTTCATCAGGCAATTCAGGCGACGAGAAAAAAGGGGAAAATTATCGTCATAGGCGATGTGACCATGGATATAGAGCGCAGTCAGCTCTACAACAAAGAAATCGATATACTCGTTTCGTGCTCGTACGGGCCCGGCCGCCATGATGAACTCTATGAAAAACAAGGGCTCGATTATCCTTACGCCTACGTCCGATGGACCGAGAACCGGAACATGCAGGCATTCGTCGACCTCATGGAACGCGGCCGCCTCAATTTAGCCCTCCTGACTGCCTCAGAAGTTCCCCTGGAGCGCATAACGTACGCCTACGAGCAAATTCTTGGCAAAAGGCAGATTGGTTTTGTTATTTCGTATGGACCCCAGCCGGTGACGGCCGGCGAACGAAAAAAAGCACCGTCTGCACTCGGCCCCGGAGCCTTTGTGCCTGCGCGCAGGGGCGGCATAACCTCCGTTGGCATAATAGGCGTTGGAAATTTTGCCCTCACGACACTCGTACCGGTCCTGTCAAAGCTCGCCGACGTTAAAATTCGTGCCGTCGTCGATGCCGATGTAACGCGCTGCCTTTTTGTTTCAAAGATGTGTGGCACTGCAAAGGCTCTCGCTGATGATGGCCAGATGATCGATGACGAACTTGTCGATGTTGTTGTCGTTTCATCGGCCCACAAGTTTCATTCTCGACAGGCTCTGGCGGCTCTTGAGCGCGGCAAAGCCGTCCTGGTAGAAAAACCCATGGCCGTTGCCAGGGATGAACTCGATGCCTTTCGTACTTTCTTCGCACGGTGTCCTCACGCACCCCTGTGCGTGAACTACAGCCGCTCATTCTCCCCTTTTATAAAAAAAGTAAAAGCGGCGCTCGTAGGCAGATTGTCACCGCTCATGGTCCACTATCGCGTCAACGCGGGGTACCCTCCCAAGGACCTCCATGCTCATACCCACGCAGGAGCCGGTCGTATCTTAGGAGATGCATGCCACGTTGTCGACATAGTGTGTACACTCATTGAAAGTGCCCCCGTAGCAGTATCGGTCGAGTCACTCAATTCACCGCGTGACACGCTTTTCCCAACAGACAATTTTAGCGCCCAGATACGCTTCGCCGATGGTTCGATCGGATCAATCTTTTACACTGCCATCGGCCACCCACACCTGGGCAAAGAGCGCATGGAGTTGTTTTTTGATTCAAAGTCAATCGTTATGCACGACTACACGCGGCTTATTGGCCACGGCCTCCCTTCGTCCTTCAACGCAACGACCGCTGTGCCAGACGATGGACACACCGAGCTCATCACAACGTTTTTCGATGGTGTTAAAAAGCTTCCTTTCGCCCCTCTGGTCTCTCCCGATCATCTTCTTAAGGTCGCTGAAATCACGCTCCTCATCGACGAACTCGCATGTGAGGGCGGCGGCAACAGGGAAGTTCCTTAGAAAGCTAAAGCTCGCACGCAAAAAAGTCTTTGGTGACGACGGCGCGGGCCGGATCGGGAATTATCAAATGTGCGTTAATAACTCTGCTTTTCAAAGAGTGAAAAAATAGTAATACTTGCAAAATTTACCCTCGCGTGTGTACCATGTGGACAAGGGTGGATTGTTTCGCTGGGACCATCGCCGGGGGGGACTCTGTGAAAGCGTTTAACAGAGGCGTCGTGTTCTTTTTTTGTCATGTCACGTTCGTTGTGGGAGCTATGGACGGACAGGTTGTTGTCGCCTGCAACTTCAACGTCCTCGGACGCAATGCCGAAACATCGAGCATCATTTCACGCGCCCTCGCTGCGTCGGCCCACGTGCTACCGTGCCTTTCATGGAATGCCCTCATGCACTTGCCGGCAACCGTTGCCCACATGAGTCGACGAGGTACCGAGCTTGCCGCGGAAACACCCGGCATAACCAACACCATCGCGCGCCTTTTTGCCGAGCTTGAGGAACACAAGTACGGGTCATTTACGCCATCGGTTATAGGAGTTTTTAACGACATGGGCGTCAATCCCGTCCCCGACAGAGATGCGTGCGCGCTCCTTCGTTCGTTGAGGCCATTTGCCTACGTCGTCGGTTGCGGCAACAAAGACAGCCTCGAATTTGAGATTTTTGCTCGCAAGATGCACCACGAACACACAATCGACGTCAGAGCCCTCTTTGATGGCATAGTCACCATTCCCACGCCTGCGGAGAAGACGATTATCGCCGACGGCAGGGCAGGTTATTATCGTCGCTCAGCAGGATGGCTCGTCGGTCAACATCCCGACCTCGTTGAACTTACGGCACGGTCTCTTGTGTACCACCCCCGCATTGTTCACGTAGCTACCTCCGATGATCTTAAAAATGTGGCGGGTTTGTTACGTGGGCGGTCCGTCTGCCGTGAAGACCGCCCTTCCGACGGTGTTGTTATCGAGCGCGAAAGCCGTGCCGGGATACCTCTTGCGGTTTCACCGGCCAGTGTATGACTGCCGTTGGTGTGCGTGTAGACTAAATGCCGCGACAGAGTTGGTCAAAGAGTTCGCGAGCAAAGGCGGGTGATTCTTCTCGTCCACCAACAAGCTCCCGGCTTCGATCTATTCCCTGCTTATCTTTGATCTCCTTAACGAGAATGGACGATACGGCATGCTTGTTTTCCTCTGTTAGGCGTTCATAATTTTCATCGCGCAACATCCATGTCCATAGTTTTATCAAAAACTTATAACGAGAGTCCTCGTCTCTTCTCGGCCACCACACGTTAATAAGTATCCGTACCAGTCCATCAAGACCGATCGGGCTGGCAGCGATAACCTTGGCCAGTTCCTCCTCATGGCCCCTCACAGCATCATAAAGCTGCTCCAAAAGTTCATCGTTGCTTGTGGGTTCAGACGAACCAAAATCTCCGAAAAGGCTTGCCGAAAAGGGGGCTATCGGCTTGCCGGCAGCGAGTTTTTGGAACAGTTCTTCCAGGAATATCCGAGGAATTTTACCCTGTCGTGCGTCTCTGATGATGGTGTCCAAAGTTTCCCTTTTTCCCGTCCAGTCAACAAAGCTTTTGTAAAACATGGCTTCCTGTGGCCCATACCCTGCTAACGACAGTGACGGAGGAAGTGTTAGAATAACGCGTAACGCATTGGCACTATCGATAGTTTTGAGCACGGCGGTCGACGGATTCCAGTTGGTTATGGACCTGCACAAAGACAGGTGCGCGGCAGCTGCCAGAGCGGTCGGCGAACTTTGCAGCGCAAAGAGTTCGGCGGCAACATCCTTGTTCCGCTCGGCAACGTTGGTCATAAACTGAGAGAGCGCCTCAAAGTTATTGGCATCCGGCATGCGTTCCTCGATTTCATGTAAGATTTTGGCTA
Source organism: uncultured bacterium (assembly GCA_963754845.1). GTDB lineage: Bacteria > Babelota > Babeliae > Babelales > Vermiphilaceae > JAKASV01. The sequence continues at coordinate 540,657 of CAVWHE010000001.1, forward strand.
GTGCCTTGACTGCTGCTTTCGAAGAAGTAACATTTACAAGTGCGAGCGCCGTCCAAAGTCTTCTTTCGTGTGTGTCAAGCGGGCAAAAGTACAGTGCTGCAGGACTCCCCTCCAACGCCGTAACTGCGTTTAGAATCGCGGGCAGCTGATCATCGACCGCCGTGTATACGCACATGTGGGCCAACGGAAGTCTGCCGATGAATTTACGGAGCCAGTTTCTATACTCATCAGCAAAGGGCAGCTTTTTTCCTGTGCCAAAATTAAGATCGAAATGTTGCTGCTCAAGTTTCAACGTCATGCTAGCAGCCTTAGTGAAACCTGGTTTTTTGAGTTTGATGTCGATGGTGTTATTTACATCATATTCATCGGCAACCGGCTCCTCGATGGGGTGTGCGCTCAAGATACTCATATCCATGCCGACTTTTTCGACGCGGTCCTTCGCTGCGCCAAGCGAGTTAACGCCGGGCCATATGTTTGCCAGAACTGTCACAAAATTACGTAAACCGGCGCTTATTTCGCAAGATCCGCCTCGCTGGTACTTGACGCCGCTCTTGTTTGAAACAACTGTCGCCCAGGCATTATGAGCATCTTTTTCTCTCATCGTTTCGGTTGTTGGATACCTTTGATAAAAATCGAGAACCTCCTCTGCAAAGCCGAGCTTCCTGAGTGTCTCGACATCGAACCTTTTCTCCTTGTCATTGTAACTCAGGGCGTTGACAAAGTTGCGTAGCGTGGTTTCACCACAGTCGGGAAATTCGAACGCGCCAAACTTTACACCTGAGGCATAATCAATCTTCAAAGGCAGCTGCGATCCTTCTTTCGGATCTTCGCCCCCATAATACAAGTTATACCCGAACCCCACAAAGATGAGGTCATCGAGATTTATGGCATCAAGCCGAGCTCCCTCGTCGAAGTGGAGACTTGCCAGGCGGTCACAGTCTTTTTTTGTATAAGGGTGATCTTTCATGTCATTTGGCCATTGGTAAAGCATGTGAGGAGCAACGCCAAGAGTATTCGCGAGCGTATCAAGGTAGTGACGTGCGTCTTCCAGGCCCTCGGCTTTCTTCCATAAAAAGGCCAACAGAACGCTCGTTGTCATGTCCTGGGGATAGACGCCATCCAACTCATCACGTACGCAGCCAGTAAGTGCTTCTGCGAAATTATTTACGGACTTGAGCAGGTAAGCGTTCTTTACGATGCCGGGGGCTTTCATCTCTTCATTGATGTACTTTGTGTTTATGTTCTTTCCCGTCTCAAGACGCTGCCAGTTTTCTTGGAGTTTGTTGAGCGTTTGTTCAAGATCGAGGGCCTCTTGGTCAAGCTTTTTGAGTCTTGCGTCTTTATCAGCCATCCCCATGGCTTCTTCCGGTGATTTCTCGAGTCTGCTGTATTCGCCACGCTTTTCCGCGATTTTGTTAGTAAGATCAAGCATGGCCTTGGTAATACGATCAAGATCTCCCTCCAAGCGTTTATTTGTATTTTTAAGTTGTTCCGTGATGGCCAGTTTTAGGTTTGTAACTAGCGCGAGTCGTGCGGCCTCGTGCGCTGATGGCACACTACTCTTGGGCTCGGCTGGCGGCTCTGCCACCGGTACGGTTTTTGCTGCGGAAGATTTTTTGACAGGTTTTTGCTTCTTAGGCTGCTTGGCCACGGCTGGTTCTTCGATACCCAGAAGATTATTAAGCGTGCCCCTGACATGGTCGTTGAACTCCCGTAAAGCCCCTGATCGCAGTGTTTGATCGCTGCCATACTCCAACGCCAGCGCAATGTGTCCAATGAGCGCTCCTATCGTCACGGGGTTAAGATGGTAACCAACGGATGTTACCGAGTGCGTGATATCGAATCCACCGTTCGTGTCAATGTAAAAAAGTACGTTCATGAGCTTGTGAAGATCGTCGTCCTGAGGAGCATAGAGGTAGGCATTTTTGAGGAAGGGACTGTTCCATAACGCTGCGCCGAAGGCGGGACTAAACCTCCCACAGTTCTTGAGCACGGCCGGCGGCATGGGATTGGCAGCTGATCCGGCCTGACCAAAGGTAAGCTCATCTGTAATGCCCGACGTCATGCCGCGCAGGTTAATGAGCGATATCTCAGTATGGGAGGAAAAAAAATACAAACTTATGAGAAGAGACACGCAGAGAAAACGATCAAAAATCTTCACCATCATACTCTCCTTACTCGTTTAAGCAGGACACATACACGTGCCTAGCCCAACTTACCAACTCCCACACAAATGTGACACGCCGACACCCTAGCGTCGACGATGCTACGTCCATGGAGCCGACTTTTTTTGCCGACGTTTCATGTGGTGGCCGTCCCCGTCGGTAACAACTTCGACGTCGCCGTACGCATATATCCCAGCATGACCAAAATATTGTTTATTAGTCAATATTTATTGCATTAGACTTTAAATGATGGAACTTAATAATTGGATATTCTGGATAAAACTATGATGAACTGCGAAAATCAGACCAGTGTATTTGAGAAAAAAGAGATCTATTCTGTCGTGAGCTATTTCAGACATAGATGGCGACAGCGTTGACGGCATCTGGCGCTACGTGTTCTCCGGTGAACTCGTCAATATGGACAAGTTCAAGTGTGGCATCGTAGGTAAAGTGCGCACGTTGGGGAGGTAGAGAATTGTAGAACTGCTTCCACACGGGAAATGCTGTCTGCAGCGGATAAACTTCACCCATGGAGCTGTTGTCGTCGCACCCTATGTAGACCGCTGTCGTCAGTGAAGGAGTAGCGCCAACAAACCAGCATGTTCTCGACTCGTTGGTGGTGCCCGTTTTGCTGATAACATCGGTCGAAAGCCATGGCATAGGTTCGGCAATCTTTTTGTAGCGTTCCATGCCGATATTGAGTGCTTTGGCGACTTTGCCACTTACCGTTGCCGGCAGTACGCGTGTGCGTATGTCAGAGTGGTGCCAAATTTTGGTCCCGAGATCGTCTTTTATCCAGGAAACCATATAAGGTTCAACATAGACGCCATTGTTGGCAAAGACATTGAATGAGCCGACGACCTCTTTGGGCGTGACATCGACACAGCCGAGCGCCAGCGACGGGTAAGGGTGGAGGGCTCCTTCTATGCGACACCGCTGTGCCAGGCCGATGACGGGTTCAAGGCCAACGGCCAAGAGAGTTTTTACGGCGACAATGTTGTTTGAGCGTGACAGCGCATGGGCGAGGGTCATGCGTCCGTTATGTTGCCGGTTCCAGTTGCGAGGGCGCCATACGTACGAACCTTGAACAATTTCTATTGGTTCATCAATACTTGTGTCTGCAAAGCTCATTCCTGCAAGCATGGCAGCCGCGTAAATAAATATCTTAAAGACCGAGCCCATTTGACGATGAGCCTGGAGAGCGCGATTTAATTTTGAGGAACTAAAGTCGTAACCTCCAACAAGGCCCTTGATGGCTCCGGTTGCGGCATCGATACTTATGAGTGCACCGTCGACATCCTTTGAAAGAGTGTGTCTCACATTGGCACACTGCTGGGCAAAGGCGCGCTCGGCTGCTCCCTGGACCCCTCTGTTGATGGTTGACTGAATGGTAAAACCACCGCAGTAAAGGGCATGGCTGCCGACGCATTTTTCAAGGAACGTGCGCAAGGCTTCGCGGACGTGAGGTGCGCGGACATCACTTGAAAGTTCACATACGCTGACTGTGGTCTTTAGCGCACTAAGCCTTTCGTGATCGTTGATGAAACCGAGCTTGCACATTTGGCCTATGATGACGTCGCGCCTCTTTTTGGCCGAAAGAGGGTACGTAAGCGGACAGTAGCTTTCCGGCAGCTGAACGATACCGGCAAGAGTGGCTGCCTCTTCAAGAGTGAGTTGAGCTGCATGTTTTGACCAAAATCGCTGGCTTGCTGCCTCAACGCCGTAGATACCGCATCCGAAGTAGGCATTGTTAAGGTACGCTTCAAGAATCTGTTCCTTGGTGTACTGTTGCTCGACAAGAACGGCGTAGATTTGTTCTTTAATTTTTCTGGCAAACGTCTTACGCGCGTCGAAAAAAAGGAGACGGACAAGCTGCTGCGTGATGGTGCTTGCACCTTGTGCTTTTCTTCCGCGATAAATATTGACGAGAAGCGAACGGACGATGCCACGCCACGAAAGGCCGTGGTGCGCGAAAAACTGGTGATCTTCAGCTGCCACAAAGGCCTCGATGAGGTGTTTCGGCATGATGCTATAACTGATACACTCGCGCCGATCGAGGCAAAACCTCATGAGTTCACGTCCGGCATCATCAAGGACAATTGAGCCTTTGTTGGCCTGGTAGTGTTCAAGCGCAGAAAAATCAACACAGCTGTTGTGGAGCACGTAGGCGAACATACCAAAGAGGCTGGCGCACACAACAATCGCGGCGACTGAACACCAATAAAGGAGGCGTACAAAACCCATCGTGACTACAACCTCCGTGACCGAACTTCAACAAGTACATCCACCGCCCATCGGCGCACCGTAGGTTACTTGAACGGCAAACAATGTCAATGTAGACTGTGAAAGAAACAGTTTCTGAAAGTATTTTGTAAAAATCGCTCCTACACCGGATAGTGCATGCGTGTGTGTACCGCGTACGTGTTTTATCCCTTGCTCGTCGCCGTCGTATTTTTTGATGTTTGCGTTAATTTGGCACTCGGAGGTACGCCGGTATACGGACTTATGTGCCTGTATGCCGTCGTCGTCTCGCACGGAGCCAGTGTGGCGAGATTGGCAGTCCTTTTACTCGTTCTTGGGGTTGAATCTTTCTTTTTTTATGGTCTCTGGGGATTGCAGCTCGTTTACCTTATCCCCCTGACGTATGTGACCACGAGGACGGCAAAAATCTTTGTTAACCAAACTCATCACGCGCTTTTTGTTGTTGCTTTTTGTCTTATCGTGCAGGCTTTTGTCATCGATTGCATGCGCGGTACCGCTTGTCCCTTGACATGCGCATGGGTAAAATTTCCCCTCAACATCTTGTTGACAACGCTCATAGCTGTGGTGTACTGAGATACATGGAGGGTGGGCGAGGCAATCGCTCCGCAGTTTTTGCGGGGAGGAAAGTCCGGACTCCCAACAAGCGTGACACCTTGGGAGACCGTAGGGTCAATCAAGGGGGATGAAAGTCCACGGAAAGTGCCACAGAAAAGAACCGCCCTGGTCCTTGTGATCAGGGTAAGGGTGAAAACGTGCGGTAAGAGCGCACGGCCGCGGGTAGCGATGCCTGTGGCGGGTAAACCCTGTCAGGAGCAAGACAAAATAGGCATGTTCGGCTGCTTGTTCCGGTTTAAACGTGCGGGTATGTCGCTGAGAGAGATGGTTGCCACCTGGTTGCCAGGGGACAGAATCCGGCTTATTGCCTGCCCTCCAAAAACATCGGCCATCGCCGCGTGCCGGGGTGGTTTATGAGAAGCTATCTCTGGCTCCTGCCCTTCCTTGGTTTTGCCGCTGGCTATTGTGCTATGAGCCTGCTCTACACAACGGCCCCGCGCGAGGTACCGATGCTTATCGGCATGACGGTCGTGGAGGCGGCAAGGAGTGTCTCTGAGCACGGGCTCACCCTATGTCTTGTGGGCGAAAAAAATGACCCAGAACTTCCCGTTGGTACTGTTATCACTCAAAATCCGCAGCCGAAAAGTCGTGTGCGCGAGCGCCACGCCGTGTGCTGCGTAATTTCCAAAAGGGAGCCGCTTCGCGCGCCATCGCTCATCGGTCGCACGGTTGCCGCGATTCAACAGGAGATCCAAGCAACCGGTGTGAGTGTGAAATACTGGCCGGTGGCAAAAAATGTTCCCGCGCGCACGTGCATTGCCCAGGATACCGTGCCTGGTGCGATCATTGCAGATAAAATCATGACCGTCTACGTAGCAAAGGAGCAGCCAGCGCCGTTTCTCATTCCTGACATGAGGCAGCGTACGATCGCCGATGTTCGCGCCCTGTGCTCGTCACGACCCGTCACTCTCGAGGTTGTTCACCCCGAGGGTACCGTGAGCGAAGACCACGTGTGTAACCACTGCATCGTCGCCGACCAAACCCCGCGGGCAGGAACTGTCGTTAACCTCGATCAACGTAACCCGTTGCCCATCAAAATTACCACAGCATATGTTGTCGACAATGACTGTTGCACGTGACCGCAGGGCGTGAAGGCAGGTGCAGCAGCTTCGTGTCCAAGGGTTGGGTCTCTTTTGCGGACAAAAACCATCGGCGTACCACACCATCAGCCAACGGTTGCTCGCTCTTCGAATGTGCGGGCAACAGCAACGTGGCGGGTGCCCCCATATATAAGGCCAATACCCATATCACCCACCCCCGCCGCGTTGCCGGCAACAGGGACGCGGTACGTAAATACAAGATCCAGATTACGCGCGCATGTGACGTCCTGCGCTGGGGTATCTGGGTTTGCCTCGGCGTTACTTGAAAAATTCCTCGCAAATGGAACATGAGCGACACTGTGAAAAAGCTCACGATTGCTCAGAAGATAGTAAAGATCGGAACTTTGTGCAACAAGGGTTGCCAGAGCTTGCCAAAGACCGAAGCCCACGCCGTACACGATAGTCCGACAGGGTGAAACATCTACGGCAAGGTTGGGGGCGGCGTGCCGCAATGCAGCCATAACCCCGATGCCCAATAGAGCGCTGAGGGTGCCACCAACAGCGCCGATAACGCATGTTGCTGGAATATATCGCCGGTAAAGCCTTTCGCGCGCACGATCAAACTCAAATAATACAGTTCCCATGCGTTTGCCTACGCGAACTGTGACACCTCGTGTGGGTGGCGTGCATGCATTCACGACTGCGTTGCTGGTACGTGCGAGTCCGCCAAGCGATCGAGCTATGAGTCCCTGCTCCTGTGCGGCCTGTATGTTACTGAGGTTGCTCGCGGCAAAAATGACGGCGACGAAGCACAATGCACGAATACTTTTCATGAGATTCCTCCGAAAAAACCTGAATTGCTCTGTACAAAACATTTTCCCACTTCCTAATATGTCAACATGATGAAAATATTTCCATTTAAATATAGATGTCACTATAGTATGAATTTTTTCCGATTGCAAATAGGCCGCTGTTCGTCCCCCGAAGGTGTGACGGTCAACGTGGATCGTTGATTATGGCGCTGAAGCGCTTATACCTCCCGGTGGCATGCAAGGTCTTTGACACTGGAGGTGCGCTCGTTTAGTATTATCCGTGTGTGCTGTGGTGTGCTGCGCACTGGGCGCTGGCGTTCCCGATGGTCCTCGTTGCTGCCATCCTGTGTAGTAAGCGGTTGCGGGTCGATTGGGATGCGTTCTTAGGCTTGGCGTCTTTTTATCGAGTGCGCGCACGTGGTTGGCCGCGCGGTGCCGTGGTTGCTCTGGTGGCGTGGCTGTTGTGGAAGGCGCGAGTTCCACGCCGTTTCCTTGCCAATTGACGGAATGAGTGGAAGGGTGAATCCCATGTGCAGAGGTTGTTTGTTGTTCAGATATATGATCCTGGGCGTGTTGGCCTTGTTTTTGTTCACGCCCATGATGATGCCGCTTGGCATACGTGACGCTTTTACGCGACTGAGGCAGAGGTTTTCGTATACGCAGACATATCATCATCATGATGATGAATTCTACGCGCCGGATATAGCTGCTATGACTCCCTCTGAGGGCATTCTGAGGAGTCTGCGTACGGACACCGTGCAGCCTTCGCACGTGGCGCGCGGTGTTACGTTCGAAAATAACATTCCAGAATATCTAGCGCTTCTGAAATCCGATCCCGAGTACGCCGATTTGGAGAACCTTATCGATCCAACCATCATCGTCAATGGCAAAGCCGTTGCACCTGGTTCATGCGAGACGATTGCCATAGAAGATGACCAATGCCTCGTTACCATCAGGCTTCACAAGGGCATGGCAAAGCTCATTTACGCGATGAATCACGGTGCTTTGCGTGGCGTTCTTGTGCAGCTGCTTAAGAGAATGGAGCGTTGGACACAATGGCAATACACACTCGTGTGTCACATCGGCACAGGTCTCGATCGTATCCAGCTTTCCAACATAATTCTTGAAGCGTACAGCAAGGCAAAGGACAGTCGCTCGGTTAATCAGCGCTTCAAATGGATACTTGTCGTAGAACTTTCTCTCAACGAAAAAATAGATATCTAGGGCATTTATCCGGGACGTTGCGGACATGGGATACGAAGTGCTCCACATTTACGGGCCCATTTCCATCCAGTGGTATGGGTTCATGATTTTCATGGGCATCATGATTTTTTCCGGTCTCGTTGTCCGTGACCCGCTGCGTGCCGCTCTTGTGTCGACCGATGACCTTTTTGCTATTATGGCACGTGGGATTATCATAGGCATAATCGGTGGGCGCGCACTCTTTCTTGTAACGAACGCATCGGCAGTTACGTCGCCGGTGGATGTCGTTGCCATTTGGGACGGAGGCTTCTCTCTCCTGGGTTCAGTTGCGGGTATCGTCCTCCTCCTGCCCGCCTACATGCGACGTAAGGGGGTCGAGAGCATAGCGCTTTGTGACCTTATGGTTGTCTATGCGCCGCTCATGATTGCTATTTCCCGCCTTGGCTGCCTGGGAGCCGGCTGTTGTTATGGTGTGGCTACGACGATGCCATGGGGCATTACCTACACGGCACCTGAGTGTGCGGCACCGACGCACTGCGCATTGCATCCGACACAAATTTATAGTTGCATTCTTCTGTGCATTCTTTTTTTCTTCATGCGCTACGTGCTGCGCCCGTCGTGTATGGTGCCGGGTCAACTAACCGCACTTTTCATAGTTTTGGCAAGTTGTGAACGTTTTTTTGTCGATTTTTGGCGAGGTGATCGCGAGTTTCTGAGTTCTGTGAGCGGTGTGGCAAATACATTTTCCATCCATCAGTACGTCGCCCTTGCATTGGTGGCGGCGGCTCTTGCCGCCTATGCAAAGACGGGGGTGCGCGAACAAAAAATATGAATCTCTTTAGCTACGTAAAGGGCAAGGTTGCCATCGTCGACGTCGTCAATGAGTACACGAATCTTAAGAATGCTGGACTTTATCTCAAGGCGCATTGTCCTTTTCACAACGAAAAGACGGCCTCTTTTACCGTGAGTCCCCATAAGGAAATTTTTTATTGCTTTGGATGTCACGCTGGCGGCGACGTCATAGCTTTCATTGCAAAGATTGAAAACTGCAGCCCCCTTGAAGCAGTACGGCATCTTGCAACAAGGTACGCCATCAACGTACCAGCCGAGCTTACCATGCGCGATTCTCGCGAAGCATCGGTGGGCAAAAGCGAGTTTCATTACACCATCTGCGGTCACGCGGCACGGTGGGCTCACGACCAACTTATGCATACCCCTCAGGCTTTGGATTATCTTGAAAAGCGTGGAATTACACAATCCAGTATCGCGGCATTTTCGCTTGGGTACTTTCCTTCTAAGGCACGAACATGCGCGGCATTTATCGAGGCCATGAACCGTCATCACATCGTTGCACAAGATCTTGTTGAGGCCGCGATACTTGTTGAGGGAAATCGCGGTCTGTATTGCCCTTTCGAGGACAGAATAATTTTTCCCATCAGTGATCATCTTGGACGATGCTGCAGCTTCGGTGGAAGGATTTTTAAATCGGATGATGAACGCCCCAAGTACTACAACTGTCACGAACATGCGTACTTCAGCAAAGGCTCTATTCTCTTCGGCCTTGATAAGGGTAAAAAAGAAATACGTGCGCGCGAAAGCGTTTTTCTGGTAGAAGGCTACACCGATTGCATTGCCATGGTCCAGCACGATTACCACAACACCGTAGCAACTCTTGGCACGGCATGCACCGAACACCACCTGGAGCATCTTTCGCGGAATGCCTCCTCGCTCTATGTTCTGTACGACGGCGATGCTGCTGGACAACAGGCCGTAATACGCCTCGGACAGCTATGTTGGCGCTACAACCTCGAACTTTACGTTGTGCGCCTGCCCAGTGGCGACGATCCGGCGTCGCTTTTAGGGCGTGGTGTCTCACTCGATCCTTTTATAGCTCAGGCGACCGACATTTTCGGTTTCCTCATTGAAAGTTTTGGTTCAAATTTCAATGGCAAAGTGCTCCAGGAAAAGATGCGTCTTGTAGGTCGCATACTCGACCTGATCAATCGTGTCGAGAGCCCCATCAAGCGCGATATTCTCCTTCAAAAAGCCTCTCAAACACTCGGCATTGAACTCGCATCACTCAAGAACGAATTGAGGCATGCGCGCAACAAAAATAACGCTGCGGGTCGTCACGACCAGGCGCGTGGCGTTGGCGCAGAGGCAGTGGACACTCCGCAGGCGCCGCCCGCTGTATTGGAAAAAAAATACGATTTGGATAGAAAGGTTTTTTGTGCTATAATGGAAGACATTAGTCTTGTGTGCGATGCGCGCATAAGTGCTCTCGTTGCGCACTTTCCCGAACCTCTGCAATCGCTCCTTGTCAAGCTCGCTAATGCCGTTGGTCATGACGATTCCTTGGATTTCGCCTGTTTTTTTGACATGCTTGATCGTGAGGAGCAGTTAGTTCTGGCGCAGATCACGGTCGAACACCAAGAGCCGGTGCCGGCTGCGGCTTTGTGGGATCTCGTTGCGTGGCTTTACAAGCGTCACTGGAAAACGATGGTTCACGGCATGGCTGTGCGGCTTGAGCGCCTGAGGAAAATGAATGATAACGAGGCGGCGCAGAAACTGATCGATGAGTTTCTTGATTTCAAACGGCGGACTTTAGAGAAGGCATCGTCGGCCGGCGTAAAATTTTGAAGGCGGACACGGTATTATGGCAAAGAAATTAAGAAAAGAAACCGGACAAGAACCGGTTTTGGGACAGGCGCAGCCATCATTAGCGCGCAATGGAGATGGTTCTGATTCCGCGGTCGAGGTTGGCACCGTTCACAAAAATTCAAGTTCCGATGGCAGGACGGAACTCGTCACTGAATTTGTAGAGCGTGGCAAGAAGAACGGATACCTTACGTATGAAGAAATTATCGAATTTTGCGAAAAAAACGGTGTCAGCGAACACGAAACCAACGACCTCATGCGTCGCCTTGATAAAGTACACGTCGATATTGTCATGCAAGAGGAACTCGATGGTGGGCAACCAGGGCTTGATTCTCTCGATTCAGACGAAGATTTTTCACCTCTCACCATCAAGAGCAAGTTGGAGAGTTCCCTCGACCTGAGTGGTGATTTTGAAGAGGAGGGGCAGGAAGAGGATGAGGTCGAGGATAGGATCGATGTGCGGGGTCCAACAACGCCTATTACCGATCCTGTAAAGTGCTACCTGCGCGACATTGGTAAAATACCGCTCCTCAATAAACAAACCGAGGCTGTTGTTGCCAATATGATCGCTGAGGGCAAGCGTGAGTCGATATCGGCGCTCTCGCGATATCCCTTCATCCACAAAGAATTTATAGTGATCGGCGAGCGTCTTAATAGAAACTCTCTCCCTCTCAAGGATATCATACAATTTTCCGAGTTTGATGAAGAAAACCTTCCCAAGGTTGACGAGGAAAAGCAAAAACTTCTTGAGATCATAGGAACGATCAAGGACCTTGTGGCAAACGAGGGCAAAATTTATCTGAGCTATCGTGGCAAGTTGGACACCAAAGAGCAAAAAGCAACGATGCTTGCTGACATCAGGCAAAACAAAGAAAGGGCGTGCCAGACGGTTGCTTCGATAAAAATTTCAAACAAGCTCATCAAGAAGCTCGCCAAAAAAATCGAAAAATATCTCCGCAAGATCAACGACAAAGAGTGCGCCATCGAGCAAGGGACTGCGCAGCTTAAAGAATATCTTGCCGTCGAGAATCCATCGGCGGAAACCAAAAGGATTATAGCCGAGCTTGAGGGGACGGTACGGGGAGCGCAAAAGACCATTCGTCGTACTGAAGCCGAAGTAGGGTTGCCGCGCGAAAAGATCATTGCGTATTATCAGCAACTTACCGATGGGCAGCACAAGGACAAAAGGGCCAAAGATAATCTTGCAAAGGCGAATCTTCGCCTTGTTGTTAACATAGCAAAAAAATATATCAACCGCGGACTTCACTTTTTGGACCTTATCCAGGAAGGTAATATCGGGCTTATGAAGGCCGTCGAAAAGTTTGAGTTTGAGCGAGGTTTCAAATTTTCGACGTATGCAACGTGGTGGATTCGTCAGTCGATCACGCGCGCCATTGCCGATCAGTCGCGCACGATCCGCGTTCCGGTCCACATGGTTGAAACGCTCAACAAAATCAACAAAATAAAGAGAGTTTTTCTCCAAGAACAAGGACGGGAGCCTACCAACGCAGAGCTCGCCAAGGAGCTTAATCTCGACGAAAAGAAGATCAAGAATATCATCAAGATATCCAAGGAACCGATTTCGCTTGAGACGCCCGTCGGCGACAGTGACGATGCGTTTATTAAGGACTTCATTGAGAGCGAAACCGACTACTCTCCTTCTGAAGCAGTTTCAAGTGGCGACCTACGAAAGCGCGTTCGTGAAATGCTTAAGACGCTTTCTCCGCGCGAAGAAAAGGTCATCAAGATGCGTTTTGGCATTGACGTTGCCTCCGAGCACACACTCGAGGAGGTTGGCAAAGATTTTTCGGTTACGCGTGAGCGCATCAGGCAGATTGAGGTTAAGGCGCTCCGCAAGTTGAGACACCCATCGCGAAGTAAAAAATTACGTGCATTTTTTGAATCCGTCCACGGCGAGCTCGATATGGAAGATACCGGTGCAGCCGCCGATCACGAGGATGATAGTTCCCTCGATTAGGTAAGATAGGGAGGGCAAGGAGCTTTTTTATGGAACCTGTTGCGCAGGGCCCGTTGTTGTTTCAGACGGTTGCTTTTTTTGTCTCACTCGCATTGTGCGCGCTTTTTTCTTTCATTGAAACAAGCATTACGGCGCTCCGACTTTTTAAACTCAAGGAAATAGCGCAGAAGTGCAGCGTGCGCTACAAGGCCTTTTTTTGTACACTTGAAACCCATCCGCAGCGTGTCATCGGTACGGTTTTGATCGCAAACAGTCTCGCCAACGTTACGAGTGCTGCGCTCATTACCAACGTCATGGAAAACCTCTTTTCGCGCCTGAAATTTTCATCTGGTCTTGGCTTTTCCATCGGTATAGGTGTGGCGTCGGCGGCAATTCTCGTCTTCGGTGAGATTTTGCCAAAAAATATTGCAAAGGCCCATGGGGAGCGATACTTTACATCGACACTTTTCATAAGCAATCTTATGTTTCGTCTTTTTGATCCCGTTGCTTCATTTCTCGTGCGCATCTCTGACTTTATTCTTGTCAATGTGGGCAGAACCGTCGAACTTGAAGGTGCCGAGTGGGTTTCCGAGCGCGAGATCCAGTTTCTTATAGATCACATAGGGCAGCGCGGACTCATGGAAACTGAAAAGACCGCGATGCTTCAAAACGTTTTTGAGCTTGGCAGAACGCCCATTGAAGAGATTATGGTCCCCGCAACGGACATCGTCTCCGTCTCGGTTACAGCGCAGACAGCCGATGTACTGGCAGTTTTCACGCGACACCGTTTCACGCGTGTGCCCGTCTACCAGGACGGCGCCGACAATATCATCGGCATTGTACACCTCAAGGACATCTTTTCGATGCTTTCGGAGCACAAACAGAAACCGCTCAGGGACATATTGCGTCCGATTCTCTTTGTGCCGGAGACTCTTAAGGTAAATCAGCTCTTGCGCGAGTTGCGTGAGCAGCACGTCCACATGGCTATCGCTCTCAACGAACATGGCATCGTCACAGGTCTCATCACTCTTGAGGATGTTCTTGAAGAAATTGTCGGTGAAATCAGCGATGAGCACGAACTTGTTGTTGAAAAGTATGTGCAGCTCAAGCAGGGTGGCTGGCTCATCAACGGCAACATAACGCTTGAAGATGCCGCGAAACTCATAGGGATCGAATTTGAGGCAGAGAGTGCGATCACTCTTGGCGGTTTTTTGACCGAGCGTCTCCAGCATGTACCCAAGAATGGCGAAACCGTTCTGTATAAGGGTTATTATTTCAAGGTGCAGGAAGCGAGTTTGCGAAGAGTCCTTCGGGTCCTTGTTTTCACCGAAAAAACGGTACTTTAGGAGCGAGTGAAGGTCAGTTGTAGTGATGGTCGATAGCGGCGATGAGGAGGGAAGTTAATGATGAATGCAAAATTTCTGATAGTCATTGCTCTTTGGGGTTGTATCTCCAGGGCGGGGCAAACGGGGGCCGCCGTTGGGACAGCTTCCAATGCGCATAACGCCGCACCATCAGCAGGACAGACGACAACATGTCACGAATGTTCGCCGAACAACGACGAAGAGATGCAAAAACTGGCCATAGCAACGCTTGCGCACATGGCAACTAACCTTATCAGCATCGGCAACCACTCTAACGATGCACAACTCGTGGCAACCAACGTGGTCGGCATCATGGAAAGTTTTGTCAACTTTGTGGCCGAGGCCATGAAGGATCCGAAGACGGCCACATTTCTTCAAACAGACGAGTTCCGGGAGCTTCTGCGTTCTATGCTTGTTCAGGAATTACATCGTACTGGCTGTCCTGCTGTACCGTGACGTTAGGGTCGAGCAATCGAGTGTGACGCGACGCTTTGTCGTCCGGGCTCCTTCGGCACGACGTTGCCGATGATACGACATCAACACAACAGAGCTCAGCACGTGTGCATCGTCAGGTACCAGTGGCCGTTGTTGGCCGCGTACACAATGCCGTAAACGTACGCGTTCCCGTCGGTACTTTTGCCGAGTGAGGGCGAGCAGACGTAGGTGCCATATGGCCACACTTCGTACGTCTTGCCAGGCTTAAGGGGCTTGAAGCGCGGAACGCACGTTGCATGTTCATGTGCTAAAAATGGTCCCTGACATGGGGTGTTGTCGTGGAGTTCGCACCATTCTCGCGCGAGTGCCCCCGGGATTTCCCCGCCCTCAATCGCACGAATAGCGTGCACGGGTTCACCTACAAAATGTCCGCGCAGGGAGCATTGACATGCACAGGGGGCTTCAGAAGGGCTCTGCGACAAAGGCTCTCCGGTAGCGCAACGCGCTGAACATTGGCGCGACTGAACGACTGCACTCTCCATGACCATGGTTCCCCACGGATCACGCGGCGTGACAACGGGTTCCTCAAGGTGTCCGAAGGCTACGAAATCATACAAATTTGTGCTCGGCATATGAAGTCCGAAGAAGACGTTGTGTGGTAGTTGGCTAAGGAAATCGAATACATCCCAAAAATTGGAACCCACTTTCTGACGTGCTTCATCACTGTGGCACATAGTTTCCCAACCCTCAAAACTCAGCGAAGTGTGTTCTGCGACGCGGCATCTTTCGTTGACGAGAAAGACGCGCCCAGGATTTGTCTTGAGTAGTTCAAGGAGCACCCCGAGAACTCCGCAGATATCCACCGCCGCCTGGCCATCACCGAGCAAGTCACCACCGACAAGACCAACTAATGTGCAGGAGTCGGCGAGTCGCAAATTTCCGTCGATGAGTCCGCCGTCATACAAGCTGAACATCTGTTCCTGCACGGCGCGAAATGTACTCCCGCGGCAACCGAGCACGATAAGCTTACCCGATGGCTGGACCAGCTGTGAACACACCCAAGCTCCAGCGTACTGCATGGACGATGCGACCTGGCGCGTTCGCCGTGCGAGGGCTTCAAGGTCCTTTACTGGCTCGCATACACATCGCCAGAGTGCCCCGGCAGGTTTAACCGCCGGACATGTGTACACGCTGGCTGTCTTACCGACGCCGACGGGGGCGACGTCATAACTTTCATCGGGATTTTTGTGCACAAGAATGCTGTATGACCAAGAACGTCGGTTGCGTGCAAGCGCCCACACGGCCATGCCCGGCTCAAGGTTGCGACACTGTTTGTCAACGAGCGGGTCAACTTCGCGTGCCGACAACGGTCGAAGAAGCCGCCGAGCGACGCGCTCCGAAAAGCTGCGCCCTTCGCACGCGTTGTATGCTCCGTAACACGTACAGACGGTGGCTGCAAGAACTGCAACGCTACTACCAAACAACGACTTTAGTACGCCGAAACTCATGGGGAGAAAAACCTCCTGAAAAGCCCTCAAACCTTGATCCATTTTCTTCAAGATCATGCTCGTCAAGTCTAACACGCGTGCATTTTGTAGCAACAGCCCTCGACGGTCGACGGACGGTCGATGTAAGAAACGTGGATTAGGATGATATAGACAGGCCGTCGAAGCCACTCGTGAGTGGTAACTACGACGAAGGTTCCGGTAGCGGACGCGTTCTCCATGCGCGGAGAAAATCCCTGAGGGGATCGAGTCCATCTTTTACGACGGCTGACGTTATAATGCGAGGTTCGTATGCGGCCAGTGATTTAACGTACTCAAAGCGGTCCTGCTGGAGATTGTCGATTTTGTTGAAGACGTAAGCGATACTTTTGTCGCCGAGCTTGAGTGACTGAAGAACTTCGCTGACAACAGCCGTGTGGTGTTGCCAGTTTGGATCGGAGCTATCGATGATTTCAAGAAGTAAATCTGCGTATTGAAGCTCACTGAGCGTAGATTTAAATGCTTCAATGAGGTTGTGGGGCAAATTTTGGATGAATCCGACAGTGTCTGAAATGAGGCCGATCTTTTGACCGCTGACAAAAAGTTCACGCGTGGTCGTGTCGAGCGTGGCAAAAAGCTTGTTCTCGGCAAGGACATCACTTTTGGTCAGGGCGTTGAAGATTGTCGACTTACCGGCGTTTGTGTAACCGATAATACAGATGAGCCGCTCATGTGACCCCAAGCGCCGCTTGCGCTGCGTTGCGCGCGTTTTTTCAAGGCGCTTGAGCTCGTCCTTGAGTTTGAGAATGTGCTCCTCGAGATGCCTTAACTCGCGCTCTTTGGCCGTTTCGCCTGGTCCGGCACGAAGTCCTATAAAGCCCGATTGCTGTGACATGTGGATGCCCCGGCCGGCAACACGCGATTTTTTGTGTTGAAGCATCGCGATGCGTACCTGCGTTTTGCCTTCTGCCGAGTGGGCTGCTTTTTCAAAAATCTCGAGGATGAGCTGCGTGCGATCAAATACCCGACAGTCGAGGTAGTCACGGAGGTTGCGTTCCTGTTGAGCCGTCAGGGGCTCGGAAACAACTACGTGGTCAATGTCGTGTTCTTCACAAAACTTTTTGACCTCTTCGAGCTTGCCACGCGTTATGAAATAGGCAGGGTCGATCTCACGAATACGCATAAAAATGCTGAGATCGACGCAAAGGCCATTGGATCTGGCGAGTTCAACAAATTCGTCAAAGTAGCCTTCGACATTCGTCGTCTTGTTGTAGGGAGCATAAATACCGAGTAAGAGCACTGAGCATCTGCGCGCGTGCGTATCAAAAAGCTTCTTTGCCATAACGTGTCTAGTGTACGTCGATCGCTCGGCAAACTCAAATTCTGTGTGCACAAAAATTTTCACTCGTGGGGTTGTGTTATTTTTGCTAATCTATAACAGCAATAAAGGAAAAAATCGATTTTTGGTTTCTAGAGAGGCGTTATGTTTGATTTTTTGTCCAGAAAATTTTCGGAAGTTGTGGCTCGTTTGACTGGCGACGGGCATCTGACGGAGGCAAACATAACTCAGGCTGTCGAGCAGGTCAGGGAAGCCCTCATTGAAGCCGACGTTCCGCACGAACTTGTGCAAGCCTTTATCGATGCCGTTAGAAAAGATGCCGTTGGTCAAAAGGTTTTGTCGACCGTCAAACCAGGGCAGCAGTTTGTTAAGATCGTTTATGATCAGATCCTTGCCTTCATGGGCGGGGCTGAAACCTTCGAATTCTCCTTTCAAATACCGGCCGTTGTTATGGTTGTCGGCCTCCAAGGCTCGGGCAAAACAACGTCGATTGCAAAAATGGCGCACCTTGTTCGCAAACAGGCGGAGGCGCGCAATAAAACGAGAAATATCCTTTGCGCCTCGGTTGATTACTATAGGCCTGCTGCTATCGACCAACTTGAGACGCTCGCGCAGACCGTCGGCGCGGCGTTTTATCGTGCAGCGAGCACTAAGCCACTCGTCGCTGCCGGCGAAATCGTACAAAAATTCAAAAATGGCGGCTATGAACTTCTCTTTCTCGATACCGCAGGCCGGCTCCACGTAGATGAGGCAATGCTCCGTGAAATTGCCGAACTTGATGCTCTTGTAAAACCGAAGTACAAAATTCTCGTTCTTGACGCAATGACCGGTCAAGAATCGCTCAAAATTGCCAAGGCGTTCGACGAAAAAGTTTCGATCTACGGTGCCATGCTCACCAAGCTCGACAGCGACACGCGTGGTGGTGCGGCCTTTGCCTTTAGGTACGCCGTTGGCAAACCCATCATTTTTGTCGGAACCGGCGAAAAAGTCGACGACATAGGGCTTTTCAAGCCAGATAGGTTTGCAGGACGCATTCTTGGTATGGGCGACGTTCTCAGTCTCGTTGAGCGTGCAGAGGATCGGGTTAATGAAAATGATCGTGCGGCCGTGGAGCGCGTGCTGCGCTCGGGATCGCTGACACTCGATGACTTCGCCCTTCAGATAAAAATGGTCAATTCGATGGGGTCGCTTGCCAACCTTGTGCAATATTTGCCGGGCTTGAGTTCAACGACGCTTTCTCAGGAAAAAATTGAAAAGGCCGAGCACGAGGTTAAGTGTTTTTCGGCGGCGATTAGTTCGATGACGCCCAGGGAGCGCAAAAATCCCAAGATCATTGATGCATCGCGCAAAAAACGCATTGCTCGTGGTGCGGGAATTACGACGGCCGTCATCGACCTTTTGCTTCAGCGGTTTGAAGAAAGTAAGCAATATGTTAAGCTTTTTAGAAAGCTGGGTCGTTTGTAGAGAGAGTGTCTCAGAATGTCTTCCAAAAGAGAAGGTTCATGGTAAAAATTAGACTTTCGCGTACCGGTAAAAAGCATGCGCCCTTTTTCAGAATAGTCGCCGTTGATGCGCGCAACAAGCGTGATGGTGCGTGTCTTGAAATTCTTGGCACCTACGATGGGCTCCATAGCAAGGTTGTCCGGCTTGATGAGGAGCGTGTCAAAGCCTGGGTTTCCCAAGGCGCTGCCATGACCGACACGGTGAGGAAGATTTACAAAATGTACAAAAATCACGCTCGATTGGCCACGGTACCATCGTAGAAAGCCCAACTATGACGAGAAAAACGATCGAGGGGATCGTCAGGTCTCTCGTTGACGATCCAGGCCATGTCGAGGTGACCGAAAGCGAGCAAGAAAATGGCTCGCGTTTATTTCTCATAAAGGTTGCCGACGGAGATCGAGGTAAGATTATTGGCCGCAACGGTCAGACCATCAAGTCCATCCGAGCCCTTATCCATTCTCTCGGCGGGTGCGATGACAAAGAGGTCGTTGTCGACGTTGTGCCGTGAGGTGGTGCCCGGCTTGCCGAGGACTTCCTTTGTAAATTTGTAAGCTGTTGTACGCCGAAACGGTGGTGCGCATGAGGATTTCGGTCGTTACAGTTCTTTCCGACGTTTACGAGCCCTTCATAAAAACGAGTCTCCTGGGGCGTGCCATAAGCGCCGGGATTGTTGGTGTTGACGTTGACAGATTTTCGGCATTTGTAAGGCCTAAAGAGCGCATCGACTCGCCTATTTTTGGCCCGGGCAGTGGGATGCTCATAAGGCCGGTTGTTGTTGAGCGCGCCGTTGAAGCCAAAGAAGCGGCACACGGTCCGGCGTTTAAGGTTTTTTTTGCGCCACACGGTGTCAAATTTGATCAATGTCTGGCGCGTACGCTCGCTGCAAAGCTTCAAGAATGCAAGCACTTAATGTTCATCGTTGGCCGCTACGAGGGAATTGACAGTAGAGTTGAGGACGTGTACGCCGATATGGTCGTATCGCTCGGAGACTTTGTCACGATGGGCGGCGATGTCGCCGCGCTTGCCGTTCTTGAAAGCGTTGCACGCCTCATTCCTGGTGTTGTCGGAAAGAGCGAATCTGTTGTCGAGGAATCTTTTTCGGGCCCTTTTGTCGAGTATCCTCATTACACCGAACCTCTTTTGTGGAAGGGGCGCGATGTGCCTGAAATTGTCCGCTCCGGCAACCATGGAGCAATCGCGGCATGGCGGGCAGATAAGGCTGCGGAGCGTACGGTAAAGGGGCACGTTTCCTGGCTGCGATCGTGCCATCTTGAGGCTGAAGACCGCGCCCTCGTTCGCAAACACCTGCCTCATCACTACGTTGCGCTGCTTCACAAGGATGTTCTCGTTGGTAACAGCAAGGCTCCGGGCACGACTTCCGTGACGTCGATGGACATCCACGACATTGCACGTTCGTGCAAAACGTACGGCGTCGAGCGTTTTTTTATCGTGACGCCCCTCGTTGATCAGCAAAAAATTGTTCGTACGCTCCTCGACTTTTGGATGACCGAGGGTATCGAATATAACGTTGAGCGCCACGAGGCCATCAAAAACGTATCCCTTGAGTGTGACCTTGCTCGTGTGCTCGATGTTATCGAGGTACGGGAGGGTAAAAAGCCGGTCATTATCGCAACATCTGCCCGCGCCGTTGGCCATGATGAACTTTTATGTTTCTCCGATCAAGCGCGCGTATGGGCACTTGATCGGCCGGTGCTTTTTATTTTTGGCACCGGTCGGGGTATGACCGAGGAGCGCATTCGTTCGGCTGATTTTTTGCTGAGACCCATCACATCATTTTCCGAGTATAACCATTTGTCTGTTCGATCGGCGGTGGCCGTGATCCTTGATCGCTGGCTCGGTGTCAGTGAAAAAAGCTGCGCTTTGTTGCTGTAAAACCACCCGCTGTAGAAAAAAAGTTGCGCCCTGCGCTTTTTTTTGCATAAAATTTTGTTACAATGGTATGTGTGTATTTTTATCAGAAAAATCTTTAGCCGTTTACGTACGGGCGTCTTCCGTGTCGGCCGGCGTGAAGATTCGTGGTGTTCCAGGTATTTCAGCGAAGGGAATTTTTATGAGAAGCATGAGCAGAAAATTTTTGGGAGCTTTGTGCGCCGTACTTTTGGCGTCGACTCCCGCATGGGCGAGTCAGCCACGCCCGGCAGTGGTCAAAAAATCAGGGGTACGTGGGGGACATGAGGGGCAGTCAAAGCTGCTTTCCTTGGCTCTCACGAAGGTTGGTGATGAGTACTACGTGTGCCTTTCCCACAACGCTGCCAATAATACCTGGAAAATTTTGAGCAACGCCATGCCAGCTGCGGCGATAGCGCCGTCGGCAGACCAAAGGGTTGCCGCGAATGCCGTACTGACACGGAAGGCCCGTGAAATTCTTACAGCGGCCCTTTGGCGCCATGACTCCAGTGAAGGATCTCAAGGAGGATCTTCCGAAGCTCGTGAGACGAAACAGGAGTTCAAACTTATTAACCGCTTTAATGACACTGAGACCGGTGATCGATGCGTCGTCTTTTTGGCATCCAACTGGCCTATCGAACAAGATTCTGCCGCGTCAAAGACGCCGCAGACGTCGACTGGATCGCGCACAGTACGTCCCGTGGTGTGGGTGCCAGTGGCCACTATCACGCGCGCAGTGACGTCCGGGACCACGCGCAGCCGTGAGCCCATAAGTGTTAACGTGGGGCAGCGCGAGTTCTCCATTGTTGCCAGTTCGGGCGCCTTTTTGCGCAGGAGTTGGGCCATAATAGAGAATAATATTAATGAGCAAGCGCGCGAAGCAGTGGCGCGATGTGCGCAGCAGCCGCTGGCACCTGCGGGAAGAAGTTCGGCTTCGGCGGCTCCCCGCGGGGCTTCGTCGTCGCAAGCGCGTAGCGAAAGCTTATCAAGCGCTGCTCCGAGATCTCGTGAACGCGCATCAGTGGCCTCAGCGGCACCCGCCGTTGCCAAACCACACGGCGATCCCGAGCGTCAACCAGCAAACAGTTCTGTATCCCAGGCCCAGGCATCGGCTGATCCCGCGCCAGTTGCTCGTTTAGAACAATCGGCTGCGCATACCGTTGTATCCCGTGGCGACGTACCTGTTGCGCGTCATACCGGCAATGCAATTGTAGGTTCGCGACGGCTTTCGCTACGACCTATGCCCTCGGTTCCGCTCACAGTCCCTTTCCGTGGGTCGGCTCAAGCGGCTCCTTTTGTTGCGCAAGCGCTTGCTCCGACAGCGACCTTGGCTTCTTCGTTAGTGCCTACACCCGTGACACCACCGGCAGCTTCGGCATCCGTTGCACCGGTCAGCGCGGCGCCGTCGAATCCAGCTGCAGGTAGTGTTGCCCAACTACAACCATCGATGCGACCGCAACAGGCAGGCGTTTCAACGGTCTTGTTGAGTGCAGCTCCGGCAGCTTCGTCGTCGGCAACATCGGCCAGCTCAGTATTATCGATACCTGCGACGGCCACGGCTCAACAAGCACGACCATCGACGTTGGCGCCGACTGCGTCATCGATCGCTCCGGCTACAACGTCTTCAGCCACGCCAACAACTGCTTCGGTTACGCCGTCTGTTCCGTCGATGGGCGTACCAGCGGCACCAGCACCTTCGTCAGTACCAACGCGGATTCGCCGAGCGTCACTACCAGGCTTTGATATTTACGCTCATTCTCCGGCGACAGATAACGTTACACAATCTCAGCAGCCAACGCGATCACAACCGCCAGATGTTTCAACGATTTTGTTGAACGCAGCGCCGGCAGCTTCGTCGTCAGCAGCACCAGTCAGCCGTGTGGTGCTACCTTCTGCACCGAGTGTAGTCGAACAACCACGTTTGATTGCCGCGCCAGCAGCACCGTCCGCGATCGTACCTGCAGCTACTACAGCTGCCTCGACGACTCCCTCAGTAGGTACGCCAACCGCGGCGTTGCCGCCTGCACAGATCGCGATTTCGCCGATTCGTATTCCGCCAATGACAGTCATGCCTCTCGTGAGGGGGCGTGGTCACTCCATGGGAGATAACGTCCAGCAAACACCGACTGCTATGACAAACATGGCTACGCAGCAGGGAACAGCACCGCGAGGTGGTGCGCCAGCAGCGACTCCCGTAACCGCTCCTTTGGTTGCCCGACCTGCTATACCAGCACAAACACCTCTGCAGATGCCGGCAACGGGATCGGCGACGCGAGTACCGGAGGTAACTGTGACCATTCCTGCACCGCAACCACAGGTACCATTTGTGCAGGGTATGACGCCGCAGGTTGCTCCGGCTGCTCAGGCTGTTGCCTCTCCTGTGCCAGCCATCTCAGGAGCACCTCGCATAGAGGAGCCTCGCGAACAACTTCATATCCATCATGATAGAGCCTTGTGGTTCGACAATAATTTTGACCAGACGGGTTTCCCGATAGTGGTGGGTGGTCGCGCGTATAAATCTGCGACGGCCTACTACCGCTCGCGAAAGGATGAGTACTTTGCGTTCCACGGCGCTGCCACCCCGGAGGGATGGAGGGAACGTAGCAAAAACGTAATGAGAGAGGTGCTCAGGGCCAAGTTTAGCGACCCTAGATTCCGTCCCGCGCTTGTCGGAACCAACGGTCGTCACATAATTAACGATGACAGAACTGACGCATTCTGGGGTACGGGTGACCAACAGGGTGATGGGGTGGTTATTGGCGAAACCGTAGAGAATAATTGGCTTGGCAAACTTCTTGATGAACTGAGAAATGAAATTATTACGAACAACGGCGTCGTAGCAGGTCCGGCTAGTCCGAGCGTTGATAGTCTCCCGCGACCTGCTGCCGTCACCCGACCAGTGGCCGATGATGATGGCACAGTTGAAGCTGCTTTGACTCTGCCGCCATCCGATCCAGCCGCGTCTGGCACCACCCACCGGACGCTCATGTCTGACGAAGACACCTATTCCGTGCCAGGGACGCGGCGGGTAGCATGGGCACCGGCAACTGCGGCC
Source organism: uncultured bacterium (assembly GCA_963754845.1). Lineage (GTDB taxonomy): Bacteria > Babelota > Babeliae > Babelales > Vermiphilaceae > JAKASV01. Next base: position 564,457 of record CAVWHE010000001.1, read on the forward strand.
AGTTTCACGGCAGCAGCATCATCAATAGCACCTGTTTCAGCGCCCGCGTGTACCGTTGGCGCAGCCGGTTCGGGTGTTTCGGGGGGACCGCGTGTATCAGTGGCACCTGTGGCAGCGCAACCGTCGGCAATACCTGGCAGCAGCGTGTCGACGATAGCTTCTGCGGCTAGTTCCGCGGCGGCAGCGGCGTCAGGAGTACCCGCTTTGGCGTCCGCGGGCACCGTTGGTGCAGCCGGTTCTGGTGCTTCGGTGGCACCGCGTGTGTCAGTGATACCCGTAGAAGATCCTTTTGCCTTTGTCAACGTCAATCTGCCTGGCGGGTTACCAACCGCCTGGGAACCACGATCGTCCGGTCAGCAAGTCTTGATCCTTGGTCCCGATCGTTGCCCTGGATTAGCCAATGATCGCTGCTACTGTGACCAATCACACATAATCAGGATAGATGGAAGAAACTGGCGCGGTGTCGACCCTTATTATGCCGCTGAAAAGGCGCGTTACGCAAGAGCAAGTCACGTGCAATTGCGAGATGTCAATGCACGAATCCTTGCCGGTGCCATGGCTGCCAAATTCCTCCAACTTCCGGCACTTCGTCAGACGCTCCTTGCAACTGGCAATGCCCCGATTGTTTACAATAATACGCAGAGAGGTGGTACTGATACTGATTGGTATTGCGATCACACCGACAGTTTTTGGGGCATTAGCAGCGAAGAAAACGGTTGCAATATGCTTGGCAGGATTCTCATGGCGTTGCGCTCAGCGTTGGCTGATGGCGTGAGACCTGATTTTCTCGCTGCCCCGGAATCCCGTGTCGTAGTCATCGCAAATGACCAAGGTGTTTATAAGGTACTGCTTTCATACGATCCAGTTAAGCTTCAATGGGACGCCTTCAGTACTGTTTACACAAAGGCAACGCAAGTAAGAAGTCCTGCCGCTATTGTCTGCGCACAGACAAGCAGCAAAATCGATATTTGTACTGCCATGGATGACGTGAGGAACCCTGGCATTAGCTGGCTCTCGTCGTTATCGGCTTCCGATGTCGGCAGTGACACCGATAGTCGTTTTTATGCCGGATGCAGTCGGTTCTTCACATGTCTTTTCAGAAGTATGCCGACGTACTTCCAGCAAGAGGAGCTCAACGCGCGAGTTCATAACACTGGAAATCCGTGGAGGTCTAACTTCATGTGGGTACCGCTTTGCCTTCTTGCTGACCACCCAGGTCACGACGCGGCTGGTAACGCGACCTGCGGTGACAAATTCGTTCTTGTCACTCAAGCGGATGGGTCCGCTGCAGGAGGGTCAGCAGCAAGTAGGGTAAAGGAAACTCCAGTCCAGGTTTCACCTTCGTTGAGAACGTATCTTAATATTCAGTGTCGCGGGCCCTGGGCATCATGGGCTCCCGCTCCCGCTGGCAGTCCCGTTGCCGACTCGGCTCAGATTATTAGACTACCAGCAATCAAGCATGTTAACGTTGATGCCGGGCAGACGGCTAGCAACGGCGACGATAAGACGTGCTTCATTTGTTTTGAAAACAAGCAGACATTATTGCAAGAAAAGGGGGTCCCTATGACGGCAACCCCATGTTGCGGAAATCCGTTTCTTTGTATGGAATGTCGCAAAGATCTCTTAGCGCGCTCACCATCAGAGCGGAAATGTCCATTGTGTAGAGCTCAGTGGGATGAGGATGGTAATGTGCTCCCCTCGTAATACTGAGATTGCAGTGATTGTCTGAATATTCACGCATGTACTCGTAATTATTCACGGGCCCCGGCATGACAAAAAAGCCGGGGTCCGTGCGCTTTTTATACGGGTACCATCGGCTAACGTGTCCCTCACCATTTCATCTGCGTTTCTTTTTCACAAGGCCGTCCAATGTGTGGGCTAACCACCCTTGATGACGGCTAGGGGGACGAGGCGTGCCACCTTGCGGGCAAGGCCGGCTCCGTGGACGATGTTGACAACGTTGTCGACGTCTTTATAAGCAAGCGGGGCTTCTTCGGCAAGGCCGGCGTTTGAATCGCATCGTATGATGATGCCTCGTGCTTCAAGTTCATCGCGCAACTGTGAGCCGCGCACGGTTGATTTTGCCTTCGAGCGTGATAAGCAGCGTCCGGCCCCGTGGCAAGCCGAGCCAAATGCTGTGCTCATGCTTGCATCGTTGCCGGCAAGGACGTAGGAAGCTGTTCCCATCGTCCCTGGAATGAGTACCGGTTGTCCGACCGCGCGGTATTTGACCGGGTTTTCGCGTCGACGCGGCCCGAAGGCACGTGTCGCTCCCTTGCGATGCACGAGGAGGTCGATCATGGCGCCATCGATTTCGTGCCTTTCAAGTTTACCAACGTTGTGAGATACGTCGTAGACAGTGGTAAGGCGGGCTGATGCTCCGACGACGCTTGTGAAAGCCTCGCGCACGTTGTGGGCTATGACGTGGCGGTTTGCCCATCCGAAGTTGGCAGCCGCTGCCATGGCACTGAAGTATTCTTGCCCGACGGGGCTTTCGAAAGGAGCGCAGGCAAGTTCGCGATCGGGCAGATTGATGTCGTATGTTGCGAGTTTTGCCATCATGACGCGCACATAGTCGGTGCACGTTTGATGTCCCAATCCGCGCGATCCGCAGTGGATCATGACGGTTGCTCTTCCTTTTTCGATGCCAAATGCTTGGGCGGCGGTCTGATCGTAGATTTCTTGAACTTCCTGAATTTCCAAAAAGTGGTTGCCGGAGCCAAGGGTTCCCAGTTGGTCGCGTCCCCTTTTTTTGGCCTCGGGCGAAACACTTTCTGGATCGGCGCTCTCCATTGAGCCATGTTCTTCGCAATGCTCAAGATCGGCATTTTCGCCAAATCCATGCTTGACGCAGTATGCGGCGCCGTGTGCGAGGATATGATCAAGTTCTCCGATGCTTAATATGACTTTTCCTCCACGTCCAACTCCCGATGGAACGTTGTGGAATATGGCATCGGCGAGAGCTCCGAGGGCAGACCGTAGTTCCTCGGCGTAGAAATTGGACACAAGAAGGCGAACGCCACAGTTGATGTCATAACCGATGCCGCCTGGCGAGATGACGCCGCCTTCGTGGATCGCGGTTGCCGCAACGCCTCCGATGGGAAATCCGTAGCCTTGATGAATGTCGGGCATGGCGTAGGCGTACTTTCGTATGCCTGGTAATGTCGTCACGTTGACGAGTTGCTCAAGTGAGCGGTCGGCAAGAACGGCAGCGATCATGGGTTCGTTGAGGAAAATTCTTGCCGGCACACGCATGTCGGAGCGCCATGACCGCGGTATCTCGTAGAGAAAATCTTCAACTTTAATAAGATCGTCACGTGTTATTACACTTTTTTCCATGTTCACGCTCCCTAAATATCAAAAACGACATCAACGTAGAGTAGCTGCCCCTCATGGTCAATTTTCAAGTCGTGGTAGGTGACGGCTTTTATTTCGCATGTTTTGAAAGTGATAACATGGACGCCGCGCAGAGTGGCACCAAGAGAGCATTCGTCTATCGTGTGAATAACGGCATCGAGGTATACCTCATCGTGGACGTCGGCCAGGTAAAGTGCCTGGCTGAGAAAATCGACAAGGAGGCTTTCTATGTCCAGTGATTGCAGCGTGATCGTGTGCGTGCAGGTAAGCCTTTCACATACAAGCCTACCAGCGCGGTGACGGCAGTGCTCAGCAGTTGGTTCACAGCTTTGAAACATTCCCATGAGAGCGTTGCGAAAAAGCTCTGCGTAGGTATGTCCGTAGGCGCGCATTTTGAGGTCGGCGGTGTGGGATAAAAACTCAAAATCCTTCATGATCAAATACCTGCAAGAAAAGTGTGCTTTACACGCTATCGGGCACCACAAAAAAACTCTTTTTTGACTTTTATCAAAAAAATTGCTAACCTTAATTAAGGTTATAGGCATGTTAAAGAGGACGTCAGCTGTGTGGCGGCGTGCGCGTTACCACAGGACAAAGCTCGTCGTTGTGGTGGATCGTGCCTCGTTCCGCACGTTCGCGTATGTGTATCCGAACGATACCATAGCATTACCCTCTCCTTCGTGGCAAGAGAAGAAAGGTCATGACGAAATATAAGGCTGTCATATTCGATTTGGACGGCACCATTATAGACACCGAGCATATATGGTTGGCGGCGAGTCGTCGGCTCATTGAGTCTCGCGGTGTTGTCCTTGATAGACAAACCGAGAGTCAGCTCTTTCGGAAAATTCATGGGCTTGCTGTGCACAAGAGCTGTCTTGAAATAAAAAATGCTGCGCACCTTGATGACGAGCTCGCTGACCTTGTTCGCGAGAAAAATTGTCTCGCTCGCAGCCTCTACTGCGAAGGATTGAGCTTCATAGATGGTTTCACGCAGTTTCACGCAAAAGTCTGTTCTCATAACCTTAGATCCGCCATTGCGACCAACGCAACCGCCGACCTTGTAGCGGTGGTCGATAGTATTCTCAATTTGCGAAATTTTTTTGGTACGCACATCTACGACGTCTCCCATGTTAACTATGTAAACAAACCCGATCCTGCGCTCTACCTCCACGCGGCGCGACAGCTTGCCATCGAGCCCGTCGAATGCATAGCCGTTGAAGACAGTGAACATGGTGTGACCGCGGCCAAAAAGGCCAACATGTATTGCATTGCGATCAATACCGCCGACAACCACGATCAGTTGGGGCATGCTGATATCATCGTTCAGACTTACAGCGAAATTGGCCTTGCCGATCTTTTGTAGCCACAGCTAGATAGATACGTGAGCCCCAGAGGGCTCGGAGACTGAAAACGGGTTTCTGTTTTTTTGGCGCACGTCTCTGCAGCGGGAAAAAGGGGAGATATGAGGAAGGGGTTTTATCGGGACCTTGCGGCCATGGTGTCCTACGCAGTGAGCGTCGTTCGCGATCTTACAGGAGGTTTGTGGGCGCTTAGAAATCTCGAGCCACCCGTTGTTGCCATACTCGGCGGGCTTAGAACAAGGAACGATGACCCTCACGCTCAAGATGCGTTCAACACAGCTCGCTCTCTTGTTCAACACGGCTTTTCAATCATCACAGGTGGCGGGCCCGGTATCATGCTTGCAGCGAACTGCGGCGCGGCGAGCGTCCACGCCGGTGGCCACAAAGACGGTCGCAGGACACTAGGCCTCGGCATCGTGGGAGCCGACGGAGGGTTTGACAATCCCTGCACACTGATTTTCAAGGCACAGCACCTTTCCACGCGCAAGCGACTTCTTTTTGCCTACGCCGAAGCATGTGTGTTTTTTCCCGGCGGCATAGGGACTGCGGATGAACTCTTTGGGGTGCTCAGCCTCGTGGGTCTTCATGCTATGAAGCCAAGAATTATCGTACTCATGAACGAAGCATACTGGCATGTACTCGTCGACTGGTACGTTCATACGGCGATGAAGGAACACCTCATCGATCTGGCACCTTATCAAACCTTCATAGTTTGCAACACTGCCGATGAAGCGGTGTCGCACATAATCGAAGCATGCTCGGCATACACGCACCCCGGCGATAACAAACGTTAAGATGCCTCCGGCTCATCGTTTTCTTGGGCCTGGAGACCACTAGAGAGCGCCGCCATGAGCTCTTCATGAGGCCAAAAGACCACCAAGGCTTGAAAGGTAGCTTTTTCTGCTGAGCGTGTCGGGCCTGAAAGAATTTTTACAAATTCTTCTTCATCGGCAACCTTGAGTTTACAGAGACCCTGGCAGTCGATGGCTTTTTTTACAGCATTTTCGACCGTTTCCAGGCCATACTTTTCGACAAGCTCTTCAAGTTCACCCGTTTGGTCGCGGGCAATGGCGATGAGGAGCTCGCGGAATACTTTGACCTCTGGATCGAGGGCAGCACGTACCGTCACCGCCGTTCCGACTTTGTCCTCAAGTGGTTCGGTAAGCTGAAGTATCTCTGTGACGGGAAAGCAGCACTCCTCATTGTCGCACGAACTAAAAAAGAAAAGATCATCGTCACAGGGCAAAACGCTGTGCCAACGCCGTGGCTGGACATCTGCGTCCTTTTTTTCAAATGCCACGGCTTTAACGACGAGTTTTTCGCGCGTTTCGGCGTCCTGACCGAGCTCTAGATCCCTTCTGACAACCGAAACGTGTGCAATGCAGACGGTTGCCGCAACCGAACACACCACAGCAGCTAAAGAACGACGGATGGCATTCACCGTTGACTCCCGAAAAAACGAGACACACGAACAACTTTCACGAGCGTTCTCATGATAGCCGTTTATTTTATTTTGAGAAGGCCTGATCGCGATTGCCCTGGGCCATGATGAACGCCCGAAAATCAGAATGTTTTAGTGCTCCTCACCACTCTCAAAGCTCAGGTTTAATATTAACTGCCACTTTTTTATGTATGCCATCCTTGCTTTCCCACGGATGTTTGTACCAAAAATCAAGGATTATTGTATCCGCTTTGATGGACCTGAAAGTAAAGATGTGATCGCCCCACGCATCGGGTCGAAGTTCCTTGCTTTGATAGAGAATCTCATCGCTGATAAGTTCGACAGTATCGCCCACCGCCTTTTCATTGGAAAAGACCCAACTGTGGCCCGGCGAAAGCTTTACGCGCAGTTTGACTTGAAATGTCCACCCCTCTCGCGTTGTTATTGGCTCGCGATAAAGTGCGTGCAGTGCCGGTGCACAAGAACAACCAAGTAGCGCCAGCGCTGCTACCACCAGCGACGATGATTGCATTCGGTCCATGAATCGAACTCCCCCAGCCCCTTACGTACGGGCTGCAGCTACTTCTGCCGCACCGCTACACGACCCCCGCTCGGCCCTTTGTGGCGGCGCCAGGTTACAATCAATCAGCGGCCGAACTCACCCCGATCCTAACAAATTATAAATGCATATTGCAATATAACAAACTTTCAGCGCCTGCGCACGTCCTTTAGGGCCCCATAACGGCATTCGTCGCAGAAAAATTCTGACGATGACTGCTCATACTCGTAAGCGTGCTGTTCTTTCTCGGGGCCCTGATTTTCCGTGCGCTCGCTTGCCGAAAGTGCCCCGCGCTCGACGAAGTGTTTGTACATGTTTCGTTGCGTTCCATGTTTCTTTACTTCGTCGGCCTATACTTATCGTCCGCGTGTCTTTGCAGCAAGGGCCATTATTTCCTTTGTCGTCTCCTGGGTGAGGCAGGTTGTGACTTTGATCGCCCGTGTGCGTGAAGCCCCTCGGCTGTTTTTTGTGGTGCTCTGCGGGTTGGCCATTCTTCGGCCCTTCGTGGTGCTCGCCCCTGCGCCGCCGGACGTTGCTGTGCCGTTGTTCTCTGCTCGCGGTCTTCCCAGATGCGAGTATGTGCCGGTACTCGCATGAAGCCTGCCTGGAGCCTTACTTGGGTTTGTCTAAGGCCATTGCGCATATCAAATGTGTAGCCGAGGGTTGCAATTTTATACATGTAGATCGTGTAGCTCGCCGCTAATGATTCTGCCACGTGAAAATTTCTTCGCGATTTTAAATCAGTCAGAGCCCTGAGAAATGCCTCCGCGTAATTTTCAAGGCCGAGCAAGAGCAGCGATTCGAGGATCCTCGTTATTCGCGTAAGGTTGTGGACCTTTATGAGTCCCCCGCGCTGTATCTTTGCAAGCGCTGTAGTGCTGCCTATTGAAATTTCTACGCGATCGTGTGCCCGTGTATCTGCCACGGCGATTTTAACATCGAAGCCATAATAAGAGTGAACAAGAAGGCACAGCGTCTCAACGACGCGATTGATGAGAAAGTCGTCATTGGTCCTACTTTCTGTCAGAAATGCCTGCTCGTAACCGTCAAGGTAATTCGCATCAAAGCCGTGCTCTGGGTGGACGAGGTTGAAATTCGCCGCCATTTTGCCGATGACTTCGCTAGGTTCACGTGTCGGAAAGAGCCTTTGGATGAATTCGTGAGAGCTTTCCATGAAAAGTTTGTTGTTGTAGTTTTCCCAGTTAGATTCTCTGTAAAGCCTCTCCATAACATCGTCCCAATTCATGCGGGCCCGACCTATCAAAACTTTTCCTTTGTTGGCCGAAGGCGAGAAGTTTCCTGCGTAGAAGTCGATGATATTTTGACACTCATCATCGCACGCTACGCCACTTGGAACAAAGCGGCGTGCTCGTGGACTTGTTTCAAAGAGCGTGCGCGGTTGCCACGTGCGAAGTTGTGCTGGAGCCGGGCAAGCTTCTTCCTGCAGGCCACCACGTTGTCCTGGTGCTGCCACCGGTGGCATATATGAGGGGGCTGCCGAGGAACCGCCGGCGGGATTATACAAGGGATACCGCGGCTGCCGTATGTGTGCCTCGAGTTCTCCAATAGCGACGTTGATGGCGGCGTGCTTGGTGCGGAAGGTCTCACGGAAGGCCTCACGTTGCCTCGCTTCGATATCTTCATAACGTGCGCGTTCCGTCCGATGAGACAAGGGTTGCGCGACTGGCGCTACGAAAGCCGGAGTGGCGAAAGGTTGCTGTACGCGCTGTTGTTGCATCCTAACGTGAATTTCGAGAGATTCGATGGCGCTACGCATGTGTTCACACGTTGCATGAAGTCTGTCGTAAAAAACACCCTGATACAGGCGATTTCTATCGTAGAGCCGCTCAAGTCCCGCCACATCTGCCGCAGAGCTTATCGGAGAAATGTTCGCGCGGACGAAGGCGATGCTGTCGTCTACGTGCCCTAAAAGATTGAGCAGGTCTTCAACAGGATGGGACGAGCGAACCGGCTGATACGCGGCGTGCGAGACGCAAGCGCACAATGCCAGCGCAAAAAAGGCATATCTAAATAATTTAAGAGAGACCATTGGCGCTCCTTGTTTCCTTAAAATTGACGACGAAATAACGCTTTCTCCTTTTGAAGATTTGTGCACACACCTGTGCATGTCACAGTGTACACTAAAATGAGCTCTACTTGCAAATTATATTGTTATTTTCATTTCTAAGCATAGGATTACATTAAATTGTTAAAATTACAAACGGTATCTTGCCTGCAGGGCGAACGTGAAGTTTACAGGCACGATAAGCATTGCCGTTTTTATCGGTTCACCCTATACTGAAAAAACGAGCTGAGGCTCAAAGTACGTAAGTTTTTTGTACACGATGTGGGGTTTTTCCATGGCCATCGTCCGCACGCGTTTTGCTCCCAGTCCGACAGGATTTGTTCACGTAGGAAGTTTGCGCACGGCCCTTTATGATTACTTGCTTGCGAAGAAACACGGGGGGTCATTTATCGTACGCATTGAGGATACCGACCAGGAGCGTGAGGTTCCGGGAGCCGTTGAAAATCTCGTGCGCGTCATGGATTGGGCAGGAATTCACTACGATGAAGGTCCTCTCAAAGGCGGCCCCTATGGTCCCTACGTTCAATCTCAGCGCCTCGCTATTTACCGCGAGCACGCGCAGCGGCTTGTAGAGGCGGGACACGCTTACTACTGCACGTGCAGTCGCGAGCGTCTTGAGTGCCTGCGTCAACGCCAAATAGCGGCCAAGCTGCCGCCGGCCTACGATCGCCACTGCGCACACCGCGACCTTGTGCCCAAGAATGATGAACCTTACGTTATTCGCATGCGGGTGCCGCGTGCAGGTGAAGTGACTTTCCACGACGCTGTTCATGGAGACATTACGTTCAGTTTCAGCACCGTCGACGATCAAGTTCTCATAAAATCAGACGGATTTCCTACGTACCATCTTGCCGTTGTCGTCGACGATCATCTCATGAACATTTCGCACGTCATTCGTGGCCAAGAATGGATTTCGAGTACACCAAAGCATATTCTGCTCTACCGCTACTTTGGTTGGGATGTTCCCCAGATAGCCCACCTGCCGCTCATACTCAACCCTGACCGAAGCAAGTTAAGCAAGAGGCAGGGGGATGTCGCCGTCGAAGATTACCGGGCGCAGGGCTACCTCAAGGAAGCCCTCATAAACTTCATAGCGCTCCTGGGATGGAATCCTGGCGATACGCGTGAGATCTTTTCCATGGATGAACTCATTCACGAGTTTTCCCTTGAACGTGTTGGCAAATCGGGAGCAATTTTTAATGTCGAAAAATTGCGCTGGATGAACGCTCAACACCTCCGGCGAAAATCACCAGACGAACTTTACACGATGCTTGAGCCAACTCTCGAACACTATGGCTACGAAAATTTTTCCAAAGCTTATGTGATGAACGTTATCGAGCTCATGAAGGAGCGCGTCGTCTTCGTCAGCGATTTCGTCGTTACGTGTCGCTACTTCTACGAAGATCCAGCGACTTTTGATGAGAATGCGCGGGCAAAAAATTGGTCGGCAGGAACGGGACGCCTCCTTGAACGCTGCGCTCAGCAGTGTCAAATTCTTCAGACGTTTGATGCCGGGGCACTCGAGCAGGCAGTGCGCGATGGAGCCGCCAGCGAGGGAATAAGCGCCGCCCGCATCATCCACCCCCTCCGTCTTGCCGTGAGTGGCGTCGGCGTAGGACCGAGTCTTTTTCACCTTCTTGAATTACTCGGCAAAGAGACGGTGCTGCGCCGCGTTCTTCACGCCATCGCCGTCCTTGGGCTCTAAGCAGCGACCGAAGAGCCTTCACGCACGTGCCCAGTGTGCCACTGTTTTTAAAGATGCACAAAAAGAGGGTCAACGTGTGCGGTGGGTGTTGATGTAATCGACAACCTCGCGCATCGTCGTCATTTTTTCGGCGTCTTCGTCGTTGATTTCAATGTCGAAGCACTCTTCAAGACGCAAAATGATTTCCAGAATCGCGAGCGAATCGGCCCCGAGGCCCTGAAGCGTCGCGTCCATGGTCACAAGTTTCTTTTCAATGTTGAGCTTGGATGCGACAATGTCGGCTATCTTAGAGAATGTTTCATCGACATCAAATGTGCTCATCAAGGCGCTCCGAAGCTTGATCTTTTTTTGCTCGTACCACGGCTTTCACGCGTTCCACATCAGCTGGCATGCTTACTGAAACGACGTCCTTGCAAGGATACCACGTCTCAGCAGCAGAGTGCAACCAGTTTCCCGGGCCAATTTCTATGACGATATCGCATGCCCGGAGTTTTTCAAGAACGCGGGGCCATGAAAGCGTGTTTCTTACATGCTCACCGATATAATCTTTTGCGGCAAGACTTTCGGTGATGAGGTTTCCCGTCGCGCTGTTGACGAAGGGAATAACGGGTGTCTTGAAATCAACCTTTTCAAGGTACATGAGAAGCCGTCCCACGACGGGGTCCATAAGAGACGAATGAAGCCCAAGTTCTGGAGGGGATTGCTTGCATTTAACGCCGCGAATGCACGCAACCTGCTGGCCGACGCGTGTAACTGATTCGGCAAAGCCGCTGATAATGTGATCATCGTCTGCGGTGTGCAGTGCAACGTTTACGACGCAGCCGCCGTCGCGTATTTCCTTGCAAACACATTCAAGAACGCCGGCACTCACTCCAGAAATCCTCATGAGCGCGACGTTCTTGAGTTCGTCAAGAAGTTCTTGGTACGTTGTAGCGTACTTGTTCAGGACGTACAGTCCATCGGGGAGAGTGAGCGTTTGCGTTGTACACAACGCGGCGAATTCTCCGACGTCGCACCCGGCAACGATGTCCGGCACGACGCCCTCGCTCTTGAGAAACGCCGCAACGGAAAAGCCGACGAGAAAAAGGGCGGCGTAAGCGTTGTGCATTTTGGCCAGTTCGACGTCCGAGGAAGCGAAGCACAACTTGATGACGTTGCTGTTGAGGCAATTGGATGCCTCTTCGAAACATTCCTGGATGAGGCGCGAGGAATCGTAGAGATCCTTGCACATGCCAACAAACTGACTTCCATAGCCGGGGAAGACCATACCTATTTTCATCTCTACCTCACATAAGCCCTCCGCCACGGAAACCTCGTTACTACGCGATGCGACACGTGCTGAGTGCGCGGGAAGTATCCCCGACAATCAACACTATGCGCTATGAATGCGGTGTAACAGGACGTGCGGTGTCTGGTTTGGGCAGCATACGAAATCGCCAACAAGCACGCAGCTCGCTGGCGACCACAGTTCCTCACATTTCAAAAATTTGTTCGTATACTACTCTGCCGGCTCTCCCTTAGGAATTTCCGGGTGCTTCGATAGGCTTGTCTTCAGGCAGTTGAACGCGCTGTGAAAGTCGCATACGCGCCATATCGGCCCACGCGGAGGACCCGAGGCGCTCATGTCTTTGGCTTGTCACAAGTTCGTACCACGCGTCCTGGGCATTCTGAAAGTCGTCGCGCGACCAATAATAAAGTCCCAGATAGTAACGCGCGACGTCGCTATTTCTGTTTTCTTTGTCGTTTGCCAGGGCCTTGAGTTCCTCGAGTCCCTCTGCCTCGTGCCCGGGGACGTCAAGCTTCATGAGCGCCCTTTTTGTTTTGTAGAGTGATGCGACGGGGGAATCTTTGGCGAGGGCAGCGATACCAGAGTCAAGAACCACGATTGCTTCGCCGACCTTTGCCTGACGGGCGAGGGCCTCGGCCTCCATGATCAAAAAATACGGGGCGTACGCAGACTTCTTGTAGCGATCGTGATCAGAAGAATATCGTACGGCAGCGCGTGACCAAGCATCGGCTGATGTTGACTTCGATTGCACGGTATCGCGATAAAATTGCGTAGCCTCAGCAAGTGCCACCTGAGCCGCCGTTTCCCTCTGATGGATCCACAAGCGATGTCCCCAGAAGGCTCCGCCGACAACAAGAATGCCGGCAAGGCCGGCAGCGAGCTTCCGCACATAATTGTACGAATGCGCACCCGCAAGGACAGGCCCGAGGTTGAGGTGATACCACTGACCGAGCATCTGCTGAACGTCACGCAAAGCCATTATCTACCCCTCACATCAAAACCAATGTTTCCCCGCGACATATCAAACTCCGCCTGAAGCTCTTTTATTCGTGACCCTGGGTTTCGACCGATTCTTCGGTCTTGGCTTGTGAGCGGGCCTCTCGCTTGGCAAGTTTATTTTTACGGGTCTCGCCGCGGTTTACCGCGCGCTCGATCTTTGTCGTCATCACTTTGACCCCTTTGTAATGGCCACACTCTTTGCACACCTGGTGAGGAGCCATAACGGCCTTGCACGAGCTACAGGCAACGCATGGTCTGGCCGTGTAGCCCTTATTTGCGTGGGCCTTCGCTATACGTGCGTGCGAGCGTTTTCTTTTTGGTACTGGCATATGTAATCCCTGAAGATTCTCCGTGACAGCGCACAGAGACACCAAGTCTAGCTGATTATCGAAATCACGCTTTTACCATATACCGAAAATTAAAAAAAAGCAAAAATAATGCCGAAAATGAGGCGCTTTTAGGCAGATTTCCCGTGACGGTCGCACTGGGAGCGAGCATTGGGCGGCCTGTCCTGACATCGCCCATCTCATCTTAGGGCAATTGCACCGAAAGTCTTGGTAGTCACGAGAGTTTACGAGAGTGCCCTATGCGGACGGCACCAAGGGGGTTGCGTGCATAGGGCATTCTTGTGACTAGATGACTTTCGATGCAATTACCCTGTGGGTGGTGGTACGCTGGCGATCATCGGCGGAGTGGTGGAGAAACAGTTTCCCCCCGCCGGGGTTAAAATGATTATTCTTTGTGTTCTTCGTCAGTCATTGTGTAGGGTCCTTCGTCAATGGTGCCACTTTGGTTAAGTTCAACGTTAAACCAAGGCCCCTTGTCCGTTACCTGTATGCAGCTAACCTGCTCCTCTTTATTTGTTGCTGCAAGTTGTACGAAGGTTTCTTTATAATTCCCGATTGGCTTTATTCTTGCCCCAGAGGTATATTTCATGTCCGAAGGCGCTGCTTCTAGTTCCTTCAGGTCAACAAATTTCACGATCGTAAATTGACTCCCTTTTTCGGCGTTCCAATCTTCTTCGGGTTCTGCCGCTCCGGCGTCCCACTCTCCTCGTTCGGTTAAGACTGGTTTGCCCTTCACAAGCTTAAGGTCATACGTGCCGCCTACTTTAGCTTTACCATCCGGCCGCGTTATCCTATTCTGATCCTCCGATGGGGCAACCTCAAAAGAGCCTTCCGTGCCTTCCGCGATATTCACGCGTGCGCCATTATCGTCACTTAGGACGGGCGTGAAGTATTCGGGCATTCGCATGAGGAACACTGGTTTGTCGTCCGCATCACGGGCTACGTAGAACCAACTCTGCATATTTTTGGCGACATGAACATTAGCCTGAGGTGACGCAACTATTTTATTTTTGGGTGCTCTATGTCTTCCCTGTCTTGCTGCGCATAAAGTATCGTTGGCAGCGATCAAGGCTAGAAGAGCTACAACCACGAGACTCGCTTTGAAAAACTTCATGAGATATTCCCCTCCTTGCTTCTGGCGGTCCCGTGCGGGCGCCCGCCACGTGCACTAAATAACTGACCGTATCCGTTCAACAAACGTACAACCATACTTACATCTTCCCTCCCTGTCATGACGCCTGCACTCTCCTTGGACATTGCTTTTTCATGTCTGTGCCGCATGTGCTCCTGCTCGCATGTTTTAATTTGTTTATCGTGACTTAAAAATTTTTTTCAAAAAATCCTCCCTGAATTTTTGTTTTTTGGAGGCGATTACTTCGTCGTGTGTGCCTCCGAAAGTGGTGACGGCAACCGTGTCGGCAATTACCGCGCAAATTTCTCTGAACCGTATGTGTGCCGGTTTGTAGTTTGGCATAGTGATGTATCTGGCATAGACAGACATAATTGCATAAAGCCCGCCTGCCGTGGTTGGTGTGGCGGCCTTTGTCAGCAGCGCATCGTAGGTAGGCTTCATGGCATTAAAAATACGTTCCTTGATGTCGTCATTCTGGCCTTTCGTGTAGGGCTCAGTCAGAAGCTCAAGTGCGTTCCAGATAGTCGTTGCGCTGGGGTCTCCTTGCAGGATGGGATGGGCGAGTTTTTCGGCGTATTCATGCAACGGCTCGTAAAGCCCCAGCTTAACGCTTACGTTGACGAGTATACGCAGGAATGACACGTATCTGCCGATCTCTTGGGCATTGTTTGGAATAGTGCGTACGAATTTTTCGTAGATCTTGGTGCTGAGTTCAGGCAGTTTTTCAGGGTTTGCCTGCGTCAGCACCATGGTGGCTATTTCGGTAAATTCCTCGTGGCTCTTGACGCTTTCGAGTTCAAAAAGAGCGTGAGTAATAAGGCTTTTTACAAAGCTCCGTGCCTGTTCGGTAGTGGCTGACCGTGCCTGGACCAACCCGCTAAAGACGGTATCCATGGAGTTGGGATATTTTTGCGCACAGAGTGTGATAAGGTCGCGTGACACGAGACTCAGCATTTCCAGCACGTGTTGTTGGAATTCTTGTTCAAGGGGCGCCAGTGTCGCTGGCTCCGGAAACAGCGTGGCGACCCATAGTGCGCGTTTTATTATGATGTCCATCGGGAAGTATAGATGTTGACCGCTCAAGAGAAGCTCGCGTTCACCATCGAAGTAGCTTTTTATAGCTGCGTAGATTGTTTGCATGTACGCGGCCTCCTGGGTGGTGTGAATGGGTCTGGTGAGCAACTGTGGCGTCATATGCTCCATCATGTCATCATTGAGGAGAATTTGTGAGAGTCCTTTAACTTTGTCCTTGAGTAATGCAAGGATCCCAAGATCACGTAATGGCATGAGGGCGCGTAGGGCGGAGTTACGTTCGGCACTGCTTTTATCTTCAGCGATTCCTAGGGCAATGCGCACACCATCAAGAGCATTTTTGGAGAGTTTTTGTATTTTTCCTGCCGCGCTACAAAACATCATTAAGGTATCGAAAGGGATCTTCAGGAGCTCGGTTTTGTCAGCAACTTTGAAGTAGGAACTAAAAGTTTCAACAGCTTCTTCATCGATTGTGAGTGCACGATCGCAAAGGTTGTCCTTGGCATCTGAGTTCAAGGCGATGTTTGCGAGGATGCAGAACTTTTCGGCTTTGGCACATCCGTTGTGCTTGCGCGCTATCTTACTTTTCAAACCTTCGACGAATCCGGTAGTAAATGCGCGCGAAAGTTGCGTTGCACCTCTGGCTTCGGCAGGTGCCAAAACGGCCCTTGAGATGGCCTCTACGCCCGCATTGTCTTCACAAAAACTTCCGCTTATGGCATCAACTATTCTGAGGGCTGCGTTCTCGTCATCCGTACCACTTGCTTCAGTGGCAAAACTTGCTGTGGCTTCGGCCAGGGCAAGCCTGTCCTGCGGTGGGCGCAATGATATGAGGAGCAAGAAGTTTTCGAGGATTTTCGCTGCTCCTTCGCGCAGAAGTTGTTTTGTAAGGTCGAAGATGTCGTTGGAAGAAGGAACAAACGCGGTGTAAGCAATCATGATGGGCATACTTAAGCACCGGTGGGCTGCTGTGGGCTGAACGTCTCGAGTGATGCTGGCGATACGGTTTGCAAGTACTCTTCTGTAACTTTCAAAATGTGTAGCGTTTTCTGGTCTAGGGTACACGAGGGCGGTATGGTAGTTATCAACGTCAATCTTTAGTAAGTTTTCCTTTCCCCCTCGCCTTAACACGAGCTCGATGTTTCCGAAGTCCTCTTCCTCTGGAGGTACCGATGATGCCCGGATGTCTGCGCCGAGGTCATCCAAACTTTGAATAAATGCTTCCACTGATGACGTGTTGGCGCCGGGCAACAATTTTTTCATGACAGCCAGAATATTTTTTATGCTGCTCTGGATGTTGCATGGGCACGCGTCTTCCCTGTAAGCCACTCCTTCGAGGCCCGAAACGACGGTTGCCCACGCATTGCGTGCCTCCTGTGAATTATACGTTTCAACATCACCATACGTGCCTTGATAGAAATCCATGAGCGGTCCGGTTGCCCCAAGTTTCCCGAGTATGTGTGTATCAAACCTGCGTGTATTGGGATTGTAAAGGATGGCATTGAAGAACTTTCTGATGGCCGTTTCAACGCAATCGGGAAACTGGACACTCTCATTTTTGCCCATTGCTATGCAGCGATACGTGGATTTTTCGTACTCAAAGTCGGGTGGCAGAGAGTTTGCGTAAAGATCATATCCGTAGCGCGCAAGAACGTACTCGGCAAGGGAAAGACGCTCAATTTCTTTTTCCTGAAGCCCCCCCGTGAGGGCAAAGTAATCGTCCTTGCCGTAGCGTCGTGGTACGAGTAATACGATGGTATCAGGCGATTTTAGGCCAAGGCCTTCCGCAAGTCCTTCAAGGTAAACAATGCAATCGTTCCTGCTTGAAAATTTGCCCCACAACCATCCCAGAAGGACGTTGACCGTTGTTGTTTGCGGGTACAATCCGCGGCGTTCTTCGTCGAGGGAATCGGCGATAAGTCCAGGAAGGGTGCGCGTGCTTTTTTGAAGCGGCTCATACTTGATGACGAGTTCTTTTGCGACCTCGTGTCTTTCCGGTGCCTCTTTTGCTGCTTTTTCTCCTCCTTCGCGCGCTTCTTTTCTCCTCCTCAGGGCTTCTTCTTTCTTTCGCAGCAACCTTGCCAGTTCTTTACCGCTTGCGGTTTTTTTCTGTTTGGGTTCCTTTATACGTCTGAGCTCCCCAGCGTCACGCACGAGGCTTTCATCGTAATGCTTGAGATCGTTGTATGCGGCGAGTGCGTCCGAATCACTTCTTAGCAGGTCCTTAAGAGTTTCCCACTGGTCGCTTCTGACAGCCAGCCTCTCCACGTTCTCGGCCAATTTTTGTCCGCTTGCTCTCGCTGCTTTCCTAAACTCTTCGACGATGGCCAGGGCATCAGCTTTGAGTTCAGCTTTTGGACTCCAGGTGTTCACAAACTCATATATTTTTTCGAGTGTCCGCTCGCGAAACTGCTTGTTGCGTACGATTGTTTCTGATATACCGTGTAGGATACCATCGTTGATATACTCCGTTGAACCTTGTATGCGCTCATCGATACACTTTTTAATGGAGGCCGTGAGGTTATCTCTGGCCGTACTTGTATGTCCTGTGCGGCTACTCGCCGTTTCAGCGGCCGCAGCCTCTGCTGAACCAGCGCTGCCGGCCGTGCTCTCGGCGGTTGCAGTGCCGATTTCCCTCTCATACACCGCAATTGCTCCGATGATGCGCCCGAGGTCATGTGGCGTTAAATAATTGGTAATTCTTGCATGCGAACTCGTTGCCCTGAAGCCCCCGTCAGGGCTGTACACAAAGAACTCGTGTGCGAGTTTAACAAGCGCATGCTCTTGTTGACCGTATGTATAAAGATTGGCGATGAAGTTGCTTTTTTTATACAGAGCCCCTATGGCCGGATCGTAGCACTCGTAGCCCGGTTGCATAGCGATGTCTTTGAGTTCGATGATCGGTATTTCGGCGGCGAGGATAAGATGCATGGTGACCGCGATGACAATGCTTACGCCCCTTATGGTGCAGGAGCATGAGTTAATGGTTCTAGTCAAGGTACGCCATCCTTCTTTAGCGTGGCCTTTCGCCACGAGGTTCCATCTAAAGAACACGCATTGTGCCGACGAGCGGCGACGTAGCATACGTGCGTTCATATCGTGCACCGTACGTAATGTAGCATACAAAAAATTATTTCAAAAAAACAAGAGAAGGTTTAATTTTTTAAAGTTTAATTCTAACGAAAAATACTTGGCGATCGAGGTTGTTAACCATTTTGCGCGATTCCTGGCGGTTTTCTCACAGCTTTTTTGTGGTCGTGGCGGGATATGTCGAGAGGTTGTGGTCTTTGAATGACGGTGGCCAACGGAAGGAACTCAAGAAACGAGCGTATGGCAGCCCCAAGGGGATTCGAACCCCTATTTTTGCCGTGAGAGGGCAATGTCCTAACCCTTAGACGATGGGGCCTCACATGAGCGTAGCATAGCAGAAGTGATACGCAGGAGTAAAGGCGGAGATGCAACTTTTTGTGGGCGCCTGTGGGCCACCGTGGAGAAGGCCTGACTTTAATAAATTTGTAAATTAAAAAAAATAAATTTACTTTAAGTTCTTGCTTTTTTATTTGGAAATATACTAACATGAAAGCAATGTTAGAAAAGCGTGAAGCAATGAAAACCAAGGGAACGCCCACGGTAATCGTGTGCGATGGATTGAGATTGCGAAAGACGGGGTAAGGTTATGAAGAAGGAGGTTGTGGTGCAGGCTAGTAACGTGTTAGCGTGTGCGGTTGTCGTTCTTGCGTTAGGTCTCCCGGCTCCAGCTGGTGCTGCGGAGGATGTCAGTCCTCAAACGTATGCTGCCGTGAGTATGGCTCTCATCAATAATTTGCCCGATGACGATCTTGCCAAGAGGCAGGAAGAATGCGAGGCCCCCCCTAGGGATTCAGCCAGCGAGATGGACGTTGATCGTATGTCCGTTGTGAAAGTCCCTGTTTGTAAGGCCATCGCAGATGAGGTGAAGCGACGAGGGGAGGAGGACGGCGTTGGGCATGGTGGTCGTGCGCATACACGTGGGCATAGCCACGAAGCTGGGGGTCATGGGAATAAGTTAGGAGGATGAGCACGAGTTGACCTGCGCAGGGGAGGGATGAGCTGATGTGATGGTATGACGGGGGTGATTGATATTGATAGGGCTGGACCGTGGTGGTCCGTCTTTGGATGTTTTTTCTTCTATTACCGTTGCGTGAAAGGATGATCACATGGACAAAATGATGATTGCCGCGTGTCTGTCTGTTTTTTGCGGAGTGTCGCTGTGGGCGGCTACTGAGGCTGTTGATGACACAGATGTCGTCGAAGGGCCAGAAGCCAAAGCTTTCGCCGTCGAAGAGTCAGCGCCGCTTAAGGAGGTTGCCGACATAGAAGGGCCGGGAGTCGAAGCTTTCGCTGTCGAAAAGCCAGCGCCGCTTAAGGAGGTTGCCGACATAGATCGTATGTCCGTTGTGAAAGTCCCTGTGTCGTCGAAGGGCCAGAAGCCAAAGCTTTCGCCGTCGGAGAGTCAGCGCCGCTTAAGGAGGTTGCCGACATAGAAGGGCCGGGAGTCGAAGCTTTCGCTGTCGAAAAGCCAGCGCCGCTTAAGGAGGTTGCCGACATAGATCGTATGTCCGTTGTGAAAGTCCCTGTTTGTAAGGCCATCGCAGATGAGGTGAAGCGACGAGGGGAGGAGGACGGCGTTGGGCATGGTGGTCGTGCGCATACACGTGGGCATAGCCACGAAGCTGGGGGTCATGGGAATAAGTTAGGAGGATGAGCACGAGTTGACCTGCGCAGGGGAGGGATGAGCTGATGTGATGGTATGACGGGGGTGATTGATATTGATAGGGCTGGACCGTGGTGGTCCGTCTTTGGATGTTTTTTCTTCTATTACCGTTGCGTGAAAGGATGATCACATGGACAAAATGATGATTGCCGCGTGTCTGTCTGTTTTTTGCGGAGTGTCGCTGTGGGCGGCTACTGAGGCTGTTGATGACACAGATGTCGTCGAAGGGCCAGAAGCCAAAGCTTTCGCCGTCGAAGAGTCAGCGCCGCTTAAGGAGGTTGCCGACATAGAAGGGCCGGGAGTCGAAGCTTTCGCTGTCGAAAAGCCAGCGCCGCTTAAGGAGGTTGCCGACATAGATCGTATGTCCGTTGTGAAAGTCCCTGTGTCGTCGAAGGGCCAGAAGCCAAAGCTTTCGCCGTCGAAGAGTCAGCGCCGCTTAAGGAGGTTGCCGACATAGAAGGGCCGGGAGTCGAAGCTTTCGCTGTCGAAAAGCCAGCGCCGCTTAAGGAGGTTGCCGACATAGATCGTATGTCCGTTGTGAAAGTCCCTGTTTGTAAGGCCATCGCAGATGAGGTGAAGCGACGAGGGGAGGAGGACGGCGTTGGGCATGGTGGTCGTGCGCATACACGTGGGCATAGCCACGAAGCTGGGGGTCATGGGAATAAGTTAGGAGGATGAGCACGAGTTGACCTGCGCAGGGGAGGGATGAGCTGATGTGATGGTATGACGGGGGTGATTGATATTGATAGGGCTGGACCGTGGTGGTCCGTCTTTGGATGTTTTTTCTTCTATTACCGTTGCGTGAAAGGATGATCACATGGACAAAATGATGATTGCCGCGTGTCTGTCTGTTTTTTGCGGAGTGTCGCTGTGGGCGGCTACTGAGGCTGTTGATGACACAGATGTCGTCGAAGGGCCAGAAGCCAAAGCTTTCGCCGTCGAAGAGTCAGCGCCGCTTAAGGAGGTTGCCGACATAGAAGGGCCGGGAGTCGAAGCTTTCGCTGTCGAAAAGCCAGCGCCGCTTAAGGAGGTTGCCGACATAGATCGTATGTCCGTTGTGAAA
Organism: uncultured bacterium; assembly: GCA_963754845.1. Classification (GTDB taxonomy): domain Bacteria; phylum Babelota; class Babeliae; order Babelales; family Vermiphilaceae; genus JAKASV01. The sequence continues at coordinate 585,580 of CAVWHE010000001.1, forward strand.
GTCCCTGTTTGTAAGGCCATCGCAGATGAGGTGAAGCGACGAGGGGAGGAGGACGGCGTTGGGCATGGTGGTCGTGCGCATACACGTGGGCATAGCCACGAAGCTGGGGGTCATGGGAATAAGTTAGGAGGATGAGCACGAGTTGACCTGCGCAGGGGAGGGATGAGCTGATGTGATGGTATGACGGGGGTGATTGATATTGATAGGGCTGGACCGTGGTGGTCCGTCTTTGGATGTTTTTTCTTCTATTACCGTTGCGTGAAAGGATGATCACATGGACAAAATGATGATTGCCGCGTGTCTGTCTGTTTTTTGCGGAGTGTCGCTGTGGGCGGCTACTGAGGCTGTTGATGACACAGATGTCGTCGAAGGGCCAGAAGCCAAAGCTTTCGCCGTCGAAGAGTCAGCGCCGCTTAAGGAGGTTGCCGACATAGAAGGGCCGGGAGTCGAAGCTTTCGCTGTCGAAAAGCCAGCGCCGCTTAAGGAGGTTGCCGACATAGATCGTATGTCCGTTGTGAAAGTCCCTGTTTGTAAGGCCATCGCAGATGAGGTGAAGCGACGAGGGGAGGAGGACGGCGTTGGGCATGGTGGTCGTGCGCATACACGTGGGCATAGCCACGAAGCTGGGGGTCATGGGAATAAGTTAGGAGGATGAGCACGAGTTGACCTGCGCAGGGGAGGGATGAGCTGATGTGATGGTATGACGGGGGTGATTGATATTGATAGGGCTGGACCGTGGTGGTCCGTCTTTGGATGTTTTTTCTTCTATTACCGTTGCGTGAAAGGATGATCACATGGACAAAATGATGATTGCCGCGTGTCTGTCTGTTTTTTGCGGAGTGTCGCTGTGGGCGGCTACTGAGGCTGTTGATGACACAGATGTCGTCGAAGGGCCAGAAGCCAAAGCTTTCGCCGTCGAAGAGTCAGCGCCGCTTAAGGAGGTTGCCGACATAGAAGGGCCGGGAGTCGAAGCTTTCGCTGTCGAAAAGCCAGCGCCGCTTAAGGAGGTTGCCGACATAGGTGCCCCTGTTGCGGCTGTAACTGCCGAACAAGAACTTCTCGCACCCGCACCACGTGGCGAGCCCGCTATTAAGCCTGCAGTTGTTGGTGGTGGTGAAGGAGTGGTTGGGGAGGCAGGTGCCGCTCCTGTTCTTGAATCCGAGACTAAGGTTGTCGAAACTGGCGTGCAGCCGGTTGCGGCTGTGCCCGAAGTTTTGCCTGCTCCTTCGGTAACCCCAGCATCTGAAGAGGGCGAGGGTTCAGAAGAGGCAGTTGCCTCCAAAGCCGAGGCTGCCGCCATGGCATCGGGGGCAAAGGAGGGGATTATGCAGGGTGTACCTGCCGAGTCAAGCGACGACGAGTTCGATATGCTTGGAGTTGAGGATGTGGCTAACATTCATGGGCAACCTGGGGAGTAATTGATGTGGTTGGTTGCGTGCACACATGCCGCGTAAGTGAAAAGGGAGGGTTGTAACTATGCGTTTGTATAGCAGGTATAGGCGAGCTCTGGGCGCCATCCTTGTCATCGTTGCCCTGTCGTGTCCTGACACAAGCGTCGAGGCGCGCGGTGGCGGAGGTGGTCGTGGCGGCGGGGGTGGCCGTGGTGGTGGGGGCCGCGGTGGCGGCGGATTTCGTGGTGGCGGCGGCGGATTTCGTGGTGGCGGCGGCGGTGTCCGCTATAGTGGTCGCGGAACCGGTTTTGCCCGTGGTCGCGGTTCCAGCGTAGCCTACCGTGGAAGTGGTTATGGCCGTGGCGCCTACGGGCGTGGCGGGCGCGGTCGTGGTTGGTACGGTGGTCGCGGTCTTCGCTATGGAGCTACAGGTGCCGCCGCTCTTGGGCTTGTGGGTGCCGGTGCAGCTGTTGCTGGGCACTACGGACGAGGTCTCGGGTACCTCGGCGGCAATGGACGGTGGGTTAACGGCAGACGACTTCCTTATCGGCCGGGATACTACCAGCCTGGGCGTGGCTACTATGGCTACCGCGGTGGCTATGGATGGGGATTTTGGCCCGACTTTTATGACGAGGGTCCCTGGTGGCATATTTACAACGAAACACCGTACAACATCACCGTTGTTAATGGCGACCTGGATTCGCTCGACCTTGAGCAAGGTGCCGATGGTGGACTTGTGAGCTATGGCAGCGATGATTTTGTTATCCGCTTGCCCGATGGTCGAGAGCAGCCAGTTGTGGCTGGGTCAAAGCACGGTGTGACGGTGGGAACGGATAGCTCGGGAAATCTCGATATACGGGGAGATGGGGATTAGGCCAACGCGTTTTCATACAAAGTGGACGTGTCGGACTTACAAGCGCGCGGACTGAGCGGTCTTCCTGTGCGGAGATGTTCGGCCGCGCGCTGAGTTTTTTCTTGGGGGGCACTGTCAACTATGCTGTTGTATATAAGGCGCCCAGGAAGCTGTTGGCGGGGCATGGTGAAATGGTCGCGGAGGGAGCAAAAAAAAGTTAAAAAATTTTGTTTAAAAAAAATGTTGACAGTGCTTTGAGAGCATGTATAATTTTACTCGTCTTAGATACAGAAGGGTTCGCGGCTGATTCGTGGCTTCTTCCCTGCGGGGTCTCTGTCACGTGCCGGTCGCGGTTCTTTCGTGCTTCTTTGAAATATACGAGGAAAACAGGATAAAAATTTTGCCTACTGTCTAATACAGTACTTTGTAGTTTTTGTGATGGAGAGTTTGATCCTGGCTCAGAATAAACGCTGGCGGCGTGCCTAACACATGCAAGTCGAGCGAGAAAGTTCCTTCGGGAATGAGTACAGCGGCGGACGGGTGAGCAACGCGTGAGAATCTGCCCTTCAGTGAAGAATACCGCCGAGAAATCGGGGTTAATGCTGCATACGTCCCTTCGGGGAGAAAAGTGGCCTCTTTGCTACTGCTGAAGGATGAGCTTGCGTACTATTAGCTAGTTGGTGGGGTAAAGGCCTACCAAGGCGATGATGGTTAACCGGCCTGAGAGGGTGTTCGGTCACACTGGAACTGAGATACGGTCCAGACTCCTACGGGAGGCAGCAGTGAGGAATATTGCGCAATGGGCGAAAGCCTGACGCAGCGACGCCGCGTGGAGGATGAAGGTCTTCGGATTGTAAACTTCTGTTAAGTGGGAAGAAAAGGCTGTTTTTAATAGAGGCAGTTTATGACGGTACCATTAGAGAAAGCACCGGCTAAACTCGTGCCAGCAGCCGCGGTAATACGAGTGGTGCAAGCGTTATTCGGAATCATTGGGCGTACAGGGTGTGTAGGCGGCATGTTAAGTCTGTTGTTAAAGCCTCCGGCCTAACCGGAGATGGGCAGCGGAAACTGGCGTGCTAGAGGGTGGAAGAGAGAAGTGGAATTCTCGGTGTAGCGGTAAAATGCGTAGATATCGAGAGGAACACCGATGGCGAAGGCAGCTTCTTGGTCCATTCCTGACGCTGAAACACGAAAGCGTGGGGAGCAAACAGGATTAGATACCCTGGTAGTCCACGCTGTAAACGATGATCACTAGACGTTGGTTCTGTTTTACAGGATCAGTGTCGCAGCTAACGCGTTAAGTGATCCGCCTGGGGAGTACGGTCGCAAGATTAAAACTCAAAGGAATTGACGGGGGTCCGCACAAGCGGTGGAACATGTGGTTTAATTCGACACTACGCGAGGAACCTTACCTAGGTTTGACATGTACCTGACAGTCGTAGAAATACGATCTTTTAGGCTTCGGTTTAGACAGGTACACAGGTGCTGCATGGCTGTCGTCAGCTCGTGTCGTGAGATGTTTGGTTAAGTCCTCTAACGAGCGCAACTCTTACTGTCAGTTGCTACTGCGCAAGCAGAGCACTCTGATGGAACTGCCTGGGAAACCAGGAGGAAGGTGGGAATGACGTCAAGTCAGCATGGTCCTTATGCCTAGGGCTACACACGTGTTACAATGGCCAGTACAAAGGGCTGCAAACCCGCAAGGGGGAGCTAATCCCAGAAAACTGGTCTAAGTTCAGATTGCGGTCTGCAACTCGACCGCATGAAGTTGAAATCGCTAGTAATCGCGTATCAGCAACGACGCGGTGAATACGTTCTCGGGCCTTGTACACACCGCCCGTCACACCACGAAAGCTGTCTGTACCCAAAACCGTCTTAGCTAACCCGTAAGGGAGGCGGACGTCTAAGGTATGGGGAGTGATTGGGGTGAAGTCGTAACAAGGTAGCTGTAGGAGAACCTGCGGCTGGATCACCTCCTTTCGAGGGAGATTCAACGGATATCGAAAGATACCCGTTACATTAATTCAATTCATTCTGAATTATTTAGGTGTGTTAATAAGCACTATATAGAAGTATTGTATGGATGGTAGGCATCCTAATTTAGTATATGCTGCAGCAAAGTTCTGGGCCTATAGCTCAGCTGGTTAGAGCACCCCGCTGATAACGGGGAGGTCAGTCGTTCAAGTCGACTTAGGCCCACCAGTGAACTCAGTATTTGGTGGGTCGTGGTCGTTAGAACGATTGCAGATGTCTTCTCCGTTGAGCATTTCGGTTTGCTGTGTACAAATATTATCGGGGATGTAGCTCAGTTGGTAGAGCGTCCGCTTTGCACGCGGAAGGTCAGCGGTTCGAATCCGCTCATCTCCACCAACTAATTATTGTTACTGTTTATAAATAGTTTTCTCTTAGTATATGATAAGAGTAGTAATAAAAAATTCTTGTGATCTTTGAAATATTTGCACGTGAGTATCCAAATAATATTAGAATAACAGGGTAACCAATACAAATTTGTGATTAATTGAAAAGGGCATTTTGGTGGATGCCTTGGTATCAAGAGACGATGAAAGAGGTGGAAGACTGCCATAAGCTTCGGGGAGCTGTCAATCAAGCATTGATCCGAAGATTTCTGAATGGGGAAACCCGGCTTGGAAAACCCAAGATCATTCTTATCTGAATTCATAGGGTAAGAAGGTGAACGGCGTGAACTGAAACATCTAAGTAGCGCTAGGAAAAGAAAACGAAGTGATTCCCTCAGTAGTGGTGAGCGAAAGGGGAAGAGCCTAAACCTATATCATGTGATAGCCTGTGTGCGTTGTGATATGGGGGTAGCGGGATATACACGTTCAGGAGATACAGCTCCTGAGTTGTTCATAGTCATCATAGCTGAACGTTCTGGAAAGGACGGCCAAAGAAAGTGACAGCCTTGTAAGCGAAATGATTGATTATGGCAATAGTGTATACACCCAAGTACCACGAAGCACGTGAAATTTCGTGGGAATCTGCCCAGACCATTGGGTAAGGCTAAATACTTCTTGATGACCGATAGTGAACAAGTACCGTGAGGGAAAGGTGAAAAGAACCCCGGGAGGGGAGTGAAATAGAAACTGAAACCAAAAGTCTACAATCGGTGGAAGCGCAGTATACGTACGCGCGACCACGTACCTTTTGCATAATGAGCCAACGAGTTACTCCTATGCTGCAAGGTTAAGCTTTGAAAGAGCGGAGCCGTAGCGAAAGCGAGTCTGAATAGGGCGCTTAGTAGCATGGGGTAGACCCGAAACCTAGTGAGCTATCCATATCCAGGGTGAAATCTCGGTTACACGAGATGGAGGCCCGAACCGGTGTGGGTTGAAAAACTGCTCGGATGAGGTGTGGATAGGGGTGAAAGGCTAATCAAACTGGGAAATAGCTGGTTCTCCCCGAAATATATTTAGGTATAGCCTTGCTTGTTTCGTTATGGTGGTAGAGCACAGTTGGAATCTTGGGGGCGCAAGCTTACCGGAATCTTACTAACTCCGAATGCTGTAACGGTAAAAGAGCAGGAGACAGACTGTGGGGGATAAGCTTCATAGTCGAGAGGGAAACAGCCCAGACCATCAGTTAAGGTCCCAAAATATTCGCTAAGTGGGAAAAGAAGTGGAAATTCTCAGACAGCCAGGAGGTTGGCTTGGAAGCAGCCATCCTTTAAAGAAAGCGTAACAGCTCACTGGTCGAGTGTTTCTGCACTGAAGAACGAACGGGGCTAAGCGAATTACCGAAGCTATGGCTTGTATTGATCTTCGGGTTGATACAGGGGTAGGGGAGCGTTCTCTAATAGATACAAGCATGACCGTAAGGACGTGTGACGTTGGTTAGAGAAGTGAATATGTTGGTATAAGTAACGAAAAAATAGGTGAAATTCCTGTTCGCCGTAAGTCTAAGGTTTCCGTGAGAACGGTTCATCCACTCAGGGTTAGTCGATACCTAAGCCGAGGCCAATTGGAGTAGGCGATGGACAGCAGGCTAAATATTCCTGCACCACATTTTGGTGTTTGAGTGAAGGAGTGACGCAGGAGGGTAGGTCGACTTGGTGTATGGATGCCAAGATAAGCACAAAGAGGGATTCCATAGGTAAATCCGTGGAGTCATTAACCTTGAAGTGTTATGTGCACATCAATTCTTAGGAAAAGATGTGTTCGATTGATCCCACACTGACAAGAAAAACTTCTAGCGAATCAAAATGTGATCGTACCGCAAACCGACACAGGTAGACGGGCAGAGAATGCTCAGGCGTTGAGATAATTATCATTAAGGAACTCGGCAAAATAGCTCCGTAACTTCGGGAGAAGGAGTGCCTGTATTGTTATCAAGTTAATACTTGAGAAGCGTTGGCAGGTTTCAACAAAGAGGCCCAACCGACTGTTTAACAAAAACACAAGGCTCTGCGAACTCGTAAGAGGATGTATAGAGTCTGACGCCTGCCCAGTGCCGGAAGGTTAATAGGAGGGGTTAATCCGTAAGGATGAAGCTCTGAATTGAAGCCCCGGTAAACGGCGGCCGTAACTATAACGGTCCTAAGGTAGCGAAGTCCCTTGTCAGGTAAGTTCTGACCCGCATGAATGGCGTAACGAGTTGGGCGCTGTCTTAATGATACACTCAGTGAATTTGTAGTGCCGGTGAAAATGCCGGCTACCCGCGACTGGACGGAAAGACCCCGTGCACCTTTACTACAACTTGGCATTGATTTTTGGATTGATTTGTGTAGGATAGGCGGGAGACTTTGAAGCCAAGGCGCTAGCTTTGGTGGAGTCAACCTTGAAATACCGCCCTTATTAATTTGAAGATCTAACTTCGTACCGTAATCCGGGCGGAGGACATTGTCTGGTGGGTAGTTTGACTGGGGTGGTCGCCTCCTAAAATGTAACGGAGGCGTTCAAAGGTTCCCTCATGACGAATAGAAATCGTCGGTAGAGCGTAAAAGTATAAGGGAGCTTGACTGCGAGACATACAGGTCGAGCAGGTGCGAAAGCAGGATTTAGTGATCCAGTGGTTCCGTATGGAAGGGCCATTGCTAAACGGATAAAAGGTACGCCGGGGATAACAGGCTGATCTCCTCTAAGAGTCCACATCGACGAGGAGGTTTGGCACCTCGATGTCGGCTCATCACATCCTGGGGCTGAAGAAGGTCCCAAGGGTCTGGCTGTTCGCCAGTTAAAGTGGTACGCGAGCTGGGTTCAGAACGTCGTAAGACAGTTCGGTCCTTATCCGTCGTGGGCGTAGGATACTTGAGGGAGGCTGTCCCTAGTACGAGAGGACCGGGATGGGGAAACCGCTGGTGTTCCAATTGTTCTCCAAGAGCAACGTTGGGTAGCTAGGTTTCTAAGAGATAACCGCTGAAAGCATCTAAGTGGGAAACTCGCCCCAAGATTAAGTATCCCGCAGAGAGGAAACTCTCTGCATTAAGACCCCTTGAAGACTACAAGGTTGATAGGTTGGGTGTGTAAGCACAGTAATGTATTTAGCTAACCAATACTAATAGGTCGAATGTTTTAATCACGTTTTTAAAAAATTTTGTCTACTACTGTTAGAATGTAGCTCAAGTGCAAATATTTCTTCACAAGAGAAAATTTTGAAATTTTTTCAGTTAATCTGAAATAAAAAATTTCTGGTGGGTATAGCTGTAAGGAAACACCCGTTCCCATTCCGAATACGGCAGTTAAGCTTACAGCGCCGATGATACTTGGCTGGTGACGGCCCGGGAAAGTAGGTACCGCCAGATTTAAATTAAAAAACCCAGGAGTTGTACGATGCTCCTGGGTTTTTTTGGGTGCGCTCGGCATGGGCACAGTTCTCTAGATTGAAAGTATCGGTGGAAGCAGAGGAAAGCCATAGGCGCAAAGTCTCGACCTGATAAACACGAACTCTGAGGAAGTGTCTCGGACAAACAAAAGTGCGGGTAAAACTTAAAAAAATCATGTTCCTATCGCGAACATGAGATTGTTTTTGAAAACATGCGGGCCGGTGTTTCTCTTGCGGGAACGTTAACTGTTCCTCAAGGACAGGTTCCTGCGGCCGTCGTGGTGCTCATTGCTGGTTACGGCCCGTGGGATAGAGATTTGTCCATGATGGGGCACAAGAGATTTTTTGTTTTGGCTGATTATCTCGCGCACTCAGGCATTGCGACCCTTCGCTTTGATAAACGTGGTGTCGGTTTGTCGACAGGAAATTACGCAACGGCAACGAGTGCCGATTTTGCCGATGATGTTCGCGCTGGCATCGATTACCTCAAAACTCGCACTGATATAGGCGTGTGTCCCATCGGACTTTTAGGATGCAGCGAGGGAGGGATGATTGCGTGCATGGTAGCTGCAGCGTCAACGGATCTTGCCTTCGTTGTAACCCACATTGGGCAGCTTGTAAAAAAGAACGGATGATTTAACTTTGCACTCATGGAGGGGTAAAGGCGAAAGGCTCATTTAAGCACCTGGCAGGGAAAAATGCAGACAAAAGTAGAGAGGCTCGATCATCTTGGGGTAGTTACCGGGGTCATGAGGGATCTAAAAATTTCCCAACTCATCGATGATCTTGTTGGAACCGACAGTCAGGAGGAAATAACGACAGGAGAGGCCGTTGTAGCGATGATATTGAACGGATTGGGTTTCTCTGATCGCCCCCTCATGCTCACTCCCCAATTCTTCGAGAATAAGCCATTGCGCCTGCTTTTTTGCAAGGATGTGGAAGCTGAAACTTTTAATCGGTACAAGTTGGGCAGGGCCTTGGATACAATCTACGACTATGGTTGCCAGGCCCTGTTTAGCAAAGTTGCCATGGCAGCGTGTGTTACCGAGAAAGTTGATCAAAGGTACCAGCATGCAGACACAACAACGTTTTCGCTGAGCGGCCAGTATAATCACGAGCTTGATGGTGCCGATGTCGTCGTGGCGCATGGTTATTCGAAGGATAAACGCCCTGACCTTAAACAAGTCATCCTTGAACTACTGGCAACACAAGATGCAGGAATTCCCTTGGCCGTGCGCACATGGAAGGGCAACGAATCCGATAACGTAATTCTTGCACAGCGAGCAAAGGAGCTGGTTGAGAAATTTAAGGCAAGCAACGAGTCTAGGTGCCTCATCGCCGATTCCAAGCTCTATTTTGCCGGCAATGCTGCCTCCTTGAGCGCCATAAACTTTATAACCAGAGTTCCCTCGACGATAAAAAAGGAACATGAATCGGTTGCCACGGCCGTCAGCGAGAATGTTTGGTCACGAGTTGACGATGACTATCAGCTGCGCGAATTTCCCATTTTTCACTTTGGCTTTCCCCAGCGCTGGATTGTGGTACAATCTGAGGCAGCACGCACGCGTGCCGTCAAATCAGTCGAAAGAGATGTCGCACGTGACTACGCATTGCTCAAAGAGCAGCTTGGCAAGGCAGCCAAAAGGACGTTTGCATGCCAGGAAGACGCAGAAAAGGAGATCACTTGTTTGAAAAAAAAGGCACGCTTTCATACGCTCGAGGAGGTTTCGGTCGAGAGCCTCGTGCACCATGAAAAGCCTGGCCGCCCCTCGATGGATGATGCGTCGAAAAAATATGTCTACAGGCTGCGTGGTACATTCGTCCCAAAGAGTGGGGTCATCGAAACCGAGATAGCTCACAGGGCCTGTTTTGTCCTTGCAACAACGGTGGGCCACGAGGTTTCTCCCGACGAAATTTTGCGGCATTACAAAGGCCAGGATTGCGTAGAAAAGGGCTTTGCCTTTTTGAAACACCCGTCCTTCTTTGCTTCATCCCTGTTTCTAAAGAAAGAGTCTCGGATACAGGCTCTGCTTGTCGTCATGACCCTGGCGTTACTCGTTTACTCCATCGGACAAAGGCGTTTGCGAAGTGCTCTCAAAACTCTCAATGAGACGCTGCCAAACCAAATAAATCGTCCGACAAAGCGTCCGACCTTGCGGTGGATTTTTCAAATCCTTGATGGCATAAGCGTAGTGACAGTTAGTATCAATAACGTTACAAGGACCTTGCTAGACGGCATGACAAGTCTCAGAAAAAAGATTCTCGCCTTCTTTGGTCATGAAGTCGCCCAAATATATGGCGTGGCCGAGGGCGAGGGTTGCCCAATGTAGGGTGCATGGTTATGCAAGAAATCTATGCAAACAAACCCCTGCAAACGAGTTCCGCGCGTACGTGGCAGGGACAGCAATAACGGATACCCACGATACCGTGTCTGCGAGCCTCACGTATGTTGTGTTTGTTGTCATCGATGAGGACAACGTTTTTGCCCGTCGGATTGCAGTCGCGAAGATACTCGGCAAAGAATCGTGGATGAGGTTTTTTGAGGAGCGCGCCGGCGTTGCCGTTGTTGATTTTTGCGGCACTAAAAAGCCCCATGATGGCAGGAAAACGCACGCACAAGGTCTCAAAGCGCCTTGGACCTATATTTGACATAATGTGGACGTCGCAACCCCTATTTTTAAGCTCCTTGACGAGTGCAACGGCCCCAGGGCTAGGGCGGTGGGCATTCATGAGATCAATTGCCAAGGGAACGAGCGTGGGGCAGTATCGTTCAAAGAGCGCAAAAAATTCTTCATCAGTAGGATCGTTAAACAAGAGTGTGAAACTTTTGATGACAAACTTTATGTTGAGGACGCATGTAAAAATCTTCAATGTATGTTTGTACTCAAGCAAAAGCTTGGTAACGAGTTTCCAGTCAGGTTTGAAAAGGACGCTATGCAAATCGAAAGCAACAATAGTGTCAGACGGTCCCATAGCAACCCTTCCGTAACAGGGCACAGTTAAAATATCTCCACTGCACGAGCATCATACGCGGTGTCAGTTTAGGATTTTGCCGCTCAACATGCAATGGCAGAAGCACGAGGTACGATATCGCGACTGCGTCAACAATCTCCCATGTCTCGGTGCCACAATTATCGCGTTGCCTAAGGCGTTTGAAAGACAGACATTTTATGGGATACTTTACAGGTAGAATCTCTGAAAAAAACGTGCTCGCTCTTTTTTCGTATAGAGGGACATCCATGAAAAAATTTATCGGTGCTGGTCTCGTGCTATGCCAGGCCATCACGTGGTTTGTGTGCGTCATGCCCATGGAGTGCTCTGTCAGTGAGGTGCCCCATGTCCCTCATGTCAGGTTCAGGTGCAATGATGGCGTTACTGTTAACGTCCCGGTTGATCTTGCACGGCAGACGATGCTCGCTGACCTCATCGACTCCGCCGGAGAACATGGTGCTGACGGGGGCGAACAGGAAGCTCTGCCACTACCTTGTGCTGCCCATAATAACCACTATTTTACCTCAGCTCACGCTCGAAGGTTCTTTAGACACCTAGGTAACCCACGGAGTTTTGGCACGGCCAGCGATGCCGGTGCGTTAGAGATTGACCTCGTCCTTGGCGACTTCTTCGACATTGGAGCCGATGTTCTGAAAAGAATGGCCCTCAGACTCACTGCCATAAGTCCGACACCGGCATTTCTGCGTCCCATCACCCGTGGCATCGTCGCAAATATTATCAGTGACCATCTTGTAGATAATCACAATGGCACGTACACGCTCGATCTTCACAACAGCATGCGACCGCAACCGTTATGGCGCATGTGCGAATACATCAAGGATCCGATCAAGGTTCTCGCGTTTCTAAACGATGATCTACGCAACCGTGTTACCTCTCTTGTTCTGAGTGGAAACGAAATTGACTCAATCGACTTTCCACGCCTTCTAGCCCTCTTTCGGAACCTTCGCTCGCTCGATCTTTCGCAGAACAATCTTACTTCATTCTCGGCAACGTTGCCCAAAAATTTCCGCCTTAACCTCTCTAACAACGATCTCAGGAGCGTCACTCTCGGCAACGACGGGCAGGACGGTCTTAACATAAATTGCACACACAATGCGAATTTCGCAAACAACGAACAGCAGGAATTTCTGCGGTCACTCATTCAAGTGAGGCCGCGTGACGTGCCAATTTTTCTCGGCTCAAAAGTTTCCCGGTTCGTACGCCGCCACCACGAGGGCGTGAAGACTGCTCTTTCTGAAATAACCTGGCCTGTACTCGTAATCACAACCGCTATCAAAGGCGGCAGAGCGCTCGATAAATTTATCCTGAGCCCTGCGATAAGAGCGCTGGCTGCAAGGACGTCTCCTGGAGTGGCAAGCAGGGCAGCGGCGGTCTTTGCCTCGGTGTTAATGGCCGGTGATGTCTATTTGGCATGTCGTAATTGGAGGCAGGCAAGGGTGGCACATGCAGCCTTGGAGCGAAGGGTCGCCGCGATTGTAGGAGGCATTAAGGTGTTCTGCGCCTTACGGTCAGCAAACTACGCTACGCGATGGTGGCGCGGAAGGCCTGCCCACCATTTGAGTGGTGAAATGAGGAGGCTCGTTTGGCCATATATAGCGGTAGAGGCACTCTGGCCTCGTCAATGGTTTAGGAATGGCGTTGTTGGCCCGGTTGCCGACGAAATAGGACGCTCCCTTGACCGTCCCTTCAGGCGCCTCGAGCGTATGAGTGAGGCCAGGGGAAATTTTGCCGTGGTGTAGTGTAGCCATCGTGGCGCACGTTCCTTTTTAGATTTGCATTTTTATTCAAATTGTTGTTTAATTTATAATGAGTGTAGTTAATCGAGCGTAAGGTTGCTCATTTTTGTACATATGGAGGTACTAAATGAAAATTGGAAATATAATCATGTTCGTTATGGCGGCCTGCACAGCTTTCGCCCATGCCAGTGCCGCTCATCGGAACGGCCCTAGAGTTGTCGGCCATTCTGCGCATCGCGGTGGCGTGGGTCCTCGAGCATTGGCTTTCCGCTCACGTGTCGGGCATGGAGCCGTAGGCTCGTCGCATAGAGCTGTGGTACAACGTTCGGTACGTGACGCAGAAGATTTAGACCGGCTTAACTTGGCATCGGCCCTGAGTCTCAGTGAACGTGAAGCACAAAGATCGTATGCCGCTCGCGAAGCTGACGATCTGGCCGACACCGATATGGCGCTAGCGCGGGCCATCAGCATGAGCGCCAACGAGGCGCAGCCTCGTTGGGAGGCAGGTGCCAGCGCTGCTTCTGCGGCCGCCCCAGCCGACGGCGGAGAAGGCGCGGATGCCAAGGGTGATGCCAACGAGCTCGAAGAGGCTGATCTAGCACTGGCATTGGCACTCAATGATAGTGAACGAGAAGGTGACAACGCGCAAGCAACTGCACAACCTGTTAGCGAAACGCGCCGGGCAATACCAGCGGCCACGAGCAGCGACAAGAGGCCTGGTCAAGCTCGGGTACGTTCGGCAGCGCCGCCGATGGAGTCAGCGCTGCGCGTCGCAACCAGACCAACGGCAAGTGGCACCAAAGGACGTCCTACTGCAGGTATGCAAAAATCGTCACCGACTACCACGGCTGAATCACCGGTGCTACAACGAAACAGGCCCTGCAACGCGCGTGAAGACGCGTCGCTTGCGCTGGCAGTCGAAAATAGTATGTGGGAACAGCGTGGTGGCGGAGACAATTCCGAAATCGCTGCGCAAGCGGCACGAGAAAGTGCCGAACGTGCAGTTGTCTGCGCGAGCGTTGCCAGTCGCATCGCAACATTGGCACACGGCAACGAACTTCCTTTGCCATCGTCCCTACGCGGCCTTCAAAATGTACGTGTCCACCACATCGAGGTTGCCAGACAAGGGGTTAATGAGTGCGGACCTCGTGCCGTCATAAACGCCCTTGCGGTTCAATCGATCGTCCAGGCAGGAGGCCGTCCAGTTACCTCATCAAACGTCAAAGCCGTTGCTAACACATGGAAAACTCAGATGAATACGGAAGGCTACGACCGTGTTGGCGACACTCTTATGATACTTGCACAGAAGTTCGGACTTTCAAATGCGCACATCATAATGCGTTCCCAAGTTTCGATTGATGGTCAAGGAAGGATTATTCGGAACAACCCTGAACGCGAGGTAAGTACAGCGCACGCAGTTGTTACTCGAAACGCGGGCAGCAAGGAAAAGGGAAGCGCAAGCAGCGCAAAACCGCCTCTTGTCCGAAGGATGACGGTACTTAAAAAAGTAGCCTCAACACCTGACCGTGCCGACAACGAAGGATCGATAGACGATGTTTACGCATCACTCATACTCAAGACCGATCCCATAACAACCTTCATCGCCAACGTAGGTGGGCACTGGGTTTCATTTGTGGTGGTGCGGCTTCCAGGAGACAAAAGCACCGATATTTATTACACGGACTCCACGAATTTCCGCCTCTCGGATGCTTCATGCGCCACGTGGATGATCCTTGAGATATACACGAAGGCGCTCTCACGGGTTGCGGAGTGAGTCCGAGCAACCAACCTCGCTAAGAGGCTGTTGAGTTAAAAAGATGGTATACTACGCGCTTATTTCTTTATCGAAAGCTGTGCGATGTATCCAAGCGATTTGACAGATGAGCAGTGGGCTCTTCTGGAGCCATATTTCGAAAGATCTGACCCGCGAGCTGCGGTGAGCAAATATCCAAAGATGGACATTGCAAATGCGATAATGTACGTGATAAAGGGAGGTATTCAGTGGAGAATGTTGCCGAAGGATATGCCGCCCTGGCCAACCGTTTATGACCATTTTTATAGGTTGCGTCAGCGCGGAGTGTGGGACCAAATTTTGGCCGATGTCACAAAGATGTATCGCCTCCAAGCCGGTCGGTCGCCAAATCCGACCTATGAGCTCATTGATGCACAGAGCTTTAAAACTCAGTACCGTGGCGAAAAGCGTGGATTTGCTGGAGACCACATTGGGCAGCTTGTAAAAAAGAACGGATGATTTAACTCAACAGCCTCTTAGTCTAAACATGAGACGCATGAGGTCGCAAGAAAATTCGTCCGACCGCAACATTGTGCTTATCTGTCAACCTAAAAAACTTTTAACGACAATTTTTTGGCTTTATGGCGCACCAAAAGTGTACACTCAAAAGTGGTGGCGGCTCTGTTGAACGTACGGTGTACGTCGGCCGCGGTCTACGTTACAGGAAAGGAGAAGGTGTCGTGAAGATGTATTTGTCACTCATGCCCGCGCTTTTGATGCTTATTAATACCAACCTTTGCCCCGGCTCGACCAAGACAGCGTCAAAACCAGCCAAGATTTCGAAGAAAGTTGTTAGGAATATCATCAGTGAAAAGGTCACAGAATGCACGTCGGGAGAGCTTGAAAGGAAGATCAAGTCCAGCAATAAAGCTTTTTCCGTCGTTGATTTCTACGCGCCATGGTGTGGAGCATGTACGAGGATGGCTCCGATCTTCGCCGAGGTCGCAAAAAAGTTTCCCAACGTGGGGTTTTTCAAGGTCGATGTTTCACAAGGAATTAATCTACCAAAGTCACTACAGCTCACTCAGGGTCCTATCGGGGGTTCCATACCGATGCTCATGATTCTCAAAGGAACGCAGGAAATTGGCAGATTAATCGGGGCCAGATCTGAGCAGCAGTTCATCAACGAACTTGCCGCGTTGATAGCAAAAGCCCAGGAACAACCAGAGAAGCCTAAAAAGGTTGCGCCGGCTACGTCAGCAAAGACACCCAAAAGGACGGCAACTGCGGTACCGGCGGCCGGAGCACAGACAGCACTAGCTAGTACGGTAATTGAGTGTCAATCAGCGCAAGCACTCCAACAACTACTGCCCAAAAATGGCTATGCCGTCGTCGATTTCTACCAACCATTCTGTGGACCGTGCAAGACCATGGAACCAATTTTCAAGAACGTTGCAAAAATAATGAGCAACGTAAAATTCATTAAGTACGACGTTTCAAAGGCTCACGTCGACCCTGCAATGACAAAACTTAACAATCCCATCATGGGCACGCCGACGTTCGTGATCTTTAAAGATGGTCGTGAAATCGACAGAATCGTAGGAGCACGTGCTGAAGCAGCATTTATAGAAAAACTTAGAATAACAACCAGCTTGCGGTAATACGTCGACTACTTGCCTGATCCAACGAGCATTTTAAGAAATTTTAGTTGCGAACGTTTGGCCGTTGTCAGCACTGGCAGATGTGCTCGTTGGCAGGCAAAAGTACCCAACCGGCAAGGCTATATCGGTGGTTTTGTGGATCTGGGCAACGGCATAAAAAGCCCTCGTGAACGCGCGGCGGCACACGAATGGCTTTGGTGAAGAATCGGAGGGCAAATCTTTTTCAAGCTCCTTCAGACAATGCTCCAAAACAGGATGGCCAGCGCGCGCGGCAAGAACCGAAAGTCCGAGTTGCCACCCGAGCCCTTCAAGAGGTTCGATACCAACGCAAAGATCGTAGGTGTAGTTGAGGATGTCGAAGGGCCGCAGACACATAACGCCTGCATCGATACAAACGCCGCCGTGGCGATACGCTATTTCTATTTTTGCACAATCGGCCCGTGTTTGAGGATCATCGAGGTGCTGATACCACGAAGCCGTGCACAAACCGTCGCGCGTGAGATCCTCGGCTGTCCAAATACGGAACTGCCATGCAGGACCGTGGCGAGCCATCCACGTTGCACGCGTCGCCTCAACAGTCCCTGAAATGCTCGCATCAAGCATTATGCAGTGCACGACTTTGGCAATACGTTCCTGCTTTGACGGGCGAATGGCCGACAAGTTGTTCTTGTTGTACAAGCCGCGCAAAAAGTGAAAAAGTATATTTCCCGGCACGCCGACGTCGTCCATTGTTTTTTGACGCGCGTGCTCATAGAAACCCGCGTTCATGGCCTCGTCAAAATCCACGAAAACCCAGGGGGTCAAACCAGCCGACCGATAGGCCTGAGACCACGGTGCACACGCATGGCGACCTGCATGTACGTCGTAAACGTACGGAGCACGACTCCCCCAAGAAACTGCACTAACGCAACAAAAGACGCATGCACAACGGACACCAAGTTTCATACGCGTACCTTTAGCTTTCTAAGGAACTTCCCTGTTGCCGCCGCCCTCACATGCGAGTTCGTCGATGAGGAGCGTGATTTCAGCGACCTTAAGAAGATGATCGGGAGAGACCAGAGGGGCGAAAGGAAGCTTTTTAACACCATCGAAAAACGTTGTGATGAGCTCGGTGTGTCCATCGTCTGGCACAGCGGTCGTTGCGTTGAAGGACGAAGGGAGGCCGTGGCCAATAAGCCGCGTGTAGTCGTGCATAACGATTGACTTTGAATCAAAAAACAACTCCATGCGCTCTTTGCCCAGGTGTGGGTGGCCGATGGCAGTGTAAAAGATTGATCCGATCGAACCATCGGCGAAGCGTATCTGGGCGCTAAAATTGTCTGTTGGGAAAAGCGTGTCACGCGGTGAATTGAGTGACTCGACCGATACTGCTACGGGGGCACTTTCAATGAGTGTACACACTATGTCGACAACGTGGCATGCATCTCCTAAGATACGACCGGCTCCTGCGTGGGTATGAGCATGGAGGTCCTTGGGAGGGTACCCCGCGTTGACGCGATAGTGGACCATGAGCGGTGACAATCTGCCTACGAGCGCCGCTTTTACTTTTTTTATAAAAGGGGAGAATGAGCGGCTGTAGTTCACGCACAGGGGTGCGTGAGGACACCGTGCGAAGAAAGTACGAAAGGCATCGAGTTCATCCCTGGCAACGGCCATGGGTTTTTCTACCAGGACGGCTTTGCCGCGCTCAAGAGCCGCCAGAGCCTGTCGAGAATGAAACTTGTGGGCCGATGAAACGACAACAACATCGACAAGTTCGTCATCGATCATCTGGCCATCATCAGCGAGAGCCTTTGCAGTGCCACACATCTTTGAAACAAAAAGGCAGCGCGTTACATCGGCATCGACGACGGCACGAATTTTAACGTCGGCGAGCTTTGACAGGACCGGTACGAGTGTCGTGAGGGCAAAATTTCCAACGCCTATTATGCCAACGGAGGTTATGCCGCCCCTGCGCGCAGGCACAAAGGCTCCGGGGCCGAGTGCCGACGGTGCTTTTTTTCGTTCGCCGGCCGTCACCGGCTGGGGTCCATACGAAATAACAAAACCAATCTGCCTTTTGCCAAGAATTTGCTCGTAGGCGTACGTTATGCGCTCCAGGGGAACTTCTGAGGCAGTCAGGAGGGCTAAATTGAGGCGGCCGCGTTCCATGAGGTCGACGAATGCCTGCATGTTCCGGTTCTCGGTCCATCGGACGTAGGCGTAAGGATAATCGAGCCCTTGTTTTTCATAGAGTTCATCATGGCGGCCGGGCCCGTACGAGCACGAAACGAGTATATCGATTTCTTTGTTGTAGAGCTGACTGCGCTCTATATCCATGGTCACATCGCCTATGACGATAATTTTCCCCTTTTTTCTCGTCGCCTGAATTGCCTGATGAACGACGGGATCGGTCTTTGATGCCGCAGTTATGATGGTTGCGTCCACCCCGTCAGAACCGGCGCAAAAAATAACGTCGCGCACAATGGTGCCGTCGGCAGCATTGTAAACGCTGTCGGCTCCCGATTGAAGGGCGAGTTTGAGGCGATCGTCGAGAATGTCGACGCCGATAACCCTGCAGCCGGAACATTTGGCAAGCTGCACCGTCAATTGCCCGATGAGCCCCAATCCCCACACGCACACGCATTCGCCGATCTGAAGGTACGCGCGGCGGAGTCCTTGAAGAGCGGTTGCTCCAAGAGTAGTCAGACTCGCATCTTTCAAAAGATCGCGCTTGTGTATGTGGACGACGAGATTCTCAGGGACGCACACGATGTCGGCATGATTGGCAAATCCGAGGCCGGCGCATGCGACATAATCGCCGGTACGAAAGTCCCTGACCTTCTTGCCAACGGTAATGACGTGACCAGAACAGGAATAACCGAGGGCCTCGAGTTCGCCCTTGAGCCGCCCTTTGATGAGGACCGCGTCACCTTCGATGCCGCGCGCGGAAATACTCGAAATCACTTTTTCTATTTTGCGCGAGATACTCGTATCTTTCTTCGCGGCATTGATAACCGCAACTTCCAGTCCAGAACTTATATACGAGTAGTGAACGGAGACGAGCACCGAATGATCGTCAAGGAGCGGCTGACATACCTCCTTGATGACGACAGTGCCACGATCTAAAAAAACTTGCCTCACGTGACGGCCACTTCCTTTGCCGGGCGCAAAGATATAACCCTACTTCAACTCGGAAAAAGCATACACGTTTGTGTCCGAATTGCAAAATGAGATGGTGATAAATTTTTGTATTTTGTGTGTGCCGTTGGTGTGGACAAAGGCAGACCGCTTGCATAACGGATAAAAAAGGTAGACTTTGATAAAAAGACTTTGCAAGAACTGAGATGCAATGAAATTTACCAAAATCAGGTGCGTGCCCGACGATGAATTCAGTCGTCTTATAGATGTAAATCGTATGACATTTGAAAAAATGTGTGAAATACTCTCAAAAGACGAAAGCGTGAAGAAGGACCATGTGTGAAAGGCCGAATGAGGTTCGAATACATGACAGGGCTCTGATGACCCTTGAATATTTGAGGCAGCGCGGAACGTATCTTCATATATCAAAAGATTATGGAATTAGTGCAGGCGCGTGTTTCCGCAGTATTCGGTGGGCTGAAGACGTGCTTGCCAAAAGCAAAGAGGTCAAGCCCCAGCAACGCAGGGCCCTAGGATTTCCCAACTGTTGTGAACACGAGGTCATTTTAGTCTGAATGGCGCGCAAGGTGGTTTGAACGAGTGCGGGCAGGCGTGCCCAGGGTCCGGAAAAACACCTGCGCAACGTGAGCCTTGAAAAGTTTCTAATTTTGGACGTGCTATGGTTGCAGTATCGCTCGCCGTCCTTGTCGATGCGTTCTATACCGTCGAACGCGCTCTTGAGAACGGTCTTCTTCTTACCGCGATAATTCTTGTCTCTTTTGTTTTTAAGCTGGGCATTCTCTACAGGATATCGAAAAATGGCACTCGGGCCAAATCAATAAAAATCTGTCGTATGCTCCTTGTTGTGGTCCTGTGCGCTGCCCTCACAGAGGATCTTTCCTGGTTCCTCCATGCGCTCTGCCACCGACATACGCCTGGTGCTAATTATCGCTTTATTTCACCATTTCTGCGCTTGGCGTGGGCGATGGTAACAGTTCGCTACAATGCTCTCAGTCTCCTTGTCGAATTCTCGGTCAAACGACCGCAAGTCCTTTCATTGAGAAATAAAATTCTCCTCATCCTCTCGGGTTCTTCGACGTTATTTTTTCTTTCGCTCATCTTTTTTGACGCTCAGTGTGACGCGGCAATCGACCGAAGTTTGCTCGAAATTGTTCTCGTCAAGCTCTCCCCTTTTTATGCCTACTTTGTGCTTACCATTACAAATACCGCGTGCATACTAGGGTACGCCAGGAAGCATCCATTACCACGCATCCTTACGCATCAAATAAGGATGCTTTTGGGAACGCTCATTGTTCCCATGGTCATTATGGACTTTTTGCAGTCATTTCCCTTCGATTTTTGTTTGACATCGATCAAGAGTGCAACCAACAGCTATACCGTTCTTGGAGTTTCCAATATTCTTCTAACTGGCATAATTTTTTACTGCGGAAGAAAACTGGTCGGCATCCGCTTCTTGGACCTCGGTGATCACGTGCAGTCAACAAGTAACTTTACCTTCATAAAAAATTTTACCGAAGTCATCGATAATCTCGGACGCGCTGCAACTATGCAAGAATTATCGCTCCTTGCGCGAAATTTATTTCAGAGTGCGTTCGACATTCCTGGTCGTTGTGTGCACATTCACACATGTGCATACGGCGAAACTTCCGACACCGTGAGTGCCATTGTGAACAACAGCCAATTTGCCGACAACGCAAAGGATTCTAACATCCTCATTTACGATGAGATAGCTCTTGACCACTTTTGCGCAGAAAGCGACGAAAGTCGGCGTCTTGTGAGCTTCCTTAATGAAATTAACGCCGACATTTTTATTCCCCTGCGTAGTCAGAAAAAAACTGTCGGTTGTATTGTCGTTGAACGTAACGCACGACCGCGCATACTTTATGGGCACACCGAACGTGCCGAGATGACAGTCTTCGCCGGTTATCTGGGCGGCATCATCTATCTTTTGCAAAACAGAAATCTTGAGCAAATCCTTGCTCGCGAAAAACTCATGGCTGATGAGCTCTACAGTCGCCATCAAGAGACCAAGCAATACAGAGAAAGCATGCGCTCATTTCTCCGCAAAAGTCTCAATAAAAACGTGGGGATCGTTTTTTACAAGGGAAGAAATTTTTCCTTTGGTAATCGCGAGGCGCAGGGACTTGTCACGGTCAACCTTAACGTTCACAGGGGGCATCCGATCACCCAGGCCTGTCGACAAATTGCTTCTCACGTGATGCAGGACCAATTAGCGCATCAATGCATCGTGGCAGATGACAACGGCAACAAACTGTCGATCTGCGGTATGCCATCGCTTGAGCGCAATCACGTCATACTCACTGTACACCAGGCCGATGCATCCGACCTTATCATGAGGCATCTCGATCATCTCAAAGAACCCTCCGATTGGGATTACCTCCTGTACCTGAAAACGACACAGAGTGGCTCTTTCATCAATACGCTTATTCCCAGTGATGGCGAACAAGTCCTGAATTTCAAAATTGGCCTTTTAAGGGCAGCGCTGAGTACAAAGACTGTTCTTTTAGACGTTCCTCCCGCCGATCTCATGGATACGGTCGAGTTACTCCATCACATGAGTTTGCGCCATACGCTTTACACGCTCGTCCTCGAAGGGCCTTCAACCGATACGGACCCTGCGCTGCGGCTCTTTGGCTTTAATCAGCTTCTCGACGACCGCGCTACCTACGAAGAACCCATTCTCAAAAAACTCGATGGAAATGGCACACTCTTTATCAAAAACATAAACTTTCTCTGTCGTGATGCCCAGGACCACCTCACCGAACTTCTTCGCTACGGATGTTTCACAACGTACAGGGGGACCCAAAGAACCTTTTGCGACGTCCGTGTTATATGCTCATCAAGCCAACCACTTGAAGCTCTTATTCGCGAAAACAGGTTCTCAGCCGACCTTTTCAAGGAACTTCAAACAACAAAACTCATCTTTCCGTCCCTTGCCACACTCACCGAACAAGAGCTCGGCCTCCTTGCTCAGGGATTCGCTCACATGGCTGTTGCCGACAAAACTTTCGAAAAAATTCTCGAACTCAGCGCACGCGATTGCAAAAACATCATCAATTTGCGACCGACGAGCCTTCAGGAACTCAGGAGGTATGTACAAAACATCATCATTCAGAAGGCCCGTGGGAGCAATATAGGTCCGGAGGCCATAGTCGACCAAGCGCATAGTACCAACGAGCCTGAACTCGTTGCTATAGCGCGTATCGGCAAGCGCGCGTTGAGAGATGGAAAACTTATGGCATTCCTTTGGAACAAGTACAGAAATCAAAACAAAATAGCCACACTTCTCGGCGTTAATCGATCATCAGTAAGCAGGCGTTGCAAGGACTACAACCTCACATGAACTGCCCGCCGAATAGAAATCATATGACTTCTTGTCTTACGGGGTGCTGCGTGGAGGCAGGCCATCCTCGTCAGGCGGATGGGTTGCGCTAACAGCTCCTGGCCTCATCGGCGTTACGCTGGAGTCAGCACGGTGCTGCCATCGACGGCGACGAATCAGGGGAACAGTGCCATCGGAGTCATCTGCATGCCTTCCCTCGCCGCCAGGCGGAACGATGGTGTGTTCGTGCCGCAGTTCCTGTCCTTCACGCAGCGAAGGGCGCCACACGGCCGAAAGCGACCCAACCATCGCTCGCAGTCCGTCATCCTTGATAGCATGGGTGACGCGATTTGTAAGAGGATCAAGGCGCGTTATGGGGTCCATTTGTATAACGTTCTCGTAACGTCGAGCAAAGGCGCGAATATACTCGTGGTTGTTGTAAATTGCTGCTTTGAGAGGGCCGGTGAGAACGTTGAGCTGATTGTTGGCAACAAAACTCTGTATGAGGGCGAGCTCGCGCGATGCAGGCTTGCCGTCGGCAATTCTTTGTTCAAGACTCGAAATTATGGGAGCTCCTATCGTTGTGCGTGCAAGATAACGGAGGAAACGGGCAGCAAGAAAACGCGGTCCCAAGTCCGATCCCGGGGCGCTACGCCAGCGGGCCAGATCAGCGGAACGAAAGTAATGGTCGTGGATCTTTGAAAGAAAACGCTGGTAGAGTCGTGTAGCCTGCTCAGTAAGTTCGTTTCTGGCATTTATGACGCACTGTTGGCGGGCAATGGGTGCGGTCACTGCGTTGGACCAATGTGCAACGCGAGTTTTCATCTCCCTCCACGATGCGCTGAGGGCTCCCAAGAATGTTTGCTGTTCTGGACGCGCGCGCTGCTCATCGTGAGCGTGCTGGTCGCGGTGTGCCGCCCTTTGAGCACTAGGTGCCAGGCCAGGCGTGGCCGCATGCAGGATGCATTCGAGGCCACGGACGAGCCACGGCGGAGTCCAAAAAATAAGGCGTGGTTGATCGAGCGGTGTCGCAGGATCGGCAAGAGTATGCATGATTTCGCGGTAGCTTACACCCGTGAGCCTCTCGATGAACTCTATTTTCGGCCTCAGTGCATACCGTCCGGTTCTGAAGCGCGTGCACGCGGCAATGTCATAAAGAATATAGTTGGCATTGCCCGTTGCTATGACTGCCCTCGTATAAAGATCATCCCAGCTTGCAGGACCATACTGACGAGTATCGGCACCACCGTTGAGTCCCTGAAAGTGGCGCAAAACGTGTCCGGGAAGCTCGGGCACGAGGCCATCAAGGCCGCGACGAAGGGTGTCGACCATCGACGCCGCCGTGTGGGTAGCTTGATCGTGCTGAGCGTCGTGGCGATTACCCTCCTGAGTGTCACACCCCCCCCCGGCATGCTGCGCACGATTTTTAAGATCAGGATACAGCGTTGCCAGAGCTCTCCGGGCAAGGCCTCCTACGCTTGGAAGAGGCACAAGGTGAACTTCGCGTGGCGTACCCTGCTGCCGAGTTTGTTCGGCCGTCTGAGGTGGCGGCAAAAGCTGCTCGAGAACAAGGGCGCGCGCGATAGAAGCAAAAAACCCTCCATCAATCGTCCTCTCCATTTTTTCAAAATCGAGTGTTGGCACGTGCCGGTCACCATGGTCATCAAGAACAAATGCGAGGGTTTTTATGTTTTCCAAAACTTTGTTTTCCCGTTGGGCCAGCGTGGCAACGTTCGTTACGATGCTGTTCACGCGCTGGCGGATGGTGAGCACACGCTCGCGAGACTGCGCGAGAATCCCCCGCATGGCATCAGGACCACTTGGCTCACCGGGCACGAGTGAACTCACGAGATTAACAAGGCCGTCCATAATCCCACCGGCATCGAAAGCGTAGAGCGAAGCACGCGCGAGATCGCGACCAGCAGTACCAAGTTCTTGATCGATCTCTTCAATATCGTGCGCTGCCGTGTGCATGGCGCGCTTTATTTCGTCGAGCTGGAGCTGTGTAGCGGTCAAGAAGGCTATGATCTCACTTATAAGGTTAAAGTCGGATTTTTCAAGATCGTATTCCTCTTGGTAGTCCTGAAAGCGCCCCTTGAGAGCATCGAGTGCCTGGCCGCACGCATCAACACGCTCGTCGTGTTTGCGACAAAGCGTCTGCGCCTGGGTTCGGAGGAGATCTGGCGAATCGTCGGCATCGTCGGATACCGCCACCCGGCGTCGTCGCTGAATTCTGCCACGAACATTCTGCTGACGCAGGCAAGCCAGGACACACGCCCTAAGATCGCGGCGATGGGTGGCTAGCTGGTCGATGATGTGTTGCATGCGTGTTCGCATGCTTCGATGGGCATCCTCTGTCGGCTGCGTCCTCTCGAAGGCCTGTGCAACGTAGTCGAGCCGATCAACGAGAAAACGCGGTTCGGTTGGAGGAAGAGACGATTCGACTTCGGTGTGTGTCGCGTCGCCGATCTGATCAGCAAAAGTGTGGTGATCGGCCGGAACGGGCGATTCAACCTCGGCTCCATAACGATCGGCAAAGCCCCTCAACTGGCGCGCAAGTCTTCTCAGTGGGTCTTGACTGGCATTCAGTGAATCCTTTACCGTGCGCATGGTCCTCAGAGGTTCATCGTTAGGCCGAGGAACACCACCGACCGGTCCACGAGCGGCAGCGGCATGAAGAGGTTGAAGTAAGCAGCACGCACACACAAGCTGCGCTACCAAAATACGCGATAAACCCATGATAAATGTCCCTTTAAAATTTTAGGCCAAATTCCGCCGCATAAAATAGACACTGCAGCGCGAATAAAATATTTCTTCTGGAATAATAGCAGAGCTGCGACGGTGAAGCAAACGCCTATAAAATTAAAGAGCTCGTGCGTGACGAATGCCATGAGAACGGTGCCGTGCATATTTTAGAAAACGTTAGGGAAACGTTGCCCTTTGCCCGACGGCGGGTACGTGCATATTTTTGTGGCAACATGACGCACTGTTCTCGTGCCACCATTCTTCAAGACGTACAAGGGGTAGCATAGGATCTTCATTACCAAAATGAAACGTCCCCCAGTGTGTCGGCACCAAATGGTGAGCGCCGAGTGCCAGGAATGCTTGGCCGGCCTCGACGGCATTCATATGGGCGTGTCTCATGAATTCACGTGGTTCACACGGACCTATGGGTATGATGGCGACATCGATTGAAGGAAATTCACGCGCAATGTTTCCAAAATGCTGGCCATATGCTGTATCGCCGGCGAAATATACGCATGTGTCGCCGCACTCTATCATCCAACTTCCCCAGAGCGAACGGTTGCGGTCGAAAAGACCTCGCTGTGTCCAATGAACGGCGGGCAAAAAGGTGAGGCGAAGCGATGAGCAGGTATTCGATGTATCGTTGGCAATTTTGATTTCGTAATGGTGCCACCACGTACACTCGGTGGTGCGCCCAATTGCATGAGCATCAAAAAGAGCCTTGTCGCCCTGTGGCACAAAAAAATGTGCATTATCGCGCCGAGCGAGTGCCCGAACGCTTGCCATCTCCAGATGATCATAGTGATTGTGTGAAATGATGACCGCATCGAGGGGCGGAAGCATGTCACGCGCGATGCCTGGACGAACTATGCGCGGATACAAAAACGATGCATTGCCAAAAATTGGATCAGTCAAAATGTTAAATCCACCAACCTGAATGAGAAGCGTTGCGTGCCCTACCCACGTGATAACAAGATCACGACTGTGAGCAAGCGGTATGTCGGGAGACGACGGAGGCGCTAGTTGTTTGGAGTGTCGGCAAGCCAGACGTGCGAGAAGCGAGGAGAAAAGCATGGATGCCGTACATAGGAGAAACCCCTCTTTGACTGCGTGAACACGGCACTCAAACCTGCCGTTGCGCACGGCTGGTACATAGCGATGGCCCTTCTCCTTCATGTTCTGCCCTCCTACAAAAAGCAATACCCCTACCCAGACAGAACGTCACGGATAGGGGAAATGGAGGTTATCCTTATCTACGAACCTAAGAACACAGGTGATTATAGGATAAGGTGCGGGGGAAATCAAACTTTTTTTGACGTGAACTCACCGTCGTAGTTCTTTCTAAGCACTTTTTTATCCACTTTGCCTGTCGCGGTTGTTGGCAAGGCGCTGGTGGTACACACAAAGCGGCGCGGTATTTTGTAGGGGGCAAGGTGGTCGTGACATAATCGTGCAAGTTCTTCTTCGCATGCCGGCTCATTGCGTCGTATTTGAACGTAGGCGCAAGGAAATTGGCCTTCGCCGGGATCATCGATGCCAATGACGGCTGCTGCAACGACGTTTTCGTGAAGCAGTATGACATTTTCTACCTCTTGCGGGTAAATTTTGATGCCCTTGTTGATGATAAGGTCCTTGATACGGCCGGTAATGACGATTCTCCCCTTGTCGTCGCGATAGGCAAGGTCGCCTGTTTTGAGCCATCCTCCCGTCATAGCCGCTCGAGTGGCGTCGTCGTCTCCGTAGTAGCCGAGCATGATTGTGTCGCCCTTGATCCACAAATGTCCGATGGTGCACGCCGGCAAGCTTTTTCCCTCTTCATCGCGCACCGAGCACTCGACACCGTCAAGGGGTCTGCCGGCGCAGTGCGTGGGCTCCGTTGTATCATCGGTGTCAAGCGACACAACCGGTGATGCCTCGGTAATGCCGTAACCACTGCAAATTTTGCGGCGATATATGAGTGAAAAGAACTTTCTGATTTTATCGGGCATGGCGTCGCCGCCAGAAAAGAAATATTCAACCGTTTCAAGGGGGACATTTCGCAAAAGGCACAAAACGCCGAAAAGGGCAGGAACGCCAACAAAAATGGTCGGTCGCTCATTGAACCCGGAAAGAAGAGCACGCCGCTCAATTTTTGGCACAACAATGACGGTGCATCCCATGACGATGGCTGACCACACGCAGACGTTCTGGCCGAGGCTATGAAAAAGTGGCAGGATCGCTATAATGCGCTGCTGCTTGAGGATCCCAAAACGCGTGATGACCCCCATGACGTTGGTGAGAATGTTACGCGAACTCAGCATGACTCCTTTGGGAAACCCTGTCGTGCCTGATGTGTACAAAAGGGCCGTCATGTCATCGAAGGGAAGCTCGACGATGTTGAACGTGGGCAACGTTGTTGGCGCTTGTTCATCAAGAAAGAGCATACTTTCGTCGATGATAGGCAGCGGTTTCGGTGAGCACGCTCGAAGCTTTTCGCTCTGCGCCGATGAGCACACAAGAAGCGCAGGTTGCGCGTCGTGCATGATGTGGGCAAGCTCCCTTTCATGGAGGAACGTATTGAGAGGAACGACGACGGCGCCAACCTGAAGAATACCGAAGTAGGCAACGTAGAAGGCGATTGAGTTTTCTATGAGCATAACGACGCGATCATGCGGTTTGATGCCTCGCTCGACGAGCATCATGCTCACGCGAAGTGCCCGATAGTAGAGGGCTCTGTAGGTTACCGTTGATCCATCGCATACAAGAGCAACGTCGTTACCAAACGTGGTAGCTGCTCGTTTAAGAATGAGTCCGAGATACGTAAGTCTCTCGCCCTCGATAATCGTCGTGTAAAGGTGTTCGTATAACGCAGAAGTTGTTCTACTACCCACGTACAAAGCCTCCGTCCTTGGCATCGACAAAAAAGGCGGCACCGCGTGCACAACGTACCGTCGGCTGAGGTGCCAGGCACGTGCCTTTACTTCATGCTACATTTGGGACAGACTGAAGTGCAATCGTTTGTACCCGGGTGGAGCCAATGTGCGGTACGGGCACTCAGTGAACGTGAGGTGCTCGTGCCTCCTTCAAGGTGTAGAAAAAATGAAAAAACTCACGCAGGGCGTCCTCGTCGCCATAGAGGGCGTCGATGGTTCAGGCAAAAGTACGCTCGCCCGACGTTTGCACAAGAGTTTGGCCGCGTGCGATCTTCCCGTCGTTCTCACGCGAGAACCTGGAGGAACGGAGTTTGGCAACCATATACGCACACTTGTCCATAACGCTACCATAGAAAGAACGGCAAAGAGTGAATTTTTACTCTTCGCCGCCGATCGCGCCGAGCACAGTGCAACGATCGTAGGACCCGCTCTTGAGCGCGCAGAGCTTGTTATTTCCGATCGCATGGCTGATTCGTCTGCCGTCTACCAAGGTTACGCGCAGGGTCTTGACGAAGCGACCATCGCCATGATCAACGCCTGGGCCATGAATTTTCGTGGTCCCGACATCGTGGTGTATGTACGCGTGCCTGCCCAATGCGCCTATGAGCGCATCGTGGCCAGACGAGCTCCTCTTACGTACTTTGAGCGACATTCCGCGGCATATCTTCAAAAACTCGTTGAAGGATTTGATGCGCTTGTGGCTCAAAAACCCGGCACCCTCGTGCTTGATGGAACGCGCTCTTGTGAACATGTCGCCGAACGTGCCCATGAATACGTGACAACGTGGCTTAGTTCTCACGACGTTGTAGACCAAGAGGACGTGCGAGTATGAAGGTGGGCATGAAAGAAAGCGAAAAAGAAAATATGCCCCCGGCGCAGCTTTGGGTCGGTCCTCATGAGACGCTTGTTGCAAACGTGCACGACCTTATGCGTCGACGTTGGTGTCAGTGCGGTGGTTGTAAAGTATGCCGAACGTGCAGGTGCATTAATGAACACCATTACCATCAAGCTCTCTGGATCGAACCTCAGGGTTCCTACACGCGCGAGCACCTTGAACTGCTTTTTGCAGCCACAAAATTTGCCCGCGGATCTCACGAGGACATGGTTTTTGTCCTCAGCAAAGCCGATGCCATGCCACCAGCGTGTTACAACAGCCTCCTGAAAGTCATCGAAGAGCCGCCCGCCGGTTGCTATTTTATCTTTCTTGCGCGGTGTGTTGAAAGCATTGCGCTGACGATACGCTCACGATGCATCCTCGTCGAACATCGTGCCTGCCGTGGAACACCCTCCCGCCATCCTCTTCTTATGTTCTTTATGCACACGGACTACGAAGACCCTCAAAATTTTTTGAGCGTCCTTGAGCGCGCGAATCCGGGCGAGCACGAAAGTGTCGAACTCATCGATGTCATTTTTGTTTACTGGGCGGCGAAGTACCAAGAGGCGATCATGAGGAGCCAGAAGGATGAGGCGGAGCTTGCACGATCTGCCATGTCAGTTGCCCGCGCAGCACTTTCTGACCCCCCACCCGCGGGAAGCGTCCAGCTTTTTTGGAAAAACTTTTTTGCAGCGACGCGCCTGTCGTGAACTTTTCTTGCTTTGACACGTGTTCCCGTTTGTGGCGCGGCCTCATAAATGAGCGTAGAGAGTGACACCGAATGCGATTCTTTATCTTGACTCCAAGGCGTGATAGACTCTCGTCATGATGAGATTTTGCGTTAGCTCCGATGAAGGTCCGAAAGGATTGTGTGGATGGTGAGGCTTTGTCAAAAAAGATACACGAGCTCTGCTGTAGTTGCGATAACATGTTCGGTGGTATGCTCCTGTCGCGCCTCTGTCGATCCTTCTGCGGCAACATTGCGCATCGATAGGGCGCGGGCAAAACTGGAGGCCCTTGTTGGATCGGCGCACGAGACCGTACAAAAAGTAGGTGCCAATGTCGCCGTCTTGGCGCAGCAGCTGCGCGACAACCCTACTTCACCTATTCCATCGTGGGTTTGGGTTGCTCGCCTTACAAGTCCCTACGTCTTTATTGTCGCACAGCGCGGCGCATTCTTCGCGCTTCCTGCAGAAACTTCATCCTATGGCTTTGAGCTTCGTGAGGGTGATCACGACCTCTGGTTTGATGGAAAGGGCGCCTTGTGGGGGTACGACAAGGCCGGTAAAATTTTTCGACGTGATGCTTCTGAGGCCGTTTCCATCGGAGATGCCAGCAGCCAACTTCCATCATGAACAGATGGAGACGTGGCACGCGGGTCCTTGTTCTTTGTACGGTTGTGGTGGCTTGTTGGACCGACGATCTCCACGCAAAGCTTTTTTTCATGCGCAGGACCCACCGCCACCGCGAGTGCCTAACCAATGACCCAACAGCGATTACGTGGGCCAATCGGGGTCTTTTTGAACGCGTCGATTATGACAAAGGGGTGGCATACGCACTCCTTGTTCCACGCTCGTATAATTACACACTCCCTCTCATGGTTCGTACGCGCGAAAGGGATTTTTGGGGCCACTTTTTTGCCGACGTTGCCTTTTCTTCTTACGACACGCGTACGGCCTATGATTGCCGTGGCAGATGCGTCCCCCTTGCCGAAAATCTCTGGGGACGGTGTCTTTTTCTGGGCGATATTTTTCTGGCGAGTGCACTGGCAAAGAATGGCAAATTAACGCTCCCTGGAACGTGTCCGAGTTTTGGGTCCCTGTGCAGTGAGCAATTTATCGCATCGCTTGCGTCGACCGAGTTGTTCCTAAGTGCCCGCACGAAAGTTGAAAAATGGTTCTTCGATTGCGCCTTTCACGGCCAATTACCAACATGCACTCCGTTGGCCGTTCTTCTCGGCGTTAACCTTGCTGCAAGAACCGCCGACAGTGACGTGGCTCTGACAACGCGCGGCGGGTCGCTTGGCACGGGCTCGAGTCTGGGAGAAAACAATCTTCACCAGTTTTTCAATACCTTTAACATTGATCTGGTCGATTTTCTGCGTCGCGCTGTGCTGGAACCCAAGGGACTTTCCCTGTGTGAACATCGCCGCTCAGGAGGTCTAAGAACGCTGACGGTATACGCCAGCGTTGGCTACAGCCCGCAAGATTCCCATGTTCAATGCACAACGCTTGGATGCGCCGTACGTGCCGGCATCGGACGCTGCCGTCACGATACATCTATATGGCAGTTTCGCGATGACAGGCGTAGCACGGCATTCAAAGCATTTTTTCACGTTGTTGGAAAAACTGAGCACTCGTGGCTCAATCCCTTTGCGTACTTAGCTCTCACGGTCTTTGCACGTGCGCCCTACATCGAACGCGTCGCGCAGTTCAAGAACGAAAAATCAGCACTCTTCACTCCCGCGGCTTTTGATCTCCACGAGGTGCTTCCCTTCCGCTCGTGGGATGTAACATCGCGACGATTCGCCGACGAGGCAATCCCCGTCATGATCAGACGCGGTCCCGCCTTCACCATCCTTGCAGCAAACGCCTGGGAGCATATATTTCGTTCGCCCTTTTCATGTTCCCTCGCCTATCGTTTCCGTGTCCATGGCCACGATAACGTCGAAGGTCTCGAGAACCCGCCATGGCGAACCTTCGACACGGACGCACTCGTGCGCGAAAGTTGGAAGGTGCAACACTCAATCTTCTTTAACGTCGCCCTCTACCGCGGGGATCGCCTGAGCGTTAACCTCGGTGCCCAATCCGTTGTTGGTGCTCGCAACTGTGCAGCATACAACAAATTCTTTGTCATCTCCTCTATGTTTTTTTAGTTCTACGCGTAGGTTGCATCTTGTATGCCGTGCGTAAACGGAATCTTAAATCTTATCTTCTTCTTTCGCCGGCACCCTTTGTTGCACGTTTTGCAGGTGTACTCTGCTTCTGCCTCGGGTCGACGGCAGCACGTTGTTGGCAGCGGCTGACGGGCGCACAGCGACGAGCCACACACTTTTTTGCTACCGGTGCTAGTTTTGCAAGAGCCGCCGCTGGCACGTTCTTCATGGGAGCGCGCCTGGCTGCAGGTTGGTTTGCCTGACGACGAGCTGGTCCCTGGTCATGAGCACCGCGCTGGGGGTGGCCGACGGGTGCACAGCGACGGGCTGTTGCACACTTTTTTGCTATCGGTGCTAGTTTTGCAAGAGCCGCCGCTGGCACGTTCTTCATGGGAGCGTGCCTGGACGCGGGTTGATGTGCGGGATGACGAGTCGGCGTTCGTGCTGGTTGTTGTGTTGTTGCAGTACCAGGACGACGCGCAGATCCTCGAGCACCTGTGCAAAGCCGAGCTGCTACTTTGCGAGCTGGCGCTGCGTTTGCATGACGAGGGGCACCACGCGGAGCTCCGGTGTGCGATGCCGGCAAAGGTTGGACCGATTGTCCAAAGATAGTTTCGATAGAGCGCTTGTTCTGCCTTATGAGGCCAGCGAGACGTTCATGGAGCCGAAGGCCGCTCTTGTTATTGAGAAGATCGTGTGCATTCACCCATGTGAATGCCTTCATATCCATGTCAGCCCCTTTGAGGATTGGTGCATGACCAAGCTCGTGGGCACTTACGAAGGGAACGCGGATGAGACAGGAGCTGTATACCATAGCACCGTCGCTAGCGCGATTAAGATTGCAGATTTTTGTGCGATCAAAGACACGCAGTGTGTACGCGATGCTTGCCGCACGATTGGTCCGTGTAGGCTTTGCCAAGACATTCTCGCGCAGAGCAATTTTGCCGAAAACGTGGCGTGTCTCTTCAGTGAATTCTCGGACAGCGGTATCGAGCGCTGATTCACCGGCATTGGCGCTTCCGCCAAAGTCATTCCACAAACCGTTGCTCTCTTGACCGAGGAGAAACATGAGTTCACCCGTTTGTCCGTACGTGTACGCGAAGCACCCGCGGCCGGCGACTGCGTGCACCTGTGCGAGGACCGCGACAAGGCCGAACGCGGCAATGCCGAAATATTTCATTAACATTTTCACAGAAAAACCTCCACATGATTAGTGTATTTATTCCATTTCAGGGAACCGACGATTCATTTAAAAGACCGACGATACCTTAAAATCATGATAGCAAATATTGAGTAAAAATCAATGAGTTTAACGATATTTTTGATAAGTTTGAGAGTTGTTTGATGAAATGTTTGTTTTACAGTGTTATTTTGTGGTTGCTATGTCCTCCGGAGAGCGGCCAAATACAGATACAACTTTAAACATTATATTGTCCACGTGTTACACTTTTTTCTTTTGCCATTGGTATTGCAATTAAGGTTTTTCTGCTCTATACTGTGAACGTTCGGTTGCATGCTCAGGAAATCATGTCACACGTAAAGGGCGCCGACCGCGACGATTCGTGTCGCGTAGCGCCGCAACACTACAGCCCTGAGCTGGAGTGTTGCGTAGTTAAGACGCGCGTACTCTATTTGCAGGTATTTTTCACAACGTAATTTTGTGTTTCATTGTCCTGCGACAGCGATGACGTTGTCCGTAGGAAGCTAAAAAGGCTAGGAGGTCTTTATATGAATTTTGGAAAGTTAGGACTTGTAACGGCTCTCGCTTTAATCGTGGGTGCCGGGGATGCCTGGGGTATGCAGTGCCGCCGGGGGTCGCGGCTCTCGGGGACATCAAGACCGTCAGCAAAAGTATCACGCTCTGCTGTGCAAGGTTCCCGCGCACAATCTTCACGTTCGCCTCGCATTCCAGTTGCCGCTGCTCCGCAAGCAGATATATATGTGAGGTCTAGAGAGCTTGCGCAACGGTGGTCATTCTCGACGTCGGCCAATGAGAACAATGCCGGCGATGCGCATTTTGTCTCCATTCCTCCCGTCGAGTTGAAGAGCCGCACAGCGTTCTTTAGGCCTGTCGTATCTGAAGGCGGATTTCATGTTGCTCCAGGAATAGACGACAAAAAGCACGGCGGCAAGGCGGTCAATCGCGCGGCTGCCTGGTGGTTTCCTGTACAGGCTGGCCAGGCGTATACCTTGTCCCTCGTTAACGGTTCCCCCGAGCTTCGCAAGGGAAAAGGAGCTAGCGGGTCAGTGGTGCGTGGACGCCCTTGTCAAAGCTGTGGGGTAAGATCGGATGCCCGCGGAGGTAAACACGTACACTTTGGCATTGACGAATCCGGCAGACGCGACGACAGTAGCAATGGTGGTTTTTCCGGCGATGACGGCGATGGTGATGGCGACGGCGGTGATTGTAGTGGTGGCGATGACGGCGATGGTGATGGCGACGGCGGTGATTGTAGTGGTGGCGATGATGGCGATGGTGATGGCGACGGCGGTGATGGTAGTGATGGCGATGATGGTGATGGCGACGGATTGGCGGTCCCCCATCCAGCAGGCTCATCTTTACTGACGGTGACGGGTGTCCCGTCCAGGATTTCAATGCCACCGGTTGTCCCCTCAGCCACCGCCCCATCTTCCTTCCAAAGTTTCTCACTTTTACCACTACTGGCGGTGAGGAGTGGCGTAGTACCAAAACCAGTGCCAGTAAGCCCTGCGGCGTTGGGGGCGCCGCCGAGAGTGCCAGCTGGCAGATCGGCAGGGGTACCATGGACAAGCCCAGAAGTATTCCCATTAGGAAGCAGCTCAGCATTGCCGAATTCCTCCTCCTCTGCCGCTGGCGATTCGACGAGTCGTGCCGTCGGTGGTGACCGTGATGGTGATGGCGACGGATTGGACGATTCAGCGTCCCCCAGCCAGTCAACTAGCCCAACAGCAGCAAGCTCAGCCACAAATGGAGAAGCGGCTGCCGGATCGGCAGCTGCGGAAACACGGACAACCCCGGGGGAAGTATTACCATTTGGCAACAGCGACGGCGATGATGGCGATGGTGATGGCGACGGCGATGGTAGTGGTGACCGTGATGGTGATGGCGATGATGGCGATGGCGACGGATTGGCCGATCCAGCAGCCAGTTCATCAGTAATACTACCATTGTCAGAAGAAAGCAGCCTCGCGGTACCGTCGGGTTTCCCGTCTCTCTCTTCCCATGGTGGCGACGGCGGTGATTGTAGTGGTGGCGATGACGGCGATGGTGATGGCGACGGCGGTGATTGTAGTGGTGGCGATGACGGCGATGGTGATGGCGACGGATTGGCGGTCCCCCATCCAGCAGGCTCATCTTTACTGACGGTGACGGGTGTCCCGTCCAGGATTTCAATGCCACCGGTTGTCCCCTCAGCCACCGCCCCATCTTCCTTCCAACGTTTATCACTTTTACCACTACTGGCGGTGAGGAGTGGCGTAGTACCAAAACCAGTGCCAGTAAGCCCTGCGGCGTTGGGGGCGCCGCCGAGAGTGCCAGCTGGCAGATCGGCAGGGGTACCATGGACAAGCCCAGAAGTATTCCCATTAGGAAGCAGCTCAGCATTGCCGAATTCCTCCTCCTCTGCCGCTGGCGATTCGACGAGTCGTGCCGTCGGTGGTGACCGTGATGGTGATGGCGACGGATTGGCCGATCCAGCAGCCAGTTCATCAGTAATACTACCATTGTCAGAAGAAAGCAGCCTCGCGGTACCGTCGGGTTTCCCGTCTCTCTCTTCCCATGGTGGCGACGGCGGTGATTGTAGTGGTGGCGATGACGGCGATGGTGATGGCGACGGCGGTGATTGTAGTGGTGGCGATGACGATGGTAGTGGTACTAATGAAACAGCTGCTCAGGTTTCCTCAGCATCCCAGCAGCTATCTCATGACGTTGTTCCAGTGCCGCGTGCAGAATCGTCGCGGGTCGTCGTGCGGCCTGACGAAAATCCCTCATATGATCGTGGCGCAGCATCCCTCCTGATCCGCGCATTGCCCCAAAGTGCTACAAATCAGGGACATCTCGGCAGTCGCGATGGTGGTGATCCTTTGTCGTCCCGAAACAGCATGAGACAAGGAGCGCAACTAAGTAAGGTTGATTGTGACGAAATCAGCGATATAGAGATTGCCGATGATGGTATTTCTGATGATGACGACCACTCCGACGCTAATCCGAGTGATGGTGATGGTGGTAATGCCGGTATCTGTGGCGGCGGTGTCGTGAGAAGCAACGGCCGAGCCGCAACGCTTGCACAGTGCTTCGATGCCTTGCACGGCCTTTGTCTTGATAATTCTCAAAGACAAGAAGCATGTCCGGTTGACTATCACTGGGTTGCCGGTGACGTCTACGACGCGAACGATGGCCTTACAGTCATACCACAAGGCGTTGCCGTTGCCAATGGGATCAAGTTTGTGCATGATGTCGTCTGCCGTGATGGTGGTCGCAGCCAAGCCCCAATCATTTCTACTACTATGACGGTGCCAAGTTTCAGTGGTGATGACGATGGAAGTCCTGGTACAGTGAGCGCCGATACTGTGCACCTGGGCAAGTTCGTGGAGAATCCTCTGGTGGTCAATCGCGTATGCCATGAGCAGATTCCGCTTACATATAACGTTATCCTTTCGCAGGATACAAATGTCATCATAAAGCAGCTACCGAACTTTGTCGGCGATGCTCGCCAGACAGATAGCTTGAAAATATTTCCCAATGGCTCGGGATTATACGTTATCGTACCGGTACTCAATAACATGACTGCAGGGGATATCAGGATCCACCGCACGCGTGAAATGAAAAGGGAGGTGGGGAGTAGTGAACCTGCTTTGCCTATTATACCTATCGGGCAGAGAATTACCTTGGCCAAAGGATCGCTTATACCGGCGATGACAGTCCTTGCGGACGATGTATTCATTCCGGCCGGTAGCATCGAGCTTGTGAGGCAAAGAACTCCGTCAGATATTGTTGCGGCTCGTCCTAGCAGCTTCACATTTAATGAAGGTCGCGGCTGCATCAGTTTTGACTCAAGGGATAAGCGGACGATCAGCGAAGCGTACGAATGTTTCGTGGCACGTCGTCGTCGTGCCTCGCAAAATGGCAATGCCTCCTCCGCACCACGCGGCAAAGAAGATAAAGGAGCTGCTGCCCGTCTTGCGCAAAAACGTAATGATAGTTCTTACTGCAACACCGATCCGAGCAATCCCTGGACGGCGACCAGAAAAGAAAAGGAGAGACGTACTGCTGCAGGAGTGGCATGGCAAAATCGAAGAATAGGAATGACTTTTTCTCCTAAAAGAGTAGTAAACGGAGTAGAAATTTATTCCGGAAACCCAGAGCCGGTCGGGGGGGGCAACCGATACAGGGCAAGAATGGATGGGGACTCTAAGCCCTAATTCTGTTGTGCGAAGCGACGAGGCGTAACCCGTTGCCAGCATGCGAATTTGGACGTCTCGAGCTTCCTTGGAAGAAAATGATATTACTGATCGGGCTGCGTCAATACTGCCTTCAACGGGCAGGAAGGCGTGGCCCGTTCGGCCTAAAACAATGGATGAATAACGATGCGAGCTTTAATGAAATTTATTGTCTTAAAATTGAGAACTGTCCTTGTAGCCACTTTCGTCGTTCTTGCGGTTGCACGTACGCACTGTGCGCAGCCTTCGCAGGCGATCGTTAACGTTGGTTCCGGCATCCACGGCTGGTTTTATGCACCAGGAAATGCCGAACAGCAGCCTCCTGTCAACGTTTATAGGAGAATTAAAAGCGCTACTATCGTTCCGGTTGTAATGCCCGGCGGTGGCTTCTGGCTGCGCTCGAGTTCAAACGCGCAGCCGACATGGTTATCAGCACGTGCCGATGGGACGTACAACCTGGTCCTTACAAGCGGACTCAAAGCTGTCCTCCGACCCGCTCGCGTCCCCTGCAGGCGCATCGAAGAAATAGATGCGCACGGCGGCGCACTCCCGCGGTCCGGAAGGTCAGCGGACGGGAGGGCGGCA
The DNA here is from genome assembly GCA_963754845.1 of uncultured bacterium. GTDB lineage: Bacteria > Babelota > Babeliae > Babelales > Vermiphilaceae > JAKASV01. The sequence continues at coordinate 623,636 of CAVWHE010000001.1, forward strand.
ACGTCAGATCATTGTCCTACATCAACCGTCCAGAGCTTCAGTGCCTATGAGCCCTGCGAACTGTCAAGGAGCGAAGTAATTTGTCGAAAGCCTCTGCGCGACGAGGGTCTGGCGGCGTCCTGTAAGCCATCGGCTGAACGCGAGCGCACACAGGTCGACGAAGCTGGTAAGTGCGGGCCAAAGAACTTGACACAGAGCGAGATTCTGTTCCCGCACTCGATGACGCCATACGTGCCGGTTAACGTGCCCATTGTACAACTGCCTCGGCTCAAATTCGCTGTTGTTGAACTTGCTCGACGGCATGCGTCCATTGTGCCGGCGGCTGCTCACGGGCTCTATGCAGCAATTGCTGCCACCACTCATCAGGCGCGGGGAATTTGTCATCGGCCGCACATTCAATCGAACTCGATGCCGCACCCGCACGTTTGGCGCTGGAGTTTAGCTGAGGTTTTTGACAATTTTTATGCCGGAGACGACACACTCACAGGAACTGCGATTGGGACACGGTTGTACTGCTGGCTTGCGCGAGATGTGACCCTGAAAAAGAAAGCACCCTTGATGCCTGATGCTGCAACACTTCCGGCGGGAGCTCTCGTTCCTCTGACTGATTTGTTGTTTTTACCCGAATACGTTTATGGCAGCATTCCACCACGTGTTGAACTCGGCGAAGCCATCCTGCTGCTTCCGACATTGCGCGAGCTGGGAACGGGAACGGCACGAAGAATGGTCATCGCGGCAAGAACACCCATTTCATTTGGCATCATTCTCGCCAGTCCTGTGTCCAACGTCGTACTTCATCCTCCCCCGTCGGCGCATGTAATCGAAGCTGATAACGCCGGTGAGTACGTCATTGCCCCATCTTCGCCGCGCTCTTCGTGCTCTTCGTATTGCCAAGCCCAGCACCAATCAGACGTGGTATTCGTGGGCACGCTTGCGAAAGGTTCCGTCATTCCGCCAGAATCGTGGTTTGAGTATGACTTTGAAATACCTAGCGGCAGTGTTGCGTGCTGGGGCCCTCTGGAGCAACGTCGGACGCACGAGTGTGAAGCTCCGGCGGCGGCTGCAGCGCGGCCGCGACCTTTCGTGCCACGACTCGATCTGAGCTTTCTTGGAGAAAGAAAGTAAGTGCCCCACCCAAAGGCATTAAAAAAAAAGAGAGACCGTGCACCCGACACACGGTCTCTCAAAATTTATATCAAAATGGTTGCGGGGGCTGGATTTGAACCAGCGACCTTTGGGTTATGAGCCCAACGAGCTACCAGACTGCTCTACCCCGCGACGAAGAAGAAATTCGAAACTTCTATCAGGTCTCTAATTCTAAGCTTTCCTATAGCTTTGTCAAATTAAATGAAAAATGAAACTATCAGCGGCGTTGAAATCTGATTTCATTGAACCATGCAAGCGCGTACGTTATACCAAAGCTCAGCTGAAAGTCCAGGGAAAAAAGGTAGAGCGGGTTGAGGACAAGTGTGACGAAAGCAACGAGTGAAAGCGATGGTACGTAATACGTTCGCATCCGGCATATACCGCATGCGCGCACGAGAATGAAGGTAAAGAAAGCCCGGTTGAAGGGAATGCTGGGCCATGTGAAGAGATAGTAAAGGCAGCACAGGGCAATGATGACGAGCTGCCGCCACAACCACGGCAGCGGCAGAATCCCCAGCACGAAAACCCACACTGACACAAAAATGACGAGGTGAAGGCCGGCGCGCGCGATGTAGTGAAAGAGGCCCCACATACGCAGCTGATTCTTGAGTCGCTCTTCACGCTTTTTTGCCGTCGGATTGCCAAGAAAAATGGAAGCAAATGCACAGTACGTTTGGGTACTCATAGTGCGGCGAAAACTGTGGAGAAGCCACTGGCGATACTCCTTTATGATGCGCCTGATCGAAAACGAAGGGCGTTCGATGACTTCGAGTGCAGATCTGCTGACAACGGCGCTTGCGGCAAAACCTTCCTTGAGGAGGTACTGGCCATAGTCATCGTTGGTGGGCTTTTTGACGCGTATGCCACTCACGAGGATGCGGTCGGCAACGCGGATGCCGCGTGCCGTTGACACGTGGAGAATGAGAGGTGCGCGTTGCCCATACGGCTTAGTCGGCCCTTGCTGTGTGTAAAGAAGGCTTGCATCGAGTTTGATGACGTAACGCAGTCGTGCGTCGGCCGTTTCGTTAATTTCGGCGACGGATCCGACGGCATAACACACGTGGCGTCCAAGGTCCTCGTGAAGTTTCCGGTACCGCGTGAGACGTTCATGGAAGCGGTACGCGCCCCCGAGAAATGATGCGCAATAAACTATGAGATACGGGCTGCGCGGCAACCCCGTGATCGCACACAAGGCGACCGCGATGATGGTGCTACCGGCACACACGGCCACTGCCATCGGCCACGAATAACCGCACCATTGCCACCATATGCCCGCTATAAGAGCAATGGTGAGGCACCACACGGGGTAGATTCGGGGTATGACGAAGTGGCGGCTGAGATTCATAGTACGAATAATTATACAACAGAAAACTAATTTTGTCTTTGTAATTTGTGGTAGAAATAAGCAAAAGGACCTTTGACTTTCTCCTAGTCCAATCTATTATGGATCATCCGAACGAAGAAGAGTCCTAAAAAAGCGGGGAGGTCTTAGAAGCTATGGTGACGTTGGTGGCTTGGTTGTCCGCGATGCAAGGAGTTTTTCATGAGCAATGTTATGAAGAGAGTGGTCGTTGGCGTGTGTGCTTTTACGATCATCTCAGCCGCAGTGGATTCGTTGGCTGGTGGTGCCGGAAAAAGCAAGGTGTCTCTTGCCGCTGGCCGAAGGGCACCGAAGACCGTCGGCAATCTCCTTCGCCGCGGTTGCTCGCACTCAGAATTGGTGCGACCGGTTACCATCAGGCCGCTTGCGAGCGCCGCTTGCAAGGATGCCGCGCATCGTTGTGACGTTGCATTATTCCGCCTCGCTTCGACACTCTTTCTTCAGGTTTATGCTCGTCTCGATGAGGCCACGAAGGTCAAGGCGCAAAGATGCCTGAGCTCTTTCAGTGACTTCCTTATATGTGTGCGAGCTGAGGGAAGGGGCAACCCCGAGATTTTTTCCACGGGTGCCGATGGATGCGAAGCTCGGGTTCTAACGCATGATAAATCTGAGAGGCTACTGAAAGCCGAGAGGGCGGCGATGGAGGCATTTTCGGATATCTTCATGATAGGTGAGGATGCCATGGTCGATATCAATGACACCGATGTCGAGTTCGCCTCTGCAGCCATCGGTGGCGTCATCCTGCGGAACCTTGAAGTCATGTTGAAAGAGGGTGCCTCGGGTGAGCCGGTATGGGTAGCCGGTGGACAACTCTGTCATCGCGATCTTCTGCGCATACTCACCATGGAATGGGCACATCGCGTAGAGTGGGCTCGTGGCACGAAGGCCCCTGGTAAGGCAACGTCGAAGTCGACGCTTGTCCTCGTCGAAATTCTTAAAGATCACGAGTGTCAGGAAGCCCTAGCTGCCACCATTAATGGCGCTATGGAGTTCTTTGCAACATACATCAATGAGATATACCGCCTCATGAACGCGAAACAGAAAGGCGCTTTTGTCAAATACCTCGATGCACGCTATAAAGGTGCACTCGCGGCATCAGCACACACGCTTGGCCTGTGCGAGATAGAGCTGCTCAGCGCGTGTGAGAAGGAGCTTCAACGTGTGGGGCTTTTGTCGATAGACCCGCAGGACTATGCGGGCAGCCTTTCTGGTGCCCTTGGCGATCCGTTGTACGCGATCATAAAGGACAGCTTGAGTGGTGAAAACGTGCCGTTGACTGCCGTTGATGATGTCATAGACATGGCCATCACTGCCATTGACAAGCTCAGGGTCACTATTCAACCAGTAAAGAGGTAGAGCATGGAGCACACACATGCCGACGATACATGGAATGCTGAGCACTACGGTCGTCATGCCATAGGACGCTGCGAGCGTGGATGCGAGGCGGTCGGCGCCCTCGATGATTTGAGCGGCGTCGAGGAAGTTCTCGATATCGGGTGCGACGATGGACGTACTTTTTGTGTGGATACCTCACGCGACAAAATTACCCGACGATATGGCGCGCGCATTTGCTTGGCACATCGTTGATAGGGTGCGCGCCGCGCGTGACGATGATGGCCTTGTAAAACTTTCTTCGACGCATCTTGCTGTGAGGGCGCGTAAGAATACGTGAAGTGAAAATCAGGAACATCCCTGCTCTGGAGGAGGTAAGAAATGTTAAAGGTTTTTAAAACGGCAACGTTTGTGTGTGCCCTTGTGCTTGCCGTGTCATCGGCGTGCTCCATGGTTCCGCCACAAAGCGGCGAGGATTGTGCCGGTGATCGTCGGTCGGCAAACGCGGGACCGCCGCAGCAGCCGCCGCCGCAGGAGGATGGCTGGAGACGTCTCATGCTTGGCGACGGTCATCGCGGGTACGCCTTGGGGGCATGGAATCCTGGCTTCGATGAAGAGTCGAGGAACGTTCTTGTCGGCGTTGGGCTTGATACGCCGTTGCACTTTGTCATGCCACACGTGTCGGACCGTAAAAAATGTGTCATGTGGGCATCATACGTCCAAGCGCTCAAGCACACACGCTATAACGAAACGCACACCCTCGCCAGCGCTCTTGGTGGGGCGTTCCTTGGCGGTTGTGCTTACACCGGCTGCTACAACACACGAGTGCTACCCATATTTCGTGCCTGTGCTGCGCACTGCGGAGGGCCGCGGATGAGTTCGTGCGTAACTGGTTTGCTGTGTGCAGCTGCGTGCTGCGCGACAACAGCGTTGGGACTTTGTGCCGGACAAGCAACATCCTGGGTCAACCGTCTGCACCAACTGCTGCGACCAGCTGGCGCCTGTGCGTTGCGCCAGCAAGAGAGAAATCTCGCCGCTTATTATCGAGCTCTGCCCGCCCACGAACGCTTCACCGATGAAGAGCTTTTCATGCTCCAGCATCCGGAAAGGATTCGCTACTCAGCTCCCGTGCGCGAAGGCGGCCGCGAGACGATACATGTCGACTTTGACCGCAGTCCGCGAAGCCGCGCGCGAAGGCTCTACGATTGGTTCGTGGGCGACGGTGATCATGGACGCGCCATCGGGCGCACGCTGGCCACGCGATAATAGCGTTAGTCGGTAAGGGGCACAGCGTATAGCCAGGATTTCCGTCACAACCCCGTAGGAACGTCAACGAACACCGTTTCAACGCCGAGCTCGCGCTTGACTACGTGCGCCAAAGCCTTGACGCCAACCGTTTCGGTTGCGTGGTGCCCGGCAAATATAAGGTTGAGCCCGCGGTCCTTTGCCGCGTGATACGACTCCGAGGCATCTCCTGTGACGTATACATCGACGCCAGAAGCTGCCGCTTCCTCGAGCTGAGCGTAGCCCCCGCCGCCGGAACATACGGCTATAGTGCGAATGTCACGCGGCCCGAAATTAAGTATCGTGCAGCGGGCGCCGGTGCTTTCGGTCAACGTTTGTGCTATACGTTCGCACGTCGTCGCCGTAGTGCGTGTTCCGATGAAACCTAAGTACATGCCGCTGTAATATGCGAAGGGCCTCGTTAGGTCAGGCTCAAAGCCCAGAAGCTTCAAAAGCTGTGCATTGTTGCCGACGGTCGGATGTTTATCGAGAGGCAAATGGGCTGCGTAGAGCGAAATGCCATTTTCCAAAAGAAGAGAAATTCGTTTTTTTAGGTATCCTTTAAAACTCGGATTACTTTTAAACCAAAAAATTCCGTGATGGACCACGATCATGTCTGCCGAAATTTCGACAGCCTTCTTGAATGTCTCAATGCCGGCGTCGGTGGTGAACATGATCTTTTTTACTTTATCGCTACCCTCGACCTGGAGGCCGTTCCAAGCATCGTCGTTTTTGCAAAATTCGTGTAGTGCCAAGTAAGCGTCGAGAAAATCAGTTACCTGCGTGAGCTCAATCATGATAGTCCCCGATTACAAAATATCCAAAGTGTATGTGTAGCTTTGCACTATAACAACGCATGCTCATTGCCGACCCCCAGCAGCCTAAGGTAGCGTACCACGGATAGAGAGTTCTCGAAACCAGGGCACAAGGATATCGGGTGTCACAAAAAATTGAGCACTTCGCTTGGGAACTGTGATAGTTGCCCTATTATGCTTCGTGATGGTGATGACCTCCTCTTCGTTGCTCATATTTTTGAATGTTGCTCCGTTCAAGGGTTCGTCTCCGAATTGATGGAACAAGAAGTTGTGGGTTATATTCTCGTCTGATTTGTTGATGATCATGAAGCCCTTGAAGTTTTCGTTTCCTCGCTGCATAAGCATGACAACTTGTTTTAGATGGGCATCATCGCCTTGCTCTTGAACGTATTCTCCTCCGGCATTATTTTTTGCCATGAGACTTCTAAATTTCATGGCACGTTGGATGTCCCCTTTTTAAATCCTCGTACGTGTGGTTGAGAATAAGAGGTATGCCATACGAACGTGCAAGTATAAAACATGAAGCAAGCTTTACATCGTGAAGATCACTGAGAAAGAGTGAGAGGCCGCCGGTACGCTTTCGGCCAGCATAAGTGTCGTGACTATCTCCAAATGTCAGGGCAGCATCTGGCTGCCCATTTGACGGTGGTAGGTTAAGTGAATTTAAAGAGCCGTCAAACGAAAATGCTTTCTGGAGGGCAAGGTAAAGGATGTAATCGGTCATGTGAACGTCTTTATTTGAATAATAAACTGCATACTCTTCCACGATCAGTGTTACAATCTCGCCGCACAAGAAGTTACTAGGCTTCATTGTCTTTATGTAGTCATAGTACTCATTCCACGTCTCCAAGGGAAAAAGATGGAGGGCATCAAAACGGAACCCATCAACGCCAAGATTTAAGAGGCGCGCGAGATAGGCTTTTTGCTGGCCTTTTACATATGAACTTTGAAGATTCAGGGAGGCAAGTCACCAAACCACAGCCCATAATTATAACACCCTTTAGTCCCGCCTTGTTTCTCACAAGCTCTTCCATAATCATATTTATGGGGATAGGCGTGTTCTCCGTCGCACTCCTGCAGGAGGTTCTGGTCGGTCCTTAAAAGCTTCCCCGCTTTCGCTCCTTCTGTATCCCAAAGAGGATCGAGTTTGTTGTATTTCCAAGGGTTTATATCAGCAGCCACAAGTTTGTTAAGGAACGTAGTTCCACCCTGTCTTTCCACAACGCTTCCGATAGAATATACGCTTCAGGATGGCCTTCACATTTCTTTCTCGTTGCCTCAAGCCATTTGTATTTGTCGGCTCCTGGCAGTGAACCGACATGGCCAAAAACTACGTCAACAATGACTTTCATTCCTTTTGCATGAATCGTACTTACGAGATCTCTGAAGACCGCTTCGTTGCCATACTTTCCCCCGTCTATGGTGTAGTCAAGGGGTTGATAAGCTCTCCACCCATCATCTCCCTTAGAGGTATTCTCTTGAATGGGTGAGACTTGAATGTGGGTAAAACCGCTCGCTTTAAGCTCGTCGAGCTTTCCTAGTATAGAGGAAAACTGTTCATCGAAAGCGTGGTAGATAATTGCAGCCTGCTGAGCCGTGATCGAGCTCATTACAAAGAGAATACAACCACCCGCAAGTGTTCTTAAAGTTTCTTTTGCCGTCATGGTAAATCTCCCTATTTTTATCGACACTCCCCTGTACGCACTTCCTCGCTCTGCGTCACTACTTCTGCGGAATCACACGTCCTTACCCCCCCCTCTCGTTTTTTTGGGTATCTTCAAAGGTGGTGATTACTCGAAATCATACTGGCACGATGGTAGCATTTTTCTAATATAAAAAACAATAGATTTGATAAAGTTGATTTAACTCAACAAGTCTTTTCATTATTTAAAAATACGATTAAAATCCATGAGAACTCGAAGTCGAGGCCCGGGGATTATACGTAACGCGGCCATCAACCTCAAAAGCAAAAATGAGGCCACGGATCGTAGAGCGAAAAGGCGTTGCATGTATCGAACAAAGGAAGGATGGCGCTCTCGAGCCATGCGTCGATGCCATCGCTGTCATCGTAGGCATTGCCAGAGTAGATTGATTGCCGGCAGCGCCGTTTGTGGGATACACCGTGCTGCTGAGGCTCAATGGTTTGGAAATAAAAGCTGATGTCAAGAGGAACAGCCATCGTATCTTCATCGCCATACGTATCAATGAGTTGGTAACCGCTATCGGCAAGGACCTTGGCAACATTTTCGGCGTGGGTCCCGCCTACGTAAACAAAAATCGTTTTTTTGTCCCTGTTTTGGTTTATGAGGTGAAGAGTTTTGGCGTCGACAAGGAACGAAAAAAGACGACAGAGAACCTGCATACAGATGTTTTCTTCACTCGCGGCCACGGTTTGCGCTGCCATTGTGCGTGCGCGTTGTAGTGCATAATGTGGTGTCAGTCCCTGGCTTTCGAGTTCGCGCCGAAGATCTTCAGTAATAAACGACACAAGGGTGTTGAAGGCCTCGCGTTGAAAAACATGCGTGCGAAATGCCTCTTTGACCGACAGGCTGCATCCCTTGAGATAGGCGATGAATCGAGAAGACATCGCGGCTTGTTGACGATGCCATGCGATGCTGGCCTTATAGTAGTCATCGAAGATGCGGCCATCATGGTATTTCTCTATCGTTTTTATTTTCCTTTCGATGGCAGCGAATACACGCGCTCCTGAGATCGGCCACGATGTCAGTGAAGCAGCGAGCGCATGACGACATTCGACGCTCTGGGCCGTGAGTCCCCATGCGTGCGCGAGGTAGGTCATGTGACAAATAGGTGTCTGCTCGCAGGACATGAAAGCTTCAGGAATAGCAATTTTATCCCAGCGCGGGTGAGTTGGGATCAAAGTTGAGCGGATCTTTGAGAAACTCTACGGCGACGGGCGCGAGCCATTCCGGGACACTTACTATGCCGTCGCTTGCGTCGTCGAACGAAAGTTTGTGATCTTCGACAAGTACGTGAGAGCTATGACCCTTGGCTGCGCGCAAAAAAGCTTCTCTTTGGCAAATGCTTGCTGGGCCGTCCAGGTGAACGTCGGGGAAGGAAAAAATTTCGCGGCCTGTTGTGGATTCGCGCATGTGGCGAATCATATATACAAAGCCTTCGATACGAGGTACGGCGACGAGGCATACAAAAGTTGCCATAAGAGAAATGATCCTTAAAAAATACATGTTTTCTCCAATTATTTTGTTTTTATAAAATTATTTTTAATAAAATTATTTTATTTCCATAAAATTTAACAAAAATAATAAAATCCGCAAGGGGTCGAGGTTGTCGAAGACATTCGTAGGCACCTTAGGTTCCTACGTGATACACTATCATTGTCGATGATCGTCACGTGGTGCATGAGGGTTGGTGCTTGAAGAGGCAGCTTACATTTGTCGCCAACTGGAAAATGGTGTGGTCGGTAAAGGAGACTGACGAATTTTGCCGACGACATGCCGCATGGCTTCAAGAGATTGCAACCATAACGGGGCATACAATCGTACTCTGCCCATCGTTCCTCGCTTTGAGTGCCGTTGCTCCGTGGTGTTTTCACACGCCTCTGAGACTCGGTGCCAGGACTGCAATTGTTACGGCTATGGGGCGTACACTGGCGCCGTGGCAGCCGCCGAACTTCGCGCTTTGGGCTGCGATTACTGTATTATTGGTCACAGCGAACGAAGAAAATATTTTCACGAAACGCGTAATGACTGTGCCCTCAAACTTGCACGCCTTGTTGAGGCGAACATAGAGCCCATCGTATGTATTGACCTGGGTGACGAAGTTGATTCAGATGACGTCCTACGATCGCACGTGCGTCGCGAAATCGAGCTTCTCTGCGCCGAATATGCCCGTTTTGAGATCCGCAGGCGGCGTCCTGCTGTGTGCAATCTTTGGCTAGCGTACGAGCCTTCGTCGGCCATCGGCGGATGCCGTGCTGCCTCCCCAGAACACCTTATGCGCGTGTATACCGTCATGAACGAGCTGTGCGTCGAACTCATTACTCCTGGCGTCAACGTACGTTACATGTACGGCGGTGGTCTCACCGACGCGACGGTAGCATCGGTTGTCGACGTTCCGTATGTTGAGGGTTTTCTCGTGGGCGGCGCAAGTCTGGATTTTCAAAAATTCAGAAATATGATAGCTTTATGCGTGCGC